>JBDRQI010000022.1:0-19508 GCA_043826355.1 Candidatus Omnitrophota bacterium
AAAACGGGCAGAACTATACTGGACCATAGAGCTGGCAATCCCGTTTTCCGATTTGAAATCCTCCTACCCGGAAGATAACCGGCGCTGGGGTTTTAACGTGGGAAGGGAGCGTTACGCGGTCTCGCCCACCGAGCTTTCAACTTGGGCATCGTTGGGCGGTTTTACCCAGCGGGAACGGTTCGGAAAACTGGTCTTTTACAGCAAGTCAGAAATTATCGCCAACATCGATTACTGGAAAGTCATGGCAGAGGAAGACCCGCTGATGCGCCGGCCGGAAGTTCCCGGCTATGAGATTGCCAGCGACCAGGGCGAGAAAAAGTCGGATTTATGGACCTACGACCCGATGTCAATCAAGGTGGATAAACATGCCAAATGGGGCGTCCGGGGAGCATCCCAGCGCTGGAGCCTCTGGCCGATTCCCGATGCCAAGTCATCCTACCCGGAGTTCTACCAGGCGGCGATGTCCGTCAACCGCGCGCTGGTTGCCAAATCCAATCTGGACGATAAGCTTGAACAAGTCCGCAAGACCGGGGCATACTACAAGGCCATTAACGGAACAAGCGGACAAAAATCAACCTTGGACCTGCTGAAGACCGAGCAGGATTTCAAAACCCGGTCTGAAATTATCGACATTGCCCTGAATACCGCCTACCAGGCCTACGGCGAGGCCTTTGACCAGGACTGGAATAAAGAAAAACTGGCCGGTCTGGATACAAAGATTAATGACATTCTCGCCAAAATCACGGAGCTGGGAGAAAAGTCCGACCATACTCTGGCGCTGATACAAGACACCCTGCAAAAAACCTCTCCCTGGAACAATCTTTCTCTGGCGCTGCCTGCTTCTGAAAAAAGAATCAACCGAGACGGCGCAAACGAGCGATTAAGATACTCATTAAACGGTCAGGGATTCCGGTATTATGAATTAAACCGGCTTCTTGGTGAATTCGACTCAATTGAAAACAGCTCCATCAATATGAGCTCAAAGACAGCAGAGCTGGTAGCACCGGGCAAATATGCTTTTCAATTCATGGACGATACTTATAAAGTTGCCAAAAAAGATTACGGAGTTAATACCCAATACAGCGTGGTCTACGGAACACATAATTGTTGGATGTTGATGCCTCCCTGGTTGATTGATAAAATCAAAACGGACAGCGATATTTTGCTGCAAAGCAGAGACGGATTGACCGGATTTCGAATGAATGATTGGCCCGCTTATTCTATCTACACCGGCGTTAATCCGAACAATCCGGAGGTGATGGAGTTTAACCGGGATTATCTGAAAAACCTGTCCGCGCACGCCTCCGCCTACAAGATGACCGATTTTTTTATAACCGGCTGGGAAAACAGCGAATATTTCCGGTGCATGCTGAACAATCAAGAAGTATTTCGCAGCCTTGGTTATAATACGACCGGCAAGAAAGCGTTCCGCGACTATCTGAAGGAAAGATACAGTTCCATTGCCGGATTGAACGCACAGTGGAAATCGACCTATGCTTCATTCGAAAACATCGAGCCGCCGGAAGATAAATTTATCCAACCGCCCAAGATGGTATCCGGACTGACTTATGAATTCGAGCGCTGGCAGCGGGTAAACCACGCCCGCTATTTGGGGAAATTACGGTCGTTCCTGAAAGAGGGCGCCCCGGAGATTCCGGTCATGAACGACCCTTCGGTTACACTGCTCGGGGGGAGCCAGTATTTGGCTTTCAAGGAAAATACGGCCGATATCTATTCCTACCATTCGAACCCGGCATCAGAAGAGGCCATGTGGGTCTTGCTGAACACGCTTTCCCGGAAATTCGGAAAAGTTTTAGCGTATAATGAAAATTACGTAGAGATGTACACCCTGCCGCACCTGAAGGATGAACGGCTTGCCAAGCGGGAAATCAGCAAGTTCTTCTTTACCCTGTTCCTGCGGGATATACGCTATTCTGTCTGGTGGAATTCTCATTCGGGTAATTCCGTATCTTACATCATCGGCTACGGCGGCGGATTCTGCAATCTTGATTACGACCAGACAATCTTCCGCTGGAGCACGACGGAATACGCCCCGATGTACGCCCGGGGCCGCTTTATCGAAAAAGCGCTGCTGGAAAGCGCGCCGGAGCAGCCGAAGATTGCGGTAATCAGCCCCTGCTCCACCATCTTCAACCTGGCCAGTATGGGGCGCTCCCCGTTTGATAACCCGGCCGTCAAGGGGATGCTGGACAGCCACAACTTCTTATTAGACCCGCAAAACTACAGTCATGATTATATCTTCGAAGAGATGGTCCTGGACAAGATGGCATCGCTGGATGATTATCAGGTTGTCATCCTGCCCTACGCCGTTTACCTGACCGAAGAGTTTTCCCGGACAATCAAGCAATGGGTGGAAAAAGGCGGCACGCTGATTGCGGTCGGGCCGTTTGGCCTTACGAACGAATTCGGATTTGATTTAACCGCGGACAAATCCCTCTTCAAAACACTCTTCCCCAAATACACCAGAACCGGAAGCGAAGACTGGGATTTCACGACCGGTGAAAACCTGTCAAAAGACCCGGCGCTGCTGATAAAAGATGTCGGGAAGGGAATGGTGGCCTACCTGAATAAGTCTTTGTACGTGTCTTTGCAGTCTCCGGCGGTCAAGAATGCTTTAACTGAATTTTTAGGGCAAAAAACAAAAAGGACCGCAGTCTCTCCGGACGCGGATTTGAAAATACTTGTCCGCGAAGGGAAAGACGGGGAAAAACACCTGGCGCTGTGCAACCTGAACGTGGAGAAACCCCTGTCCACAACCGTGACGGTTGACGGCCGGTACGCTTCGGCATTAGACGTGGTTGTGCCCGGCTGCATGCCGGTCCCGGCCAGGGTATCGCAAGGAAAGACTGTTTTAAACGTGTTTCTTGATCCGGGCGACTGGACGTATATCAAATTAAAAAAATGAGAAACGCAACAAAAACAATATGCTCTTAAGAAATCAGACACACAGAAATTCTGTTTTCGCGGCATACGCGGGCTTCACAGATGATTACGGCAGGGGTTCCGCTGGAAATTATTCAAAAACGGATGGCTGAAAATGTTATAATATGGTGCGCAGAGCCACCTCGCGGATTTGAACCGCGGACCTGAGCATTACGAATGCCCTGCTCTACCACTGAGCTAAGGTGGCTAAATGATTAATTGGCGTACGCTGGCACGATTTCTGCAATTACTGGTTTTCCCGCTTGTGCCAGATTTGTGTCGTGTTTGATGCTTTTTCCCAACCCTAATTTTACCGTTTTTAGGGCCAGAATATCAACTGCCTGCTTTTTGTATTCCGGGTAATTACTGTTTATTAAATAACCAGAAAGGAACGTATTCGATGAAAAAAACGAAATGGTGGCAACAAGACAGATTTGGGATGTTTATTCATTGGGGCGTATACGCTGTTCCGGCCGGTGTCTGGGAAAACAAGCGCATCCCAGGCCTTGGCGAATGGATTATGTTTAACGCCAAAATCCCGGCAGATGAATACACGGCCTTAACCAGAAAATTTAACCCGGTCAAGTTCAACGCCGATGAATGGGTCAAAATAGCTAAAAACGCCGGCATGAAATATATGGTTATTACCGCCAAGCACCACGATGGTTTCGCCATGTTTAAGTCCTATTGCGACCCCTATAATATTGTTGATGCCACCCCTTACCAACACGATGTATTGGCTGATTTGGCCAATGCATGTAAAAAAGCGGGCATCAGGCTCGGTTTTTACTATTCTCAATCTCAGGATTGGCATGAACCGCACGCCGCCCACACCATGTCGCATCGGCCGGAAGGCGATGCGACCGGATTTGCGGAATATCTTGAACGGAAGGTAAAACCGCAGTTGCGTGAGTTGTTGACTAACTATGGCGAAGTTGCCTTGATTTGGTTTGATACCCCGGCTTTTATCTCGCCGGCCCAGAGCAAAGACCTTGAAAAATTAGTGTATAGTCTGCAACCAAAGTGCCTGATCAACAGCCGCATCGGCAACAATATTGGCGATTATGCAAGTTTGGGCGATAACTGGGTTCCGTTCGGCGATATAGAAGGCAACTGGGAAACCCCGGCTACCATTAATGATACGTGGGGGTATAAGAAATACGACCAAAACTGGAAACCGGTGTCGGCACTCTTGCGGACCTTGACGCGTTTAGCCGGCAGGGGCATGAATTATCTGTTGAATGTCGGACCGACTGCCGAGGGGGCAATTCCGGCCCAAAGCGTTGACCGGCTTGAACAAATGGGTAATTGGCTCAAGGAAAACGACGAGGCGGTATACGGCACTGCGGGCAGCCCATATCCTTATGAATTCGACTGGGGCGATATAACTCAAAAGCCGGGCAAGTTATACCTTTTGGTTGCCGAATGGCCGGGGCAACGGTTGAATCTATATGGCTTACACAATCGCGTCCGCAACGTGCATCTGCTAAAGAATCCCGGACAAAAACTTTCTTTTGAGCAATCCCGTGATCCGGTGAGCGGTTATAATTTATTAAGCGTTACCTTACCGTGCAACGCGCCGGGGAAACCAATCTCTGTTGTTGCCGTCACTATTGAAGGGTCAGCCAAAGTTGAGCAGGATATATTGCCCCAGTCCAACGGCACCATCAGTCTGCCGATTCATTTGGCCGGAGTCCATAATCAACCGGAGGTCCCTACTTTTGTTGATTTACATCCGATACGTATTATGCCATACGGAAATACATGGTGGAACAGCACTCGTTCGTGGGTTGAATGGACATTTAAGGTGGTCCGCCCCGGCCGGTACAGCGTAAATGTGATTACTGCTGTTCCCGCATGTTGGCGAGAACACTGGAAAGATCTCGCCGGCAGCCATGTTGTTGTGTCGTGCGCCGGGAAACGCCTGAGCCGTTTGCTTGTGGATAACGGCCGCAGCAAACCATCGTTGGATTGGTACAAGAAATCATTAGTCACGAACATGGGAATGGTTGACTTTAAATGTGCGGGGGAATACCACCTTGAATTAAAAGTATCTAAGTTGTCTAGAGAGTGGATGTTGCTACACGGCGTTGATCTCGTAAGGCTTGAAAACCGTTTGTAGGTTCTGTTCCCGGCAGAAAACCGGAAATCACTACACAGGGAGGGAGTTAAAAAATATGGAAAGGAAGATTAAGGTAACGGTTTGGAATGAATTTCGGCACGAAAAAAGTGATGAAGCTGTCAAAAAGATTTATCCGGAAGGAATGCACGCGGTCATCGCGGCCCACCTGAACAAGCAGGCGGGAATCGTAGCCGGGACTGCGTTCCTTGACCAGCCGGAACACGGTCTGACCCGGGAGAAGCTTGCCGGCACCGACGTTTTAATCTGGTGGGGACATATAGCTCATGCCGAAGTTTCCGAGGAGATAGTCATCCGGGTTCAGGAACGGGTGCTGGAAGGCATGGGCCTGATCGTTCTACATTCCGGCCACCACTCTAAAATATTCAAGCGGCTGATGGGCACCACCTGCAACCTGCGCTGGCGCGAAGTTGGCGAGAAAGAACGGCTGTGGAACGTGGAACCCGGCCACCCGGTGACCGAGGATATCGGCGACTGCTTTGAACTGCCGCACGAGGAAATGTACGGGGAACGTTTTGATATCCCAACGCCGGATAAACTGGTCTTCATTTCCTGGTTTGAAGGCGGGGAGGTCTTCCGCAGCGGCTGTTGTTATGAGCGGGGCCACGGCCGCATCTTCTATTTCCGGCCCGGCCACGAAACGTACCCTGTTTATTACGACGCCAGCGTGATGAAAGTTATCACCAATGCGGTTCAATGGGCAACACCAAGAGTACAACAAAAAATAGCGTGCCCCAATACACAACCCATCGAAAAAATAAACCGTCAGTAAAAGTTTACTAAATGGGCGAGAACCACATCTTGGGTAAAACAGATGGCTCAATCTTAATGGATAAATTCGCGGTAACACTGACAGCCGGGTTCTGGCTGTCGGTGACCCGGACGGTGAATTTACTGGTACCGGTCGTTTTCGGCGTGCCGGTAATTGCGCCGGTGCTTGCATTAAGGGAAAGACCGGCCGGCAGGGAACCGGCTGAAATACTCCAACTGTACGGAAAAAACCCGCCGGTTGCCTGAAGCCTCTGGCTGTAAGCAACCCTGACCGCACCGTCAGGAAAACTTGCGGTGATGATGCCCAAGACAGGCGGGTTAACCGCAACGGATAATGTTTTGGTAACGTTTTCAGCCGGGTTCTGGCTGTCGGTGACCCGGACGGTGAATCTGCTGGCACCGGCAATTTTCAGTGTGCCGGTAATTGCGCCGGTGCTTGCATTAAGGGAAAGACCGGCCGGCAGGGAACCGGCTGAAATACTCCAACTGTACGGGGCAATACCGCCGCTCGCTTGGACCTTCTGGCTGTAAGCGGTTCCGGCAGCACCGGCCGGGAGACTTGTGGTGATAATGGCCATCTGCGTATCGCTCACAACAGAATCGGAGCCGCAATTTTCCAACAGCGCAGAGTTCTCTTCCGGGGCAACATCCGCGGCGTTAACCATCCCAACTCCGGTAACGGTTATAAGGCCTATTAAACAGACCACCGGAAATAATCTACCGCTTATTCTCTGCATGTACTTATCTTACCACTCCAAATATTTCCTGTCAACGTCAGATAACGGTTACCTGTATTTTCGGCTGCTACACCTTATTTTGCGGCTTTCGGCAGATGAATGGCGCGGCCCAGACAGGCTTCCGCGGCCTCTTTCACGCTCTCGGCCAGAGTGGGATGACCGAAAATAGTTCCGGTAATCGTCTCTATGGTTGCCTCGGCGGCTGCCGCGGTGCTGACAACATGAACCAGGTCTGTGGCATTGGGACCGATAATCTGGCAACCGGCAACCAGCCCGGTCTCCTTTTCCGCGATAATTTTAACAAACCCATCTGTCTCATTGATGCAGTGTGCCTTGCCTAAAGCGGTAAACGGAAATTTGCCTATCCTGTAATCGGCTTTCCGGTCCTTGATGTCGTCTTCCTTCAAACCAAAAGTGCCTACTTCCGGTATCGTAAAAATACAGGAAGGCATAAACCGGTCCTGGACCGGGTGGTCGTGCCCGGCCAATTGTTCTACGATGGAGACGCCGTGCTCGCTGGCCAGATAGGCAAGCTGTCCCTTACCGGAAATATCACCGATAGCAAAGATGTTCTTAATGCTGGTCCGCAGGGAATCGTCGGTGATAACAAACCCTTTCTGGTCCGTGGCAACTCCGGCCTCTTCCAGACCGATACCCGCGGTATTTGGCTGGCGGCCGATAGCCACCAGTATCAATTCCGCTTTTTCCAGTTCCGGCCTTTCCGCAGCCCGGCCGACAACTACCTCTACCCCGCGCTTCTTAAAGATACGCTCCATCGTAACACCGATTTCCGAATCCTCCAGCGGCAAAAGACGGGGCAGCATTTCATAGAGGGATACTTTTACGCCGAGAGCCGTAAAGATAGAAGCAAATTCGCAGCCGATGGCGCCGCCGCCGACCACCGCCAGGCTGGCCGGTAGTTTCTGGAGGTTGATTATCTCGTCCGAAGTAATATACCGTCCGTCAGCAAACGGGAAGAACCTGGGCCGGGCAGGACTGGAACCGGTTGCCAGAATAACCGTCTGCGCTTTTATTTCCGCATCCTTTGTCTTGATTGAGCCGTCCGGAGTCAATGCGCCTTCGGACATAACCAGATTTACGCCGTGGCTCTTCAACAGGTATCCGATACCGGTGCGCAGGTTAGCCACCACCTTGTTCTTCCAGCCGACCAGCTGGTTAATGTCAACCTGGGGTTGGCCGAAAAGAACTCCCTGACCGGATGCCTTTTTCGCCTTTTCGATGGTGTGGGCGATATCGGCCCAGCATTTGGTCGGAATGCACCCCCAGTTTAAACAGGTACCGCCGACCAGGTCTCTTTCAATTAAAACGGTCTTTAGTCCCAGTTGAGCGGCGCGGATGGCGGCTACGTATCCGCCGGGTCCGGCGCCCAGTATTGCCAGGTCAAACTGCTCCATTATTTAGCCCCTCCCTCAAACCAACCAATCGTCTTCTTCAATCCCTCTTCCAGCGAGACCAGCGGTTCCCAACCCAAAACGGCTTTAGCCCGGGAAATATCCGGACAGCGGCGGGCCGGGTCATCGTCCGGCAGGGGCTGAAAAACAATTTCGCTCCGGGACCGGCACAGAGAAATTACTGTCTTTGCCAACTCTAAAATCGTAATTTCACGGGCATTGCCCAGGTTTAAAACTATGTTATCAACAGCATTTGCCTTTCCGGCAAGCCGCACCAGACCGGATACCAGGTCGGAAACATAACAGAGACTGCGCGTCTGACCTCCGTCGCCGTAAACGGTAACCGGCATACCGGCCAGTGCCTGGGAAATAAAATTGGAAACTACCCGGCCGTCAGCCGGCCGCAGCCGGGGACCATAGGTATTGAAAATACGGCTGGTTGCGGTCTTTAGACCGTACTTGCGGCGGTAAGCCGCGGTAATTGCCTCGGCGTAACGTTTGCTCTCGTCGTATACGCTGCGCGGCCCGTTTGGATTGACGTTTCCCCAGTAATCTTCCTTTTGGGGGTGGACCTTCGGGTCTCCGTAAACTTCGCTGGTAGAGGCCAGAAAAAAAGACGCGTCTTCCTTCCGGGCCAGTTCCAGCAGATTTTCCGTACCAATTGACCCGACCCGCAAAGTCTCCAGGGGATAACGATAATAATCCACCGGGCTGGCCGGCGACGCCAAGTTGAAGATGAGATCAATTCCCTTTGGCAGTTCAGGAAGGGACCGGGAAATATCCGCCTCCAGAAACGTGAAATTTGTCCGGTTCAGAAGAGAGGCGATATTCTCCCTTGAGCCGGTAATAAGATTATCCAAGCAGATTACCTCTACATCCTGCTCGTAGTAATGCTCACAGAGATAACTGCCGATAAATCCGGCGCCGCCGGCGATTAGTACCTTCACTTTATAATTTTACCATTAATTACGATTAAAGCGTGAAAGTCCTGGTAGGAGCGATAGTCCTTCTTTAAATTTTTCTCAAATAATTCCTGGAGGGGCTGATAGGAAAGAACCCGGGCCAGGTTTAGGTCCCGGGCCAGGCGCCTGGTATATTCGTCAACGACAAAGACCGGTTTCTCCAGGCCGTAGAGGAGGATATCGTCGGCGGTCTCCGGGCCAACGCCTTTAAGCGCCAGCAGCCTGGAACGCAGTTCATCTAACGGAATTTCAGAAGCAAGGCCGATTCCTCCGCAGTTTTCCAAAAAGAAACGGGCCAATATCTTCAGTCGTTCCGCTTTCTGACGGTAAAATCCGGAAGGTCTTACCAACCGGGCAAGTTTTCGGTCTTCCGTTGCCAAAATGTTTTGCAGGCCGAGGCAATCTGCTTCTTTAAGGTGGGCCACCGCTAACTGGACGTTCTTCCAGTTTGCCCGCTGGGTCAGAATCGCCTCTATCACTATCAATTCTTTCTCTTTAAGCGTCTTGGGCCGCTTGCACCACAAACTCCACTGGCCCTGCGGTTTTCCGTATCTCTCTTTCAGTTCCGCATAAAGCGCCTGTATCCGGTTCATTTTGGAATTGGGGTTATAAAAAATAATGGTGGGGTATGATGGGCGGTACAGGATTCGGCGGTCTCGGCTTCACTGCGCCTCCACTCGGCCACCCGCTGGCATTGCTCCTTAATCAGTCGCAACGCCTGACTTCGCTCCCTTCGAATCCTGCACCCAAGATGCATACCGGTGGGCGGTACAGGATTCGAACCTGTGACCTCTACCGTGTGAAGGTAGCGCTCTCACCAGCTGAGCCAACCGCCCGACTATTGTGCGACAACGGTTTCCGAGTTTTCAAGAACCGACGTTCTTACCTCTCGTGCCAGATTTGTGCCATATGGAATCCCTCTGTCACCCGGGTTCCCGGTCTTCCTGGCCAGAATGTCCACAGCGTATTGCCGGTGTTCCGGGGAGAGGTGAGCGTACTTAAGGGTCATCTGATAACTCTGGTGACCAAGAAGCTCGCCGACGGTTTTCAGGTCAACGCCGCTCATTACCAACCAGGACGCGAAGGTGTGCCTCAAATCATGGAGGTGATAAAGGTTCGGTAAAATTGATATCCTGCCACCTAAGATTGAGTAACTCGCTCCGTCTAAGTTCCAAGTTGAGAGCCAACAGGACAACCGACTTCAAAGGTTCTTCGCAGGCCTGTATCAACTTCTGGGCTTCAAGTTCTTCCAGGTAGCGCACCCTGGTATTGTCCACCTTGAATACCTTTACCTTGGGAATCCCCGTCTTAATTATACCCCACGCCTTAGCCTTATTCAAAATACCTCTAAGGAAATTAAGCTCTCTGTTGACCGTAGCATGTTTCACTCCGGCTTCAAGTCTGCTTTTCTTATATTTTTCAATATCTAATTCTTTGATTTCGTAAAGATATTTCTTTTTGACGGGTAGATTACAATGTGGTTACTTATATTTTCTTAAATTCTGAATCGATCCATCCTCGGGTGTTAATACCCAATTTCCCTGCACGATCGGCTATGTCTTTCTGAATTACCCACCCACGGGGATTGCCAACCCCCGAAAGACTCTTCCAGAGACACGCTACAAGCCACTCCTTCACGGCCGTACGCTCATGTCCCAAATAAGCGTACACCCGAAGGATTTCGTTTTTCGGATTAAAGCCAATATCCGCATAGGACAAATCCATCAACAGGAACGGCATGGACCGTCCAAGGAGCCATTTATCCAGTCCCAGCGTATAGCCGAACAGAAGTTCCGCCAATCGCCGACGCTCCGTTCCCGCGATCCGCTCCGGAATACCCGGGGAAAGCGTACCGATGTCGTGAACCCAGCGTTCAATCCAGCGGAACATGCTGTGGTGACAATGAGAAAGACCATGCAAGCCATGAGCAATTGCACCGCAGACTCGATATAAATCTTTTTTACGCGGGTCACCGACCGTTTGCAGGTTCTCGTAGAATTCTGGTTTGTAATCGGGGTAGATTTTGGGCAAACCAGCGAGTCTGGATATCTCGCCGTCCAGTTGCGAACCACGTCCGCCATCTTCAAAGCAGTTGTGGTTAACTGCGCCGCAGTCTGCGTTTCGCTTGGTAAAGAACTCAAACGGCAATAGCATCCGCCTAATCATCAGACGCTGTATTTCCGATAACTCTGCGCTTAAGGGCAGCCAACCGTAGGTACGCCGGATAAAACCTTCGGCATCCGGGAAGCGTTCAATCAACGATTTGGATTCTGCGGCTGCCAGGTAACCCAGAATGATCTGCTCGATTGCGGCCATGGCTTTTTCCTGACCATGTTGTGTTACCCGGTTTTCCCACCACATGCCGCCGCACCAGCAGCCGTTATGCAGCGGCGGCTCGAGAAACCGAGCGCGGCCTATGGCCATCAGAATATCGTCAACCGTTGTCGGAATTCCCGACTCACATAAGACCAGACTGCCTATTTGAGCGCGAACCTGTCGCGTATCATCATCCAAATGGCCCAGCCGTTCCTGAAGAGCGTTTAGACAGCGAATCTCCTCGTCCCACTTAGCCGGGTCGCTCCGCCATGTCCAGACCGACCATTTTTCAATCACGTTGCTATTTTTGTCGGTAAATCGCGAAATGGGCCAATTATTGGACTCAATTGGCCTGTCGGATTTTTCCCCGGTGTATATCGCCTCAAAACCTGGTGAAACCGTCTCGTACGGCACCAATTTTCGTTTATCTGATTCACCCATCCTTAATTTTTATCATTATTTACTTTTTTCGCATAGCATAAAAGCCATAACCGTAATATTCCGAGTATTTTTTATGCATCTCCATTTCCAATCGAAACGAATCAAACAGAGCCTGTGCCTTCTTGTCGTCCCAATATTTACGCTCCATCTCGGTTATTTTTTTCTCGGCCGGAGTATAATAATCCGTCCACCACGACTTGGCCGGCAACGGAAAATAACCAATCATTTTATATCCGGCCGATTCTACGATGGGATAAATACATTTGTAATATTTCATATCCGGATATTCCCTGCTAAAATAATCCCTTATTCGCTGCGGTACTTCTTTTTTAAACCATACCAGTTCGCTGATTATCAGATATCCTTTGGAACGCAGCAGTCTTTTCCAGGATTTAAGTGCGTTTTCAAATCCCATGATATAAACTGCCCCTTCAGACCATATTACATCAAAACTTTCTTCCATAAAATTCATTGAGTTCATATTACCGATAACACAATCTATTTTGTCCGCGTAACCGGACCGGCGGGTATTACGTTTGAGCGTATCAATAAACGGGACATGATTGTCCAGGGCGGTAATTTTACCTGGCGTCAATTTTGCCAGCGTAATCGTTTGACTGCCGGTTCCGCATCCCACATCCAGTATTTCAGGATGCGGGGGTAAGCTAGCGAGTTTTTGAAACGCTTTAGCCGTTGATTTTTCGTCACCCGGCCCCTGTCTGGGCAATGATTCAAATATCTCAAAATAAATTTTTTCCATTTGACATCCTCCGCTTGCCCATCAAAAGGAAATTTTTTATTTAGCCCGATACTTTGTCAAATCATCATACCGCCAACGATGAGAAAAGGGTTAAAAATGCATTTTCTGTTTTCCAGATTTTACTTCTTTCTGCGTTCCAGGGTCAATTTCTCAGAGGAAACCGACACTAAAATAATAAACGGTTAGGGCATAAATGAAGGGTACGGTATATTGCTTATATCCGTCCGTAAAATCCGAGAATCTTACAGGAATAACAACTTTTCTTATTTCACTCCCGTCTTTGGCTGATTTTTCAAAAACTTCCACCACGCCTTTTTTGAAGATGGTTCCTGATAAGAAACGTCTTTAGAAAAAGAATATAGACGATTTATCCAACCTTCGGCGGTGGTATGGGTATCCGACAAAACCGGTATATACCGTCAGATATTTTTGGACAAATTGGCTCATTTCAAGTTTGCGGGTTGGTTTCGGTCCGGACTGTTGTTTTGGGTAGTGTTATTTTTTACCTTTTCCAAAACAATCTTTTCACCGGAATGCACCTGCTTGAATTCCTGCGGGTCGGTAAGCAGTGCTCCGATAACCTCTACACTGCTGGCCGGCCTGATTTCACCCTTGGCGCTGACCGGTGTGGGTCCGAAAAAGATGCAGAAACACCTGCCTTCCGACCAGTATCCGAGGTCGCCAAGATTTACCGTCTCCCTGGGATCAGCCAGGTCCGCCTCAACCGGTATGGCGAAGTAGACCTCATCACCCCAGGTGTTAGCTGACGCGCAGATGGGAAGGGCGTTCCAGATAAATCCTGCGATTACGGATTCGTTTAGTTGCGCCAGGGCTTCCATCTTTCCGGCTTTGATGCGCACCTTCTTTTCCATATATCTATTCAGCCTTTGACCAGATATTAGCACCTTGCCGGGTCACGGTCAAAGTATTGAGGTTAAAACCAATTGCGGCTGAATAGTGAGGCAAAAGGGGTTTTGTGCCGGATGAAGTTGCTGGGCCGTCTCACTCTCTCAGGCGCTTTTGGATGTCGCCGCAGAGAGAAGGGTTTTTCATCGCCGCAGTGCCAATTGCCACCGCATCGGCGCCCTGTTCCAAGACGCGGCGGGCGCCCTCCAGATCCTTAATTCCGCCTCCGACAACCAGACACGCACAATGCCCGGCAAACTGCTTTACTGCCTTTAATCCCGTTGATCCCGGAGAGTTAGTTTCCACATTAACACTGACAATCGGCACGCCAACTTCCGTGAGCGTATCCACTGCGGTAAGGGTGTTCTGTAGGTCGCCAAGTCCGATTTTAAAAATGACCGGAATAATGATGGAGGTCATTATCGCCTTTGCCCAACGCCGGAGGGACTTTGAATTACCCGGTTCACACAACGTTTCTCCAAGACCGGCACAGGTGAACATTTCCATCTCAGAATGCGTGCAGAGAGAAGCGTAATCGGCGCCCGCTTCCTGGGCGGCTGCAAGAAAACTCAGTGTGTGTTTAAGCTCAATGCTGATGACGCTGACACCCACCTTGCTACCACCGGCACGGGCGGCTTTGACGTGTTCACGAAGATACGGTGCATAAACAGATCGGTCGGGTTTGAAAACGAATTTTGGGTCATAAGGAACCTTGTCACCGGGATCAACGATATACGTTCCCATCATCACCAGCGCTGCGCCGGCACCATGTAAGGCGCAATATGGACCATCTCCATATCCGCCCAATTCGGATAGAACGACGCCTTTCTTCAATTCCGCGTAACTGTTTCCGGATACTTTAGGCATATACCAAATTATATCCCGGTTTCTTAGGGTCTGTAAAGAAACCGCATGGCCAAAACTACTTGCAGTTGGATGACGGGCACTTACTAAATTCCCCGTTGTGTTGGCAGAAAGGACCGGATTAAACGGAACATAGGATAATGGGACAGGGCATCCCCCTGATTCTTGTGCCAGATTCCTGTCGCGTTACTATTCAAAACGGTATATTTCGATATAACTAAGCATAACTCGGGAAGGTGGGTAAAACGTTTGATAGACAACGAATTTGTTTATTTTATGCGGGTCTGCGAAAAAGGGCTTAATCGCCGTGTGAAAGTAGCGTTCGCACCAGCTGACCCAATTGCCCGACTATTACGCTGCAACGGGTTACGAATTTTCAAAAGCGGGCTCTATTCACTCTTATCCAGTCCGCTTTTGGTGATTTTTTAGTTGACAAATCGCGATATCGGAGACTAAAATACAATCAATAAAACAGTCTGTCAGGTTAAAATTTTTCTTTTCGGCAGACAAAGGGGGGATTGAAAATGAATATTCAGGTACTTCAAAAATTCTTTATGTGGTGCACAATCATAAACGGACTTCTGTTTGTTCTTTCGGTAACTTTTTGCACATTCGCCGGTAACTGGGTATACCGCATGCACAGCAAAATGTTCCACCTCTCTAGGGAATCTTTCAATATTACAATTTACTCGTTTCTCGGGTTATTCAAGGTCCTGTTTCTGTTCTTCAACGCCGTCCCTTATATTGTCCTGCTCATCCTGAAATAATAATTTTCTGTAATTTCTAAGCTCTCTTTATGATGGTTGCATTATAACGTGCCGGGTAAAAACGGCTCCGCTAAAATTTCCGGTTCAAGCTGAATTTACCGGTTACCATCAGCGCTAAAGAGAAAAGGGCAGCCATTCTTACCGCTTGACCCGCCTGCACAGAACAGGCTTATTTCTTCTTCATTTCTTCTTTGCCGCAAATTATCTCTACCGCCTCTTCGGGTTTCTCCACGACGGCAATCAGGGACAGGTCCACCGCATCAATATAGTTCTCGGCTGTCACCACTTTGGAAAGCCAGTCCAATAAACCCTTCCAGTAATCCCGGCCGACCAGTACTAAAGGAACTTTCGGGCTACGTCCGGTCTGGATAAGGCAGAGCGTTTCCATCAGTTCGTCTATGGTGCCAAAACCCCCGGGAAACAAGACAAAGGCGGAAGCAAACCGGACAAACATATACTTGCGTACCGCGAAATAACGGAAGGAAAGCGAAGTTTTAATATATGGGTTTGGTTTCTGTTCGTGGGGCAGTTCAATATTGAGGCCAACGGAAGCCCCGCCGGCTTCAGAAGCGCCCTTATTCGCCGCCTCCATAATACCGGGGCCACCTCCGGTAATAACCGCGTAACCGGCCTTCGCCAGGCCGCGCGCCGTCTCCAATGCCTCCTGGTAATATGATTCGGTGGGCTTAATCCGGGCCGAACCAAAAATACTAACCGCTTTACCCAGGCCGGACAAAGATTCAAACCCATCCACAAATTCGGACATTATCCGAAAAACCCGCCAGCTGTCCTGAGAAAGTGGTATATTCATTTTAACCTCCCCGAAATTAACAGGCGTGACGCCTGTCCGACTCTTAAATATATTTTATCATATCTTAAATGGTTTATGTTGTTTATTGACAATAAAAAACATAAAACTTATAATAGTAAATCACAAACGCCTGTCAAACCGTAAGAAGTCGATCAAACCGACAGGAAAAATTCCTGTTTTTAACCCAACCCAAAATGACCGAACGGGGAAAATTTATTTAGGCGCTTTCATTCGGCAAAACGGATATTGAAGCCGGAATATCGCCTGCCGGAGCGGAATTGACAAACGGACAATCGCCAGAGGTGGTAAAATAATGGAAGAAGAAGTGCTCCGGTTCGTACCGGCCCTCTTCAAAAAAAGGCAGCCACATTCTCTCTGTGACCACGGAATACCGCCGGATATCTCCTGGTAAAACTTCAGGCGATATAACCGGCTTCCGGCAAAACTGGACGGATAGTTGCGAAAATAATTAAGGAGAAAAATAAGATGAAAAAATATGTTTTGGTTGGTGCGAGCGGACGGTCTATCGGCATGTATGCCCAGCCCATCAAGGAAAGGTTCTCCGATTGCGCGAAGATAGTGGGGATATTTGACGTAAATCCCTTACGGGCAAAGAAAGTCAAAGAAATAGTCGGGCTGGGTTGTGAAGTATTTACGGACTTTGACGCAATGCTTAAAAAGACCAGGCCGGACGTCTCCATCGTCACCACAGTGGACCGATTCCACCACCTCTATATCATCAAATCCCTGGAAGCCGGTCTGGACGCCATCGTGGAAAAGCCGATGGCGATTGACGCCAAAAAGTGCAATGCGATTCTGGAGTCCGAGAAGAAAACCGGCAAAAAAGTGACGGTTACTTTCAACTACCGGTTCACCCCCTACACCACCCGAATAAAAGAACTTCTGAAGAAAGAAATTGTCGGGAACATCCTGAACGTAAATTTCGAGTGGATGCTTGACACCAGCCACGGCGCCGACTATTTCCGGCGCTGGCACCGGAAGATGGAGAATTCCGGCGGACTCCTGGTCCATAAAGCGACTCATCATTTCGACCTGTTAAATTGGTGGCTGGAAGAAGAACCGGAGCAGGTAATGGCTTTCGGCTCCCGACGTTTCTACGGCCCAACTCGAAAGGAACGGGGCGAACGCTGCCTCACCTGCAGGTATAAAAAGACCTGCGAGTTCTATCTTGACATTACCCGGTCGACAGTCGGGGTACCGTTGAAGGAATTTTATCTGGAGACCGAAAGCGCTGACGGCTACTACCGGGACCGCTGCGTCTTCGCCGAAGAGATTGACATCTACGATACGATGAGCGTTAACGTCCAATATTCCGGCGGGGCTTTCTTGAGTTACTCCCTGACCGCCCACTCCCCTTACGAGGGCTGGAAGGCCTCCATCAACGGCACCAAGGGCAGGTTGGAGATAGCCGAATACCACAGCGGGATGAAAGTCGCCGAACCGGCGCTTTACATTAATCTCTACAATCGAAAAGGCGAAAAGATGGAATATACGATACCCAAGGCAACCGGCGGACACGGCGGCGGAGACGAACGGCTGCAGGATATGTTATTCCGGGGCGGAATTCCCGACCCGTTAAACCATCAGGCCGGTTCTTACGCCGGCGCAACCTCTATCTTAACCGGCATTGCCGCCAATAAATCCATCAAGGACGGCAAAGCGATCAGGATAAAAGACCTGGTGCCGTTGGATAAATATAAATAAAACATGTAGGGACGGGGTTACATCCCCGCCCATGTTTTGACAGGCGAGATTTATCCGTCGTAGCCGGTTGTTGGCGAAGATGGACGCCTGTCCTACAACAATGCGTGCGATAAATCACCGCTATGGGGCGGGAGGGGAGATAACCCCCCTGCTGCACAAACATTCACTTATGGAAAATGAGTTTAAAGAACTACCCCCAGAGTACCGTCACTACCCAAAATCGCTTCGGCACAAAAGCGAAACCTCAGTTCTAATTGTCAAAAACAATGACCGGAAATATCTTGTTGTCAAAGGAAAAACAAGTAATTTTGAAGGAAAAAATCTGGCTGACGGGCTCAGGTTGTGTCCCCTGATCTCCCTTAACGCCAGGCTCATACGCGAGGCCTTTCCGGAACTTTCGCCGGTTGCCTGCAATCAAAACATCTCCTTCGGTTTCGGGGACCGGCTGGGTATCGCTACGCCGGCTCACGCCAAATCTGCCGCCGCCTATCCGGTCTTCCCAATCTTTGCCCAGCAGTCGGTCCGGGAAAACAGCCGGACTGGAAGAACGATGCAAAGCGTGATTGACGACGCCACCTGGGGCTGCCTGGAGTCAGGGTACCAAAATTCCTGGGGAGCGGACGCCGACCACCTCAAGGACCTTGCCCGCCTGAAAGAAGCGGCTGAATCAAACTATTCCATGTACACCATCGACCTTTCAGACCACATCAAAAACCCGGCCGCAATGTCGCCGGATGAAATAAACAACCGCTACAAAAAGATACCCGGCGCCCCGGAGATTGAAAAATACTTTCAGGATAAAGAATACCGGATTAAATGTAACGTTTACCGTTTCACCCGGCCGGAGGTCAAAAAATCGATCATTACCTTTGCGGAAGGGTTGAATTTTACGGCTGAATGTTACCGCACCCTGAAGGGAACCCTGAAAGATTTTGATTTTGAGGTTTCGGTTGACGAAACAAAACTTCCCACCACGTTTTTAGACCACATCTTTATTGCGGAATATCTGCGCCGAAACAACGTTCGATTCACCAGCATTGCACCCCGCTTTCCCGGCGAATTTGAAAAAGCGATCGATTACATCGGAAATCCGGTTGAATTTGAGGAAAGTTTTCAAAAACACGCGGAAATCTGCCGGTTCTTCGGTAATTACCGGCTGAGCCTCCATTCCGGAAGCGACAAATTTTCCGTTTACCCTGTCATCAAAAAAAATTGCGATGCATTCCACGTAAAGACCGCCGGAACCAGCTGGCTGCAAGCAATAAAAACCATCGCCGCAACCGAGCCATCACTCTACCGCCGGATTCACCAATGCAGCCTCCGGAATCTGGGAAAAGACCGGCAGTCCTATTCCGTCAGTCTAAACCCGACAAAGATACCTTCGATAAAAAAAGTTTCTGACGCCGACCTGACCGGCCTCTTCTCCCTGCCGGACAACCGGCAACTAATCCACATCACTTACGGTTCCGTCCTGGCAGAGTTCCGGAATGAAATATACGAATCTCTCTTCCGGAACGAAACAGAGCACTGCCGCCAGGTAAAG
Organism: Candidatus Omnitrophota bacterium; assembly: GCA_043826355.1. GTDB lineage: Bacteria > Ratteibacteria > UBA8468 > MWAK01 > MWAK01 > JAHJUB01. The sequence goes on from JBDRQI010000022.1 coordinate 19,099, forward strand.
GAACATTTGGATAATCACTTGAAGTTGCTGTTTGATTAACATGTGGGAAATTACAAAAATGGAGGACTTGCCATGGAGGCGAAAGTGACTCGTAATTTTTCGATGGAACAGTACTGGAATAAACTTACCGAGGACTGGACGCCTCTCCTGAAGTTCCAGGGCAAGACCAGAGCCGACTGGACGGCCTGGCGCAAAGAAGCCCAACCCAAATTTATGGAACTGCTCGGCCCCTTCCCTAAGAAAGTACCGCTTCAGGCAGAGGTAGAATCCTCGGTAACCGACGGCGATTTAATCCGGGAACGGGTGGTCTTGAATTCCGAAGCATTTATGTCCGTGCCCTGCCAGCTCTTAAGGCCAAAAAAGATGAAACCGGACAAGAAGAACCCGGCCATTCTCTGCAGCCACGGCCA
>JBDRQI010000023.1:0-6805 GCA_043826355.1 Candidatus Omnitrophota bacterium
CTTCGGGGATTTGAACTTGAAACTTCAAGGATGGGGCGGCTCACCTGAGCCCGCCTCACCTTCTCGGCGGGCCTGCCAAACGGTGCTCTTTACTCATCACACCGGCAGTGCCGCCCGACGCAAACGATGCTCTTTATACATTGCATCGCGTCTCCTTGGGGCTGCAGTTTAGTTATCACACCCAAACTAACAGAATCCCAAACAATATTTGGTTGGTGGAGAAAGTAAATTATTAGGGAGTACTCTCCGTTTTTCTATTCAGTATTTCGCGTAAAATGGAGGCGTTTTCCTCGACTATATCATCTTTGTCCCCGCGGTACATTCCGACATTCACAACATCCGTCGTCTTGATGCTCGTAAAAGCATATTCCAGAGCCATTCGCGGATCAATTCTGCCGGCTCCCATGATCTTATAGGCAATGCAGGGCTTCCGGATGGTGCGTATTGTCTCCGTTGCCGGCGCTAAATCGCTTAATCTGAATTTGTCTCCCTTGCCGTCATGCAGACTGCCGCAGTTGAAAAAGCACACGGTATGAAAATCCGCAATACCCAGACTGTCCACCCAGTAATGCACTTCAGGAGAGTGACCGGCCACGCCCACGGGGACATTATAAGACCGGGCTTGGTCACACCAATTTCGAAGTGTTTCAATATCTTTCCTGCGAAAAACATCTTCCACCAGCCCTCCGTGGAAGTAAATCGCCTTGCACCCGATTTTAACCGTCTCATGAATAGCCAGGGTCATGTCGGTCTCAGCCGGTTGATTGACCTGCGCAATCCACTGGAGCGATCCGCCGTCGCGCAGATACTCCCGGACGGCTTGCAGGACATGCGGGGTTTCGTTGTTCGTCACCATCGTGTTAATGCCGGCGGCCTCGGCGCGGGCCCACGTTTCCTTGATTCTCGCGATGGTGTAGTACTCTCGCATTTTCCGGTCTCGCTCCGCATTTTGATGACTGTATCCGCCGAACGGGTTGGCGCCAATAATCAACCGCGTCACCTTGATTCCGCAGAAATCAACACTCGACAGCATGTATATGTCCTCCTTTTCAAAAAAAATTATTCGGAATTTCCATTGCCCATCAGAAATGGTTCGGTTCACTCACCATGCTGAGTAAAATCGAAGCAGAAATATTTTAGACCCGTTAGGAATATTAATTTCTCAACAGGGTTAACCGGATACCCTTCCGCCGGTGGTAGGCGCTTCTTTGCAGTTCACGAACAGGTTGCCATCCGCAACGTACCCCTTCCATAATTCCTTGCCGGCCTCGCTCACGACGCTGGTGCAGCGTTCGAATATATTGCCCTGGAAAATGTTGCGGTTCACACGTCCGGTCGGATCAGGCGCAAGCGATAAAGCCGCGCACCCGGGTTCGTCGAATCCCGAGAATTGGTTGCCGATGATTTTGAACTGTCCGGTTACGCTGATTGCTTGCTTCACGCCCTGCGCGTCGTTGCGCGAAATCACGTTATCGCGGAAGACCGAAGTCTCGCTGCCGTACGCCTCGAGCTTGACCGGTTCGGAGCAGCCGGTCACCGTGTTGTGGTGGAGACTCCAGTTGGCCGGACCGGACGGAAAGAGATGGAAGGTGTCGCCGGCTTTCATCGCGCGCGGTTCCTTCAGTCGGAAGCGGAGCGTCTCGGGTTCGAAGGTGTCGATTACCGATAGGGTGCCCGGCTGGCTGCCGCTTATCCACGCCAGGTTCCAGCCGCGGTAGAGGTGCGAGTCCTTCCATTCCGTCGGCAGGGTTGGACCGGTATCGGAAAATGTGCGGGTATCGATGACTTCCCGGACGCTGGATTGGACACGGTTAGTGATGAGTCCCTGTTGGCAGTTGCGGATCAGGTTGTTGTGGATGATGACGTTTAGCGCCGGTTCGGCTACCATGATTCCGGTCACGAGCGGATCGTGCCGGCCGCGGACATAAATCTGGTTATCGGCCACGATTGCGTTGGAGACGCTGACGGTGATGCCTGTACGCGCGATAGGCGTGTCGCCCGGGTGCGTCATGTCAATAATGTTGCCCGTGATCGTTACCGTTTTGGAAGGTAAGGCCGGGCAACCCCAGTGGTAGCTGGAGGCGGTGATTGCCGAGCCGTTATAGTTGATGAACAGGTTATTGGCGATTACCACCTGACTCGAGCCGTGATGAACGACGATGCCGCCGCACTTGCCGATACCCTCGAAGACGTTGTCGGCGACGATGGCTTGTCCGCAGCCGAGGTTGTGGAGGTCATCGTAGCGATGGCTCATGTCGCCGATGGTGAATGGGCCTGCGTTGCGCACGTAGTTGCCGATGAGCTTAAGGAACCGGGCGGGCATCTCGGCAGCGTGCCAGCCGCCGGGACCGGCATTTTCGATGCGGCAATAGAGCACGCTGGTGTTCTCGCCCATGTCATTATTGTTAAAGGCGTTGGCGGCGCAGTCGGTCACCGAGCAGCGGAGGTAGATGAGCGACTTTTGGTACTGTTTTTCTTCGCCGTGGTAAGGTTCCGTGGCAAGGCCGGTCTGAGCCGCGGTGCTCTTCCGCCACGTTCCCCAGGCGTAGAAGCACTCGCTGGCCATGCGGCTGGCATGGACGTTTTCGACCAGCGCCCGTTCCGTGCCGGTCAGGCCGATCGCCTTGCAGGGTTTCAGCTCGGAAGCCCAGAAGCTGCTTCGGTCGTGCGACAACCGAAACGCGCCGGCGGCCTCGGCCATGCCGGTGTGGCCGACCATGCGGAAATTGCGAATCGTGATTTCCTTGCAGTTATGGATACCGAAGATGCTGGCGGCACCGTCGGATATGTCCATGACCGTGTCTACGCCATTGGCGCCCTCAAGGCAGAGTGCCTCCGCGGCGTTCATCCGGATCCCATTAGGCACGCGATACCAGCCGGAGGGAAAGAACACATTCCGCTTTTCCCGGATGGCGCAGTCGACGGTTGCCTGGATCGCGAGCGAGTCGTCGTGGCGCACGAAGGCATCCGTGGCTGTGCGGTTGGCGGCGGCGCGAAGCGTGAACGTCTTACCGGCGATCTTCTCAATCACGGTCAGCAATTGATCGTGGGCCGAGAAAGTAATCATGTGCCCCAGTTCTAAATCGCGTTTGTTGAACTTTACGTCAATCCCGTTGCTGAGTTTTTGCCAATTCCAGGTGATCGGGACCTTGACGCCTTGCCACTTGTCTTCGCGAACCAGGTTGTCGCTCCAACGGAACGAGAGTGGCTTCGCGGAGTCGATCTCCAGGATGAATACCAGCCAGCTGCCCGTACTTCCGTCGTAACCCCGAATTTCCAGGGCGTTTCCCAGTGGCTTCTGGTCATACCCGTTTTCCGGACCCCGGAGCAGCGGAGAAACAATCCGGATGTTGCACCGGGACACGATGACTCCCTGTCCGACCTTAAAATCACCAACATTCTTTACGACGATCTGGTTCAAGCCGGCGGTGGTCGTGGCGGTGGTCTCGAACTTCGATCCCGACGCGCCGAAGTCCGCGACGTTCAGCCAGCCGTTTACCGCGACCGGTAATGGTTTGGTGTTTAAGAGTTCGGTTTTTAAGGTATTCATTGAAGATTTATTCATCGGTTACCCCGGAACGTTTCACCGGATATGAGTAATTAGGGACAACCCCCTAATTTTTTCACATTTCCCCGTTACAGATATGGCATTTCATACAGCAGATTAGCTTTTAAGGAGTTTGAGGAATTCGTCTACGCTTAGGCCGGCTCTTTTGATCTGGGCTCTAAGAAGGTTGGGTGCTATTTTTTTATGGTCGGGGATTACTAAGATTGGGTAACCGAGCCGGTCGTTATTGAGAATCATGTGGCTGCCCTGCTGTCGTTCTAACCGATAGCCCAGTTTGGCGAATATTTTCACTGCTTCCCTGCCAGAGATATTGGCAAGTTTTCCCATTAAACCGCTACCTCTACGTAATGAATCTGTTCGGAAGGAACGGGGTGGGGGTGTTTTTCTAATACGGCAAGATATCCTTTTATTGCTTCTTGAGCATTGGCGAGAGCTTCTTCTTCGCTCTTTCCCTGGGCCATACAACCCGGCAGAGATGGTACCTCCGCAACGTAACCTTTATATTCCGGGTCGTATTCCAGATAAACCTTAAACTTCACCTTTTCCATTATCTTTTCCTCCGATATTATTGTATTCCTTCTGAAAAATACTGTCAACTAATTTTAGAATACCTCAGGGGGGAGGAAGAACAGGCGGTCTACAACAGGTTTCCGGTAGAAAATAAGGGGCTGTCCCTAATTTACTAATTTATATCGTGAGTTTAAGAAGAAATTCTTCGCAGGGCAGGCACAGCACCCCGTTTTTCATTAAACGTTCTTTCCCGCGATAAAGCAAGTAAGCGGTGCTCTCCGGGTAATCGGTCTTAAAACTTTTCAGCGGGCGAAGGTCCTCAGGACGGATGCGCGTCGTGTTCTTTACTTCAATCGCCCAAAAGACCTCGCTTCCATAGACCACAAAATCAATTTCCGAACCGGCCGACGTTCGCCAGAAATATACCCTGTTTTTATCTCCGCGATAAGAATTCCAGGCAGTCAAATGCTGGGCTATTAAACCTTCAAGGGCGCAACCCTCAATTTCTTCGGGTTTGTCCAGCGGACCCGAGGGTCGGAGCGACCGGAAGACCCCGGCATCAAAAAAATAGAATTTCGGATGGGAAACAACAGCCCTTTTGGCGCGCTTGGCAAAGACCGGCAGGCGGAAGGCCAACAGCAAATCTTCAATGATTGTTATGTATCCTTCAACGACCTTTCTTTCAACTTCACATTCGCGTGCTACGTTGCTGATATTGAGTACGCTTCCGTGCGAAAAACTGACCGCTTCCAAAAACCTTGAAAAATTACCTATGTTTCTGACTAAACCTTCCATTTGTACTTCTTCCCGCATGTACAAGGCAGCATAAGTTTTTAAAACATCTTCTGCTTCCCGGGCGGATGTTACTAGCGGCAACAGCCCTTGTTTCAAAGCGCTGCTTAAATTGAATTTTGTATTCAATTCTGCAGCCATAAAAGGATGAAGTTCTTTTTTGATAACCCTTCCGGCAAGTAAATCAGCGCCGGTTCTCTTGAGTTTACGTGAACTTGAACCGGTCAAAATAAATTGGATTCCAAGCTTCTTTTCGATTAGTGCGTGAACAACGTTCAGAAGTTCCGGGATTTTTTGAATTTCATCAACAACCACTGCTTTTTTGTTCGGCTGAGCCAAGATAACTTCTTCCAATCGTTCCGGACGGGCGCTATAGGAACGAAAAACTTCCGGTTCAAGCAAATCTACCCATACGGCTTTAGAAAAGTTTTGCCTCAGCCAGGTAGTTTTTCCTGTCCCGCGTGGGCCGAAGAGGAAAAAACTATTTTTTGGGGGAATAAATATTCTTGGAATTATAGTTTCCATATTGAGTCCAAAATTGGAATTACTGATTCCATAATGAGTATACTACCCTTCGTTTGTTTTCGTCAAGTTTTGCAGATGTTTAGGTAGGTAGGCGGGAGAACAGATTAGAATACCTCAGGGGAGGCAGAACAGGCGGTCTACAACAGGTTTCCGGGGTGATTACGGCAATTGACGGTGAAGATGCTTTGTAGGAGATTAAGAACGAAAAACCGGACCCCAATTGTCCCCAGGGATATACAATCTAATATTTCAATCCGATTTTATTGAATATTTTCAATAAATATTATTTATTGCCTTTTTTTAAGGTCAAGTGAAGAACCCCACCCTGTGGGCGGGGTTCTTCACTTAGTTTAAAAATAAACTGTTTTTGCTTAAAATATTTGGGGCTGTTGGAGTTCGGTTTTTCGTCTTCGATGTCCAGCAATCAACAACAAAAATCCTCTTCCATTTACCCATCAAAAATAAATATTTTAGTCTGAGAGCCTGTCTTATTGATTATATTTTACTCCGATATATCTATTTGTCAATTAGAAAGCGGCGCTTACTTGAATATTTTTGACGCAATATTCAATACTAGTGTTGTAATACTGGTAGAGAGAGGGGGGTAGATTGAAGACTTATAAGGAGTCCGCATGCTTCGTCTCGCCGCAACCGGCCTGCGCTGAAGTTGCGACGGGTAAACCTGGCGAAGGCGGTGGTGCGGGAAAGAAGATGCCACTTCTTATACAAAATCGGTTACCCCGGGCGGCCAGAAAACCGCCCGGGGTAACCGATAGGCACCGCTTTGCCGCAGTTAAGCCTCAAAGGGCTTATAACCACTTAACAGGTCAGTTCACAATCGTGGGGTCAAACCAGTTGTCCGTAAGTTTCCCGCCCTGCTTAATCCATTCTACGTGGCCGTCGCAGAAGAGGAAGTTTGCGCCCCCGCTGTGCACCCAGTTCACAATGTACTTCCAATCACTAGTCCCGGCGCCGCCTGTAGGGGCAACGAGATAAAAACCCGGACCGTCGCAGAAGGCGACCTTTTCGCTCGGGGAGATGACCCGGTCAAGTTTCGTGCCCTGGAGAATTGAGTTTAGAGCATAATCCCTAACACCGTAATCATTTCCTCCGCCCTGGGTATTTGGTGCTGAGGGACAATCAAGGAGGCAACCCCGGCCCATCCACCCCGAACTTTTCAGGTATGGGACAGCAAAGTAGGGATTGTACGCAGTATCGGTTCCACAGTACCAGTAGCTAGTTTGGCTTGCGGGGTTGGTTTGACCAGCTACCGGCACAAACCCGTCATTGTCCTGGGCGTAGACAAAGACCATCAGGCCAATCTGCTTCAGGTTGTTGATGCAGCTTGCCGCCCGGGCTTTCTCCCGGGCCTGGCTGAGCGCCGGCAGGAGCATCGCCGCCAGGATGGCG
>JBDRQI010000024.1:0-19858 GCA_043826355.1 Candidatus Omnitrophota bacterium
CGCGAACAACTCTACCCGGTGCTGGATAACGCCCTGGCAGTTATTCTTCCCTCCCGCCTGGATAACCTCCCTAACGCCTGCCTGGAAGCGATGGCGCGCAGGAAGGTGGTGGTCGGCACCCGGGGCGCCAGTTTTGAACAATTGATTGACGATGGCGTAAACGGTCTTTTGTGCGAACCGGGAGACCCGGCCGGCCTGCTGGCGGCGATGGAAAGAGCCCTTGCCTTGACCCCGGAACAAAAAGAAGCCATTGGTGTAAAAGCGTTTCAGCGGGTAAGCGCGAACAATGCAGAAAAGATAACCGCCCAGTTGGTGGATTTTTATCGAAAGGTAATTGGGAAAATTTTTTAAATCCGGATGAAACTTTACGCCGTTTATACGGACGGGGCCGCAATTCTCAAAGATGATTGGTTTTTAAAGTCTCTTCAGGATGACTGGGAACTCAATATTTTACAGGTTGGGGCAACCGAAAAAAAGTACGGGGATTTTTCCACGCCCGGATTTAAGGATGTCGTTAAAAAAAAGACCGCGCTGATACTGGATTCTATTAAAGATAATTTCGGAGATGTCATTATCTGGTCGGATTTAGACATACAGTTTTTCGGCAAATGTTCGGATACCATTGAATATTCCATAAAAGAAAAAGACGTTGTTTTCCAGTCGGAACGGGGCGGCGGCGGAGAAGTCAACGCCGGATTCATGGCAATACGCTGCAACCGGAAAACCATTGAGTTCTGGCAGGCTGTGCTCAAAAGAGTTAATTCTTCCGAATGGAACCAGCCGGAGGTAAATGACCAATCCATAATTAACGGCCTCTTGCGAAAAAAATCTGGTGATATAGAATATGATATCTTCCCCAATTGTTTCTGGGCAAAATCACACCCCGGGAAACCTCCCCGGGATATCCTGCTGCACCACGCAAATTGTACGGCGCCGCGCCTTAAAAAAGGAAGATTAACCGGGTCAATGGAATTAAAGATTGAACAATTAAGTGAAATCAGGAGGTTGGTTGAAGATAAAAAAGATTGCCTGCGATTACCTCGTCGTTGGAGCCGGTTTATTTGGCAGCATCTTGGCGGAAAGGATCGCCAACGAACTTGGCGCAAAAGTCGCAATTATTGACAAACGTCCCCACATAGGCGGAAACTGCTATTCGGAACTGAACCCAGAAACCGGGATTGAATTTCATAGATACGGACCGCATATCTTCCACACCTCTTCAAAAAAGGCCTGGAAATACATCAACCGGTTCGGCAAATTCAACAACTACCGCCACCGGGTCTTTACAAAATACCGGAACAAGATTTACCGGATACCCGTCAACCTTGAAACGATAAACTCTTTCTACAACCTCAACCTTAAACCCCGCGAAGCAAAAGAATTCCTGGCAAAAGAGATTAGGAAGGCCAACATCAAAAACCCGAAAAACCTTGAAGAAAAGGCGGTATCCCTGATGGGCCGGCCTCTCTACGAAGCGCTGGTAAAGGGGTACACCGTCAAACAATGGGGCACACACCCCAGGAATCTGCCTCCGGAAATTATCTCCCGACTTCCGGTGCGGTATAATCATCGGACCGACTATTTCCGTAATGCGCGCTGGCAGGGCATCCCATTAGATGATTACAAGAAAATATTTGAAAAAATGCTTTCATCTTCGCTTATTAACCTTGTTTTAAACTGTGATTTCTTCAAAGAACGCGACCGTTTTGACGTCCAGAAAAAGATAATCTACACCGGACCGATAGACCAATATTTCAATTACCGGTACGGCAAACTTGGCTGGAGAAGTATCCGGCTGGAGAGAATTCTTGTTAAGTCGGATGATTACCAGGGGACTTCGGTGATGAATTACGCCGACGCGAAGATTAAATATACCCGAATCTGCGAGCCGAAACATTTTCACCCCGAGAGAACACATGTAAAGGGAAAAACGATAATCTTTTACGAAACGCCCAAAAAGGATGACAACGAACCGTACTACCCGGTCAGGACCGAACAGAACTGCCGGGTTTACCGGAAATACCGTGAGTTTGCCTGGCAGGACGACGGGCTAATCATCGGGGGCCGCCTGGGCGATTACGCCTATTACGATATGGATAAGACCATTTTGGCCGCCCTGCGGTGCTTTGAAACAAATATTAAAAAGACAGGGTAACTACAATTAAAATGCGCCATACTATCGTTATCAGGGTTAAGAGTTGGTACAAGAAATGAAAAAAGCCGGCAGGCAAGGCAGAAATTGATTTCGGCGGGAGAATTTTCAGATACGCAGTCAAAAGGCAGGACGAGATAAAAGAGGGTTGGGGTTTTGACGGCAAATACGGCGGGTGGGCCGGGGAATCTACGATGCGATAAACAAAGAAATTTCTTTTGCCGGGGGGAATGGGTCGGCATCATCAACAGCGATGACTTTTATACTCAGGATGCGGTAAGATTAGTGGTGGAAGCGTCCCGAACAGACAAAGAAGCGCAATTATTTTACGGCAACCAGAAACTCCTTAAATCAAGAGAGTCAAAAGACCTGCAGGATTGCCGGGAATGCAGGGGACGCGCTGCCGAATACATGCCTTATCACCCGACCTGTTTCGTTTCCAGGGAAATATACGCAGATTTAAAGTTTAACATCAATTTCAGGTACGCGGCCGATTGGAGCTTTATGCTCACTCTTTACTTGAACAACGTTAAATTCGGTTACATCAACGAACCGCTTGCTTGTTTCCGGCCGGGCGGCTTCAGCAGTTCCCTTGCGGCCCGAAATGAAATTTACCGGATAAAAGCTTTTTACAAAATGCTTTCTCTCCCGTTATTACCCGCGCCGACGTAAAAAAGTCAACGGAGACCGGCCGCGTCCCTCGCCGTTATTTCTTTCTCTTCTTCCTGGCCAACACCACGAAAATCTTCTTTATCTTTTACAAAATCTTATTAAACGGCGTAAAAATCTATCTGGCGGTTGTCAGCCCGAAACTCGTTCGGAAGAGCGCCGGCGAGTACCGCCGGAAGATTGGTTCCCTGTTATTCTGGTTAAGGGGCAGGTTCAAGGTGTTTTTACATCCGTTAACGGCACCGGAAGTCGGGTTAAAACCGGAGGAAAATCCCGACAAATTCCTCCAAAACATATCGGGCGTGATTCACGTCGGAGCAAATACCGGACAGGAACGGGAACTCTATGATAATTTGAACTTGCGTGTACTCTGGATTAAACCGATCCCGGAAATTTTTGAAACGCTCAAAGCCAAATTGAAAGACTTCCCCGGACAGCGCGCCATCCAATACCTTGTTACTGATTGCGATAGCAAAGAGTATCGGCTCCATGTGGCGAATAATAACGGAGAGTCGTCGTCAATATTCGAGCTAAAATACCACAAGGACATCTGGCCGGATGTGAAATACACCAATGCGATTTTGCTGAAAAGCATAACGCTGACATCTCTATTCGAAAAAGAAAACATTGATCCCTTTGATTATCAATCGTTAATTATAGATACCCAGGGATCCGAGTTGCTCGTCTTAAAAGGAAGCGCTTTCCTGCTGTCCAACTTCCGATACGCTAAGACCGAGGTAGCAGATTTTGAGTCTTACGAGGGCTGTTGCCAACTTGCCGATATTAATTCTTTCATGAAACAGCACGGTTATACGGAATTCTCACGCCACACAATCGCGAAACGGCCCCAAGGCGGAAATTACTTCGCTGTTGTTTACAAGAAGAGGGCGGCATCCTGAACGGCAGGGGAGAGACCGAATGAACAGGACGGCATCCGCATGGCTGTTAGAACATAAACGCGACGTGTATTCCCAATCGGGCGAAGACGGAATAATCGAGACAATCCTTGGGATAATACCTCAAAACGACAAATGGTGCGTGGAATTTGGTGCGGGGTATGGATTGTTGCTGAGCAACACCCGCCATTTAATCGAATCTAAAGGATATTCAGCCGTTTTGATTGAAGCGGACAAGAAAAAATTTGGCGGCTTGCAGCGCAACTATGCGAACCGGAGCAACATCATCTTGATAAACAAGTTTGTCGGGTTTACCAAGGATGACAATCTGGACCGGATCCTCAGCGCCGCACCTGTGCCTTATGATTTTGATCTCCTTTCAATCGACATTGACGGGAACGACTATCATGCCCGGAAAGCCATCTCGAAATACAGACCAAAAATAATTGTCGTTGAATTCAATCCCACGATTTTTCCGAAAATATCCCAGCTGAATTAGTTTACGCGGGTTAAAAATTCTTGGGGATTTGGCCCCGAATCTAAATACCTTTTTTATCCCCGTGTTTCCGCAAAATCTTTTTAAGATACGCCGCTTTCAACCAATGTTCCATACGCCCGGCCAAACGGTATAACTTCTTTAATACGGACTTCTTTTTACGAAACTCCCTGCCTATTGCCGTTTTTTCAAATGCAGTTTGCGAAAAATTGAAAGAACGCGGTTGGGCATAATATATTCTCCGAACGGAATCGAAATAATGTATCAAACCATCAATGTAGTAATCGAACGAAAATTTTTTGCGGCAGGCAAGGACATTGCCGGCCTTTCGTTTCATCATCTCCCTGTCCCTTAACTTTTTGGCCAACCCGTCGTAATCATCACGGCTGAAATCAACCTGAATATTATTTTCCTTTAAAATATCATACCGGTAGTAACCGGGCAGGGTTTCAGCGATTATCGGCAATCCCGCAATTACGCAAGTGGAAAGCCGGTTAGGAATGACCGCCTTATCGTTCAGCAAAGGCCGCCAGCGGGCATTGACGTAGGACCAGCCGGCATCATACCGAGAAAATTCCGGAACCCATCGGTTCTTTATCGCCCTGGTTTCCGCCAGGTCCTTGTTGATGGCCTGCAAAGAAGGATGCAGGTGAACGTAAGAAAAATCGACCCGGCACATCTTTCTTGTCGGAATGCCGGAAGCCATCATATTAATAATATCATCGAAATTATTGCCGTAAATATGGATGTGTATCTTTTGCCGGGTAAGTTCGCAGTGATCAATTCCGATGGGTCTTCCCGCGCAAACCGTGTGTATCTGGCCGTCAATCTCGGATAATTTCCCGGAAAAATTGTTGTTCCCGAATTCCCATTTAGGCAGGTCGCCATCCATAAACGCAAAACGTTCGGGAGCAAGAGGTAAATTGAGCCCGAGACCGCCTTCATCCTCCGGGGCGGTAAAATAGATATATTTCCCCCGGTTACAAAAAATATGCCCGTCAAACGCTTCGGCAACCCCCCGGTCAAGATAACAAATGTCAAATCCCCAGTGTCTGACAATCGGGATATCAAACAACCCCTTGGCCCGGTCAGAAAATATCCGGCGCAACGTTTTCCAGATATCAGCTAAACTATTATTTGCATCATCCGACCAGGAAGAAGGCTGATACGTTTGAAATAAACTGTAGATAATTTCTATATTCTCTTTTTTAATCACTTCAACATAATTATCCGGGGTCACATCTCTTATGAATCCTTCTGCAAACCTATAGGGTCCCTGCTCCCAGGCCATCGTCCTGGTCCACAGGCCAAAGAGCTTGTGCCCTCTTTCACACAGACTGATTACTCTTTCCGGGTTCCACGAAAGAGCCCCGACTACCAGGATATTCATCGTAAAAAATTATTCCTTAATGCAGGTTTTTTCGCATTGATGCGAGTCTTTGAACTTTTTTACCCGGGTTCATAAGTTCATCAAGATAGTCCGCCGTTTCCATACCCATCCGGATGCAGGTATCCTTGGAAACATACGCGTGCATTCCGGCCCGGCCCAGCGGAATTATATTTCTGGAGGCGGAAATGCCGATGAGCCGGTTGAAATAATCGTTATTCTTGCGTGTTGCCAGGGGGTAAATCGTTTCGCGGTTATCCACCCACCACTCCTTGACTTCTTTCTTTAATATATTTTTGCAGAACCAGAGCGCCTGTTTCAGATAGTGGTCTTTTTGACATTCGTCTTTCCAGGGAAACTCAAAACTGACAACAGTATATTCTGACGCCGAAAAAAATTGTTGTTTGTATTCGAATACCCTTGTGAAATCGTAGTTATTAGGAAAGGTCGTGGTTGCGCAGGGCATTACAAATAAATCGCTTTTCAATGCCGCATAAACAATGCAGGTATTTATAAATTCCAACTTTTTGGAGAGAGGAATAGTGGTTATGATCAGGTCGGCTTCAATACGGTCTCCGTCAACAAAATATTCAAAATCTTCGCCGAAATCAACGTTGATTTTTTTGACACAGGTGTTTGCGGACATCGTTTCCCACATAGGGTTGTAATTTCCCGGGTGTCCCTGCCACTGGTCGCCAAACCGCGCCGATTTGAGATGCACCTTCATGGGCCGGAAATGGACCCAGCCGCAATCCATTTTACAGGGGTTCATCTGCCACGCTTTCTTGTTGTAGTTTTTTATGAATTTCTCATACAAAAACTTTCCTGTCCTGGATATGCAGTAGGTTTCAAAGTTGGAGTAGTCCGGCCTTTTCAGGTTCGCCCGACAGAGTTCGCATATTATTCCCGCCCGATTTTTAAACCGGAAGATATCCCGGAAAGTAATCGGGAAATTATGGAACTTTTCCATCATTCCGTCAATATCAACCGCATATTTATACTTTTTGGACCTATTGGGCGGCGGATAACAGGCCAGGAATCTTTCAAAAACGCGCCTCAGGTATCCCCTGTCCGTGAACATAATCTGCGGACCGAATTCATACGGTATTTTGTCGTAAAAACTGGTCCGGGCGCATCCGCCTATCTCCGCCTTTTCGTAAATAGTAATGTCAAGATTGCCTTTTTCTTGCAGGAAATAAGCGGCCGCGCATCCGGTTGGGCCTCCGCCCAGGATTATAATCTTCATCTTTATCCTTAATTATTATATCCGGCTTTAATAAAACGTGCTAAAATAATTTTAATGAGCGGAGAAAAAAGACCGACAACTTATCCCCCGGTCAGCGTCATCATCCCGACCCTAAACCGGGAAAAGTACATCCGCCAATGCATTGAGAGCGTCCTCTCCCAGGACTACCTCAACCTTGAGGTAATCGTGGTTGACAACGGCTCAACCGACAATACCGAAGAAATCCTGAAATCCTTTGGAGGCAGGATTAAGTTCCTGAAAGAAGAGAAGCGGGGCATCAGCGCGGCGCGCAATAAAGGCCTGCGGGAATCGCAGGGCGAGTTCATCGGGCTGCTTGACTCCGATGACTTCTACCTTCCGGGCAAAATATCTCTTTCAATCAAAAAACTGCTGGAAAACCCTTACATCTCCTTGATTTACACCGATTACATCGTGGTGGATTCGGAGGGACGCCGGACCGAGGCCGTAAAGAAGGAGCAACCGCCCCCGGAAGAGTTAACCCGGAATTTCCTGGAAGGTTTCGGCATCCTGCCGTCAACCACTTTTTTGCGCAAAGCGTGCCTGAAAAAGAGCGGCTATTTTGACGAAACGATGCGTTATGCCGAAGACACCGAATTGTGGTTCAGAATGCTGAAGGCCGGATGCCGCTTTAAGCATTTCCCCGAAACCCTGACCGCCTACCGGCGCCACCCGGAAAACCACAGCCAAACCGCCCACAAGTCCTATTTGGACAGAATGTATTCTTCCGCAATCGGGTATTTCACTATCCGGGAAATTTTCGGAAAAACCGCCGATGGGAAACGGCTTAAAAGAAAGGCGAAGAACTGGTACGACGGATTAACGGATATCCGGTATTTTGACCGCCTTCCGCTTTCGGCCCGGGCCGCCTCCGAAAAATCGCTGGAGTTAGGCCGGCCCTTCTTCTTTTCTCTCTTTTTGACCAATACCCTGCAAGCATTGCCCCTTATTTACAGTATCCTGGAAACCGTCGCAAAGATATCCCTGCCCGCCCTTAGCCTCAAAACCACCCGGCCGTACGCCGGCGGGTACCGGAAAAAGGTTAAACGGTTGTTGTTTAAATTGAGATACCGGCTGTTCAGGGTATTTTTTTACCGCTACGGATTACGTTTCAGGGATATTAATCCTATTTCATAGCCAGCGCCTTCTTGTAGGCCGCCACAGTCTGGTCCACACACTTCTCCCAGGAAAATAACTTTGCCCTCTCCAGCGAGCGCCGGGACATATCCTGCCGCAGGGATTCGCTGCGGCAGATTTTGCAAATCGCTTCGCTTAACCCGTCGGCATCACCCGGCGCCACCATTATGCCGGCGCCGCCGACCACCTCCGGCAGAGACGAGGTATTGGAGGTAATGACCGGCGCTCCGCAGGCCATCGCCTCAAGCGGCGGCAAACCGAACCCTTCGTAAGCGCTCGGGTAAACAAAAGCTAGACAGCCGGTGTACATCGGGCTCAAATCAACATCATCCACGTATCCGGTAATTATTATCCTGTCCCTGACTCCCGAATTATCTTCAATCTCCTGAAATATCTTTTCATAACCCCACCCCAACCTGCCGACCAGGACAAGAGATAAATCGCTTATTCTTTCCAACTCAATCAACCGGACAAAACTTCTGATTAAAATATCCAGGTTCTTTCTCGGGTCAAAAGTCGCCACGCTCAGTATATACCTGCTGCCTTTCGGAATCTTATACTTTCTTTTGACCCTTTCAATCTCTTCGGGAGATTCGCAGGGACAAAACTTACCTGATACCGCCAGGTGGGTGACAAAAACCCTGTCCGGATTTACCTTACGGTTGTAGTTAAGAAGGTCGTTCCGGGTTGAGTTGGAGACGCAAAGCAGGAAATCTTTTTCCGCGAGCCAGTTTATGTAACTCTTTATCAACCGGCCAGAACCGTCGGGAATATATTGCGGACACAAAATCGGAATTATGTCATGAATCGTCTGGAAGAACGAAAGGTTGTCGTATCTTCTCACGTATCTCGGAAGGTTGGGATACATCAAATGGTAGATGTCCGCCGACATAAGGTCTTTCCGGGATATATCGCTGATTATGAAAAAACCCGCGCCTTTCCGGGTATAGTTGAGCAACTCTTTGCCGGCCTTCAAAATGAACTTGTGCCTGCCGCCGTTTTTGATTATTGACTTTAATTCCTTTATCCGGCCGGATGAAGACCTTATGCAAGAGGTTAAAAACAAAAAAGGCAGAATCGTATCCGGTTTTGACAACGTGTACCCGGAAAAGTAATCAATGCTTTCAAGGTATTTTTTCGCGTATAGATAACTGTTCTTATCCGCGCAAAAAATAAGTTCGCATTCAGGGTGGTAAAAAAGGCCCCTCGTAATTTCCTCAATAACCCTTGGGACTCCGGTCATGCGATGGCGGCCGAGAATGGAAATATCGCAGATTATCTTCATTAACCTTAGATTCTACCATCGCAAAACCCCGGATTTCAATTTGCAGTAATTTTGAAAATGATTCTGGTCCAAGGTATTTATGTTAAAATAATCTTAATGAACGAAACCGGCAACCAAGCGGCGCCGCCCCTGGTCAGCGTCATCATCCCGACCCTAAACCGGGAAAAGTACATCCGCCAGTGCATTGAGAGCGTCCTGTCCCAGGACTACCCCGACCTTGAGGTAATCGTGGTTGACAACGGCTCAACCGACAATACCGAAGAAATCCTGAAATCCTTTGGAGGCAGGATTAAGTTCCTGAAAGAAGAGAAAAGAGGGGTAAGCGCGGCCCGCAATAAAGGAATCCGGGAGTCCCGGGGCGAATTCATCGCCTTGCTTGATTCCGACGATTATTGCCTTCCGGGCAAGATTTCCCTTTCGGTTCAGAAACTGCTGGAAGACCCTTGCATCTCCCTGATTTACACCGATTACATCCTGGTGGATTCGGAAGGGAATCAAACCGAGATTGTAAAAAAATTTCACCCCGCGCCGGAACAATTCCTCCGGTTTTTCCTGTTAAATTTCGGCATCCTGCCGTCAACGACTTTACTGCGCAAGGAATACCTGGAGAAGATTGGCTATTTTGACGAAACCATGCTGGAGGGCGCCGAAGATACCGATATGCTCTTTAAAGCGCTGAAGGCCGGATGCCGCTTCGGCCATATACCCAGACCTCTGAACGCCTACCGGTGGCATTCGGAAAACATCAGCCGCCCCAACCGCCCCGGGGAAAAACCGAACAATCTCTACTGTGACCGAATCCTTTCCTCCGCAATTAAAAATTTTACCGTTCCGGAACTTTTTGAAGATATTCTCGGACATAAAAACTGGAAGAAAAGGGTTAAAAAAGAATATGATGGCTTAACGGACATATTGTATTTCAGGCATTTTCCGCTCTCGGCCGCGGCCGCCGCCAAGAAATCGCGGGAAATAGGGCGGCCTTTCTTCTTGTCGTTCTTCTTAACCAATGCTCTGCAGGCCTTCTGCCTGCTGTACAGCGTTTTGGAAACCGCTGCAAAGATGGCTGCGGCCGCCGTTAGCCCCAAAACCACCCGACAAACCGCCGGCAGGTACCGGCGAAAAATCTGTTCTTTGTTCTTTAAATTGAGATACAGATTATTCAGGATATTCTTTTACCGCTACGGAAAGTTAGCGTGCGAGACGACCAGATGACCCGCATCAGCGTCATTATCTGCGTTTATAACGGCGGAGAATTATTCAAGAAAAATATAGAGAGCGTCAGCCGGCTTAAAATCCCGGATGACAGTTGGGTTGAATTTCTGTTTGTTGACAACAACGCTACCGACGGAAGCGGAGAATTAATCAGGAATTACGCCCGCAGATACCCGGACACGTTCTACTGTCTCTTTGAGCCGAAGCCCGGCAAGACCCACGCCCTGAATCTGGGAATCGAAAAGGCAAAGGGCGAAATCATCGCCTTTACCGATTCCGACGTTGTCCTGCCGGAGGACTGGCTGGTGCGCGTCAGGGAGGGGTTTGAAGAGCACGACTGCGCCGGCCTGGGCGGAAGGGTGCTGCCCATCTGGACGGAAAACCCCCCGGCGTGGTTTACGGATGAAAAAGACCGGGAAAAACGTTACGCCATCCTGGCTCTCTGCGGCCGGGAAGAGTCCGAATATTACCCCCTAAAAGAAGGTCCGCTGTACCCCACCGGCTGCAATTCGGCGGTAAAAAAGAAAGTCTTTCTGAAATACGGCAACTACCGGACCGACCTGGGCGTCTGGCCCGGCCTCCGCCTGGGAGGAGAAGACCTGGAATTTTTCCGGCGCATCTCCGAAGCCGGAGAAAAGTTATACTACCATCCCCGGATGACGGCCTATCACCAGATATCGAAAAACCGCCTGGAAAAAAAGTATTTTCGCAAAATCAGTTTTTCATATCTATTCGGTTCATTATACATGCATCCTCCTTGTCCAAACCGGAAAGGAGAGGCGTTCAGAAAACTAATTTCCCTTCCTGAGAACCTGTTGAAGTTCATCGTGTCCGGGTTCAACGAAAAACTTACTGTCCGCGGTAACCTGCACTACCGGACGATGCTGAAAATCACGTTTTGCGAATTGGGTTATCGGCTCTTCGGACAAAAGAAGACGGTCAGATTGGCCCGGGCGCTGGGTTTCATCGCAAAAATATGAAGGTTGTGCGCATCTTCAGGAATTGGCCGGGGTTAGGATTCTTTCCCCAGACGCCCGGCGGGAAGGGCGTCTGGGACAACATCCGGTTCACCGAAGAACCGGTTGAGGAGTGCGACCACGTGATTACCCTGAACTATGCAAATTATGACGCGCCTGTCTTCTGCCCGCCGGAAAATATCTGGTCGCTCCAACAGGAACCGCCGGCCGGACATTTCAAGCCCTGGCACAACGCGCACCAAGTTTACCGGAAAGTTTTTACTTCAGATGTCTCGCTAATCGGCGAACGTTATATACACAGCCACCCGGCGATAGGATGGTGGGCGGGCCGGAATTATGATTTTTTAAACGCCGGCCCGGTTCCGGAGAAGACCAAAAACCTCTCCTGGATTACAAGTAACAAACAATTTTTTGAATTACACAGAAAAAGGATTGCATTTTTAAAAAAAATCCAGACCGAAGGGATTGAATTCGACCTTTTCGGAAAGGGCTTTTTCCCCATTGAAAAGAAGTGGGACGGCCTGGCGCCTTACCGTTACTCTCTGGCGATAGAAAATTACCAAGGCCCTTTTTACTGGAGCGAAAAGTTGGCGGACTGCTTCCTGGCCTGGACGATGCCCGTCTACTTCGGGTGCACCAATATTGAAGAGTATTTTCCGAAAGAATCGTTTGTCCCGATAGAGATAGACGCCCCCGGAGCCATCGGTTATCTGAAAGAGATAATAAAAAGCGATTTATGGCTCAAGAACCGGGAGGCGATAGCGTACGCCCGGGAACTGGTCTTAAACCGTTACCAGTTTTTCCCCTACATGACGGAGCAGATACGCAATCACGAAAAAGAACGGGGAGACAGGCCGCCAGCCCGGGAAACGGTTGTCATCCCGGGTGAAAACGAATCCCGCAACCCGCCGAAGCGCAAAAAGAAGAATCTTTTACACAGAATAAAAAAGAGGTTGCGTTCGTTACGGAAGAGGTAAACAAAAAATCTCAGATGACAGAACCAATAACAATTCTCGCCATCGTCTTTCTTTGCTTTATCATGGAAAGCATCGACAGCGGGATTGGAATGATGTACGGTACGCTTTTGAGCCCGCTGTTAATTATTATCGGGTTCAATCCGCTGGTTGTAGTCCCGTCCATACTGTTATCACAGGCAATCGGGGGGTTTGCCGCAACGTTCCACCACCATAAATTCAAGAACGCTTCCTTTCGGCGCGGTACAACAGATATAAAGATTACCGCTCTGGTGCTGGGACTGGGAATCTTTGCGCTGTTATTGGGGGTCTGTGCCGGCGGACGCATCCCGGCATTCTGGCTTAAATTTTTCATCGGCTTGCTCTGCATAACTATGGGCGTCCTTATCATAATCAAGCGGACATTCAAATTTTCCTGGCTGAAGATAGCCGGGCTTGGAATCATCAGCTCCTTCAATAAAAGCTTTACCGGCGGCGGGTTCGGACCGATTATGGCCAGCGGACAGATTGCCAGCGGAGTTGAGGAAAAGAGGGCCATCGGCATAACGGATTTCGCCGAAGCGCCCATCTGCGTCATGTCTTTCGCGGCCTGGGTATTGATTAACGGATTCAATGATTATGCGCTAATAGCCCCGATGTGCATCGGCGCATTCATCGGGGGATTAACCGGCCCGTATCTATTGTCAAGAGTTGAAAATAAAAAAGTTATCAAAACTGCGGTGGGGATGCTGGCAATTATCTCAGGTATCCTTGTAATATTGAAACTGTTCGGTTGCCTCAAGATATAAAAAACGGCTTGATTTAACGAGGACGGGAAGATGACCAGGACTTTTTTCATCACCGGCAACAAACGTTCCGGGACATCGCAGCTGGTACGGCTGCTCAACCTGCATTCTCAGGTCTTTATTTCCCACGAGTCGGATATCATCTGGATATTATATCAATTTCACAACCATCAACCTTTCGAAACGTATCCCGAAGACGGGCCCACGGGAATGGAATACACCCTGCAAAAATGCGGCCGCCTTCTGGATAAAGACAAGAGCCCGGCAGAAAACTTTTTTACCGTTCAAAAATCCCTGATGCGCCAGGGCAGTCCCTGGCTGGCGCCGGTTGAAAAAAAAGATTTATTATGGGTCGGGGACAAAAAACCTTTTCAATATTCAGACCCTGAACTAACGAACTTTATTCTGGATGTTTTTCCCGAAACCCGTTTTATTCATCTAATCCGCCACCCTTTTGCGGTGGCGGCAAGCGCGGAACAATTCAACAAAACACCGGAAGGAGATTTCTGGAAAGGCATCACCCCGGAAGAAGCGGTGAAGAGGTGGGTTTGCAATGAAAAAAGAGTGCTGGAATTAAAACGCTTGGCTAAAGCAAACGTGCTTGACGTAAGGTATGAAGATTTATGCCGGAATACAAAAAAGGAGTTGTCGCGTATTTTTGATTTCCTGGGTTTGAGGCGCGAGCGTAAAATTTTTCAAAAAGCCCGCCGGGATACGCATTATTCCGTGAAGAACTTTCCGAACATACCCTCCTCTGACCGGGAAGCCCGTCTGGTTATGGAAAAATACGGTTACAGCCCCGGTTGTCCCGCAACGAGATTTTTCATCAACGCCTGTTATAAATTAAGGAAGGCTTTAAATTAAAATGCATAAAGAAGTTTATCGGGCGTTTGAGAAAATTTGCTCAAAGTTTGATATACGCGGCCGCGTATTAGAGGTTGGGGCCATACCCGAAAAATTAAGCCTTTTGAATATGCCTTGCCTGAAACATGCCTCCGAAAAAACAGGGATAAACCTTGAAGGCTCTTACAAGTACAAAGATTTTTCAATCGTCAAGGGAAATGCCAATTTGATGGATTGCTTCAGCGGCGGACAGTTTGACGCGGTCTTGTGCAATTCCGTCCTGGAACATGATAAATATTTCTGGAAGACGGTGTCGGAAATCAAGAGGGTGACCGGAACAGGCGGTCTGATAGTAATAGGCGCGCCCGGTTTTACGAAATTCCATACGGTTCCTTTATCCGGAGCGGCCGCGGTCTTAGCCGTGCATAATTTTCCCGGAGATTACTACCGGTTCAGCCCGCAGGCATTCATGGAAGTAATCTTTGAAGGCCTGAAAGACGTCCGGGTCATTTCGGTAATGTCTGTTCCGCGGATAATCGGCTACGGAATCAAACCATAAAAACAGATGAATACATCGTTATTGCCGGCGCACGGCGGATGCGGCCTGATAGACCGCTTTGTCTCCGGTGCGGAAATAAACAGATTTAAGCGCGATGCCGCGCGTTATAAAACGCATATTATAAACGAGGCGGATTTGTCTGTATTTTACCGCATAGCCGACGGAACCCTCTCCCCGCTTGAGGGGCCGATGGGCAAAGATGAATTTTACGGCGTGCTTGACCGGGAATTTATTGAACGAAATAATAAAAAATACGCCTGGACCATACCCATCGCTTTACCGGTATCCAAACAGGAAGGGGAACTTTTTTCTTCGGACGAAATTATCGCGCTAAAAACCGAACAGGATAAATTAATCGGTTTTTTAGAAATTTCAGACATATATCCTTTCGATAGGGATAGGTACAATAAAGCGGTGTACGGGACCGGGAGAAGAGACCATCCCGGGCCGCGAATTGTTAACGATGATCCGCGGGATTATCTTCTGGGAGGAAAGATTTTTGCCCTGCCCTGTTTGCCTGACGACAATTATGGGAATAACGTCCTGGGACCGCAGGAATGCAGGAACCTTTTTGCACAGAAAAGATGGGAGCGCATCGTTGCCTTCCAGACCCGCAACCCGCTGCACCGGGCGCACGAATACGCTATGGTGTACGCCATGGAGAAACTTACCCGGGAGGGATTCCTGGCCGGCGTGGTCTTAAACCCCCTGGTGGGACCCACAAAATCCGATGACGTTCCGGCCCTGGTGCGAATGCAAACTTATGAAGCGCTAATTGAAAACCGGCTGTTCGGACTCGGCGACAAAGACGAAGTTTTGTGGAAAAATAAAGAATATGACCTGGCCGACAACATTATCCTCATCGCCATTGATATGAAGATGTTTTATGCCGGACCGAAAGAAGCGATTATGCATGCCATCTACCGGCAAAACTGCGGGTTTACCGATATTATCATCGGGCGGAAACACGCCGACGCGCCTTTTGATGACGGAACGCCGGCCTGGAGCGATTTTGCCGCGCAGGAAAAATTCTGCAACCTGCCGGGTGAACTTTTAATTCAACCGCTGAACGTCGGTTTTGCGGCTTATTTTGACGAAATAAAACAAGTGGGGTTCGTGGAAGAATTTAAGGATAAAGGGTTCACTGAAATCACAATTTCCGGAAAAGCCCTGAGGCAGAAACTCCAGTCAGGCGAACCGATAGATGAACGTATTATGCGCAAACCGGTTGCCGACATCCTGCAGCAATCATACCGGAATAATGTGGGCGCCCTGAGAGAAGAGATTAAGAGCAGTAATATAACCTGGAGCAACCCGGGCATTTCCAAAGAAGACCTGATAAAACGCAACGGGTACAAGGGCGCTGTTATCTGGCTCACCGGCCTTTCCGGCGCCGGAAAATCAACGATTGCCGCAGGCGTGCGGGATGCGCTTTCCAAAAAAGGCTGCAACGTCTTCGTTCTTGACGGAGACAATGTCCGTCACGGGTTAAACAAAGACCTGGGGTTTTCTCCCCGGGACAGGGAAGAGAACATACGCCGGATTGCCGAGGTGGCAAAATTGTTCTGCGAGGCGGGGTTTATCATCATCACCGCTTTTATTTCGCCTTACATAAAAGACCGGCGCAACGCACGTTCTTTACTTGCCCGGGGAGATTTTGTAGAGGTGCACGTAAAAGCCGGCCTTGCGGCCTGCGAAGCCAGGGACCCCAAAGGCCTGTACAAAAAGGCAAGGGCGGGCCAGATAGGCGAGTTTACCGGCATCAATGCGCCCTATGAAGAACCGGTTAACCCGGAATTAATCGTTGATACCGAATCCCTCAACATTACTGAAAGCGTACAATCGGTGCTTTCGTATTTAACCGATACGGGCTTGTTTCTTTGAGCCCAAATAACGAACCATGATTTCCCGCGAGCGCATTCTGGTCGTAGCGCATGAATTCACGCTGGGCGACGCCGCCTACTTAGCGCTCAGGCATATACGGCGGCTCACTCCCCGATATAAGATAGATTTCCTGGTAACCGGCCCTTGCGAAGAAAAGATGCTTTGCCAATTACCGAAACAGGTATCCGTCTTCAGGTTAAAGACGGATTACCTGGAATCGAATGCGGATGGGCTGAGGTGCCTGGAATTGGTTCTCGAACAGCGCCAAACACCGCCGTTCCAACGTTCGTACCGCGCCGCCCTGGCCACCTCCGTCTTTCCCGACTGGCGTGCGTGCATCGCCACCAGCCTCGTACAAGCTCCCCGAAAACTGGTCTTCCTAGTAGATGAAGGGCTCGCCCGTTATCCGCGGCTCCGGCCTCCGGAACGGAACGCTATTGAATGTTGTCTCATGGCGGCCGACCTGGTAATTCCTGTCTCTAAACGACTCTGGCAGAGGATGGCGGAATCCTGCCCGCTGCTGACACAACGGCCATGGCAGGTCCTGCGGCCGCCGGTGGATACGGATAAAATCCTTTCCCTTTCCCGGAAGTCAGAACCGGGTTGGGAGCCGCGGGATAGACCTGTCGTACTTACGGTAGCCCGACTTTCAGCGGACAAACAGATTTCGCAAAACCTCCTTGTCCACCATCGGCTCCGGCAGACCGGCGTTGAATTCCGCTGGTATGTGGTCGGAAGCGGAACTGAAGAGGCTACTCTGAGGGCTGAGGTTAACAGACTCGGCATGGCTGGTTCCTTCTTCCTTTTAGGCGACCGGGAAAATGAAGATGTTATATCCTTGATGAAACAATGTGATGTCTTCGCACTTTTCTCTTCTTCTGAGGGCTGTCCGGTGGTGGTAATCGAGGCGCTGCTGGCCGGGTGCGCGGTGATTATGACCGACGTCAACGGCGCGGACGAGTTGATCGACAACGGACGCACCGGCCTCATCGTTCCCAATAACGCCGATGACATCGCCGAAGGCCTGTCCCGGCTTGTCCTGGATTCCGGATTACGGGACCGATTTCGCCGCAATCTCGCCAAAAATCCCCTTATCTCAGATGCCGCACAGGAGACCACCTGGCTTGTGGAAAGAATCGAGGAACCGGTTTTCGCTCCCGCCGCGCCAAAGGTTTCTATTCTGATCCCCACTTATAACCACCAACAGTTTATCGACCGGGCTATCGCCAGCGCCCTGATGCAGGATTTTCCCTCACTGGAAGTGGTTGTAGCCGATGACGCTTCCACAGACAGGACGGAGACCCTGGCCCGGACTTGGACTTCAGACCCCCGTTTCCGGTACACGCGGAACGAACGGAACCTGGGTCGTGTGGCCAACTACCGAAAAGCCCTGACGGAGCATGCGCGCGGGGAATGGGTGCTGATGCTGGACGGGGATGACCATCTCAGTGACCCGGGATTTATCCGCCATGCCTGGGAGGCGCTCCAACGCCACGCCAACCAATCCTTGGTCTTCGCGCAGGCCGGCCATCGGGTTCACTACACCCGGGGAGACCGTCAGGATGTAGATATCCTGCCTTTCATCAATGGCCCGGAACGCCTGATGACCGGTAACGAATACCTGCGTTTTGTCTATGAAACAGGGTTCTTCACACACCTGGGGACCCTGTACCATCGCAGGACCGCCATCAAAAACGGATGCTATACGGCGCAGATCAGTTCTTCGGATATGGATTCCCTGCTAAGACTCGCGCTGGAAGGTAAAGTGCTCATCCTGAATACCATCGCCGGCTGCTGGGTTCAGTATGGCGGGAACGCCAGTTCAAACCTTCCCCTAAACGAGATTGCCGCCAACGTACGTATATTCCGCCAGATTACCCGGATGGCTGTTCAAAGAGGCCTCACATCAATGTCTCAGATAGATGGCGCGCTGACCCGGTACGAGGCCCGGACCCTGGCTTATCTTTTCGGCCAAACCCTGGGGAAAACGGCGCGCGGGCCCCTCGCCGTGCTTAAAATGTTGGCCATCATAACCTTCCTCAACCCGCGCCTGTTGTTGAACCGCCGATTAATCTCCTCCTGCAACCGATACCTGCGAAAACTGACGCGACTCGCCTTAAAGCGACGAGTATAATATAATTTATATAAGCGCGTGAAAATTTCACGCGTTTTGAAAACGACCCGGCAAATAAATGTCTGAACTATTCCAAACCCCAATTCTGTTCCTGACCTTCAACCGACCGGAGACCACCCAAAGGGCCTTTGCCGAGATAATGAAGGTAAACCCCGGGAAACGATTGTCATCCCGGGTGAAAACGAATCCCGCAACCCGCCGAAGCGCAAAAAGAAGAAAGGCATTGTGTTTAAAATTAAGAGGGAGTTACGCCGAATTTTACGACAAAAAAACATACGAAACGACCGGTTATGCTAAAATATGTTAGGTAAAGGCAAATCAGATGAGAATCGCTTTTTTGGTTCGAGGCTTCGTAACCGAAGGGAAAATTTCCGGCGGTACCGCCAATTACCTGCACCAAACCTGCCTTTCCTTGATCAAACTCGGTCATCAACCGGTTGTTTTTTCTGCAACAAGAAAAAACTCTGTTGTGTTTCAAGAAGGCATTGAAACACGCCGGTTTCAGGTTAAGGATTGGCGGCTCAGGTTAATATTTTTTATCACCCTGCACCAATTCACCCGGTCACTTACCTGTCTCTACCAGAGCCGGAAACTCAACCGGGAAACGATGAAGGCGCACCGAAAGAACCCTTTTGATATTATTCATTGCGTAAATTATATGGCCGCCGGCCTGTTCCGGCCCAAAGAAATACCGACGGTCGTAAGGATATCGCATCACCTAAAACTCTGGCAGGAAACCAACGGAAAAACATGCATTCATCCGGACCGGAAAATTACCCATTGGCTGGAGATAAGGGCCGCCGCAAGGGCTGACGGCATCTTCGCTCCCAGCCGAACCATCGCCGACATCATCCGGAAAGAAACCGGCAAACCGGTAGCGGTAATAGAGACGCCGGCCAGCGCAGAAATTTCCGAAACGGACGACAGGCTCTACCAGAACCTGCTCGCCGGAAAGGATTATCTGCTCTTCTTTGGCTCCCTGGACAGG
Source organism: Candidatus Omnitrophota bacterium (assembly GCA_043826355.1). Lineage (GTDB taxonomy): Bacteria > Ratteibacteria > UBA8468 > MWAK01 > MWAK01 > JAHJUB01. Next base: position 19,643 of record JBDRQI010000024.1, read on the forward strand.
CGAAAAGGGGTTGATGTAATCGCCGAAACGCTGCCCAAACTGCTGGAGAAACACCCGCGCCTCTTCTTCGTATTCATCGGTCAGGACAGCGGTTACCAAAAAAGGATAATGATGAGCGGGTACCTGCGCCAAAAAGCCGGGCCACATCAAAAAAGAGTCCTTTGCCCGGGAAGGGTGACCCGCGAACAACTCTACCCGGTGCTGGATAACGCCCTG
>JBDRQI010000025.1:0-30603 GCA_043826355.1 Candidatus Omnitrophota bacterium
CGCGAACAACTCTACCCGGTGCTGGATAACGCCCTGGCAGTTATTCTTCCCTCCCGCCTGGATAACCTCCCTAACGCCTGCCTGGAAGCGATGGCGCGCAGGAAGGTGGTGGTCGGCACCCGGGGCGCCAGTTTTGAACAACTGATTGACGATGGCGTAAACGGTCTTTTGTGCGAACCGGGAGACCCGGCCGGCCTGCTGGCGGCGATGGAAAGAGCCCTTGCCCTGACACCGGGAGAGAAAGAGGCCATCGGCGAAAGGGCGTTTCAACGGGTGGGCGCTAACAACCCGGAACAGGTAACCGCCCAATTGGTGGATTTTTACCAAAAAATTATCCAAAAATAGATGCCCCAACTATTTAAAACCCCAATTCTGTTCCTGGTCTTCAACCGGCCCGATACCACCCAAAGGGTCTTTGCCGAGATAATGAAGGTAAACCCCGCGCAACTCTTCATCGCCCAGGATGGTCCCAGGAAGAACAAGCCGGGAGAGACGGAAAGGTGCCGGCAGGTCAGGGAGATATTCAGGCAGGCCAACCCGGACTGTGCAGTAAAAACACTCTTCCGGGAGAATAACCTGGGCTGCCGGGAAGCAATCGGTTCCTCGGTAACCTGGTTCTTCCAAAACGTGGAAGAGGGCATCATCCTGGAGGACGACTGTCTGCCGCACCCGGACTTCTTCCGTTTCTGCCGGGAGATGCTGGAAAGGTACCGGGATAATGAGGAGATAATGCACATCAGCGGCGACAACTTTAACTTTGGGCAAAAGGCGGGTGAAAACAGTTACTATTTCTCAAAGTTCATACACATCTGGGGCTGGGCAACCTGGCAACGGGCCTGGCGCCATTACGACCCGGAGATGAATTGTTTTCCGGAGTTTGTGAGAAAAAACCGGATGGCCGACACGTTGCGTCGGAAAAGATTACGAAAGACCTGGACGAATACCCTTGAGGAAACCCGCTTGGGTAAAATTGATTTCTGGTCTTACCGCTGGGTTTACGCCGTCTGGAACCAGAACGGGCTGGCCGTCACACCCAACGTAAACCTTGTCTCCAACATCGGTTTCGGAAAAGAAGCTGCGCACACCACAAACCGCGGGGATAAACTGGCCAACATGAAAAGTTACCCCATCAGCCCGATAACCCACCCGTCTTTTACCCATCGGGCGAAAGAAGATGAAGAATTATATCGTAAAAACCGGATGCTTTCACTGGCAGAAAGAGTCAAAAACAAGAGAAAAATCCAAACGACAAAGGTTGCCCTTACTATTCCGGAAACGATTTTTAAACTGTTTCTATCCGGTGTCAATTCTAAACTTACCAGTCACAGCGCTTATATTTATAAGGCAAGAATTAAATATTTTTTTTGCCTGTTGGTCTATAAGACGCTGGGAAGAAAGAACGCTGTCAAACTGGCGGAAATTTTGGAGCCGGATGAAGAATGAACAATATCTACCGATGTGAAGAACCGGAATTCTACGGAAAAAAGTATAATCCGCGTGGTGATACCTGGCAGGAAATTGACCGGTTAAGGCGCACGATAGGCAGCCGCAGGCAAAAACTTGTCTCTGTTTCCAAAAACGGTTTTGCCGAAGACAAAAAACTTTTCGGCGGCACGGACTTTTACCTGCTAAAGCATGCGGTTTCCGGGGAACTTGCTTTTTCCAAAAAGATTAATTCCGGGCCGCAAAAGCAGATGCGGGAATTTCATATCTGCGAAAATGTTTCCCACCAGCACATAATAAAATTGCTGGAGGTCAACAAAAAATACGGTCTGGTCTTTCCGTATCTGCCCTGGACTCCCCTGGAAAGGATAGATTTCGACCCGGTAAAAAACGCCCGCGAGTTCAAACTGGAAGTAGAAAAATTCTTTGAATTCGCAGAAAGAACACAGATTGAAACCGGGATGCTTGATTTTGAGCCGGGCGCGGGCGGTCAAAAAAGGATGCTGTGCGAACTGGTGGACATCCACCCGAATAACTTTCTGGTTCTGATTGAAGACAACCTGGTGAAAAACTGGGTTGTGATAGATACGGAATATTGTTCAAATGATAATAGGGTGCGCAACGAAAAACATAAAAAGAGGATCATGGAACGGGTTAATCCAGACAGGAGATTACAAATATTCCGAAATTGGTTTAAGAAAATTACTTGGATAATAAATAACTGTGTTCTTAATTTAATCAAAAAATGAAAAACAAAGGTATTGTTTGGGAGATTAATAACCAAATCTTCTCTTTTTGTAAACGTTATGTTAATCGATATAATAATGAGAATAATGACAATATTCACAACAATGGTGAACTGAGATTAATGCGTTTACTTTTACCACATTGCAAGGTAGTGTTTGATATCGGAGCGAATCTTGGAGACTGGACTGTTTTAGCCTTAAAAATCAACCCGAGATTAAAAATTCACTGCTTTGAACCGAGCGTAACGACCTTCCAGTATCTTAGAACACGCAACTTTAACGGAAAAGTTATCTTGAATAATTTCGGATTGAGCTCAATGACTAGAAATTTGCCTTTATATGTATTTAAGGATGGCGCTGGTTTAAACTCATTGTATATGCGTCATGGGTTAGACTATAAAAATAGTCGCTACATCCAAACAAAAACCGAACTTATCCGAGTTGAAACTCTGGATGGGTATTGTCAGCGAACAAATATTTCATCTATAGATTTCCTAAAAGTGGATGTTGAAGGTCACGAATTAGAAGTTTTTAAAGGCGCGTCGGTAATGTTGTCTCAGGGTAAAATTAAACAAATCCAGTTTGAATATGGCGGTTGCAATATCGACGCCGGTGTCTTGTTGAAAGACTTATTTGAGTTTTTCGTGCCTTATCAATATGATTTCTATAAAATTTATCAAAAAAACTTGCAACACATATTACGCTATGACCAACGGCTTGAGAATTATCAATACAAAAATTTCTTACTGATTCATAAAAATTGCAATAAACCTACTATTTAAATATGGAGATTTTCGGTTCTTTCTATAAACTTGGAAAATTCAGGTTGTATTACCAGATGACCGACATCAGCGGGAAAGAGACCGGGCTATTCCGGCAAGTTATCCGCATCAGCAAGCGGAATATACTTTTCTGGTTCAAGCGGCTTAAGGGCCGGTCCGACGTAAACCTGAAAAAGGTTGTTCCGAGCAGCATAAAACTGGACGTGCTTATCCCGGTCGTGGAAAAAGACCTGGATGTCCTTCCTTACGCGATAGACGGCGCCCGGAAGAATATCAAACACCCGCTGGGCGAAATCATAATCGTCGCCCCGGATTCCGGAAAGATTAAAACGCTGTGCGAAATGAAGGGATGCCGGTTCGTAAATGAAGATACCGTCCTGCCGATAACCAAATCGGACGTTAAGTTTGAGCGCAAAGGAATAAATCTGTCGGGATGGCTTTTCCAGCAACTGCTGAAATTGTCCGGGGACACCATCTGCTCTCAAAAGTATTATCTTGTCCTTGATGCGGATACGGTCCTATTAAGGCCACAGGTATTCCTTCACTCCGGAAAGACGCTCTTCAACTATTCCGACGAATACCGTAAAGATTATTTTGTAACTTACGAAAACCTGTTAGGCGAAAAACCGGTTTCGGCGGTATCGTTCATAAGCCATTACATGCTCTTTGAAAAAGAGAAGGTGCAAAAGTTGAAAGAGGCGATTGAAACGCGAAGCGGAATGAAATGGTATGACGCCGTCATCAGGGAAGCCGGCGCCGGAGATGCCAGTTTTTCCGAGTATGAAACCTACGCAAACTTCGCGCTCTCCCGGTTTCCCGGGGAAGCAACCGTAAACTACTGGTTCAACTTCAGTTTGTTCAGGGAGGCCCTGCCGGAGATGGAAAGGGTTATCCAAACCCTGTCCCGGAGATACAAATCGGCCTCGTTCCATTCTTCCAATTCTAAAAATTGCTTCAAGGGAATTTATCCGGAAGAATGCCGGCCGAGGATAGAGGCGCGGATGAAGGACCGCCGAGAAAAGGGAGAAATACCCGCAACCCTGCCGGAACGGCCCAAGGTATTCATCGCGGTCAGGCAGGTCAACTGGGAAAAGACCGGCCTGGTGGATTCCTGGCGGGAGTTGGCCGACGTTGTTCACTATGACTGGAATGAACAATACGGCCGGTATAATAACCGGGACTGGCAAAGAACCGGGAAATATCTTTTTAACGAAGAGCTGATAGAGAGAGTCAAAAAAGAGCACGCAAAGAAACCGATAGACATCTTCTTTTCATACCTCTCCGGAAGGACGGCTTTCTTTCGAACTGTCAAAAAGATTTCTGATATGGGCATCATCGCCGTCAATATCGGTTTTGACGATACACTCTCTTTTCAGGGAAAGAAAAAAAATACCGGGTGGACCGGAAACACTGAGATAGCGCTGTCCTTTGACGCCTGCATCACCTGTCAGAATAGAAGCGACATCGTGAGGTACCTCAAAATAGGGGCCAACCCCATCTTCTTTCCGCCCGGGGGCAACCACCGGTTCTGGGCGTCAAGGCCGCCTGCTCCGGAACGAAAGATACCGGTCAGTTTTATCGGCCAGAACTACGGACGGAGGGAGAGGGTTGTAAACCGGTTAAGGAAGGCGGGGATACAGGTGGCAACCTACGGAAAGGGATGGCCGGAAGGCGGGATATCGCAGGAAAAGATGCGGGAGGTTTATAATAATTCCCTGGTAACCCTTGGTTTTGGCTACATAGGCAAGACTAACCTCGTTGGACTTAAGGGACGTGATTTTGAGGTTCCGCTTACCGGAACGGCCTACCTGACCACCTGCCACGAGGAGCTGGCGCGTTGTTTTGAACCGGACAGGGAAATGTTCTTTTACAGCAATGAGGAAGAACTAATCCGAAAGGTAAAATATTGCCTGGACAACCCGGAAATGACGAAAGAGGTCGGGCTGGCCGGCAGAAAGAAGGCCCTGGCCGAGCAGACCTGGGAAAAGCGCTGGCAGGAGGTTCTGGAGATGTGCCGGTGAAGATATTTTACGTCAGCGTAATTGAAAAACACGCGGGCTGGGGGCACGAATACTTTATCAACAAAGCCCTCATCGCCCCGGGACACGAAACTCACTGCCTGGACTACCGAAAAGACAGGAGCCGTCTTTACCGCTGCTTTATCAACACGCCGGAATGCGACGCCTTCCTCCTGCAGCGGGGCGATTACTTTCCGCTCCCGCTGATAAGGGCGGTCAGGCCGCCGCGCTTCTTCCTGACCACCGAACTGGTAAGCCGGCGCCAAGACCAGGAACGGCTATTAAGGTCCGGGCTATTCGACCATGTCTTTCTCCATACCAGGGCTTGCGTGGATGCGGTGATTTCCAGGAAATGGCTGAAACCCGAACAGTGCTCCCTGCTCCTGCTTGCCTTTGACGAAGGCCTGCACCGGAAGATTCCGGGCACGGTTAAAGACATAGACCTGCTCTTTGTGGGCTGGCTGAGCAAGCGCCGGCGAACCATCCTGGAGAAAATATCTTCACGATTTAACTGTTTGTCTGCCGCGGCCTACGGGGAAGCCCTGGTCCGGCTCGCCAACCGGGCCAAGATTGTGCTCAATATCCACGCCGAAGATTTCCCGGACACGGAAACAAGGGTCTTTGAAACCCTGGGGTGCGGCTCTTTCCTGCTTAGTGAATACCTCTCTTCGGAAAACCCGTTTTCGGAGCGTGAACTGGTCCAATTCAAAGATACCGAAGACCTGATGAAGAAAGCCCGCTATTTTCTTGACCATGAGGAAGAGAGAGAGGCCATCGCGGCGCGGGGGCATGCCGCCGCTTTGCAAAACCACACCTATACCCATCGCGCCCGGCAGATTATAGAGACAGTTTCCCATTGCTTGGACAGCGGAAACAGGGAAAAGGGTAGATTTATCAGGCGCGGCTGGGACCTTCGGGTGTATGCCCTGACAAAACCGTTTCTTATAGTCCATTACTTATACGCTAAAAAAATATTGCCTTACCTGCCAAAAATACGCCTCCAGAAAGGAGGAAACAGATAAGCGTATGAAAGTTCTGTTTATTGCCGGTTGGTATCCGGATGAAAAAAATGTGGTGGAAGGCGTCTTTGTACAGGAACACGCCCGGGCGGCGGCGCTTTTCAATGAAATTGCGGTTATTCACGGCCGAGAGTCTAAAACACAGAAAGAATCCTACCGTTTTTCAGAACAAAAAGAAAATGGGTTTCCGGTTATCCGGTTTACCTATCGGCGTCATTTCTTTCAACGCTCTTCTTCCTTTTATGTCCGAGGAATTTTAATTGCTTTTGAAAAACTTAAAGAACGGGGATTTATCCCTCAGGTTGTTCATGCTAATGTCTTCCATACCGCCCGAGCCGCGACAATCATTAAAAAAACTTACGGAATCCCTTTTGTTTTGACGGAACACAAGAGCCGATTTCTCTTTCCTTCTTTTCTGAAAGGCAGACTCAAAAGAGTTCGCTGGATACCGGAAGCGACAATGATTATGCCGGTAAGTCAAACACTGTTGGAGGGAATGAAATCTCATGGAATCAGGGGAAGTTTTTCCGTAGTGCCGAACACTATTGATACAGATATTTTTTATCCTCCCATAAATAAAAAATGTGATAAAAACCTTAAAAAGATGCTCGCTGTTGCCAGGATTACGCCGGTAAAAGGAATTGGAGACTTGTTGCAGGCATTGAAAGAGTTGAAAAAAAAGAGGGATGATTTTTCCCTGGATATAATCGGCGCCGGAAAAGCAAAACGGAACTATGAAAAAATGGTGGATAAATCGGGGCTTTCACAAAACGTCCGTTTTTTAGGTGTAAAAAACAAAAAAGAGGTTGCTTCATTGATGCGACAATCCGACTTTTTTGTTTTACCGACATTTCACCGCGAAACTTTTTGTTGTGTCTTTGCCGAAGCAATGGCTTGCGGCCTGCCTATTATCGGCACCACAGCCTGGGCGGTGCCGGAATTTTTCGGTAACCCTGAATTCGGAATTCTCGTTCCGCCGGGAGATATAACCCGCCTTGTCCGTGCCATAGAGCATATGCTGGATAACTGTCAAGAATACGATTCGGCGAAGATTGCGGAATATTCCCGGGAGCGCTTCAGCTATAATGCAATCGGAAAAAAATTTTCCGAAATATACCAGAAGGAGTTTGTGCCGTCTCCGCAAAAGAAAGGTCTGTTTTAAAACAAAAAATATTCATGGATTTTTTTAACCTTACGGACAGGACCGACCGGAAGATTGACATCAGCATTATCATCTGCGTCTATAACGGCGGAGAGTTTTTTAAAAAAAATATTGAAAGCGCCGGACGGCTGAAGATTCCGGACAAGACCGGGGTTGAATTCTTGTTTGTTGACAACAACTCCACCGACGGAAGCGGAGAGATAATCAAGGAATACGCCCGGAAATCCCCGGGTAAGTTCCGCTACCTCTTTGAACCTACACCCGGCAAATCCTATGCACTCAACCTGGCTATCAGGGAAGCCGGGGGAGAAATACTGGCTTTCACCGACGCGGATACCATCCTCCCGGAGGACTGGCTTCTGCGCATCAAAGATGGGTTTGAAAAGCACGACTGCGTCGCCCTGGGCGGAAAGATTTTACCGGCATGGGAGACAAGACCGCCGGCGTGGCTGGTAAAAGACATAAAATCCGGAAAGGGTTCCTTTGGTCTTAACTTAAATGAAGAGGCGGGTCATTACTCTGACGGCGTTCCCTCGGGCGCCAACAATGCGGTTAAAAAAGAGGTGTTTCTCAAATACGGCTGTTTCCGAACCGACCTGGGACCCAGGGCAGAACTTTACATTGCCGGTGAAGATACGGAATTTTTCCGGCGCATCATACTCGGTAAAGAAAAAATTTTTTACTATCCTCCGATGACGGTCTACCACCAGATTCCAAGCAGCCGTTTTGACAAACGGCCCCACGTCCAGAATAACTTCCTTTCCGTTTTACGCGGGCTTCGCAGCGGAACGAAGACTGCGGATACTTTTAAAACCTTGCTGGCCTTTCCGGAAATCATATTTAAACTGGTCCTGTCCGGCCTTGGCCCAAGCAGAATTGTATCTTTAAGCGCGGCGCGCTACCGGGGACGTTTGTACAAATTATCGTCGATCCTGAGCTACAAATTATTCGGGGAAAAGAAAACCATCCGGCTGGCCAGAATCTTGCGAATAATAAACCGGGAGCAGGAAAAGGAATTAATAAAACCATCTTATGAAGATATTGTACGCCAACGTAATTGAAAAGAACGCCGGCTGGAGTTCGGAATATTTTATCAACAAAGCGCTTCTGGCGCTCGGGCACGAAACTTACTGCGTGGACTACCGGAAAGACCGGCGCCGGCTTTATCAGCGCTTCATCACTGCTCCGGATTGCGACGCTTTTCTGCTCCAGCGGGGCGACTATTTCCCTATTCCCCTGATAAAATCTTTCCGGATACCGCGGTTCTTCTGGGCCACCGAACTGGTAAGCCGATGCCGGGACCAAGACCGCCTCCTGAGGTCCGGACTCTTTGACCGCGTATTCCTGCGTTCCAAGGACTGCATTAATGCGGTAACTTCCCGCGGCTGGGCGGAGTCCAACAGATGTTCTATCATGACAAACAGCTGCTTTGATGAAAATTTCCATCGAAAAATACCCGGCGTGGTCAAAGACATAGACCTTCTTTTTGTGGGCCGGATGAGCAGGCGGCGGAAGGCCATCCTGGAAAAGGTCTCCTCCGGGTTCAAATGTTTGTCTGCCGCGGCCTACGGGGAAGCCCTGGTCCGGTTCGCCAACCGGGCCAAGATTATGCTCAATATCCACGCCGAAGATTTCCCGGACACGGAAACAAGGGTCTTTGAAACGCTGGGAAGCGGCTCTTTCCTGCTTACCGAACAACTCTCTTCGGAAAACCCGTTTTCGGAGCGTGAACTGGTCCAGTTCAAAGATACCGAAGACCTGATGAAGAAGATTCGCTATTTTCTTGACCACGAAGAAGAGAGAGAGGCCATCGCGGCGCGGGGGCATGCCGCCGCTTTACAAAACCATACATTTACCCACCGGGCGCAACAAATTGTAGAGACAATCTCCCCTTACCTGGAACAGAAAAAAGGCGAACACGGTGAATTTATCAGGCGCGGCAGAGACCTGCGGATGTATGCCCTGTCAGAACCCTTCCTGCCGGTCTATTATTGTATCTTGAAAAAATTTTTTCTCCCTGTCCGGACGAAACTCATTAAAAAAAGAAGATGAAATTGCGCAATCTTATCAACAAAGCGGCAATAAGAATCCTGACGCCGTTCTGCCGGTCCGTTTGCGAGCCGGACAAAATTCTTATCATCATCTTCTCCGGCCGCTTCTACAACGGAAACCTTAAATCCCTGTACGAGGAATTCAAGCGGCGCCAAACTTTCAACGGCAAACCCTTTAAAGTTTACTGGGCGATCAGGAGAAAGAAGGACTTGAATGGTTTCCGAAGGGAGAAGGTGGACGTTCTCTGGTATTATTCTCTCTTCCAAATCCCGAAATTCCTGAAAGCCGGCGTCTGGCTGAACGACCACCAGGCGGCAAAGAATATTCCGGTGGCAAGACAACCCGGCTCCCTCTGGGTCCAGGCAGGCCACGCAATTTCTTTCAGGGGTTACGCCGGAGACGACGGAGTCCGGCAAGGGCTCGAAAAGTTCGACCTTAACCTGGTCTCCTCACCGTGGTTTCGTGACTACTATGTAAAAGGTGTCGGCATCAATCCGGAGAAGGTTGCGGCTACCGGATACCCAAGAACGGACCGCCTCCTTAAACCTTACTATAACCGGGAGCGGGTTGTCGGGGAGTTGGGTTTCCGGCCGGACCGGCCCATAATTATGTACGCGCCGACCTGGGAACAGGAAAACAGGGGAGGCGAATCGCTCTTTCCTTTTGGTGATGACCGGAAATTACTGAAAGAACTGGAGGAGTTTTTGGAAAAAAACCGGATGCAGACGCTAATCCGGCTTCCCCAAAAATGGAAGGGGTGGGTTCCGAAACCGAACCTGGCGCGCCGTAGGTTCGGTAGGCAAGGCCGCCTGGCTCTCCACTGCGCCAGGACAGAATGGGATGCGGAAAAATATCTCTCCGTTACCGATGTTCTGGTAACCGACTGGTCGAGCATCGCCAATGATTTTCTCGTTCTGGACCGGCCCATTATCTTTCTTGACAAACCTCCGAAATTCTTTCACTACGGCTACGCTATTCTTCCGGAAGAAAGGCCCGGCACAGTCGTCAAAACAAGCCAGGAGTTTTTCAATGCCCTGATTGAAGCCGTTTCCGACCCGAAAGAATATGCGGAAAAAAGACGAATTCTCAGGGAAAAGGTCCATTGCGAACTGGACGGGCAGGCGTCAAGCCGGGCCATCGCCGAAATGGAAAAAAAGTTTAAAGGATAGATGAAGATTCTTTTTCTGGCCGGCTGGTATCCGAACAAAGAAGACCCGACGGAAGGCATATTTGTAAAAGAGCACCTCAATGCTGTCTCCCTGTTCAACGAAGTAGCGGTAATATACGGCCGGGAGGTTAAAAAACAGAAGAAGCCGCTGGAATTCCGGTCGGTTACGGAAGACGGGGTTCCCGCAATCCGTTTTACCTACCGGCGGCCCTGGTATAAAACCGAGTCGTTTTCCACTTATGTAAAAGGCGTTCTGTCCGGTCTTCAAAAATTAAGGGACGGCGGATTCCGGCCGGACCTAATCCACGCCAACATATACTTTACCGGTGTACCGGCATCCATTATCAAGAAACGCGAAGGGGTCCCTTACGTAATAACTGAACATTTCACCAAAGTTTCCCGAAAGCGCCTTGACCGGGTTAACACCGGAAGACTGCGACTGGCCATGAAAAATGCTTACCGCATCCTTCCGGTCTGCAAACCTTTGGAGAAAGCGATCAGAGACTACGGAATAACCGGTTATTTTGAAATAGTGCCGAACACGGTAAACGACAAAATCTTCTACCCGCCCGTTGAAGCAATAAGAAATACGGACGATATAATAAAAATGCTTATTGTGGCTGGTTTGAGAACGATGAAAAACTATCCGTTTCTCTTTTCGGTCCTTGCCTATCTAAAGCAGAAACGCGGAGATGTTTTTCAACTTCAGATTGTGGGAGATGGACCCAGGCGCGAGGAGTTTCGAAAAATGGTAAGAAGACTCAACCTGGAGAATACGGTTCGCTTTCTGGGAATGAGGACCAAGAAGGAAATTGCCGATTTGATGAGAGGCAGCGATTTCTTTGTGCTTCCGAGTATCTGGGAGAATTTGCCCTGCGTTCTCATTGAGTCGCTTGCCTGCGGTCTTCCGGCGGTTGCATCCGACGTAAGCGGAATTCCCGAAATCATAAACAGGGAAAATGGAATCCTGGCTAAAACGGACCGGGTGGAAGAGTTCACCGGAGCGCTGGAATACATGCTGGACCACCACCACGATTATTCCAGGAAAAAGATAGCCACTGAAGCCAGAAAGAGATACGGATACGAAACCGTGGGAAGACGTTTAACCGGAATTTACGAACGCGTACTGGCAAAAAAACGCTCTGACCGTATTGTCTAAGATGAAAAAAGTGCTCATCATCACCTATCGCTTTCCGCCTAAACCGGGCATAGCGTCAATCCGGCCGGCGGGCCTGGCAAAGTACCTGCCGGAAAACGGTTGGGAGGCGATTATCCTGACCAGCCTGCTTCCGGTCCGGCCGGAAACCCCGTTCAAAATAATAGAAACTCTGCCTTTCTTTCCGGAACGCCTGCCGAACCGGCCCGAGTTCAAAACCAGGCAGGAAGAACTCTCTTCGCCTCCCTTGCCAAGCCAGATTCTATTATCCCTGCCGGAACTCTTGCCGTTTCCAACCACTAAGATTGGCTGGAAGGTATGTGCCTTATACTCAGCGCGTAAGATTATCAGAAAAGAAAAGATAAGCGCGGTCATCAGCACCTTCAAACCGGCAACCGTCCATTTTATTGCGGCCGTCTTAAAAAAAGAGTTTCCCGACCTCTGCTGGATTGCCGATTTCCGGGACCTCTGGACCCAGAACCATACCTATAAACGCCGGGGTTTGAAGCGTCGCCTAGAGATAGGGCAGGAAATGAAAACTCTCCGAAACGCCGATTTTCTTACCACGGTCTCCGAACTCTGGGCGCAAAAATTAAAGGACCGGCACCAGAAACCATCATTCGCCATACCCAACGGGTTTGACCCGTCGGAATGGACAACCGAACCTTTTAAGCCGGCCGATAAGTTTATCATCAGTTATACCGGCAGCATCTATTTCGGGAAAAAGGCGCAGGATGTCACCCCTTTTCTGAATGTCGTCCGCTCCCTGATTGATGAAGAACTAATAAAAGCAGAAGACATGGAAGTCACCTTTTACGGTGACACAAAGATAAACTTGGATATAGTAATAAGAGAACGGGGCCTGAAAAAAATAGTTCTCCAGCAAGGACTCATTCCAAGACAGGAAGTTCTCAAAAAACAGCGCCAATCGCAATTGCTGCTCCTGCTGGACTGGAACGACCCTAAGGAATTAGGCGTCTGCCCGGGCAAACTATACGAATATCTTGCGGCGCGGCGACCGGTGCTTTCGGTGGGCGGCCACAACGGCGCAGTAAAGGATGTTCTTCAGGAGACCGGGGCCGGATTTTACTGCCGGACCGAAATGGAGATAAAAGATGTTCTGCTGCAATGTTACCGGGAATTCAAAAAAAGGGGGGGCGTGAGTTACCGGGGAAGAGAAGAGGCGGTAATGCGCTACAGCCACCGGGTTATGGCCAGGAAATTTGCGGAAATATTGAATAAAAACCGGAAACTGCTTTAGTATTCAGAGAAGATATTGACCAAATATTGCCTTTAATCGTATCATATCAAAACTTATGGGTTTGATTGAGCGGCTGGCACAAGAGGCGAATAAGAATCCGAAAAAGATTGTCTTTCCGGAAGGTGACAATCCGGAGATTATCGCGGCGGCGAAGGCACTGGAAAGAGACGGCGCGGTGAAACCGATTATACTGGCAAGTCACCCCCACCTCGCCTCCCCCATCAAGGGGGAGGAAATTAAAGTAATTGAGTTGGAAGAAGATAAGGAACGGCTGGCGCGTTTCAGTGAAATTTACGCGCAAAAAAACCAGACCAACCCGAAGATTGCGCAACGGCTCTGCCGCCGCAATATATTCTTCGGCGCGATGATGGTGGCGACCGGCGAGGCGGACGGAATGGTGGCCGGCATAGACGCGGCCACCGCCATCGTCCTGCAGAGCGCCGCTCTGGCCATCGGCCTGGCGCCCGGTATCTCCATCCCCAGTAGTTTCTTTATTATGGTCTTCCCGGAACTCTTCGGAGAAAAAGAAAAAGTTTTAATCTATGCCGACTGCGCGGCCGCCATAGAACCGGACAGCGAGCAATTGGCCGGCATCGCAGTACTAACCGCCCGAAACGCCAAACGCCTCCTGGGAATCGAACCGAAGGTTGCCTTCCTCTCCTTTTCCACCAAGGGAAGCGCCACCCACAGCCGCACAAAAAAAGTAATCGGCGCGGTGGAACTTGCCGGGAAGATGGCGCCGGAGATAGAGTTTGACGGAGAACTGCAGGCGGACGCAGCCCTGGTACCGCGGGTCGCCGCCAAAAAAGCGCCGGAGAGTACCGTTGCCGGAAGAGCAAACGTCTTAATCTTCCCTGACCTGGACAGCGGAAATATCGCCTACAAATTAAGCCAGTACCTGGCCGGCGCTACCGCTTACGGACCGATCGTCCAGGGTTTTGCCAAACCGGTCAACGACCTTTCCCGCGGCGCCATTGCCAGGGACATATACGGCGTGGCGGTGATTACCGCGCTGCTGGGGTAAATGTCATTCTGAGCAATAGCGAAGAATCTCAATCTTTTAATGCGAGATCCTTCGCAAATACGGCTCAGGATGACAAATTATTAATAGCTCAGGATGACACCTAAATATTAACGGAGACCAAACGATGAAAATACTGATATTTGAAGATGGAAAAGCGACAAACCTCTATCCGTTGACCTATCTGCGTCCGACCTGGGAACTGCTCTGCGGAGCCGGCACTCTGCTGGATAAGGTCAAACGCCATTTTCCGAATAACGAGATTCATTTTTGGTGCCGTCCCGAAATGGCGCCGGTCCTGAACCGCAAGTACAATCAGCCGGTAAATGACATCAAGAGCATCCTCGGCAAAGAGAGTGTGCTGTTGCTCAACGGCCGCTGGCTGCTGGGCCCCGGAGAGTTTCTGCCCACCAAAATGGAAGAACAGGGGGTCTGCGGAGAAACTCTTCTCTACGGACACCTCGCAGCGGAAAAGATAGAAGCGGGGGACGACCTGGCATCACTCATCAAAAAAGCGTTTTCTCTGCCTAAAAAAGAGATTAAGGGACGGCTGATAAATAACCTCTGGGAGCCGGTAAAGTACAACGCGGAAGCGATTAAAGAGGATTTTGAGCTGATGGGCAAAAAAGGGGTACTGGGCGCAATGGCGCCGGAAAGCACCATTTACGGGCCAAAGGAGAATGTTTACGTGGCGCCCGGCGCGGAAATCCACCCGATGGTCGTGCTGGACACCAAGGGCGGCCCCGTCTTTATCGCGGAAGGGGCCAAAATCTTTCCTTTTACCCGGATTGAGGGACCGGCCTACATCGGACCAAACTGCCAGATTGTCGGCGGCAAAATCCGGGAGGGCTGCAGTTTCGGTCCGGAGTGCCGGGTGGGCGGAGAGGTGGAAGAGAGTATTATCCAGGGATATTCCAATAAATACCACGACGGGTTCCTGGGTCACGCCCACGTCGGCGAATGGGTGAACCTGGGCGCGCTCACCACCAACAGCGACCTGAAGAACGACTATTCCACTGTTTCCATCAAGACCGGCAAAGCGCTGCAGGATACCGGCGAAATGAAGGTGGGTTCCTTTATCGGAGACCATACCAAGACCAGCATCGGAACCCTGATGAATACCGGTACTGTCATCGGCATAATGTGCAATATCCTGGGCGTCGGAGCGCTCCTGCCCAAACACCTGCCGTCATTCGCCTGGTTCATCGAGGGCAACGTGATGAAGGGGTTCGGGCTGCAGAGTCAGTTAAAGACGGCGCGGGCGGCCATGGCGCGGAGAAAAAAGGAGCTGCTGCCGGAAGAAGAAACGCTCATCAGCCAGGTCTTTGAGATGACTAAGGAAGCACGATTGGAAGCGGTAAGAAAATCAAGAGGATAGAAATTATTGTCATCCTGATGGTACCGAAGAATCTAACGTAGGCTGTCATTCTGAGTGAAACGAAGAATCCCATCTTTAATAAAGACGAGATCCTTCGCAACTGCGGCTCAGGATGACATCGTTAACAACTCAGAATGACAACAAAAAAGGAGAAAGGATAATGGAGAATGTAGCGGAAAGAGTGAAAGCGGTGGTGGCCCGGCAGTTGAAGGTTTCTCCGGACAAGGTCAAGGACGAATCCGATTTCGTGAAGGACCTGGGCGCGGAAAGCATCCAGAGTTTGGAACTGGTCGCGGCCTTTGAAGAAGAGTTTAATATTGAGATGGATGAAGAAGCGGCGCTCCAAGTTAAGAACGTCAAAGACGCGGTGGATTTTATCTCAAAAATCGTGGAAACATAAAACTGATGTTATTCTAAACGCACGTTGTGTCATTCTGAGCGCCAGCGAAGAATCTAATCCTACAATACGTCGGATGAATCCGACCGCTACAAAGATGAGATCCTTCGCAATTGCGGCTCAGGATGACATCGAACTATATGATACAGGGAATATCAGGAGCCCGGGGCAGGGTCGGTGTTGATTTTACCGCGGAAGTATGTCGTAAATTGGTCTCTTCTTTCGGTAATGTCATCGGCAAGGGCAAGGTTCTGGTCGGCCGGGACACCAGGCCGTCCGGCTTGATGGCCTTTAACACCGTAAAAGAAAGTCTTCTGGCCACCGGCCATCCGGTAATAGATTTAGGGATAATCCCGACTCCGGCGGTTGAATTTGCGGTAACGCATCTCTCGGCCGGCGGCGCAATCATTATTACCGCCAGCCATAATCCCGGCGAATGGAACGGCCTGAAGTTCCTGGATGAAAAAGGACTGTTCCTCTCCCCGGAAAAGATTGAAAAGGTTTATAATCCTGTTTCGGCACAACAACGAGACGGGTCGGATGAATCCGACCCCTACAAATGTAGAAACGGGGTTATATCCCCGCCCGAGAAGTTTGAGATTTTCCCCCAATACCTGAAACACGTCTTGAAGTTAGTTGACGTCCGGCTTATCCGGCAGAGAAAGATGAAAGTTGCGATTGACTGCGTCAACGGCGCCGCCTTTCAGGCGGCGCCAAAACTCCTCTCCGAACTTGGCTGCAAGACAACCCTTTTGAACTGCGAACCAACCGGAATTTTTCCCCACCTGCCGGAGCCTAGACCGGAGAACTTAACCTCTCTCTGCCAAAAAGTAAAAGAGTCCGGCGCCGATATCGGCCTGGCCTTTGACCCGGACGGGGACCGGTTGGCGCTGGTTTCTGAAAACGGGAAACCGCTTTCCGAGGAATTGACCCTTGCCTTCTGCGTGGACTTCATCCTTTCCCGAAGACCGGGGCCGGTCGTCATAAATCTCTCCACCAGCATGGCGGTGGAAACACTGGCAAAAAAATACGGTGTTCCGTTTTACCGCACGCCGGTTGGAGAATATCACGTTGCCAAAAAGATGTTGGAGGTCTCCGCCGTTATCGGCGGGGAGGGGAGCGGCGGGGTCATCTATCCGGCCGGACACCCGGGCCGGGACGGCCTCATCGGAACCGCGCTTATCCTGGAATACATCTGCCGGTCCGGCAAAAAGGTTTCGGAACTGGCAAAAGAGATTCCTTCTTATTTTCTGGTAAAAGAGAACGCCGCCCGGCCGGATTATCCAAAAACAGAGATGGAGAAAAGAATCAAAAAAACGTTCCCGGAGGCAACGCTTGATCGTCAGGACGGTTTCCGTATCGCCGGGGAGGACTGGTGGTGCCAGGTGAGATTATCCAACACCGAACCAATTATCCGAATCTTCAGCGAATCCGCTTCCGAAAAAGAATCAAAAACCCGGATTGACCTTCTCCGAAAGGTTCTTTCGGTCTATTGACAGACGCGGAGAAGTATGGTAAAGTGTTACAATTGAATGGCAGGGGTCTAAAGTTTTGGAGGCATAAATGACAAAAAGAATAATTACCATCGCAATGTTGTTGTTGTGCCTGGCGGTATTCAGCGGCGGCTGCACGTTCACGTCTTCAATTGAGCCGCGGAGTACAACCGGTAAATAGTGAAATGCAGGCACAAAGGATTAGCCGGGCGTTCTGCCTGTCTCTTCCGGAGAAAAACGCCTGCATAATAGAAAGGAGGGGAAAAAAAGAATGGCAAGAGTAAAAGGAAAGGTGAAGTGGTTTAATGCAGCCAAGGGTTACGGCTTCATTGAGCGTGAAGGAGACTCGGATGTCTTCGTACACTACTCTGCAATCACGGCCGATGGTTATCGCACATTGGAAGAAGGTTGCGAAGTAGAGTTTGACGTAACGGAAGGCAAAAAAGGCCCCCAAGCGGAAAACGTCACAAAAATATAAAGATAGAGATATCTTTCGTATTCGAATGTGACAAGAAGCCCCGGAGATTCTCCGGGGCTTCTTTTTTGACGCTACTATAGTAGGGGCGCGATTTATCGCGCCCGCGGGTCGGATAAATCCGACCCCTACATTATGTTGAAAAAAATATTTGTAATCCTGTTTTTTATTCTTGTTCTACTAACCAGCTGGGCTTTTGCCTACACGGAAAAAGAGTATCTGCAGCTGGCAAAGCTCGCCTACGAAAATGAGTTTTACGACGTTTCCCTCAGATACCTGACCCAGTTTGACAGTCTCTACCCGCAGAGTGAATTAAGACCATACGGCTTTATCCTTAAAGGCCTCAGCCTCAGAAAACTGAACAAACTTCCGGAAGCAAAAAAGGCATTTAGCGAATCCCTGGCCGATTATCCGGAAAGCCCTTACGCCAGCCAGGCCTATTACCTGCGGGGGGAAACAAACCTCTCCCTGAACATCTTTGCGGAGGCGGAGGATGATTTTCGCGGCGCCCTGAACGCAGGCCTGGCCGAAGAAACAATGCCGGCCGCCTATCAGGGGCTTCTGACCAGCCAGGCAAACCAGGGCAAATTTTTTGAAGCCCTGACCATTCTGGCGGAATGGGAAGGAAGATATCCGGAATTGAAGGAAATTTCGGAAAACCGAAAGATATTAATCGGCGCCGCGGAACGAAGCATTGCCGCCGCCTTAAACGCAAAGGACTTTGCCAGGGTCCACGCCATCTCCGGAATCATGCTTGACCGCTTCCCCTCAAACCCGTCTCTTGACCGAATCTCCTATTACCGGGCAAACGCCCTTCTGCAGGAAGGAAATATTGAGGCGTCCCGAAATGATTTTCTGCGGTTGCGCTCCAGTCCGGACCCGGAGATACCCCCGCTGGCAAACTTCCGCCTGGCCGATATCTCCCTTTCCCAAAAGGATTACGCCGGCGCCAGCCGATACTACCGTGAAGCGGAAGAGAAGAGTACCGACGGGGAAGCCAAAGCCGCGGCAAGGTTCCAATTAGGAACGCTTGCCCGGAAAGCTCGGGATTACGCTGGAGCGTCGGAATATTTTCAAAAAGCGCTGGATACCTCATCTCAGCCATCCTTGAAGGAAAAAGCGCTCTTTGAATTGGCCGGAATATCTTTTCTGGCCGGTGATTATCAGAAGGCCGCCGCCCTTTACCGGGAATTCCGAAGCGGTTTTCCGCAGAGCGAGTTCGCTGCGGTTGCGCTGCTTCAGGAAGCATTCGCGTTTTATAACCTGAAACGATATGCTGAGGCAAAGACCGCGTTCCAAAACCTTATCAGCGCCTACCCGGAAAATAACCTGACCGGACAGGCCCAGTATGGCCTGGGACTCGTCTTTATCGCCCTGGGCGATGAACCACGGGCCGTTGCTTTGTGGGAACGATATCTGTCCGACAAACCAGTCGCATCCGAACAGGCGGCAATGGTTTTGCTCCTGACCCGTTTCTTTATCAAAGAAGACCGGCCGGCCGAAGCGATTCCGTATTTGAAACGGGTTACCTCTGCCGTCGGCCTGGACGATGAAACCCGGGCGGAAGCATTCCTGCTGTTGGGTCTGGCTTACCTGAAAGGGAACCGGATCGAAGAAAGCCTGTCTGCGCTTAACTCCGGGCTCGCCCTCAACCCCAGGCCGGAATTAAGAGATGGCCTCATGAAGAATAAGGCCGACCTGTTCCTGGCGAAAGGCGATTACCAGCAAGCGATGCCTCTTTACCAGCAATTGCGCCAAACCCTGCCGGAAAAAAAGGGGGAAGTTCTTTACGGAACAGCGGTCTGTCTTCAAAACCTGGGCCGGGTACCGGAAGCGATTCCGCTTTACATGGAAGCGCTGATGAACCTGCCGGCCGATTCGCCCCTGGCTAAAGAGATTAAGGCGGCGCTGGCGCAGATAAAGAAGAAAATGTAGTTTGTTGTGTGGATTCCCGATCTAAGCATTCGGGAATGACAGCATTTAAAATTATGTTTTCCTCTAAAAAGACAACTTATTTTTGCCTGATGTTGTTTTTCATCCTCTACCCGCTCAGGCTCACGGCCCAAAACAACAACGAGTCGCTCCAGCTGCCGGAGAGGGTTATTCTGGGTGAAGACCGGACCTCAACAACGGTCTTTCCTTTCCGGGAAGAAACCAGGCCCGATACCCCCCTGTCCTTAAAAGAGATTTCAGCCAAACTACCCCCGCTGTTATTTTCCGGCGTTACCGTAAGAGCCGGAAGCCAGAAAAATTTTGCCGTATCATTTTCCCGGCAGAGCAGCAACTGGTCTCTCGGCACAATAGCAAGCCAGGCCGGAATGGAACCGTTTCCGGAACCGGTCCAGGAATTGTCTCTTGCAATCAGCCGTAAAAAAATGGTCCGGCCCGGCATCCTGGACTTCTCGTTTTCGGTTGCCCGGCTCTGGAACCTGCCGGCCAGCAAGAAAGCAGGCGCGGATTTCATTCCCGCCACGCTGGCGGAAGGCAAAGAAGCAGTGATTAGCGTCGGCGCCGCCTTCTTTCCGGAGAGACCTTTAAGCGCGCGAGTTTCCGTTGCCTGCCATTTTCTTGATGCGAAAGACGATACGGAGATGAAAGCCGTCTGGCCCGCGTGGTCGGTCGCGGCCGGCATCACCGCAAAATTAAATTTGAAGACCGGACTTACCATCTTCCTGGACTGTCCGTTCAGTTATGATAATCCGGCGGTTGAAATTCAGGGAATGTACCTGCCGGGCGCGTCCCTGAACTACCAGTTGCGGCCCAATAACGCCGTTACCCTGACCGTCAGAAACCTGACCGACCAGCGTTTTGAAATCCTGCCCGGCTATTTCGGTCCGGGCATAACCGCGAACCTGAGTTACTCCCGCTCTTTTTAATCCCCCGTTTTTGTGATAAAATAAAGGTTTACCGCGGTTTGTCATCCTGGGTTTGTCATCCTGCGGAATAAAAATCCTGTCATTCCCGCCCGCGGATATTTTTTCCTGTCATTCCCGCAGGTCGTAAGCGGGAATCCCGTTCTTTAAAAGATAGATCCCCGTTTACCATCCCCGCTTAAAACATGCGGGGACAGGCTGCCGGGGACAACAAGCATAATGACACCCCAAAACAAGATTCGGAATTTTGCCATCGTGGCTCACGTGGACCACGGAAAGAGTACCCTGGCCGATCGGTTCCTGCTGAAGTGCGGCGCCGTTGAGAAGAGGGTTTTCCGGGAGCAAATGCTGGACAGCATGGACCTGGAGCGGGAACACGGAATCACCATCCGTTCCCACCCGGTAAGCATCCATTACAAAGATTACAATTTGAACCTGATTGACACGCCCGGACATAGTGATTTTTCTTACGAAGTGGAAAAGAGCCTGGCGGCCGCCGAAGGGGTCATCCTCCTAATTGACGCAACCCAGGGCATCCAGGCGCAGACGATAACCAACCTCCACCTGGCACAGCACCTTGACCTCGCCATCATCCCGGCCATAAACAAGATTGACCTGCCCAACAGCCAGGTTGACCTGACCCGAAAGGAAGTGATGGAAATCCTGCCGGTCTTTGAAAATGAGATCCACCTGGTCAGCGCCAAAACCGGCTCCGGTGTGGATGAACTGTTAGACGCGGTCGTGAAAGACGTGCCCCCGCCGGAAGGCGACCCGAAAGAACCGCTTTCCGCGCTGGTCTTTGACGCCCGTTACAACCCCTACCTGGGCCTGGACCTGCACATCGTGGTTCGCCAGGGAGTTCTCAAAAAGGGGGACAAAGTCCTTTTGATGGGGCAGGATTTCGTTGGCGAGGCGCTGGAGATCGGCATCTTCAAACCCCAGCCGGAATCCGTCCCGGAACTCCGGGCAGGCATGGTCGGATTCGTTACCCTGGGCATCAAAGATTTCAGCCGCACGTTTACCGGAGATACCTTAACCCTTAAAATCAGACCGGCGGCGGCACCCCTGACCGGATACCGGAAACTGAAACAGTTTGTTTTCTGCGGCTTCTATCCGGCCGACGGAGAGAGTTTTCCGGCGCTGAAAGGCAGCCTGTCCCGGCTTAACCTCAGCGATCCTTCTTTTACCTACGCCGAAGAGCGTTCCGCGGCCCTGGGCATCGGTTTCCGCGCCGGGTTTCTGGGAATGCTCCACATGCAGATCACCCAGGAACGGCTGGAACGGGAGTACGGGATGAACGTGGTCCGCACCACGCCGAACACCACCTACCGGTTTCGGATGAAGGATGGAGGGGAACTGGAAATAAAGAGCGCGGCCGAGCTGCCGGACTGGAGCCAAATACAGGAAATACGGGAACCGTACCTGAGGGTATTAATCATCGCTCCGGCCAATTATTACGGAGACGTCACCAATCTCTGCCAGAATTACCGCGCCGAGCAGGAAAAGATTGAATTCCTGGGCACGGATTTAATCCTCCTTACATATCAGATGCCGCTTTCGGAAATGATGGTGGATTTTTACGACCGGCTGAAATCATTGACCCGCGGCTACGGTTCCCTGGACTACGAATTTATTGACTACCGGCCCTCGGATTTGGTAAAATTAGACATTTTAGTCAACGGGAAAAAAGTGGATGTCCTTTCTTCGGTCATCCATCGGGAAAAAGCACGTTTCACAACCGGCCGCCTTTTAACCAAACTGCGCCGCAACATCCCCCGGCATCTTTTTACGGTGGTTATCCAGGCGTCGGTTGACAACAAGATTATCGGCCGCGAGGAAGTTGCTCCCTACCGGAAGCTGGTTACCGGTAAATGTTACGGAGGGGACATCACCCGCAAGCGTAAACTCTGGGAAAAACAGAAGGAAGGAAAGAAGCGCCTGAAGATGGTCGGCCAGGTGGAAATACCGGAGAGCGCATTTCTGGCATTGTATAAATGATGCGACGTATTTTGCCGCGTCATCCCCGCATGTATTAAGCGGGGATCCACACCTTAAATTCTTGGATTCCCGACCTAAACATTCGGGAATGACAGAAAAAAAACGACGCGGAGTGAATATTTACAAACAACATGGAACCCAAAAAGCGCAAGAGTTTGAAAGAAGAGGCCTGGGAGTGGATAAAGTCACTGGTTATTGCCTTCGTTCTGGCGATGTTTATCCGCACCTTCTTTTTCCAGGCATTTAAAATTCCCAGCAGTTCCATGTACCCGACGCTTCAGGTCGGAGACCATCTCATCGCCAATAAATTGGTTTACCGCTTCCGCGATCCCGGACGCGGCGAGGTTGTCATATTCAAGTTTCCGGACAACACCCGGCGGGATTTCGTCAAACGGCTGGTCGCCCGACCCGACGAAAAGGTAAGGATTGCCGGAGGGAAAATTTATATTGACGGAAAAGAAGTAACCGATAACCGCATCACCGGACGCGAGTATTTCAATGATGAGGGCATGCCGGAAACAAAGGTGCCGACTGATGCCTATTTTGTGCTGGGAGACAACAGCAGCAACAGCTATGATAGCCGTTACTGGGGTTTTGTACCGCGTAAGGATTTTCTGGGCGAAGCGCTCTTTATCTACTGGCCGCCCAAACGCTGGGGCGTCGTAAAATAAGCAAGGTGGCCGCATAACGGGTAGCCGCAGGCTTTAAGCCTGCGTTTTACGCAATCAGATAATGGAAAACAAGAAAACCAAGCAGAAAGAGGAGCCGGAAGAGCCGAAACAACCGGAGAAAGAGACACCCGAACCACCCGGAGAAACGGTAACCCTGGCAAAAGAGGACTGGCAGAAACTCTCCGAGCAGGCAGCCAAAGCCGACGAATCCCGCGACCAACTGCTGCGGCTGGCGGCCGAGTTTGAAAATTTCCGCAAGAGAACGGATACTGAGAAACAAAGATTGGCCGGTTTCGCGGAATCGGTCCTCCTGTCAAAATTTCTGCCCATCCTGGACAGTATTGAACAGGTGTTGAAGTTCAGCGCCGAGGAAGAAGACAAGGAGAACCTGAGCGCCGGCCTGACACTGGTTACCAAAGAACTTCACCGTATTTTTCATAATTTGGGGCTCAAGCCCCTGGAAGTGCTTGGAAAACCATTCGACCCGCACGCGGCTGAAGCCGTAGAGATATCCGAAGACCCGGACTGCGCCGAAGGAACGGTCCTTTCCATCCTGCGCACCGGATACCAATACAAAGGCCGGATTTTAAGACCGGCGCTGGTACGGATAAGTAAAGGGATTACACCCCCCAAAGAACCCCCGGGCAGCGATGCGAAAGACGGAAATTCTGGCGCCGGCGAAAATTAATCTTTTTCTGGAAGTTTTCCCTAAGGGTCTGTCTCATGATAAAATCGCCGATTTGCCAGAGGCAATTTTGGAGCGAGACCAGGAGCGCAGAAGATTGCGTAGTCACTGTACTACTCAATCGATGAGCGACGCAGGCGCAGCCCAAAAGCGACCTGGCCCTTCGGGGAGCCCCATCTTTGGGTCATTGCTTCGTTGCTCCTCGTCCGTGTGCCGCAGTGGGCACGCGGACTTTGTCGCGCCTGGCACTGACCTCAAATCCGGGACTCCAAATAGGCAATTTTATCATGAGACAGACCCTATGTCCGGAACAACCCTCCATCCGGTAGAAACAGTCATAGAAAAAGTAACCCTTTTTGACCGGCTCTCCCTTCAGACAACCCTTTCCGAAATAGAGTTCCGTTCCAATATTGTAAAACTAAATACCCCGGCAAACCTCGCCTTTAAGGCCGCCGCCCTCTTAAAAGATACTTACCGCATCAAAGAAGGGGTGCGAATCCGGCTGGATAAAAAGATACCGGTTTCCTCCGGTCTGGGCGGCGGAAGCAGCGATGCGGCCGCAGTCCTGCTGGCGCTCAACCGCCTCTGGAAGATTGATGAACCGGTTTCGCGCCTTTTTCCCCTGGCGCTGCAACTGGGCTCGGACGTGCCGGCTTTCCTGGCGCCGGGCCGGTGCCGGGCCGGTGGTTTTGGCGAAAAAATAAGATTGCTGCCTGCCGGAAAAAAGTTGGAATACCTCCTGGTCCTGACCGGAATTAAAAGCCCTACTATCCTTGCCTACCGCCGGCTTGATGATTTGACATATAAACCTCGTTCCAGTAAAATGATGATTGCCGCCTTAAAAAAAGGCGGGGCCACCGAGGTTGCAGCAGCGCTTTTCAACCGTTTCCAGGAGGTGCTCAGCGAAAAAAACAGGGAGATAAACAAGTGGCGGAAATTGCTCCAGGAAAATTTTGGGTCCGGGCTTCTGTCCGGAAGCGGCGGTTCTTTCTTTATCCTGCTTACAGAAAAAGCCGCGGCGGTTGATTTGCAAAGATTCGGCAAGACAAAGTTTTTGGCGGTAACAACATTTGTTCTTTAATGGGGGCAACATGGAAATTACGGAAACCAGAGTATCGCCGGTTGAAAAAGCAACCGGACGGTTAAAGGGCTTTGCGTCAATAACCTTTGACAACGTTTTTGTGGTCAGGGGCATCCGGATTATCGAAGGCGACGAAGGACTTTTTATCGCAATGCCCAACCGAAAGACCGAACACCGCTGCCCGGCCTGCAGCGCCTGGAATGTTTTCCACGCGCGCTTCTGCAGCCGGTGCGGCAAAGAGGTTGCCGGAGTCCCGGAGGAAAACAAGAAAGAGGATAACGCCAAAAACTATCACGACATCGCCCACCCGGTCAGCAACGAATTTCGCGAATATATCCAGACCCAGGTTCTGGCGGCGTACCATACACAGTTAAAAAATCCGACGGCACAAACAGCCGGCAGTAATTCAACAACACAGTAATTTGCTAATGGATTTTCAAACCCTGCAAACCACACTGCTCGGTTTCTGGCGGGACCAGGATTGCCTGATTTATCACCCAACCGGATTGGAGGTGGGCGCCGGCACGATGAACCCGGCCACTTTCTTCCGCATCCTGGGACCGGAAGACTGGCGGGTCGCCTACCTGGAGCCTTCGCGGCGTCCGGCAGACGGCCGCTACGGTGACAACCCCACCCGCGCCTACCAGCATTACCAGTTGCAGGTTATCCTGAAACCATCCCCGAAACAGGCGCAAAAACTTTACCTGGATAGTTTAAGAAGCATCGGCATTGACTGGCGCAAACACGATATCCGGTTCATTGACGACAACTGGGAAGCGCCTACGCTGGGCGCCTGGGGCGTGGGCTGGGAGGTATGGCTGGACGGCCTGGAGATTACCCAGTTCACCTATCTCCAGCAGGCCGGGGGGCTGGACTTGAAACCGATTTCCTGCGAACTTACCTACGGACTGGAGAGAATAGCCTGCTTCCTGCAGAAAAAACGGGTTATCTACGAACTGGACTGGTCGCCGGATTTCACTTACGGTAATTTAAGAAAACGGCCGGAGGCGGAGTTCTCAACGTACAGTTTCCAGACGGCAAATATTGACCGGCACCTTAACCTTTTTTCGGAATACGAAAAAGAGGCGGAGAACCTCATCCGGCTGAACCTGGTCTGGCCTGCCTACGATTACGTCCTGAAATGTTCCCACACCTTCAACGTTCTGGACAGCCGGGGAGCGATCAGCCTGAGCGAAAGACAGCGCTTCATCGGCCGGGTCAGAAAACTGGCTTCCGCTTGCGCCCGGCTCTATTTGGGAATATAATATTAGGTTCACTCTGTAGTTAAGGCCGGGATGGCGGAACGGCAGACGCGTACGTTTGAGGGGCGTATGGGGTAACCTGTGGGGGTTCGAGTCCCCCTCCCGGCACTGCTACTCGATAAAGGGACTCGAAAGGAGCGAAGTAAGGTGACGCGACTGAATAAGGAGCGTTGCCAGCGGGGGGCCTAGTCGAACGCAGTGAAGTGAGACAGCCGAGTCCCCCTCCCGGCACGTAAGAAACAGTGATTCGGACCTTTTTCGCAGACCCGCACCAGATAGTCTAATCCGCTGCCTATCAATCATTTTTAATAATGACACCGACTAATCAGAAAATAAATGCTTCTTTTTACGGCTTGGGCGTTGCGCCGAAAATTCTGGAAGCGTTGGACCGCATGCATTTTACAATTCCGACGCCGATTCAGTATAAAGCCATACCGATTGCGATAGAAGGCAATGACATCATCGGAGTCGCGCAAACCGGCACCGGTAAGACGCTGGCGTTTGCCATCCCGGTTCTTCAGCGGCTGGCGCAACAAAACAGGCGCTGCCTCGTGCTTGTTCCCACCCGGGAACTCGCCCTGCAGGTTGCGGAAACGTTCCAGAAACTTGCGCCTTTATTTAACATGCACGCCACCGTTATTATCGGCGGGGCTTCCATGCAGCTGCAGTTGCAGGCGCTGCGGAAAAATCCGCGCATTCTCATAGCCACGCCCGGCCGTTTGGTCGACCACATCAAGCGCGGCACGCTGCTTTTGTCCGACGTGGCGGTGTTGGTCCTCGACGAAGCCGACCGCATGCTGGACATGGGTTTCCTGCCGCAACTTGAACATATCCTGAAATTAATCCCGAAAGAAAGGCAGACCATGCTTTTTTCGGCGACGATACCCAGGAGAATCATCACGATCGCGGCCGCCCACATGAAACTGCCTGTGCATATTGAGATTGCGCCATCCGGCACAACCGCAGAGCTCATTATCCAGGAATTATTCATTGTCAAAAAGAGCGACAAGAAACAACTTGCCCGCAAACTGCTCGACCAGTATCACGGCTCGGTACTGCTTTTTACCCGCACTAAGAGAGCGGCTACGGATATCACGCGCTTTCTCAAGGAAGCCGGATACCGCGCTGCGGAAATACACGCAAACCGTTCTTTGTCTCAGCGCCGGGAAGCGCTCAAGGGGTTTAAGTCCGGCAAATACCGGGTGCTTGTCGCGACCGACATCGCGGCCCGGGGGATTGACGTTATCGGCATTGAAATCGTGATTAACTATGACCTTCCCGATGACGCCGAAAATTACGTGCACCGCATCGGCCGCACGGGTCGCGCCGGGCACGAAGGCCGCGCCATATCTTTTGCGACGCCCGACCAGGGGCTTAACGTCCGCGATATTGAAAAAGTGATTAAAACCGCGTTGCCTGTTTCGGCGCATCCGGAACTCCCCCGGGAAAACTTTGCCAAAAAATCAGTCCGGCCGGCCGGCGCTGTTTCGGCAGGAAGTCGAAATTACAAATATCACAGACGCGGTAATACCGGCCGCAAACGCCGCCCTGGCAGCTCAATTCACCGCCGCTGAATTTATCTTCCGCTATGCATCTTCAGCAACCATTGGCCAAATGGGGAGATTTTTTACTTTGCAGTTGACCTGCCTAAATAACGGCCAAGATTTTACGAGGTCGCAAGATTTGGGGCAGTTTTGAATAAGGCTAAGGCTTGAGGTATAATTAAAGTTGAATTCTTTTTTTCTTTGCTTTTTCCGGGGCGGTTAGCTCAGTTGGTTAGAGCGCCACGTTGACATCGTGGAGGTCGTTGGTTCGAGTCCAATACCGCCCACCGTTAAGTGCCCTGACACAGGACTCGAACCCAAAGGGTGCGGGAAAAGGTATTTTCCCGCGTAGTCTCGGTGGGGATGGAAGATTAGGGAAGGGAGGCACCCTTCCCTAAAATGAGCGGAGGAAACGACAGGTCTTGTAGCGACCAGCTAAAGACCTGTTTCCGGAGCAAAGTTGGTTCGTAGTCCAATACCGCCCACCATCTTCTTTTTTAAACTAAACACGGAGGAGAAACGATGCTTAAGGTAGGCGTGGTCGGCTGCGGAAACATGGGCGCCTGGCATCTGAAGAAATACAGCGAATTACCGAATGTAAAGATAGTTGCCGTCTGCGAAATCAATGAAGTATTGCTTAAAAAAGCAGTCCAAGAGTACGGAGCACCGCGCCTTTTTACCGATTACCGCGAGATGGCAAAAATGGAAGACCTTGATGCGGTAAGTATCGTCCTGCCCAATTTTTTGCACCTGCCGGGCGCCCTGGAATTTCTTAACGCCGGCAAGGACGTCCTCTGCGAAAAACCGATGGCCCGCACTTACGCGGAAGCCGAAAAAATGCTAAAAAAAGCCAAGGAGAAGAAGCGAGTTTTAATGGTCAACATGAACCATCGCTGGCGTCCGGAAAACTCCATGCTTAAGGAACTGGCCGCGGGCGGGCGGTTCGGGGAAATCTATTACCTTCACGCACGCTGGCTGCGAAACCACACCTTCAGCGAAAAACAGAAGAAAAACCTCTGGTTTGCGAACAAAGAAAAATCCGGCGGCGGAACCCTGATTG
This sequence comes from Candidatus Omnitrophota bacterium, assembly GCA_043826355.1. Taxonomy (GTDB): domain Bacteria; phylum Ratteibacteria; class UBA8468; order MWAK01; family MWAK01; genus JAHJUB01. The sequence goes on from JBDRQI010000025.1 coordinate 28,746, forward strand.
ACATTGGCATCCACATGCTGGATTTGAGCTTGTGGATTATGGACGATTTTCAACCAGTATCCGTCTCCGCATCGGTCTACAACAAGTTTTATTCCAGCGTGGACGACCTGGCCTCGGCTTTGATTCGGTTTCAGAACGGCAAGACCCTGCACCTGGAAACCTCCTGGGAAGCCCACCTGAAAGACGACTGGTCCATCTCGCTCCTGGGTACCAGGGCCGGATGCCACACTTCGCCCTTTACGGTCTTTGCCAAAGAAAACGGCATCCCTTCCGAAACCAGTTACCAACTGCCGGCGGAGTTTCCGGCGGAAAAAAGCAGCATCGGTAATTTCATAACCGCAGTCAAAACGAGAAAGACCCTGGAACCCTCCGGCGAAAAAGGAGCGCTGCTGGTCCGCATCCTGGAAGCAATCTACCTTTCAGCGCAAAAAGGAAAAGAAGTGATTTTAAAATAAAATGTCCCGCGAAATCGGAAGACGGATAATGAACCTGGAACCGACCGGGTCGGCCGGACCGAGTATTGCGACCACAACGAACTGGTCCGCAGAATCTCCGGGCCTGATCTGACTGATAAAAACCTCAAAGAACAGGAAAAAGCGTGGGGAAAATCTTACCGATGCGCTGATTACGACCTGCTGTGGTTCAACGACGACGGTCCTGATACCTGGCAAAAACTGGGCCGGGCCACCGGGCCAATATTAAGGCCTGGGCAAAGACCGGTATCAAGGTCTTCATTTCCCACGATGACATGGTCTGGACCAACGGCGCCATCTTCAAGCCGGAGTGGTACCGCAAATACATCTTTCCCCGCTACCAAAAACTCTGGCGTCCCCTGAAAGAAGCGGAAATCAAGGTGCTTTTATGTTCCGACGGGAACTTTACCAAGTTTGTTGATGACGTAGCGGCTGCCGGCGCCGATGGATCTGTCTTTGAACCGCCGGCCGATTTGGAATATATCGTATCAAGATACGGCAAGAGATAGATCCAGGAAGAAAAAATTACCCTTTTCTCTTTCCAGCCTTTAAAAATTTCTGCGGCCAGCCGATAATCATCCGTTTATTATGGTATTATATTCATTCCGATGAAACAACGGGAAAAACAAACCGACTTATTTGTTTACCTGCTGGTCCGAATTATTGTCTGGCTTCCGCGCCGGCTGTTCCGGATAATTTTGTCTGTTTCGGTCTATTTGCTGGCCGCCAACAACACTCCCGCCCGAAAATCCATCCGGTACAGCCTTGGTCTTGGTTTTCCGGAGATGCCGGCCGCGACAAAGAGACAGCTGACGCAAAAGATAATCTATCAGAACGGTTTTCTGGTGTATGAGAGTGGAAACTTAAATCGGCGCTGGGTGCAGAAGAGCGTTGAAGCGAAAGGACTTGTCAATTTGGAAGAAGCGCTGGCGAAAGGAAAGGGTGTTATCGCTCTCTCAGCCCACCTGGGCAATTTCGCCCTGCTTCTCTCCTATTTAAGCCGTCGCTACCCGGTTAAGGCGGTGGTCAATGACCCCAAAAACCATTACATGGCAAGGAACATCCGGGACATCCGGCAGAAATCAGGCATTATAGAAATACCAAAGAAACCGGCAACTGCTTCGGTTCAAGAATCTCTGAATTGGCTGAAGTCCGGCAAGGTACTGTTGCTTCTGGCAGACGAATACCGGAAAAAAGGAATTACGGTTCCCTTTTTTAATCTTCCTTCCGGCACCCAGGCTGCGCCCGCGGTCTTCAGCCGGCGCCTGGGCTGCGCGGTGGTGCCGGTCTCCATCGTCCGGCGCGGCCCGAAGCACTTAATCCGGGTGGAACCGGCCCTGGTGATGGGCCGCAGCGAAGACCAGGAGAAAGACGTCCGGGACAAT
>JBDRQI010000026.1:0-6371 GCA_043826355.1 Candidatus Omnitrophota bacterium
CGTGAGCAGCATCTACTACCACAGCTACCTTAATCCTGCCCTGCCGGAGGGAAGCCTCTCTGCTTACGCCAAGAGCAAAGAACAGTTGAGGGCAGAATTGAACAACCTGTTTAGCCACGGGGTGACCAACCCGCAGTGCAATCAAGGTTTTAATCAAACACTTCTGGGGGAATACTTAAAAATCAGGAACGAGTCAGGCATGGGCGGGCAGCCCTTGTATCTCTTAAACTGGTGTCCGGGGGCGGTAAGGGCTACCAGCAGTCCGGCTGATATCAAGAAGACCATAGAAATTGCCCAATCCTACGGGATACCCGAGGTCTATTTCTATGGGGATGATGAAGCGGTCGGGGACGCATTAACAGCGCAGAGGCCGGCCTGGGAAGCGACCCGTAAAGCCGGGGGCAAGATTTTCGTGGCCGGTTACGCCTCCCCCGGTTACGCAGGCAACAAAAGCAATTTTGAACTGATGGGCGATATCCAGGACCTGCTTGTTTCTAACGGCCTTTTCGGTAACCTTCCTCCATCCCCGGAAGAGGCGGTAAAATGGCATTCGGTCGGACACAAAATCTGGCAGTATGCCAACCCCCAGGGCGGGGTGGAAAACCCGGAAATTTACCGCAGGAACTACGGCCTGCTTCTCTGGAAAGCCAACTATGACGGGGCGGCAACCTTCTCCTACCAGGCCAACGCCGGCAATGCCTGGAACGACCTGGACGACCCGAAGCAGAGAGACTTTATGATGGCGTATTCCACCGTAAACGGAGTGATAGACACCATCCAGTGGGAAGGCTACCGGGAAGGCATCGATGATATCAGGTACGCCACTACTTTAAAACTGGAGATAGCGGAAGCAAAGAAATCAGCCGATACAAAGCTAAAAGAAGCGGCTCTATCAGCCGAAAAATGGCTTTCGGAACTGGACGTAAACAGGGACCTGGATACCATCCGGCTGGAGATGATTAACTATATTCTTAAACTTAAAAACCGTTCCCCGATAACACAATAATTGCGAGCCGCACAATAATTTCTCTAAGACAATCTGTTGCGGTAGTCCTGATACCCGAAAGTCCGTACAACCCGGACCTTGCGGGTTTTCGGACGATAGCAGGCGATGGAGGGCAACCGCACCCCGTTAAAGGTATTGTTCTTAACCATGGTATAGTGCGCCATATCCAGGAAGACCAGTTTTACGCCGACCTTTAATGGCTTACGGAAGGAATAGTCGCCGATTACGTCGCCGGCCAGGCAGGTAGGCCCGGTCAATCGGTAGGTGTGCGGGTATTCTCCCGGCTCTCCCGCATTTACAATCTTAGGACGGTAAGGCATCTCCAGGACATCCGGCATGTGGGCGGCCGCCGAGGCATCCAACACCGCAATCTCCATCTCATTTCGGACGATATCCAGAACCTGCGCCACCAGGACCCCGGTATTCAGGGCGATGGCCTCGCCCGGCTCCAGATAAACCTGACACCCGTAACGTTTCCGAAACGATTTCACCAACCGACAGAGTTTTGCAACGTCGTAATCCGGCCGGGTGATATGGTGCCCGCCTCCGAAATTCACCCATTCCATCCCCTTCAAATATTTACCGAATTTAACTTCCACTGCCGCCAGCGTCCGCTCCAGCGCATCGGCATTCAATTCACATAGGGTGTGGAAGTGAAGTCCGGATATTCCGACAAGTTTTTCCGGCTGGAACTCTTTTGCGGTAACCCCTAAGCGGGAATACCGGCCGCAGGGGTCATAAATCGGGACCTTGACCTCGGAATGCTGGGGGTTGACCCGGATACCGCACCTTACCTTTTTGCCGTATCTTTTAACCAGAGGCCAAAACTTCCGCCACTGGGAAAAAGAGTTAAAGGTTATATGATTGCAATAGAACAGGAGTTCCCTGAATTCGCGCTCCCGGTAAGCCGGGCCGCAGAGGTGTACCTCCCGGCCGAACTCCTCGGCGCCCAACCGCGCCTCATCCAGGGAACTTACTGCCGTTCCGGCCAAATACTTCCGGATAAGCGGAAAGGTGCGCCAGCACGCAAAGCCCTTAAGCGCCAGGATTATTTTGGCGCCGCTTTCATCCTGCACGGCCTTGAGGATTTTAAGGTTCTTCTCCAGCAGTCCTTCGTCCACGAAATAGCACGGGGTGGGAATTTTTTTTAATGGTATACGCATTTTGTAGGGGTCGGATTCATCCGACCCGCGGGTTCGATAAATCGAACCCCTACGTTATTTCTTTAATAGTCCACGGCAAACCGTGTATCTTTAATTTTTCCATAAACGGGTCCGGGTCCAGCTCCTCCACGTTAAAGACACCCTTTCCCTGCCAGGCGCCGGTCAGCAGCATCATCGCCCCGACCATCGCCGGCACGCCGGTAGTATAAGAGATAGCCTGTGCTTTTACCTCCCGGTAGCATTCGGCGTGGTCGCAGACGTTGTAGATGTAAACCTTCCTTTTCTTCCCGTCTTTCACGCCTTCAATCAGGCACCCGATATTCGTCTTGCCCTTGTAATTGGCGCCCAGGGAGGAGGGCTCCGGTAAAACCGCTTTCAGGAACTTCAGCGGCACAATCCGGCGGTCTTCAAATTCCACCGGGTCAATGCGGGTCATGCCTACGTTCTGGAGAACCCGCAGGTGAGTCAGATACTCTTCGCCAAAGGTCATCCAGAACCGTATCCGCTTCAATCCCTCAATATTATTGACCAGCGATTCCAACTCCTCGTGATACATCAGGTACATCTCCCGGACGCCAATCTCCGGAAAGTCAAAACTTTTATGGACTGAAAGCGGGTCGGTTTCCACCCACTTCCCGTCCTCCCAGTACTTTCCCCGCTGGGTGATTTCCCGGATGTTTATTTCCGGGTTGAAGTTGGTGGCGAACGGATGGCCGTGCTCCCCGGCGTTGCAATCCATAATATCCACGTATTCAATGATGTCAAAATAATGCTTCCGGGCGTAGGCGCAGAAGATATTGGTTACGCCCGGGTCAAAGCCGCACCCCAGGAGCGCCATTAGGCCCTTTTTCTGAAATCGTTCCTGATATTCCCACTGCCACCGGTAGCAGAATTTCGCTTCGTCCGGCGGTTCGTAATTGGCGGTGTCCAGATAGTCAACGCCTGTTTCCAGGCACGCATCCATAATAGATAAGTCCTGGTAAGGTAAAGCCACGTTGATAACCAGGTCCGGTTGGAAGCGGTTGATCAGGGCAACCACCTCCCCGCTCTTGTCCGCATCAACCTGGGCGGTCTGGATGGGCCTGCCTACCTGCTCTTTAATTCTTTCGCACTTGGCCAGGGTCCGGCTCGCCAGCATGATTTTGGAAAAGACCTCAGACACCTGGCTGCACTTATGGGTTACCACTCCGCCGACTCCGCCGGCCCCGATAATTAACACTCTTCCCATGTATTGCCTCCTTGATGTCTTTGGAATGCAGGGGCGACATTTATGACGCCCGCGGGCTCGCCTGGGCGGCGAAGTCCGGGGCTGACCGGCGCGATGAATCGCGCCCCTACCCGAAATTATTTATTTTACCCTTTTCCCCTCCAAACTTCAATCGTTGCGGCGTTTAGTTGTATAATATCTTTTACACACATGGAAAAATTATTCTTAATTGACGGAAACGCAGTCGCCTACCGCGCGTTCTTTGCAATCAAGAGCCTTGCCACCTCTTACGGCCAGCCCACCAACGCGGTTCTCGGTTTCCTCAATATTTTAAACCGGATTATCCGGGAGACGGCCCCGGATTACCTCGCCTGTGCTTTTGACTCTCCCGGCGAAACCTTCCGGCACCGGGTCTTTGCCGAATACAAGGTCAACCGGCCCGGAATGCCGGAAGAACTGGTAAAACAGCTTTTCCTGATTAAAGAAGTCCTTTCCGCCTACCAAGTTCCCGTCCTGGAACAACCGGGTCTGGAAGCAGACGACATCCTGAAGAACCTGGCAATAACTGGCTCCGAAAAAGGCCTTCAGGTTTATATCGTTACCGCAGACAAGGATTTACTCCAATTGGTCTCCGAAAGAATTAAGGTTTTTCATCCCCAGACCTATGAAATCATGGACCGGGAGAAGGTACAGGAGAGGTTCGGCCTGCCGCCGGAAAAGATTCCGGACTTGATGGCGCTCACCGGGGACAGTATCGACAACATCCCCGGCGTTAAAGGCATCGGAGACAAGACCGCCATCCCCCTGATTCAGCAGTTTGGTTCCATCGAAAATCTTTATCAGCGCCTGGAAGAAGTGTCCAGCGGGGTGGTCCGCCAAAAATTGGTTGAAGGCAGAGAGTCGGCTTTTTTGAGCAAACGCCTGGCCACGCTTTTTGGCGCGCATTCTTTTATTTCTATTCCTTCCGATTTTTCCGAGTACCGCCTCCGGGAACCCGACAAACCAAAACTTGCCGGAATATACCGCCGCCTCGAATTCCGTAAATTGCTCAAAGAAGTAGAAATCCCGCCGGCTGTTGACTACCTGTTGCTCCTCCCTCTCTCTCCCCACCGGGGAGAGGACCGGTCAGGCTTCGCCGCCCAGGCGAGCAAAGGCGAGGGGGACGTTGTTGATTTCAACGCTCTTCTCCAAAATCCGGAACCATATCTCCCATCCTTAACTTCCCCGGACGTTCTTAAAGCCGGCGCTGACCTTAAAGACAAGCTCCACCAGCTATCCTCTAAATTTTCACCCCCACCTTCATCCTCCCCCATCAATGGGGAGGAATCCCCCTCCCCTGGCGGGAGGGGTGTAGGGAAGGGGGAAATATCCGGCCCGTTTTTTGATTTCAGCATCGCGGCCGCCCTTTGCGAAAAGCAAGCCCCCTTTCCAGCCCTCCCCCCCGGCGGGGGAGGCGCAGGCGGGGAGGCGAAAGAAACCCTCCGCTTCTATCAAAACGAACTGGAAACCCAGGACCTTATGAAATTATTCAGAGAAGTAGAAATGCCGCTCTTGCCGGTCCTGTCTGAGATGGAGGAAGCCGGCATTTACCTGGACATCCCCTACCTGCAGGACCTGGGCCGGCACTTTGACGAAGTTCTCAAAAATCTTGAATCCGAAATATTCCGGATGGCCGGACAACCTTTTAACCTTAATTCTCCGGCGCAACTTTCCACCATCCTTTTTGAAAGCCTGAAACTGCCGGCAGTCAAGAAGACCAAGACCGGTTTCTCCACCGACAGTTCCGTTCTGGACGCCCTGGCGCCCTTACACCCGGTAATCCCGCTGATTCTCAACTACCGCCAGATTGCCAAACTGAACTCCACTTATGTCCGGGCTCTGCCGGAACTGGTCAGCCCGGAAGATAACCGCCTCCACACCACCTTCAACCAGGTCGGTGCGGCAACCGGCCGGCTTTCCAGTGAAAAACCGAACCTGCAGAACATCCCCCTGGCCACCCCGGAAGGCGGTTCCATCCGCCGCGCCTTCTGCCGGCAAAATCCGGGCGATACCCTCTGCTCTTTCGATTATTCCCAGATAGAATTGCGCATCCTGGCGCATCTCTCCGGGGACAGGCTTTTGGTCAGCGCTTTCCAGGAGGACCGGGATATCCATACCGAAACCGCCCGGGTGCTCTTTAGGAAAACGTCAAGTGCCAAGTGTCAAGCGTCAAACCTTGAAGTTGCCCCGGAGGAGCGGCGCATCGCCAAAACCGTCAACTTCGGCATCATTTACGGAATGAGCGCTTTCGGTCTCGCGAAAGAATTGCGCATCTCCCCGGAAGAGGCGCAGAACTTCATTACCGCCTACTTTGAAAAGTACGCCGGCGTTAAGGATTTTATTGACCGGACCATCGAATCCGCCCGGGAAAATGGTTACGTCTCCACCCTCCTGGGCCGCAGACGCTCCATCCCGGGCATGAACAGCCGCCGCAACAACGAGCGGTTCCTGGCCGAGCGGCTGGCGGTCAACACGCCTATCCAGGGCAGCGCCGCAGATATCATCAAGGTTGCCATGGTAAAAATAAGCCGGGACTTGACAAGCCAAAATTTAATCGGTAGAATGATATTACAGATACATGATGAACTGCTCTTTGAAATCCCGGAAACAGAGAAGGAAATCTGGATACCCCTGGTTAAGGATGCGATGGAAGGGGCGTTGCCCCTTTCCGTTCCCGTGAAGGTATCCGTAAAATCCGGCCGAAACTGGCAGGATTTATCTTAATTCCCCTCCCCTGGGGGAGAGGCGCGGTGAGGGGGAAACATTGCGCCTTGACAAACCATAAACTTTCAGGTAAAATGGTTTCAAAACACTCTCATTCCCGCAAGGCAGTAGGCGGGAATCTGCACATTGCATAAAAACGAAAGGGGGTGAAACAACTATTATGAAGAACAAAAAAGGTTTTACCTTAATCGAGCTCTTGGTCGTTATTGCCATTATCGCCATCTTAGCGGCG
>JBDRQI010000027.1:0-21422 GCA_043826355.1 Candidatus Omnitrophota bacterium
AGTTTCCGGTCAAGGACAGTCCGGCGCTCTTACCGGTAAATATCCCGGCAGGAACCAACAAGCAGTTCTGGGTTACGGTGAAGGTTCCGGAAGATGCCAAGGACGGTGTCTATACCGGCTCCATCAACCTCTCCTCCGGAGAAAAAACCCTGGGCGCTGTTACCTTAAAACTGCGGGTCCTTCCCTTCAAACTCGCGTCTCCGAAGACCTACTATGATTTAACCCGGGAGTTTACCAGTTCCATCTATTACCTCGGACAGCTCGCATCTGATGACCAGAAAGGAACTATTTACGCTCTTTTAAAAAACAGGGAACAATTAAGGGCAGAACTGAAGAATATGTTTGACCACGGGGTAACCAACCCGCAGGTTACCCAGGAGTACGGGAACCGGAAAATACTCGGGGAATTTCTGGACCTCCGGAACGAAGCGGGGATGGGAAACCAACCGCTTTATTCCCGCATATTGGATATAGCGGGTTTCCTGAACTGTAACTTTTTTACCGGGGCAGGGCTTCCCGTCCCCCCGGAAAAGTTGGCCGCGTTAAAAGTACGGGTCAAAGAGATGATAGACTTCTTTAAACCTTACGGGATTCCGGAGGTCTATTTCTACGGCCAGGACGAAGCTACCGACGCAGGAATAAAAGCCCAGCGTCCGGCGTGGGAGGCGGTGCGGGAAGCCGGCGGCAAGATCTGGGTGGCCGGATATTCCAGACCTATGCGCCGGATAGTGGGTAACCTTGAGGGCCAATTTGAACTGGCGGGCGATATCCAGGACTTGTTTGTCTCTGCTTGTTTCCACGCTCCCGATACCCAGCCGGTAAAAGAAGAGGCGGATAAATGGCATTCCGTTGGTCATAAAATTTGGCTTTACGCCAACCCTCAGGCCGGACCGGAAAACCCGGCGCTTTTCCGGAAGGGTTATGGCTTCATACCTTGGAAAGCAGATTACGACGGCGCCGCTACCTGGGCTTATATTCATTATTATCCCCCCTGGAACGATTTCAGAAGCAACGGAAAGCTCTACAACTTCGTCTACCCCACCGTAAACGGAGTGGTTGACACGATTGCCTGGGAGGGCTACCGGGAAGGGATTGATGACATCCGCTACGGCACTACGTTGAAACTGTTGATTGCGCAAAAAAAAGGCGGACCGAAAAACAGAGAAGCCCTGGAGGCGGAAGATTATCTGAAGAACCTTAATGCCTTATATAAAAATCCGGACCGCATCCGCCTGGAGATAATTGACTACATCTTGAAATTACGCTAAGAATATAACTTAAGGACAAAGGAGGATATCAGTATGCTGCAAAATTGGTATAAGCCGGGGCTGTTCTGCGCAGGTTTATTCTTTCTCTTTTCGGTTCCAGCCTTTTCTTCGGAAGCGCCCCAAGTCCGCCAGTTTTATCCGGCCCCTTATTTCCCCAGACCGCCGGTCATTGACGGAGAGGTAGCCGGCGACCCTGTCTGGGAAAAGGTTCTGGATGAGAACGGCTTTTTGAAACTGGGCACAAGAGAGACCGCCGGGAAAAACACATCTTTACGGGTGGGCTATGACGACAAAAATCTTTATTTCGGGGTGATCTGTTCTGAGCCGGACCTGGATAAGATAAAAGCCCAGTTAAAAGACAACGAGGCGGTCTGGAGCGAAGACGGGATAGAAATATTTGTCTTCCCTTCCCAAAAACCGGACTACTTTCAGTTTGCGCTCAATACGGCCGGGGCGCGGCTTAATTTAAAAAATACTACGCAATTCCCTTTATGGGACTGGCAGGTAAAAACAGCCAAAGGAAAAGACTTCTATTCGGTGGAAACAAAGATACCTTTTGCAATCCTGGGAAAGAGACCGCAAAAAGGAGAAAAGTGGTTCTTTAATGTCGCCCGTAATACTCTTACGCCCGGCTCTGACCGTCTTACTACCTGGTCTTACCTGAAAAATCAGTTTCACGAACCGGAGAATTTTGGCGTGATATTATTCACCGGTCTTCCGCTTGGGCGCGCGGAAGCGGAAAAGATATTGATTCGGGAACAGTGGAAGGGAATGGAAGCGTTCACCTCTTATTATGAAAAGAGCGACCCGGTTTTTTTCCGGGAGATGCAGCCACTTCTCCGGGAAATAGGCTGGTCCGCGGTTGCAAAAGAGGTTAAAAAGACAGACCGGCTCACGCCTGAGGAAAGAGGCGACTTAAAAGACGGCTTGAAGAATCTTTCCTTCCGTCTCCCTTCGGGGGTTGAGGAATTGCAGAGACGGATTGAAGAGTTAAAGGTTGATTCCCTGAAGGATTCGTTCTTTTAACCTTCAGGGAATTCTTCGCCTGTTCAAACTGTCGCTTTGGTGAAAATCTGCCCGCCGAATCCTATGTACAAATTCGGAAAAAGAGCTTAATACCTGATTGGCGGCAGCGGAATTACCTGGTTTGACAAGAGGAGGGCTTATGAAGGAAAAGAGAATTCTAACCTGGATAGCGGTAATATTTATGCTGAGCGGGGTCTGCTTCATGGCTTCAGCCCAGGAAGCTCCGGGAACAAATCTCGTTATCAACGGAAGTTTTGAGAAGGGTACGAGTGACTGGAACATTAACCCCTCCACTCCCCCGGAACGTTACTTTCCGGATGACTCCACTTCTGCCGACGGCGAATGGTCGTTGAAATTAGACGGTACAATCGCGCTGACAACAACCAGCACCCCTTACTTTATGCTTGCGGACCAGATTATAAGCGGAAAAATCAAACCGTCAACCAACTACATCTTAAAGGCGGACATCAGAAGGTCCACTGCCCGAAATAGAATCTTTGCTGCCGTCCTGGAAAGACCGACCGCACCGATTGCGGGTGAGAATTGGACCTACCACATCTGCGGCGAAGGTTCGGAGGGAGAACTTAATACCTGGGAACATTTTGAACTTAAGTTCACAACTAACCCTGAAATTCAGGCTGCGCTGATAGCACTCTACAACGTTAGCAGCGGCGGAATCGCCTGGTTTGACAATATCCGGTTGGAAGAGGAGAAAAACCTTGCTGTAGGGCAGGTAAAAGATAGTTCCGCCCGCATCGAAGTCCCTGCCAGCGGACCCGATTTGATTACTTATATTGTTTCACCCGCTTCCGGCATCAAGGTGTTGCCCTTTGACCCCGTTGTGCCGGGTGAGATTGCCAACGAAATTAAGATAGTAGCCACCCCGGGCGAATACGAACCGGCCAGCTTTGTGCTCAACCCCAAAGATGACCTGAAGAACCTGACGCTGACCGCAAGCGACCTGAAAGGCGCCGCGGGAACTATTCCCGCATCCAGCATAGACCTTAAGGTGGTTAAGTGCTGGTATCAAACCGGGATAAACTGGAATAGTGGTTCATTTAACGAGTTTACGAAATATCTTGTTCCGGAACTTCTGTTAAACGATGATACCCTGGTGAAGGTCGATTTTAAAAAAGAAGAAAATTATCTTAAATTAGTCTTCCCGGAAGGCGAAAAGTATCTCTGGATAAGCGACCCGGAGGAAGTTAACAAATCTGATGGAGGACAACTCGGCGGCTGGGATGTTAAAAAAGTAGACGAGTTTCCGGTCAAGGACAGCCCGGCGCTCTTACCGGTAAATATCCCGGCAGGAACCAACAAGCAGTTCTGGGTTACCATAAAAGTTCCGGAAGATGCCAAGGACGGTGTCTATACCGGCTCCATCAACCTCTCCGCCGGAGAAAAAACCCTGGGCGCTGTTACCTTAAAACTGCGGGTCCTTCCCTTCAAACTCGCGTCTCCGAAGACCTACTATGATTTAACCCGGGAGTTTACCAGTTCCATCTATTACATCGGCCAACTCGTGCCCGACGACCAGAAAGGAACCATTTACACTATTTTGAAAAACAAGGAACAATTAAGGGCAGAACTGAATAATATGCTTGCCCACGGGGTAACCAACCCTGTAGTCTACCAGGGCTACCCGGACCCGAAGGGGCTCGGGGGATACCTGGACATCCGGAATGAAGTGGGAATGGGAAAACAACCTCTTTATTATCTGGGAGCGGATATAGCAGCCTTCCTGGGGTGTAACTTTTTTACCGGGGAAGGGCTTCCCGTCCCTCCGGAAAAATTGGCGGCGTTAAAAGTACGCATCAAAGAGGTTATAGACTTTTTTAAACCTTACGGGATTCCCGAGGTCTATTTCTACGGTCAGGATGAAGCCAGGGACGAAGAGGTAACGGCCCAGCGCCCTGCGTGGGAAACGGTGCGGGAAGCCGGCGGCAAGGTCTTTGTGGCCGGATATCGGCCGGGCATAAATAACAACAAAAAGGGCAACTTTGAACTGGCGGGTGATATCCAGGACTTGCTTGTCTCTGCCGGCCAGCCGGTAAAAGAAGAGGCGGATAAATGGCATTCGGTTGGTCATAAAATTTGGTGTTACGCCAACCCCCAGGCCGGACCGGAAAATCCGGCGCTTTTCCGGAAGGGTTTCGGCTTCGGGCTCTGGAAAGCAAACTACGATGGCGCCGCTACCTGGGCTTATATTCATTTCTATCCCCCCTGGAACGATTTCAGAACCAACGGAAAGCTCTACAGCTTTGTCTACCCCACGGTAAACGGAGTGGTTGACACGATTGCCTGGGAGGGCTACCGGGAAGCGATTGACGACATCCGCTACGGCACTACGTTGAAACTGCTGATTGAGAAGACAAAGAAAAGCGGGGCCAAGACAGAGATTGCCCGGGAGGCGGAAGAGTACTTGAATAATCTTGATGCCAAAGACAAAAACCCTGACCTCATCCGTCTTGAAATAATTAATTATATCTTAAAGCTACTTTAAGGAAGGATGATGAAAGTTAAAGGAGAGAGTCTTGTTCTGGCCAAGACTGAGCCGGGCAACCTGTGTTTTGACAATGTGGTAAAGGGCAGTTTGACCCTACGCAGCACTTTTGTTGCCGGAAAACAAGGCGGAATAGTCTACAACGAAAACGGCGACTACATAATTGATTATGCAAAAGGCACCATAACCCGCGCTGCCGATTCCCGCATACCCGACTATTCGACCCACTGCCTGTATGGGAAAAAAGACTTCGACCACACAAATTTCTCGAGTATTTCTAATCACGAATGGTTTGTCTGGGCAGACTACCAGACGGCCAACGGCAAGATGTGGGCAAAACCGAACGACCAGAGCAAGCACCTGGTTGACGTTCGAAAAAAACTGGAGGCCGGAGGACCGTTCAAGATCGCTTCTTACGGAGACAGCATTACAGCCGGTGGCGAGGCTTCGGAACCGGGTTTGCGATTTCAAGCAAGATTCGGCAAGTACCTGCAGGATAAATTTCCCAAATCAAAGGTAACGGTTGCGGATGTCTCAATATCGGGATACACTTCGCAGCAGGGTGTAGACTGGTTTGATAAGTATATCGGAACGGTGGAAAAACCGAATCTGGCGCTGGTGGGTTTTGGTATGAATGACCATAACACAGGGGGTCACGAACCGAATAAGTTTAAGGATAACTTGGTTAAGATAGTTCAGATGATCAGGGGGCGCAAAAGCGCGGAAGTGATTCTATTTTCAGCGTTTCCTCCCAACGACGACTGGCACTACGGCACACATAGGATGGCCCAGTTTGCGGCGGCTACCAAACAGGCGGCGGCTGAAGCCAAATGCGCCTACGTGGACGTTTACAGCACCTGGGAAATAGTTCTCCGGCGCAAAGACCAGCCATCTTTGTTGGGCAACAACATAAACCATCCCAATGATTTCGGTCACTGGATGTATGAGCAGGCATTTGAGGCTATGAAGTTTTGACTTGGGGTATGAAAACAGTATTTTTCAGTGAAACTTGCCGTTGGATTTGGTTGTCAGGTAACGAAAACCAAGTAAACCAGTACATCCAGTTCCGCAAGTGTTTCAACCTGCAGCAGAAACCTGTCGAAGCAACAATCAAAATTTCGGTTGATTCCGATTACCAGCTATTCGTCAACGAGGTTGAAGTTTTTGGCCGGCAGTTCTCGGATTACCCCCACTATCGCAGTTTCAATACCCACCAGGTAAGTTCCTGTTTACAGAAGGGCAAAAACGTAATCTCCGTCCTTGCTTACCACCGGGGCGAGGATTCGTTTGAATACAGAAAGGGAAGACCGGGGCTCATCTTCCAAATGTCAACCGGAAAGGATGTCCTGATGGTCAGTGACGCTTCCTGGGATTGCCGCCTCTCACCGACCTTCACCTCCGGACCGGTGCCGAAAGTCACCCGGCAACTTGGCTTCACGGTCAACTACGACGCCGGGAAGGAAGACGAATGGCAGAAAACCGGGTATTCCCTTGCCGGCTGGGATAAAGTCCGGGAAATCTCCGGTCCGACCGACGGTTACTGGAAAAACTTGCGGCCCAGACCATTGCCGGCTCTGGTTCAAGGCGAGTTCCTACCCGGCCGCCTGGTAGCAAAGGGAACCATTATCCGTGGGGAAATATCCACGCCGGCCCGGACAATGGACGGGAGTTTTAAACGGGCGGAAAGACTATCGCAATCAAAAACCATCCAGCCGTTTTCAGATAAGAATAAAGGCGTCTTCCTGGTCTTTGACCTGGGTCGGGAAGAAACAGGCCTGTTACAATTTTCACTCCAGGCGCCCGGAGGGACGCTGGTGGATATCGGCCACGGCGAACATCTGGACGACTTGGGGGTTCGTACCTTTGTCGGCGGACGGGAGTTTGCCGACCGCTATATCTGCCGGGAAGGAATAAATAACTTTACCCTTCCCTTTCGCAGGCTGGGCTGCCGATACCTTGAATTCCACATCTCGGGGTTTAATGAACCCATCACCTTCTGCAGCGCCGGAATTGTTCCCTTGTCTTATCCGACCGAGGAAAGGGGTTCTTTCTCTTCGTCTGACTCCCTGGTAAACCAAACACGCAAGACCGCTGTCAGGACGCTAAAACTCTGCATGCACGAGCACTACGAGGACTGCCCCTGGCGTGAACAGAGTCTTTACGCTTTTGACAGCCGTAATCAAGCCCTTTATGGTTATTACGCCTTCGGCGAATATGATTTTCCGGAAATCTCCTTTTCCCTCCTTGGTTGGGGCCTGCATGAAGACGGACTTTTGGAAATGTGCGCGCCCGGCCGGATACCGTTCACTATTCCATCCTTTTCCCTGGTCTGGATCTCTGCGCTCCGCGACCATTTCCTCTTCAGCGGCCGCGCCCGGCTCTTTCGGAAATTTCGCCCCACTATTGATAAAATTCTCGCTTCCTTCTTGGTCAGGCGGGATGAGCAAACCGGATTGTACAAACTTTTCGAAGGAAATCAATACTGGTCGTTTTATGAATGGGCGCCGGGGTTGGAACAAAAAAACGAAACGGAGAGAGGCACAACGGGTGATTTCCGGCTGGACGCACCGCATAACCTCTTTTTGCTGGAAGCGATTGAAGCTTATCGGGACATGCTTGTCTTCAGCGGAGAAGAGGAAGCCGCGGCAGGTTGGCAACAAAAATCAGCCGTGTTAAAAAAGGCTATCCACAACAACTTCTGGGACCGGAAGCGTAAACTCTACGCGACCTTCTCCGACAGAAGCCGCAAATGGCACTACAGTGAACTGGTCCAAACGCTGGCGGTGACATATGGCTTGGGCCCTACCGGCGTAAGGTCCCATTTGCGCAAGATTATCTTCAATTCCCCGCACCTTGTTCCCATGAGTCTTTCTACCATGCTTTACGCCGGGCAGGCGTTATTTGGCTCCGGACTCAAAGAACAAATTAAACTGCTCGAAACATGCAGTCGCACTTTTTCTTCCATGCTTTACAAAGACGCTACTTCATTGTGGGAAACCACCAGGGGAGCTGATGATTTTGAATATGCGGGAAGTCTTTGCCACGGCTGGTCCGCCCTACCTATCTGGCTGAATCAGGCATACATATTAGGCGTCATACCTAAATCACCCGGATTCAGGAGTTTTGTCGTTTCTCCGCATCCGGCAAACCTGTCTTACGCAACCGGCAAAATCCCCACTCCGGCAGGTGTAATTGCGGTGGAATGGGAACAATCGCAAAACGTCTTTAGTCTCAACGTTTCGGCGCCCAAATCATGCAATCCCGCTTTCAGACCGAACATCGCCAAGGAAGTAAGGTGTAAGATTTTTTTGAACGGTCAAAAGATTTCTTGAATAAAATGTTTCTTCCTGATGGATGGCCCATCAAGCCATCCGCGGTCTTTCCCTTAAAACTAGGAGATTTATGAAAATATACATAATGACCGACCTGGAGGGCGCGGCCGGAGTACTTGACTTTGAAAACTGGTGCGTTCCGTCAAGCCGGTACTACGAAACAGCAAAAGAATTCCTGACCATGGAAGTTAACGCCGCAGTCGAGGGTTTTTTGGAAGGCGGCGCAAAGGAAATAGTGGTGGCGGACGGCCACGGGTGTGGTGGAATTAACGTGAAACTCCTTGACTCAAAGGTAAAGCTGATGCGGGGGTGGCCTACCGGTTGGCCGCTGTTGCTGGACAAGTCATATGACGCGGTGGCCTGGGTTGGCCAACACGCCAAAGCTGGTACGGAATTTGCCCACCTCGCCCATACCCAGTATTTCAATTACGTTGACTTATCGGTTAACGGCATTTCCATCGGAGAATTCGGACAGGTTGCAATGTGTGCCGGCGAGTTGGAAATTCCCTGCATCTTTGGTTCGGGGGACGAGGCGTTTGCCAAAGAAGCGAGGGTTCTGTTTCCGGGAATAGAAGCGGTAAGCGTTAAGACCGGGACAACGCCGGAAAGAGGAGATGATTTAACCACCGAGGAGTATAAAAAAAGAAACCTGTCTGCCATTCACTTGCACCCGGTAAAGGCGCGGGCGCTGATTAAAAAAGGCGCCCTTCAAGCGATTAAGAACATAAATAAAAACCGTTCCGGTAAGACGCTTTCCCTGAAACCGCCTTTTGAAAGGACGGCCATTTTCCGGGCGGAAGCAGGTTTGCCCGTTAAGACCATATCGCACGAAAGCCATCCGGACAACATTGCGGCGCTGCTGAATCTTCCTTTTGACAAAAAACCGTTGGGATGATTATTGTAAGACGAAGAACCTCTCCCGGTCGCCCTGTAGATTGTAACCGAAATTACGACGGATAAATAAAAAAACGCCGGTATACCGGTTTTTCGGGAATATTCATTTCAGAAAATGCGTGCTCTGTCAGGAGATTCAAAACGGGGTTTATGTACTTTATTGGCGATCTCACTTCAAAACGTTCGACTCGGCCATCCACTGTCATTGTTCCTTCTCGTCGCAGCTCCTGACTTCGCTCCCTTCAAATCTTATCTCCAGAGATTTTTAAATGTGCGCCTGAGAGGATTTGGCGCCACTCGGCTTTCACCCTGTCCGGAGGTACGCTAACCGAGAAAATGAGGACATTCTTCCGGCGAGGTCTTTTCCGGTTATCGCGACGGCTCGGTTCCGAACAACAATTTCGGAACAACATCTAAGGTACGAACATAAATACCGCCGTTCTCTTTAAGAACAACTTCTTCCGGCTGCGCTCGCCAAACAATAATTACTTTTTCAATACCCGCCTTTTTCGCATTCTTCAGGTCCATTTCTGCATCATCACCAATCATTACCATATCTTCGGGGAGAAAGCCGGTTTTTGCCAAAATAGAAGCAAAGTACTCGGGTCCTGTTTTACCGCAGCGAATGACATCTCCGCCAAACATATCTTTAAAATATTTAGTCCTTTTTAGGTTAGATAAACCAGCACGGCAGAGTTTACTCAAGGCGGCCTTTTTCCCGTTGGAGGAAGCAAGGTAGAGAGTAAAGCCGGTTTCGTAAAGTCTTTTTATCATCCTTGCGGCATCCGGGTAAACAAAAAGATGCTTATTCTGCCATTTGGCTATCTCTGTCCACACCTTACGCTCGGGAATGCCTAAATACCTTGGGTAGGGGTATTCCTCGGGAAATTTACTTTCACAATCAAGTATTTTCGTTAATGCTGCCTCCGGTTTTAGGTGATGTTTTTTTACCATCAAATCTCTCAGTATGCCCAGGAAATAATTCACTGAAACTCCAAAATTGTCGGGATAGTTACAATCTTCATAAACAATGGTGCCGTCAATATCAACCAGAACGTGTTTTACGAAGAGTTGTGGCCATACCGTCCTGATTGTTTGTTCTTTCATCTCCCCTCTTTCCCTGAGGGCGCATACGGATTCCGAATCAGTAAAGGGTCCCCCCAGACGATATTATTCTTAGGGTTTGCCCACTTTCCCGTCTTGTCCTTCACGGCCAGCTCTAAAAGACCTCCGGATAAGGCGGAAACTTCTACACGCTCAGCCGGATATTTATCGCTGAATATTTGTTTAAACACCCGCTTTCCGCAAATCTTAACCTGAACCTGAATTTTGCCGCCCCGGCCAAGTTCCGAATGAAGTCCTACGGCACACTTAAATCTGGTATAAACGTTGGCGGGAAGCTCATAGACTATTCTGTATTCCGCATGACATCCGGTTCCCATTCCCTCGGCAAAGACTACGACTTGCACCTTCCCCCCTCTTTTCAGTTTTAGCCTGAGAGGAACCGGTCTCCGATTATTATCAAGACAGCAATTCCGGATAATGGGTGTAAACCGGTACGGGATGGATAGATGCCGGGGAAAACTTACCGGTTTCAATGAATTGAGATGAATCTTTTTCAGATATTTCACCTGTTGCTTCTCAAACCTGGAGAAAGCGATGCAGGAAGCGGTATGGAGGGCGTCAGCAACAATCTGGGCAGAGGTTTTATTTACTTCTGACCGCATACTATTTGCTTGGTTTCTTCTACCGGAAAAAGTATGGAGCACAATCGGAACCATCCGGAGACGATTGTGCGTAATTACCTCGCAGTATCTTTGATAGAGATTAAAGACCGCTTCGAGAATTGACGTACCAAGTAATTTCGGGCGATAGCCCCTGAGATCAAAATCCGCGTCATCCGGTTCCGCCATAACCATGCCCGGGGTCAAGTACTTCATCTTTTCGGGAGGCAAAAAGAAACGGTCCAGGACAAAGATGTCAGCACCATCCGGTCCTTCAAGGCAGTGCAGGCAGGCAGCCGCATCTTCCAGGACATGGATAAAGACTCCGGCAAATTTAGCGGCTTCTTCAATCTTGTTTTTTTTAAGGGTCTCCGCTATCTTCTGAAAGTAATATCGGAACCCCTTTTTAGCAAATTCCCAATTGGTGTTGGGCTGTTCCGACAATTTCTTCAATCCATAACGCTTGCCTTTAAGGATAACCGACCAATAGTTGTATTCAACAGAGTTGCCGGGCAGGTAATGAAAAGGGATGTTTTTTAAAAAGAAAAGGTAGGGTAAAACCCTCCGGGTCCAGTCCGGGTCATAATATGAATCCGGATAAAAACAGTACTCATCTATGATGTTATCTGTCTCTTTTTCCCATACGTGCTGTTCCCATCCGGGCAACGTTTTTAACGCCTGTCTGGTTATCAGCCTATGTGCTTTCCCCGCCATTTTTTCCTCAGGGTTGTCCCTTTTCAGGTTCTTACCCCCCCAGTCTTGGAATAATGCGGAAGCTGTCGGTTTTCTTTCCTGGACTTCGCTCCCATCAAATCCTCTCTATATAAGTCGCTGCACCGCGCGCCTGAGAGGATTTGAACCACTCCGGGCTCCCGGCGGATAGACCCCGGCAGTCTTGCGCTGCCAGGTTTGACATCCGCCTCCGCTTCGTTTTCGAGAGGTGTGCTTCCCCTCTCGAACAACTCACCCCCACCGAGACTGCGCGGGAAAATAACTTTTCCCGCACCCTTCGAGGTTCAGGGGTTAGGAATGCACTTACGGTCAATTTCAAAATCCTAACAGCAGTGCGGATACACAGGCTACAGCAACGGTTTTAGCTACTCCCCTATTTCGCTGCATCTCACTGCTTCTCACTGGATCTCACTACCGCATGGTCACAAATTGGTCACAAACCGGAATGTCCGTAATTTAATGGTTTATTTTACCACAAAATTTGAAATTTGATTGAAAATATTTACCCCTTTCCCTGCTTTTTTCTTTTATAAATAATGGAAACCGTTGTCATTATCAGGTTTTACCGATAAAATACTGTTTTTACAGCAGTTTGTAGATTGATTGAAATATTGACCCTGGAATGGGAAAAGAAGTAAAATTTGAAAGTCCGGGACATTATCCAAAATAATGTCCCGGACCAGCGGTAGATTACAAACCTGGAATTAGACGATTGCGGCAACTACAGTCTGAAGACATCCAATTCAGTTATGTTTTTACATTAACAAACCAGGAGGAACATGAGACTCGGCGGGCCTGTTTTCGCAAAATACATCACACCGGAAGGCTGGATTACAAACCTGAAAAGGTGCGGATACAGTGCAGCATTTTGCCCGGTGGATAAAAATGTTGGTCCTGACAATATCCAAGCCTACGCCGAAACAGCCGGAAAAGAAAATATCATCATCGCAGAGACCGGCGCCTGGTCTAATCCTTTAAGTACGATAACGGAAGAAAGAAATAAAGCCCTTGCCCTTTGCAAGGCCAATCTTGCCCTGGCTGAAGCGATAGCGGCAAGGTGTTGCGTCAATATTTCCGGCTCCCGCGGCGAACAGTGGGACGGCCCCCATCCGGATAATTTGACAAAAGATACCTTTGACCTGGTAGTGGAAACGGCAAGAAAGATTATAGATGAGGTAAAGCCGACGAGAACCTTTTATGCGCTGGAGACGATGCCCTGGATGTTCCCTGATTCAGCAGACAGTTACCTCTGCCTTATTAAGGCCGTCGACCGAAAACAATTTGCCGTTCACTTTGACCCCGTGAACCTGATCTGCTCTCCCCGGGCCTACTTTGAAAACGCGAGTTTAATTCGCGATTTTGTCAAAAAACTCGGGCCCTACATCAAAAGTTGCCACGCCAAGGATATTCTTCTGCGGGGAAATCTGACCGTCCACCTTGACGAGGTAAGGCCGGGTCTGGGAAAACTTGATTACCGGACCTATTTGAAAGAACTTGACAGGTTGGAACGGGAAACGCCTTTGATGTTGGAACATCTTGCCACGCCGGAAGAATACACGTCCGCCGCCAATTATATCAGGTTAACCGCGAAACAGATAGGCGTGACAATACTATGAAAAGAAAAACGGAATACGGTATCATGTTCACCCAAAAAGAATCTGCCCGGTTGTCGCCGATTACCGACGTTATCAGGGAGATTGGACCAAAAGATATTAGCGGGAAAACCATAGCAACTCTTATCAGCCCCGGAACAGAACTTGCCGTATACCGGGGTTTTTCCAATAATTTTCCTTGTGCGTCGGGATACGCGGCAATATTTGAGGTAGAGTCTATCGGCCAAGAAGTAAAAAACATAAAGATAGGGGATAAAGTTTTTTGCGCGGGCCCCCACCGCTCCTTCCAGGTTGTGAATGAAAACGATGTTTTAATCTTACCGGAAAAGCTATCTCCCGCTAACGCGGTTTTTGCCAGAATGATGGCAATCAGCATGACTACTTTGACTACCACAAACGCCAGGCCTCCCGCAAAGGTTCTTATCACAGGCCTTGGTCTGGTTGGCCATCTCGCAGCAAGAATTTTCGCGCATTGCGGTTACCGGGTTTTTTCGTGCGATCCATCGGCTTTAAAGCGGAAAACCGCAACCGGACAAGGGGTTCGGAATATATTTGAAACTGTTCCTTTTAACAATCCGGAAGTTGCGGGACAGATAGACCTGGTAATTGAATGCTCGGGAAACGAGCAGGCGGTTATTGACGGCTGTCGGATTGCAAAGCGTGGTGCCGAAATAGTTCTGGTAGGCGTACCCTGGAAGAAACAAACCGATATTCTGGCACACGAATTATTATCTCTGGTCTTCCATAACTACATTGTCTTACGCAGCGGCTGGGAATGGTCGCTCCCAATACACCCGACGCCTTTTCAGAAAAATAGTATATTTGAGAATCTGGCGGGTGCGCTGCAGTGGTTGGCCGAAGAAAAAATCAACGTGAACAACTTAGCTACGGTATCATCTCCAGATAAAGCCCAGGAAATTTACCAAGACTTGTTGTTTGGTCGAAACAAAAAATTATCAGTAGTGTTTGATTGGAGTTTGGTTGTGTAACACCGCGCGCCTGAGAGGATTTGGCGCCGCTCGGCTTTCACTGCGCCTCGGGTCGGCCCCCCGCTGGCATTGCTCCCTAATCGGTCGCAACACCTTACTTCGCTCCGTTCAAATCCTCTCTATATAAGTCGCTGCACCGCGCGCCTGAGAGGATTTGAACCTCCGGCACAGGGGTTAGGAACCCCTTGCTCTATCCGGGCTGAGCTACAGGCGCAAAAATGCACAAGAATGCAAAAAACAATATGGGCAGGTTAGCATAAACCACAACAGAAAGCGGCCGTTTAGAAAAAAATCTACTTGCCAAAACAAGTAAAGCCTGACCGGCCGGGCGTGTCGCGTATGTTTGGTTCTTTCCTGATATGTTTTTTACCGTTTTGCTGTACGCTCTGTTTCTCAATCCGGCACCTGATACCACACGGAAAGAAATAGGACATTTTCGCT
Source organism: Candidatus Omnitrophota bacterium (assembly GCA_043826355.1). GTDB lineage: Bacteria > Ratteibacteria > UBA8468 > MWAK01 > MWAK01 > JAHJUB01. The sequence goes on from JBDRQI010000027.1 coordinate 14,523, forward strand.
GGCGCCGCTCATCCCGGTGGGCGCCTGCCCGAAACATTCCCGAATCTCCTTTATGTCGGTAATTTTTTCTTCCTTAATCCACCCGTTAACCTCACCATCCAGATAGATAAGCGCGCTGCGCGTCGTCCCGGTAACAAAATGTTTAACTGTCAGCACTTTTCCTCACCCCCTTTAACTAACATCAGATCGTATACATTATATCAGAATCCGGGTGGAAATAAAACCGCGTCTTCTTTCGCTAAAATTGACAGGAGCTTCTTTCCGGGTGTAGAATAGTAAAATAAAATCATATAAGACAAAAATTGTCGGAGGAGATGATGACCAAATATATAATTGGATGTTTAATTTCGCTCTTGCTGATTGTGCCAACGGCGTTAGGCGCTGAAGGAGCCGGCGGATACCTGGAAGGCGGGCCTTCGGAAACCTTTGAAACGCCGTCTCTTGACCTCCAGCGGTCCCATTACGGAACCTTTGAGAAAGAACAGGAATTTAAACCGGTGCGGTCCCGCACCAGGGAAGCGAAACCCCTGGTTGAACCGGTCATCAAGGAAGTGCCCACCTTTGCCGAAGCGGAGGCCGCCAAGGTAAAAGCCGCTGCGGAAACAGCGATGGAAGTAAGCCAAAGAGCGGAAGCGGCGGCGATTGAGGCACGGCAGGCCGCCGCTCAGGCGAAAACGGCCAGCGAACAGGCAATCGCCTCAGCCAACCAATCAATTCAAACCGCAAACCAAGCGATCGATAAAACCAATCAGACGATTGACCAGGTTAACGCAATCAACGAGAAAGTGATGCAGGAGAACGCAAAACTCCGGTTTGAGATGGAACAGAAAGCCCAGGCGCTGGAACAGACAGACCAGGGGCTGTCAGACGAAATGGAAAACCTGAAAAAGGAGATTGAAAAACTTACCATAAAGGACGCCGGAAAAGCATTCTCCCTTTATACGGTTAAGAAAGGCGATTTCCTGATTAAAATTGCCGGCAAGGAAGGTGTTTATGGCGAAGGGGGTGCCTGGAAGAAGATCTATCAGGCGAACCGCGATAAGATTAAAAACCCCAACCTCATCTACCCGGGGCAAAAATTGCAGATTCCCAGGCCGGATGGCGCCACAGGCATAAAAATAAAGTCCGTTGAAAAGGGGGAAAACCGGTAGTCCAAGTTCCAAAATAGATATCTGATGCAGGCGGAAAATAATTGGCCCCCGGCCAGACAGAATAGAAATAAAAGGCATCAGGACTTCAGAGCGGCAAGGCACTTCGCCTTGGTGTTGTTATACACTTGAAGCCCTGATGCCTTTTTTATGATATGAAGCGCATAAAGTTGATTGACAAGGAACTGGCCCGTTCCTTTTTCAGCCAGTTCGACCAAAACATCCGTCAGTTGGAGGATGAATTTGGGGTAATGGTTGCCGGGCGTGGCAGCGAACTGGTCATCAAGGGCGCCCGGAAAAAAGTGCTGGCAACAATGTCGGCCATCGAGGACCGATTAAAACAGATCAAAAGCAAACACGATTTCCGGTCTTCAGCCGTAGTCCAACCGCCGATTGAGAAATCCGAGAAAAAAGATGTTATTTTCATCGGTTCCAAGCGACAAGTAATTCTGGCCCGGCCCGGCGGCCAGAAGGCTTACGTTCAGGCCGTCCGTGATAACGACGTGGTGGTTGGCATTGGACCAGCCGGTACCGGGAAGACCTACCTGGCCATAAGTCTGGCGATAGAACACCTCAAGCAGAATAAGGTTGAACGTATCGTTATCTCGCGGCCGGCGATTGAGGCCGGCGAAAAATTAGGTTTTTTGCCCGGGGACCTGGAGGAGAAGGTGCGGCCCTATCTTCAGCCGGTTTATGATGCTCTTTACGACCTTATCTGGCCGGAAGAAATCCGGCGGCTGATGGAGCACCGCATTATTGAAATCCTGCCGCTGGCCTACATGCGCGGCCGGACTCTTTCGGACGCATTCATCGTCCTGGATGAAGCCCAGAACGCTACGCCGGAACAGATGAAGATGTTTCTCACCCGGTTAGGCATGGGCTCCCGGGCAATCATCACCGGAGATATAACCCAGTCGGATTTACCGGCAGAGCGGACTTCGGGATTGGAAGATATTGAGGGGTTTTTGAAGAAGGTTAAAGGCATTAAGTTCGCCTACCTGACCGAAGAAGACGTGGTGCGTCATCCTTTGGTCCGGGAGATTATTCTGGCTTATGAAAAAGAAAAGCAAAAAAAACGTTCGGCCGGGGTTTTACGTGCGCAACCTCCAACGCAAAGTAAAAATAGACGTAAAAAATCTCCGCCGGAGGATAAGTCAGGCGCTTGAGATTTCCAATCTCTCTTTCAGACAACTCGGCGTCATCCTGATAAGCGACCGAAAAATGACCGGCTATAACCAACGGTTTCTCGGACACAACCGGCCCACCGATGTGCTCAGTTTCTCTCTGGATGCAAAGGAAGGTGAGGTCCTGATTTCGGCGGAGACCGCCAAAGCGCAGGCGAAGGAACTTCGCCATTCCCTGGAAGAAGAGCTGCTGACCCTGGCCGTTCACGGATTCCTGCACCTGGCCGGATACGATGACCGGAAAGTGGAAGACCGCCGGGTGATGTTCCGCGAAACCCGGCGTATATCAAGGGGTTGCAAAACCGATGACGGAAAAACAGAAACGAAAGGTTAAGGAAAACTCGCTCCTGGATAGTTTTGACCATGCGGCCCGGGGGGTGCTCTTCTGCGTCCGAACCGAGCGCAACTTCCGCATCCACCTGGTGGCTGGGTTCCTGGTACTCTTCGGTTCCATGTTTTTGGATTTAAGCCTGGTTGAATTTTACGTTCTGCTCCTGGTGATTACCGGCGTCCTGATTGCGGAAATGATCAACACCGCCCTGGAAAGAATAGTCGACCTGGCAACTCCGGAATACAGCCGCCTGGCAAAGGAAATCAAAAATATCGGTGCGGCCTGCGTCCTGGTTTCGGTAGTTGTTTCCCTCTTTGTCGGTTACCTTATCCTGGGCGCACACATCCCTTCCCAAACCGAAATAGCGGTCTATGCAATTAAAACTTCCCCCTGGTACCTTTCGGTTATTGCGATTCTGGCCACCTACGGCCTGATATTCTACGTGAAGGTGCGCATGCGCGCCAAATCGCTCTTCCGCGGCGGAATGCCCAGCGGCCACGCGGCTCTTTCTTTCGGTATCCTGACCGCCATCTTCTTCATCACCCGAAGTCCGATGGTTACCGCCCTTGTCCTGCCGATGTCAGTTCTGGTCACCCAAAGCCGGGTTAAGCGGGGAATCCATTCCTGGACCGAGGTCTTCTTTGGCGCGCTCCTGGGCATCTTTATCGCCGCGCTTGTCTTTCAGGTTTTCCATTCCCCGTAAAAAGCACAGCACCTTGCTGTTCACAGGGAGGTTTTATGGATAAATTACGCCGCGTTTTTCTGACCGGACTCCTGGCCCTGGTTCCAATCTCTGTTTCCGTCTGGATTATTTTTTCGTTAACCCGGTGGCTGGAAAGTATTCTGGGGCCGATTTTTAAGAACTTTCTCAAGGAATCCTACGTACCGGGCATAGGGATTATCTCCTTGCTCCTGATTATCCTGCTAATCGGTTACTTAACCGGCAATTTTGTAGGTAATCGGTTCATGAAATATTTGTCCGGGCTCTTGGAAAAATTGCCGCTCTTTAATAAAATCTATCTGACCATTAAAGGAATCAGCGATTCCGTTTTCAGTGCGCACCACCAGAAGTTTTTTGAAGCCGTGGTAATGGTGCCCTTCCCTCACCCGGGCTGTCAAAGCATCGCTTTTATCACCGCAGCGCCCAAAGAACTGGGACCGGACCAGGTCGGCGTCTTCGTGCCGACCGTACCCAACATCTCCACCGGTTTTTACCTTATCTATCCCAAAAAAGACGTTAAGTTTCTGGATATGCCGGTACAGGAAGGGATAAAACTGGTGCTCTCAATCGGCATTTCCAGCCGGGGGAAAAAGAACGATGAAACATGTGAACGCGAATGAAATTATCAGGCGGATAACCGAATTGGCGCGTGAGGCAAACTTCGCCTTACCGGAAAATCTTACCCGCCTGATTGACCGGGCCGTTGAACGCGAAGAAAAACCGATTGCCAAACAAGCGCTCTCCGCAATCCTGGCCAACATCCGCCTGGCGAAGAAGCTACCCCTGCCCCTCTGCCAGGACACCGGGCTGGTTGAAGTATTCCTGGAAATCGGCAGCGAGATTAAGGTTGACTTGAAACCTTTTTCCTGCCTGGAAGAGGTCGCTTCGGAGGGGGTCGCGGCCGCCTACCAAAAATATTTTTTGCGCCTTTCCGTGGTTGACCCGCTGACCAGGGAAAACACCGGCAACAATGCGCCGGCGGTAGTGCACGTCCGGCTGGTTTCCGGTAAAAAGATAAAAATTCGCCTGATGGTCAAGGGTTTCGGTTCGGAAAATATGGGAAAGGTAATAAATCTTCCACCCGGTTCCGGACGGTCAGAGGTTGAGGATTTTGTCGTGAAGTGTATGGAAGAGGCAGGAAGCCGGCCCTGCCCGCCGGTCTTTATCGGTATCGGAATAGGCGGCACGATGGAAAAAGCGGCGCTGCTTGCCAAAGAAGCGCTCCTTTGCCCGGAAGAACTGACAACGCCGAACAAGGATAAGGAATTGCGGGCGCTGGAACAAAATGTCCTGCGCCGGGTAAACAAATCAGGTATCGGACCGGCCGGATTAGGCGGCAAGACCACCGCCCTGGCAGTCAAAGCCAAGAAGTTCCCCACCCATATCGCCGGGCTCCCGGTGGCCGTCAACATCTCCTGCTGGGCCCTGCGTGTTTCCCGCGGAGAGATTTAGCCACAATAACGGATGCATCCAACCGCGCAGGAGACAATTAAGAACGCTCCCCTGGTTTCGCTTTCGCAAAACCGGGTGTTTTCCGACGTTTTGTGTTTTACTTTGACCGGTTGACCAAAAACGTGTTATGCTTTAACAAGATTGGCTTTGACGGGGTGAAATAAGTTTGCCTTTTTGGGGCTGAATAAGACACTGACCGTCAATGATTCCCGAATTTCCGGCAGGCGCAGGGGGGGCTATGTTAAGAAAAGTTTCCGCAGTAATAGCCGGCATCGTCTTTTTGTTTTTCGTTTTCACAGCAGCGAAAACAGAAGATTTGGAAATGGAACCTTATCTCTATACCCAGAATTTTGAAGGAGCGGCTGACCCGGTCCAGGCGTACTCGGGGGGCGATGGAAAATATACCATAAATTTTAAAGGTTTAACCGAAGAAAAGAGTTTCTCCGGCAAAAAGTCTTTTAAGTTGGATGTTACCTTTCAATCCGGTTCTTCCATCTTCTGGTCCATTCCCATTCCGGGGGGGGTCCCGGCCGAAGGAAAACTGCAATTCTCCGGCCGTATCCTTTTAGGAGAGGAGACCGCTGTTGGCACGAGCGCTGGTTTAGGGCTAAATTACAATTACCCTCCTACCAGCCAAGTTGTCAGCGGCGCCTTTAATACTATTCCCGAATCTGCCAAAGGGGAATGGAGATTGATAGAAGGAGATGCAGTTAAGATGGGTGCGGGAACAATTCCATGGTTGATGGGAAGACCTGCCTGGCCATGGCCGGCAACGGCAAAAGATATCGGGGTCTATGTAACCGGAGGCGGCCTTTATTTATACGGCGGGCCAGGAAAAAGAATAGTCGTATATGTAGATGATTTAAAAATGGAGGGAACGGTTCCGACAGAAGAGGCATACCGGGAAGCGATAAAGAAAAGGTGGATTGTCCTTAACGAAAAGATAGCGGAAAAAATATCCTCCTGGGAAGAAGCATTACAGGAAAGCGAAGAGGAACTTAATTCCCTCACCAATCTTTCTCCGGAGGCAGAAAAAGCGAAAGAAGCAGTGATGGCGGGAGAAATAGCCTCTTTTAAGGCCAAAGTAGCGAACGTAAAGAAAACCGGATTTGTCAATGTCCTGGAGGGAAAGGAGATTGATTCTTTTCTGGAACCACTTAAAAATACCATCAATAACATCAAAGAAATTTCCAAGGGTACGACACAGAGCAAGGATATGATTGTTTATGTTACGAAACCGACTCTGGATAGCCGGATTTTACCCACAACCTCTATGCTCCCGGGAATAATTTCTCGGGATATTAAAATTACCGCTGCCCCCGGAGAATACGAACCGGCCAGTTTTATTATCTCGGCCCTTTCCGATATTACTTCCTTAAAACTAACAGCAAGCGACCTTACCGGAGAAAACGGGATTATCCCTTCGGGGAACATAGATATTAAAGCCGTGAAGTGCTGGTACCAGGGCTGGAACGCCGGGATGGGCGAAAGCCAGGCTTATGACAGCGCCGGCCTCAAAAGAAAGAAATTGATTCCCGAACTTCTGCTCAATGACGATGCTTTGGTCAAGGTTGACTATCAGGAAGAGAAAAACTACCTAAAAATAGTTCATTCCCGGGGGACCGCTTCGGAAAAAGAGGAATATATCTGGATAAGCAACCCCAACGAACCAATCTTAAAAGATGGCACAAAAGACCTTCCGGTCCAGGACAGCCCGGTTCTTCTGCCGGTGGATATCCCGGCCCGGACCAACAAGCAGTTCTGGATTACGGTAAAAGCGCCGGATACAGCCAGAGAAGGGGTATATACCGGCAGTATTATGCTCACTTCGGGAGCAAAGACCCTGCCCGCCCTTACCCTGACGGTAAGGGTTCTTCCCTTCAAACTCGCTTCTCCCAGGAGATACGACCTCCAGGAAGATTTCGTGAGCAGCATCTACTACCACAGCTACCTTAATCCTGCCCTGCCGGAGGGAAGCCTCTCTGCTTACGCCAAGAGCAAAGAACAGTTGAGGGCAGAATTGAACAACCTGTTTAGCCACGGGGTGACCAACCCGCAGTGCAA
>JBDRQI010000028.1:0-30625 GCA_043826355.1 Candidatus Omnitrophota bacterium
GCAGCGAAGGATCTCTCTTTTAACTGCGGGATTCTTCGCAAGGTCGGCTCAGAATGACACCGGCTATCTGTCATCCTGAGCGCAGCGAAGGATCTCTCTTTTAACTGCGGGATTCTTCGCAAGGTCGGCTCAGAATGACACCGGCTATCTGTCATCCTGAGCGCAGCGAAGGATCTCTCTTTTAACTGCGGGATTCTTCGCAAGGTCGGCTCAGAATGACATCGGATTTACTTAGAATGACAGCAAAAAAGGTATTTTACAGCGTGATAAACGAGGCGGCCAGGAATGTTTTTAACGTTTTTCCGGCTTTCAGCGACAGGGCGTCGCCTTCTTTAATTGCCCGGGCAATGGTGGGCGGTCCGGAGAACGGCTCCAAAGCGATATTATAAGTTCTGCCCCACCACGGGTAATGGAAACTCCCGCCGGCAACCTGCCAATACCAGAGATGGCTGAACACCTTCGCATCCCATTCCATCATAAATGAGAGTTTTTTCTCCGGGTTTTTAATCTGATAGCGTCCTTCCGGCAGGTTCGTCAGAAAGAACATATTGGAAACCTTATCTTTAAAAGAAGGGACTTCCCTGAGGTCAACCGGACCTTTTTTGCCGGAGACGGTTGGCCATTTTCCCCTGCCGGACAGAAGGTTGGTGCGGGAAGCGCCGTCGCCCGCGAGGACCTCCACATTAGGGTTGCCGGGGATCTCCAGCCGGCAGGAATGGGAAAGGAATGGCGCGCCAAAAGCCGGGTGGTGACCCCAGAGGAACTCCATCTTTTCTTCAGACAGGTTGGTAACCGCTTCTTCCAGAAAAAGCGCCGGCGTGTCTTTCTCTAAAGACAAGACCTTTTCCAGACGAAAAGGCGTGCGGCGGGTTTCCACCGACATTTTGACGGAGACCCGTTGGGGGTTATCTTCCAGAACCTGGCAGTTCCAGGGAGACAGGGAGACCTCTCCGTGCTGCCCGATGCTCGCTCCTTTATATTCGGAAGCCGGGCCCGCGTTAGGCAGGATTTCCTGCCAGCCGCCCTCGTAATAATCCATAAAATTACCCTGGGCGCCCCCGCCGTTGGTAGCCAAAAACCATTCTTTTGACCGCAACCCCAAAGGACTTTCCCACATTATATCCAGGTCCAGTGGTTTATAACGGAATTCAATGATATCCGAACCTTTTTCCGGCAGGATGCTGACCCGCAGGTTTTGGTTTTCCAGGACCACCATACGCCAGCCCCGGAAGGTTAGTTCTGTTTCTACCCGACAGCCGATTTTGTTATGCATAATAATCCTTAATTGTCCCCTCACCTTTGTTCTCTCCCCGGAGAGGTGGGGGTGAAGGGGTATTTTAGATAAACAGCGAACTGACCGAAGAAGAAAGGTGTATCCGTTTAATCGCTTCCCCGAGCATTTCCGCCACCGACAGAACCTTGATTACCGGCAGTTTCTTTCCCGGCGGCAAAGGGATGGTGTTCGTAATTACCAGTTCTTCCAGCGGTGCGTTCTTGATTTTGGCGATGGCGTCTCCACAGAGCACCCCGTGCGTACAACTGGCATAAACCGCTACGGCGCCGTTCTTTTTCAGGACATCCACGGCTTCTATTATGGTTCCGCCGGTGGAGATTAAATCGTCAACCAGAATGGCGGTTTTGTTCCGGACGTTGCCGATCAGGTTTACTACTTCAACTTCGTCCGGGCCATCCCGTCTCTTATCCACAATCGCCAGGTCAGCCCGCATCTTTTTGGCAAACGACCTGGCCATCTTAACGCTTCCCACGTCCGGCGCCACCACGACCGGGTTGGCCACTCCTTTGTTTTGAAAATATGCGGTCGTAATTGGTGCGGCAAAGAGATGGTCAACCGGAATGTCAAAAAATCCCTGGATTTGAGGTGCGTGCAGGTCCATGGTGAGAACCCGGCTTACTCCGCTGGCGGTAAGGAGGTTGGCGACCAGTTTTGCGGTTATGGGAACTCTGGGCTTGTCCTTACGGTCTTGCCGGGCATAACCAAAATAGGGGATGACCGCAGTTATTCTTTCCGCGCTGGCGCGGCGGAAAGCATCAATCATAACCAGGAGTTCCATCAGGTTTTCATTGACCGGCGGGGAAGTAGATTGTACCACAAATACATCCTTGCCTCTTACGTTTTCTTCGATCGCAATCGAAATTTCCCCGTCGCTGAAATGGTTTTGGGTCATCCTTCCCAAACTCTTTTCCAGGTAACCGGCGATACTGGCGCTTAAAGCAGTGTTAGCACTGCCGCTGAAGATAAGACAATTATTCATTCATCCTCCTTACGGCTAAGATTCTTTGGGCAATTTTCAGGTCAGCCGGAGTGTTGACCCCCAGGACCTCTTCCGGTTCTTCGGCGAGGCAGGCGGCAATATGTTCACCGCTGTCACGGAGAATCCGGATTGCGTCGGTAAGGTAGTATTCGCCCTTGACATTATCCGGTTTTATCAGGGAAAGACTGCGGAAAAGTTTTGGGGCTGAAAAAAGGTAAACGCCGGAATTTATCTCTTTAATGCGTTTTTCCTCAGGCCGGGCGTCTGTTTCTTCCACGATCGCTTCTACCTCGCCGGCGCCGTTACGCTTAATCCGGCCGTAACCGAAAGGATTTTTCACAATGGCTGTAAGAATGGTAACCGCCGTTTGTCTTTGCCGGTGCAGTTTCAGAAGGGATTTCAGCGTTTTTGTCTGCAGGAGCGGGGTGTCTCCGCATAAAATAAGAACATCCCCGCGGTAATCTTTGATAATTTTTTCCGTTTGCTTTACCGCGTCACCGGTTCCCAGGGGTTTTAATTGTTCCACAAACTCTACGCCGTTTCCGGTCAGGTTATTCTTAACCGCTTCTTTCTGGTGTCCGACCACCACCAGGATTTTATCCGGGTCCAGATTCTGCGCTATTTCCACGATGTGGAAGATCATCGATTTGCCGAAAATGGTGTGCAGGACCTTTTGAACGGAAGATTCCATCCGGGTGCCTTTGCCTGCGGCAAGTATTACAACACTGAAGTTATTCATTGGGTTTGTTGTCTTGGTGGCCTCCGACTTTATAAATTATACCATTACCCGCTTGTACTTGACAATATTTCAGGATATGCTAAAATATAGGAATGTAAAGTTTCAATTTCTTTTTGAAGGAGGTGAAGACAGAAATGGCAGAACAAAAGAAAAGCAGCAGCGCGGTGATCGTGATTCTAATCGTGATCATCGTTATCGCCATTGTGTTGGCCGTAGCGAGAGCGAAGAAATCTGCTCCAACCGTGACTCCGGTTATGCCGATAGAAACTATGCCGCCAGCTATACCGCAGCCTCCGGTTGAATAAGATAATTACAACAACAATTTGACAGGAAACCCTTTTTTACAATAAAATAAAGGGCAGATTTTTTCGCAGTTCCACAGAGTTCATTGACAAAATATAGGTGTGTGACAGCTTTGCGTTTTGTATGTTCTGAGGGTTTGATCCTGGCTCAGGACGAACGCTGGCGGTGTGCCTAAGACATGCAAGTCGAGCGACGAAACCGATTCTTTTCTTAGCAATAGGGGAAGAGTTGGTGGAAAGCGGCAAACGGGTGAGTAATACCTGGATAATCTGCCTTTTAGTGGGGGATAACTCTGCGAAAGCGGGGCTAATACCGCATAAAACTCTTTTTCGCAAGGAAAAGAGCCAAAGGTTTTCGGAGCAATTCGGAGATCACTGAAAGATGAGTCCGGGTCCCATCAGCTAGTTGGCGGGGTAACAGCCCACCAAGGCTATGACGGGTAGCTGGTCTGAGAGGATGGTCAGCCACACTGGGATTGAGATACGGCCCAGACTCCTACGGGAGGCAGCAGTCGGGAATATTGGACAATGCCCTAACGGGTGATCCAGCGACACCGCGTGGAGGATGAAGGTCTTCGGATCGTAAACTCCTGTCAGGTGGGACGAAGTTTCGGCGCAAGCCGGAATTGACGGTACCACCGGAGGAAGTCCCGGCTAATTCCGTGCCAGCAGCCGCGGTAAGACGGAAGGGGCAAGCGTTGTCCGGATTGACTGGGTGTAAAGGGCGTGTAGGTGGTTTGACGGGTCCAGCATTAAATACCCCGGCCTAACCGGGGAAGTGTGTTGGAAACTATCAAGACTTGAGTCTGAAAAAGGAGAGCGGAACTCTTGGTGTAACGGTGAAATGTGTAGATATCAGGAGGAACACCGGTGGCGAAGGCGGCTCTCTAGTTCAAGACTGACACTGAGGCGCGAAAGCCGGGGGAGCAAACAGGATTAGATACCCTGGTAGTCCCGGCCCTAAACGATGGGTGTTAGGCATTAGCCTTTCGGGGTTAGTGTCGTAGCTAACGCGTTAAACACCCCACCTGGGAAGTACGGTCGCAAGGCTGAAACTCAAAGGAATTGACGGGGGCCCGCACAAGCGGTGGAGCATGTGGTTTAATTCGATGGTACGCGAAAAACCTTACCAGGGCTTGACATGCTGGAAGTAGAAACCGGAAACGGGGACGACCAGTATCCAATCTGGAACCAGCACAGGCGGTGCATGGCTGTCGTCAGCTCGTGTCGTGAGATGTTGGGTTAAGTCCCGCAACGAGCGCAACCCTTGCCCTTTGTTACCAGAACGTAAGTTTTGGTTCCTGAGGGGACTGCCGCAGACAATGCGGAGGAAGGTGGGGACGACGTCAAGTCCGCATGCCCCTTATGTCCTGGGCAACACACGTGCTACAATGGTCGGTACAAAGGGATGCCAAACCGCAAGGTGGAGCAAATCCCAAAAAACCGGTCTCAGTTCGGATCGAGGTCTGAAACCCGACCTCGTGAAGCTGGAATCGCTAGTAATCGCGAATCAGAAATGTCGCGGTGAATACGTTCTCGGGCCTTGTACACACCGCCCGTCACGTCAACTGAGTTGGAGATACCCGAAGTCATTTGCTTAACCGGGAGGGTAACCTTTCGGAGAGCGGTGCCGAAGGTATGTTTAGCAAGGAGGACGAAGTCGTAACAAGGCAGCCGTACGGGAACGTGTGGCTGGATCACCTCCTTTCAAAGAGGAAATCGAAGCACGCGGAGCTAAAACTCCGTAACGAAAGAAGCCGAGGTGATAGAATTTCGGTGTGTTTTAAAAAAACAAAAAAGCGGTTGCACACCTATATTGTTTTAACAAAAGAGCGACGGGAGTGGTATAGTCTTGTCGCTTTTTTGTTATGTTGGGCAAAAAATAGTAAGACTGGTTGGATTCAAACAGAGAGTAAGGCGGCAAGGATGAAGCGAGGAAAACGTACTCAAAGTACGTTGACGAAGTTTCTGACGAAGCCAACGATGCTATATGTTTGAAGACAGCCGGTATTGGGCTCATAGCTCAGTTGGCAGAGCACTGTGCTGATAACGCAGGGGTGGAAGGTTCGAATCCTTCTGAGCCCACTTTTACGCTTTCTTGACAGAAGGATTCGAACGGAGCGAAGTAGGGGATTGCGACCGGTTAGGGAGCAATACCAGCGGGGGGCCGAGTCGAACGTGTTGAAGTGAGACCGCCGAATCCGTTTTCTTTTTCTGAGCCCACTTACGTTAAAGCTTCGGTGGGTAAACCTACTTGTAAGCTCGCCACAAAAGGGAAAAGAAAAATCATGAAACTCGACAACAAATATTTGGCGTTTATGGGTTTAGCCCCTAAAATTATTCCACACTGGGAGCATTGGTCTAACCCCGATGCCGAAACTTATATTACCGGCATTGATTACTACGAGCATCCGCGGCTTTGCCGCTTGAAGATGAAGGAGCTTTATCCGCAGCTTGGTCTTGGTATTCCGGAAAAAGACGATTCGAAACCAAGACCCGACCAACAGGATGACAAGACTAAAGGCCGCTGGGGCGACAGCTATCGCGACCATTGGCAGCAGGACGTGGCCGGCCGGCGCTTCAAGTCAAAGGAAGAGATGTTGCGTTTCAGTCCTCTGGCGCAGGGTGATTTCCGGGGGTGGAATGTGGTAGAGGACCATGATTACCGAAGCGAAGAGGCGTTCTATCAGGAGTATCGGAAAAATTTCCCTGTTGAATGGGGCGACAAAGCCCCGGAAGGTTCCGCCACGGCAAGCGTTGGGTTCTATAATACAATATTCATGTGGCCATTACTGGTTTTTGGGTATGAGAATTTCCTCTCAATCTGCCTGGAGCCGGAGTTTGACCGCATCATGGATGAATTTGCCGAGATTAACCGCCGCGTGTTCCGGGCATTCGCCCGATTGCCGGTCAACTTCGTGGTGTGCCATGATGACATTGTGTTATCCAGCGGACCGGTCTGCAGTCCGGCCTGGATGAAGAAGTACATCTTTCCCCGATACGAAGAGTTATGGGGAATCGTTAAAGCATCCGGAAAGGAAGTAATTTTTATGTCGGATGGCTGCGTAGATGCGTTTGCCGAAGATGTAATGGCTTGCGGCGCCCGCGGCATCATTTCGGAACCGTATACAAACTACAAAGTTATCGCCCGCAAGCATAAAGATTGTTTTCTGGCCGGCGAAGGGGATGTGCGCATTTTGATGCGTAACAAGCCCGATGAGATTCGTGTCATGGTGAAGAATATGGTTGAAACGGCAAAGATGACCGGCGGTTATATGATGTGTATCGGGAACCATATTCCCTGGAATGCGCCGCCGGAAGCCGTTAAGACATATTTGGATCTTTCAGCAGAGCTGGCACACCGATAGTTCTTTTTGATATGATAATAATCGACAATATTATCGTCAGCGACGAGATTGTTCAGGAATATTTTTGCTGTCACCTCGAGGTTTGCCACGGTCTCTGCTGCGTCAGCGGTAAAGGCGGCGCCGCTTTGACTGCTTCGGAGGTTGAGGTTTACGAAAATAATTACCGGGAAATCGCCGATTTTTTGACTAAGGAAGGGGTAAAAACGGTTGAGAACCAGGGTGCGTGCGAACGGTCGGGAAGCGGTTCTTTTGCCACTCCTCTTCTGGAATCAGGCGAATGCGCCTACGCCGTCAACGAAAACGGCGTCATATTCTGCGGTTTGGAGCGGGCCGCGGATAAAAGTAATTCCCGGATACACCGGCCGATTTCCTGCCTGTTGTACCCGGTCAGAATTGCCGAGCGGCCGCCTTTTGAAATTCTGCGTTTTAACCACTGGGATATCTGTCGTGACGCCCGGGCTTACGGCCGGAAAAAGAATATCCGGGTCTACCAGTTCGTGAAGGAAGGGTTAATCAAGCGTTTCGGACGTTTCGGGGAAGAGTTTTACCGCCGTCTTTCGGAGTTGGCGGAAAAACAGAATAATTGTACGGGGTAATTAGCGGGGGCAAAAGTCGGTTTTATTACCTGCCGCAGCGCTTTTTCCGCAGGATTCGCTTATGAAAAAAGAAGCGTAAAAGGAAATGGCGGTCAGCGCCAGGCAACCGATAAATACCGAAAGATACGCCTGGGAGGGGTATATGACGGACTCTCCGGTTTTAATCGCCGCAGAACGAAAAAAATCCAGTCCGGCTCCGGCCAGGCTGGTAACCATCGCAACCGAAAGATAAGCAATTCCATTCAGGAAACCGACCGCAGTCGCAGCCGCTTCCACCGGATTCAACTCTTTCATCAAAGTTATGCTGACCGGTGAAGAGCCGGTTGACACGGCCAGGAGCGTGTAACCGAAAAGAAACCAGGCGCTGCTGAACCGGCAGGCCAAAGCGATCGTAAAAAGAACAAGCGTAAAAAAAGTAAGGCCGCTTGCAAAAATCAGAATCGGTTTTCTTCGACCGATGACCCGGGATAAAAAACCGCTGGATAAAAGAGAAAAAATAGTGATAGACATCATCGTAAAAGTAAATGCGGCCGCGGTTCCCGAAGTCAATTGGTAAAAATCCTGAAGAAATTTTTTCCCGAACACGGCCTGGAACAAAAAGTAGGCGGAAAAGTTAGTGGAATGGCAGAAGATTAAAGGTACGGTGTTTTTGTTGCGGATGATGTTTCGAATGTACCGCAGGGAAAAACCATTCTTTTTTTGTTGAAAAACCCTCTCTGATTTTTTCAGTAGAAAGAAAGCGTGCATTAGGGGAAGCAGACAAAGAATGCTTAAAACCATCATGGGGGTACGCCAGCCAAAAAGACGTACGGTACGTTCAAAAGGGAGCGTGCCGAAGAGTCCGCCGGAATAGCCGAGAGCCGTGGATAGACCAAGAAACAAAGGAAAATTATGATTGTCAAAAAGTCCGTCCAGTTTTTTAACGATACTTACGTAGATCAGGCTGGAGCCGAGTCCCACCAGGCCGCGGTTTATGTAAAGGACCGGCAAGGAACGGGACAAAGAAAAGAAGATGGAACCGATGGTTAAAACCGCTCCGCCGGCCAGGAGTATCCGGTTGGCTCCGATACGGTCAGCCGTTATGCCCACAAAAAATTGCATCCCGCCGTAAATGAAGTAAAAGATCGTGCCGAGCGCGGCAACTGCGGAGGCGGAAGTCAAAAAAGAGATCTGGAGTTCATTGAATATTGTTCCCGGAACCGCCACCCGCTGAAAATAAGAAAAGAAATAGATGGCGTTAATTGAAATAAAGATGCGGATTACTGTTTTTTTACTGTTTTTGAGCATGTTTTCCGGATAAGACTACTCAAACAGAAAGGAAAGATTTTCGGGAAGTTCTTCCTGCCGGAAGAATTTCTGGGCGAGGAGTTCGATGTCATCCACCGCCTCTTTAGGTCCGGTGGCGATTATGTTGCAAAACCTGGTTCCGGATTTTTTCCGAATCTCCGCACGAAAAGTTTCCAGAACTGATATGATTGTTTCCGGAGTGTAATTTTTTCCTTTCACCGCCAGCGGTTTTTCTCTCGTTTCCAGCTCGTTGATTACCGTACCGGCGGAGACTGCAATCTGGCTTTCTTTATCGGAAAGGCCGATTACCCGGTCAATCGCCTCGGTCATGGTAAGCATGGAAAGCATGCTGTCTGCCTTGAATTTTTCACCACCCACCTCAAAAATAACTGCCCCGTAGCGCTGGCAAATTTTATAAATCCAAGTCATCGGCCGGGCGTGGATGCCGTCAACGCCAACCGGAATTTTAATCGTTCGCCGGATCTTTCCGGTGCTTTTGGTTAAAAGGTCTAAAGCCAGATCTATGCCTGATTTACCGTAGCGGACAAGATGCTTCAAAGCAAAATCAATGATGGCGGAGAGCAAGTATTTTTCATCAATTAAATCCGCAAGTTTACGCCTGATTACCGGGTCTTTGGTGGTCAGCAAGTGACGCTCGTAGAAATGGGTCAGATCTTTGGTGATTTCGCACAGCCGCAGGCCCATGGCAATGTGACCCCGCAGACTCCAGAAGTCCGGTTCGTTCTTTTCCAGGAGTGTACCGTGGATGTGGCTGTCGTAAAAACTTTCCAGGGTATGGAAACCGCTTAAAGTTTGGCCTATTTCCCGTTCGTTGATAACCGTCTTTTTTTGTACGATATTCTCCTGGAACAAGACGAGAGATTCAACGACACTGATGAATTCAGTGGTTAGGAGTTCTACGGAAGTTGTTTCGGTGTCCGTTTCGGTTACGGACCGGTTTTTTTCCAGCCGGGTTTGGCCCTGAAGTTTTATATAGGGATTGGCGGTTGCTTTTTCCGGTTGGGGCACCTCGTATTTTTCCATTACCCCGAGCGCTTCGGCGCAAAGTCGATGTATTACCTGGTAGAAGTATGTGAGAACCTTTTCCGCTTCGGGCAGCAGTCGGTTTTTTCCCTCCCGGCTTTCTTTAAGTTGCCGCGTGTCATAACGGTCAATAACACCTTCTTCCAGGGTAAAAGCAGCCCGGCAGAACCAGCGGATGCCGGCCAGCAATTCCCGGAAAAAAAAGAGTTCATTGGTGAAGGCTTCGGCACTATCAAGAATAGTTTCTAATTCGTGGGATTCCCAGCGGAGATAATTAAGGAAATAACGGCCGGTCTTTTCCTTTGTTTTCAAAAAGTATCCGGCCAGAAAAAAGAATTCCGGGTTGGTAGAGCAGAGGTTAATAAGAAAAACACGGGCGGAGATACGATTTTGGATGACGTAATTTTGCGCCATAGGAAAATTAGGGACAGCCCCCTAATTTTTAATTTCCGGCGTGAAACTAAAATCAGCAAAATTAGGGGGCTGTCCCTAATTTCTAATAATTTCTAATTTCCCAGTTCCCAGCGAATAAATCGACTGATACTAATCTTTTCGCCGATGCGGGCTGTTATTTCGTTAAGGTAATCCTGAATGGTTTTCTCCGGTTCCCGGATGAAGACCTGGTTTAAGAGGACGTGCGTCCGGTAGAATTCGGCCAGCTTTCCCTCGAGGGCTTTCTGCCGGCCTTCACCTGTTTTGTCTTTAAGCTCTTTTTCCCATATGGTTTTCGCTTCCGCAAGCGTTGTTTCCGAAATTTCCGCTGCTGTTATGCAGGACGGATTGCTGGCAACCACCTGGAGACAGATATTTTTGGCAAACACCTGGAATAGTTCGTTGCGCGCCACAAAATCGGTTTCGCAGTTAACCTCTACCAGAACGCCAATCTTCCCGCCGGTATGAACGTAGCTGGCGATTATCCCGTCATTTGCGGTCCGACCGCTTTTTTTGGCCACAATTTCCAGCCCCCGGTGTTTTAAGAGCGTTTTAGCCTTACTTATATCTCCGGCCGCTTCATCCAGCGCTTTTTTGCAATCCATCACGCCCAATCCAGTTTCTTCCCGTAATTGTTTGATTATATTGGTGTCAATCTTCATCTATGTCCCCTTTGATGATTTCTTCGTTTTACTATCTTTGACGGTCTTTTTAGCGGTCGTGGTTCGGCGTATTTTTGCCCGGATACGCGGTCTGGGTTTGGGTTTGTCTGCCGGTTTCTTCTTTTCGGCTGTTTCCGGTTTCTTTTCTTTTACAACGACCGGCTCTACCGGAACTTTTTCTGCAGGTACCGGTTTTATTTCTTTTGCGATTGCGGTTTGAACCGGAACCGGTTTGGCTTTTTCCGGTGCCGGGGTTTCCTTTTCCTTCCCGGTCTTCTTCTCGGCTATTTCTTTAACGGCTGCCTCTTCCTTTTTCTTGACCGCTTCTTTATTTAAAAGGGCTTTCGCTTCCTGACCAGACTGAATGGCCGCGCCTAATTCGGCGAGCAGGAGGCGCAAACCTTTAATACCGTCATCATTGGCCGGAATCGGGTAGTCAAGTAAATCCGGGTTGGAATTAGTGTCCACTACGCCGACTATCTGCATGCCCATTTTTTTGGCTTCCCGGATTGCGTTTTCTTCTTTCCGGGTATCAATTACCAGCATGATATCCGGAATACGTTCCAGTTTGCGAACGCCTTCCAGATTTCGCATCAGCCGTTCTTTTTCTTTTCGGGCGGTTGAAGCATCTTTTTTGGTCAGTTTTTCAAAGACGCCGGCCGCCTCTTTACTCTCCAGGTCGTTAAGCCGGTCAATCCGTTTCTTCATGGTCTGGAAGTTGGTCAACGTTCCGCCCAGCCAGCGGTTGGCCATAAAGAGTACTTCCAGGCTCTCCGCAGTGCTTTTTACTAATTCCCGGGCCTGGCGCTTGGTGCCCACGATTATGATTTTTTTCCCCTCCAAGGTGGATTCCTTGAGAAATTCGCAGGCTTCTTCCAGGCAGGTCTTTGTCTTTTCCAAATCAATGATGTAGATGCCCTGACGTTTTCCGAAAATAAAGGGTTTCATTCTCGGGTCAAACTGCTTGCTGGGATGGCCGAAATAGAGACCGCTTTCCAAGAAATCCTTTAAAGTTGCGCTGATCAAAAGTGCCTCCTGATTATTTTACAACCCCGTGAATTATACAAAAAATTATCGGAAATTATTATTATATCTCATTCGGGTCAGGAATGCAAGTTACCAAGGCGGTTTTTAATAGCCCTGATGTGTGCCGGAGTAGTACCGCAGCAGCCGCCGATAAATTTCGCGCCGGCATCAGCCAGTTCTTTTGCCCGGGTTGCCGTTTCTTCCGGATTTTCCGGGAAGACGGTCGTCCCTTCGGAAATCCGCGGCCTTCCGGCATTGGGTTTTGCCCATAAAGGCAGGCCGCTCTGTTTTTTGAGAGCGGAAATGATGGCTATTGTTTCCCGGCTGTCTCCGCCGCAATTTGTGCCCAGGCTGAAGATTGACTTTCCAAATGCCAGCGCTGCGTCTTCCGGACTTTCGCCCATCAGGGTGCGCGGACCTCTTTTTCCAATCGCAAAAGTCAGGGAGACTATGATTGGCAGGGAACTTGTTTTTGCAATTGCTTCCGTAATTATTTCCGTTTCCTTTATGGAAGAAAACGTTTCTAACAGGAAAAGGTCTATTCCGCTGCCGTCCAGCACGGAAACAACTTTCTGGTAGCCGGAAGATAATTCTTTTGCGGAAAGGTTTCCCAGGGGCGCCAGAAGTTCTCCGCTGGGTCCGATATCACCGGCAATTAAAACTTGGGTGTTTCCCCGCGCTTCACGGGCAAGGAGAACCGCCTGGCGGTTTATCTCTTCTGTTTTTTCCGCAAGGTTAAGCCGGGTTAATTTGAAGGGATTTGCGCCGAAGGTGTTGGTGAGGATTATGCTGCTGCCTGCTTCAAGATATTCCCGGTGGGCTTTCCTGATTGCTTCCGGATTGGAAAGGTTTAAAAGTTCCGGCGGTTGGCCCGGCAGTAACTCTCCTTTTTCGGCCAGCCAGGTCCCGGTGGCGCCGTCCGTTACCACCACGCGGTTTTCCCGCATAAGTTCCTGTAGTGTCATGTCTGGTTTTTTGTGTGGGGGCGGGGCTATGTTCCCGCCCGTGGGAGGGGGCGTAACCCCTCCCCTGCAAATCTGTTTCCTTGCACCGTGTGTTCCCAGAGCAACTGCCCCGCTTTCCGGAAATATTCAAGATAAGGCCGCAGTTCCGGCGCATCAAAGTTATCCACCAGGGGCTGGCCGTACTTATTCATTTCCGTGCCGGCAATCACCGGCATCTTCAGTCGCCGCGCCGCTGCCATCACCGCGTTCAGATTAGCCACCTTAACCGCTCTTTCCGCCGGGTCCTTCAGGTTATAATTTCGTTCCGGAACAACGTTGAGTATACTCATTCCCTTTTCTTTTATAAAAAGAAGTAATTTCTCCGGGTCTTTTTCGGCTTCGCTGGTTCCGTCCAGCCAGGTCCCGGTAGGGATGGCGCCGGTTGCGCTTATCATTTCCACCACTTCCTCAACAGAGGGAAAAGTTTCCGGACCCGGCTTAACGTAACCAACCCCCTCGCCTTTCATTAATTTGGAACGTAAAAGTTCCTGAAAATCGTGCGGTTTCTCCAGCTTTGCCGCAACCGTTTCGGCTGGAAGTTTGAGTATTTCAGACCAGAATGCTGTCCGTTTTTCCATTTCCGGAAAGACCGCTGATGCCTTTTGGTTATAGGCGGACAGGATGTGCCTTTCGGTTGCGTTGCCCCTTGGCGTCAGCGGAAACACGTCATTTTCGTAATCAATTGTAACCGGGTTCAGGTATTCATTAACTTTTTCGATAACCAGCAGGTTGCGCGATTTTGCCCGTTCTCGGAGAGAGTCCAGAGTCATTTCTGCCCGGCTGCCTTTTTCCGGTTGGCGGAAGAAGCCGGTACCCATCAGGTAAAATATGCCGGGTTCTCCCGGTGAGTTTATAACCCGGTCCCGGTATTCCTTGATAAAGACCCGGGTCTCTATTCCAACCTCGGCCTTCATCCCCAAAATCTGCGCCGCGCCAAGCGTCTCTTCCAGGCCGTCAAGTACATCAAAATCAACGATACCGGCCATTTCCAGCCCCAGGGAGAATGCTTCCCAGAGAAAGCGGGAGGGTGAAAATCCGTATGCGTTAAAGGAGAAGAAGGTATGGCCGTGCAGGTTGACCCACCCCCGGCCCGGCGCTGTTTTAACCACCCCTTTTTCCGCCAGCGTCTTTAACTCCCGCAATGCTTTTTCCCTGGATTCGGGGTCAAAGTCGTCTAATTGCCGAACAAGTTTTTTAATCTTTTCCATGTTTTTAGATTTTTTTCAAGCGAGGCGTGTTTCTTTTGTAGCACTTCGCTTTGTAGTACCGTTCTTTTTGACTCAAGCGAGGGTATCTGGTAAGCAGAACTTAGCGGAGAGACGGAAACAAGACAAGCAATATGACGGTTTGAGTATCCGGGGCTCGCCTTGAATTTTAGGCGGGAACACGGAGAGTCTCAAGCCGGAATTGCGTAGTCTTGTCCGGCTCGCAGGTTGTTCGGCAAACCAGACACCCGAGCGCTTTATTGTATAATTATCGTTGACTAAAAGGCAAGTTTTGGAATATAATTTAAATACTATGGCGCTTAGATTAGTTGTATCCGGAGCCGCCGGCCGAATGGGCAAAGCAATAATCGGGCTTTTGTCCGAGTATCCGCAAGTTATTCTGGTCGGCGCCCTGGAAAGAGACGGACATCCGGATTTGGGCCAGCTCGTCTGGGCCCAGGCTTCGCCGAGGCGAGCGAAGGCTGACCGAGAGACGGCGGCCGGGATAAGGATTTCCGCCGACGTGGAAAAGGCGCTGTCCGGCGCTGACCTTTTGATTGATTTCACCTCCCCGTCCGCTACCCTGAACCAGCTCAGGGTCTGCCGGAAATTGAAAAAAAGAATTGTAATCGGCACCACCGGATTTACAGAACCGGAATCGGCAGAGATAAGAGCGGCATCCGCTGAAGTTCCGGTCTTGATTTCGCCCAACATGAGTTTAGGCGTGAACCTTCTCTTCCGCCTGGTTTCCGAATCTGCCCAAAAACTCCCCGGGTATCAGGTGGAGATTATAGAGGCGCACCATGACCAGAAGGTTGATGCGCCCAGCGGCACCGCCAAAAAATTAGCCGAGATTGTGGCCGCGGCTCACGGCGATGATTTGGCCGCGGCGGCGGTTTACGGAAGGCAGGGCCGACCCGGTCCCAGGAAGCCGTCCGAAATCGGCATTCACGCTCTCCGGCTGGGCGATGTGGTTGGTGAACACACCGTCATCTTCGCCGCTTCCGGCGAACGTATTGAACTTACCCACAAAGCCGGTTCCCGTAACATTCTTGCCTCCGGCGCCATCAAGGCCGCGCTCTTTTTAAGCAAGCAGAAACCCGGTCTTTATTCCATGTCGGATTTAATTTAATTACAGGAAAAGCACTTTTTGGACACAGATATACGCAGGAAACTGCCGGCCGGAGGGATATTTAAGAAATTTTTTGTTATGCTTTACCTGCGAAGATCTGCGGTAATCTGCGTCCTATAAATTCATGACGATTAAATTCAACCGGCGGCTTCAAAAACTACCGCCCTACCTCTTTATCGAGATAGACCGGAAAAAGAGAAAATTACAGGAATCCGGAGTCGATGTCATCGACTTCGGTATCGGCGACCCGGATACACCCACCCCGGATTTTGTGATTTCCGCGATGCAGGAGGCGGTGGCCAGGCCGGAGTACCATCGTTATCCGCTGGGACGGGGAAAGATTTTCTTTCGCCAGGCCTGTGCCGCCTGGTTTGAAAAACGTTTCGGCGTTGCTTTGAACCCGGATAAAGAGGTCGTTGCCTTAATCGGTTCCAAAGAGGGTATCGGCCACCTGCCTTTTGCTTTCCTTAATCAGGACGAGGTTACCCTGACGCCGGAACCGGGGTATCCGGTTTACGGAAACGCCACCATTATGGCCGGAGGCGAACCGTTCTTTATGCCGCTGAAGGAAGCCAACGGGTTCCTGCCGGACCTTTCCGCCATTCCGGGTTCCGTTCTCAAAAAGGCGCGCCTTATCTTTCTTAACTATCCCAACAACCCTACCGGCGCTGCGGCCCCGGATTCTTTCTGGAAGGAAGCGATCTCTTTCTGCGGGAAACACGGTATAATCCTGGCTTCCGATGCCGCCTATTCGGAGGTCTATTACGGAGAAAGGTCAAAGAGCCTGTTTCAGTTCCCCGGCGGGAAAGAGGTAGGCGTTGAGTTCCATTCCCTTTCCAAAACGTTCAACATGACCGGTTGGCGCGTTGGTTTTGCCTGCGGCAACGAAAAGGTTCTGGCCGGTCTTGCTGCCGTAAAGGAAAACCTGGATTCCGGGGTTTTCGAGGCGATTCAGGCAGCCGGTTCAGCCGCGCTGGCCGCGTCGGAAGAGTTTACCGAAGGGTTACGCCGGATGTATCGCTTCCGGATGGAGACGCTGGTCTCCGGGCTGAATAAACTCGGAATTTCCTGCCGCATTCCGGCCGGTACATTTTACCTGTGGGTAAAAACGCCGGAGGGAGAGAATTCTACCCAATTCTCCACCAGGCTTCTGGAGAAGTTCGGGATTATAACGACTCCCGGCCGCGGTTTTGGTTCGAGCGGAGACGGCTACGTCCGGTTTTCAATCACGCTGGACGAAAGCCGCATTAAAGAAGCATTAAGTCGTCTTTCTAAACATAACGTGTCATCCTGAGCTGCAGTTGCGAAGGACCTCGTTTTTAACACGGGACTCTTCGTTTCGCTCAGAATGACAATAAATTGCCAATGAGGTATCTATGGCTAAAATTGCAATTGTAGTCGGCAGTGAATCAGACCTTCCATTCGTTGCGACTGCAGAAGAAGTTTTGAAAGAGAACCAGGTACCGTACGATATAAAGGTTCTTTCCGCACACCGTAAACCGGACGAAACCGCGGAATTCAGCCGCAAGGCAGCCGGAAGGGGCGTTAAAGTAATTATTGCGGCGGCAGGCCTTTCCGCAGCCCTGCCCGGCTTTATCGCCAGCCACACTGCTTTACCGGTAATCGGCATCCCGGTGGTAACCGGTCCGTTAAACGGAGTTGACGCCTTGCTTTCCATTTTGCAGATGCCTTCCGGCGTGCCGCTGGCAACCGTAGGGTTGGGCAAGCAGGGTCCTAAAAACGCCGCGTTATTGGCGCTGCGTATTCTGAATCTTTTAGAAGGAAGAACAAAGGAGGAGAAATAAATGAAAATCGGCATGCTGACAGGTGGCGGTGATTGCCCGGGTTTGAACCCGGCGATCCGGGGCTGTGTATACAGAGCCATGGGTTTCGGTTACGAATGCATCGGTTTTTTGGAAGGTTGGAAAGGGCTGGCCGAAGGAAACTCAAAACCTCTGGGTCTGGCCGAAGTGGAACAGATTGTTGATAAAGGCGGTACAATTTTGGGAACCAGCCGGTACAATCCGTTCAAGAAAGAAGGCGGTCCGGAAGCGGTGGAAGAGACGATTAAGAAGTTTTCGCTCGATGCCCTGGTGGCGATGGGCGGCGAGGATACTTTAGGCGTGGCCAGCAAACTATTTCAGCGGGGCGTCAAGGTGGTCGGGGTTCCCAAAACCATGGACAATGACCTATCCGGCACTGATTACACTTTTGGTTTTGACACCTCGGTGACCCGGGCCCTGGATGCCTGTCGTTCTCTGATTGATACCGGGACCAGCCACCGCCGGGTGATGGTTCTGGAAGTGATGGGACGGCACGCCGGTTGGGTGGCGCTTTTTACCGCTATGGCTTCCGGCGCCGACTGGGTTCTTTTGCCGGAATTCAAAGCGGATTCTGCCGCGATGGTCAATCACATCAAGAAGGTCTACCAGCGGAAAAAGTTCGGTTTGATCGTTGTTTCGGAAGGGGCGGAATTTCAGGACGATGAATCTGAAAAGCAGGTTAAGGACGAGTTTGGCCATATAATTTTGCAGAAGCGCTGCCTGGGCGAAAAGATTGCCAAATATGTGGAGAGTGAGACCGGAATTGAGACCCGGTCTTCGGTAATCGGCCACATGCAGCGCGGAGGCGCGCCAACCCTTTTTGACCGGATTTTGGGCCTGCGGGTCGGCGTCAAAGCAGCCGAACTGGTTTCCGAAGGAAAGTTCGGAATGATGGCTGCCCTTAAGGGGCAGGAAGTTCTGGCGGTACCGCTTTCGGATGCGGTTAACAACCTGAAGGTGGTTGACCTGAAGTGGTACGAACTGGCCCAGGTCTTTTTTAAGTGACGCAAAGCACTTTGTGTCATCCTGAGGGCAAAGCCCGAAGGATCTCGTATTTAAAATTAGATTCTTCGCTGGCGCTCAAGGATGACAAATTACGTTAGATTCTTCGTTTTACTCAGAATGACAACAATTTATGCGCATAGCAGTCTTGACTACCGGCGGTGATGCGCCGGGGATGAATGCCGCCATCCGGGCGGTGGTGCGCCGGGCGCTCTCTTTAGAATGGGAGGTTTGGGGCGTAGAACGTGGTTTCCAGGGAATGTTTGAGGATGATTTCCACCGGATGGACCACGGCGCGGTCAGCGGTATCATCAATCACGGCGGCACTATCCTGAAGACGCTGCGTTGCCCCGGGTTCCGGGAAGAAGGATTCCGCCGGGAGTGTTACCGTAAACTGAAGCAGCGGCAGATAGAAGGCCTGGTGGTTATCGGCGGGGATGGTTCCCTGGCTGCCTGCCGGGTCATCTCTTCGGAAACAGGGATGCCTATCTCCTTTGTGCCGGCCAGCATTGATAACGACATCGCCGGAACCGACGAAACGATCGGGTTTGACACCGCGGTTAACACCGCCCTGGATGCCATCGATAAGATTCGGGATACGGCTACTAGCCACGAGAGAGTTTTTCTAATAGAGGTGATGGGGCGGGAGAAGGGATTTTTGGCGTTAGCGGTAGGGCTTGCTGATGGGGCCGAGATTATTCTGGTCCCGGAGATTCCGTTCCGGACGGACGAGGTACTTGCGCAATTTTTAGAGGGAAGAAAAAAGGGCAAACGGAGCATGATTGCGGTGGTTGCCGAAGGCGCGGCCGAAGTTTCAACGCTTGCCAAAAAGATACAGGGCGGTTACCCGGGTGAGGTACGATATTCTATTCTGGGTTATGTTCAGCGCGGGGGCGCGCCGTCAGCCCGCAGCCGGCACCTGGCTTTTCTTTTCGGAGCCAGGGCCGTGGAAGCGCTTGCCGAGGGTAAAGGAGCGGTTTTTGTCGGTTTGCAAGCCAATAAGGTGGTTACCAGAAATCTGGTTGATACCTGCGAAAAAAAGGAATTAGACCGGGAAACTTTCCGTCTCGCCCACATCCTTGCCGCTTAAAAATCTGTCATTCCCGCGGACAGTAAGCGGGAATCCATGCTTACGGGTTTTTCAAATAATAGACTAAACTTTCCAGTTCCATCGCCATGTCAACGCTCTTAATCCGAATTTTCTCCGGGATGGCAAGGTAACGCGGGGCGAAATTCAGGATGGCGGAGATTCCGCTTTCGGCCAGGCGCCGGGCTATACCCTGGGCTGCTTCAGCCGGCACGGTTACAATCGCCACCTTAATTCCATTTTTTTGGATAAACCCTTCCATTTTTTGGTCAGCGATAACCGGCACACCTCCTATCTTTTGGCCTATCTTGGTTTTGTTATTATCAAAAGCAGCCAGAATTCTGAATCCGAAACGCCGGAAGCCGGGATAAGCAAGCAGGGCGGCGCCTAATTTTCCGCAACCGACCAGGATTACGTTCCAATTGTGGTCCAGGCCGAGGATTTCTTCAATCTTTTTTCTTAAGCGGTGTACGTTATATCCCACTCCGGGCTGTCCGAAGGAACCAAAATAGGTTAAGTCCTTTCGCGCCTGGGCGCCGGTGATGTTGAGGTGTTTGGTGAGTCGTTCCGAGGAGATGACATGTACTTCTTTGTTTTCCATAAAACGCAGGGTTCGCAGATAAAGGGAGAGCCGCCGCACCGTCTCCTCGGGTATACGCGGGTGTTTTTTTCGCATGCAGGGCATATAGAATATGTATCTGAATTTGACCGAATAACGTTTTTATTATACTATAAAGAGGTTTAGGTGTCATCATTATGCAGTACGAATTTTTCAGGGTTGCGTTCGCTTTGTTGTTATAATGTAGTGGCGCGATTCATCGCGTCCGCCGGAGGCATTCGTGAATATGAAAAAATTAACCGGTTTGTTTTTTCTCGGTATTACCCTGGTTTTTGTGCCGTTGGCGCTGCATGCGGCGCCAACCGGAGCGGTGTCGGTTAAGGTTGCCCTTGAATTTGAAGGGAAATCTTTCCCGATGAGCCAGGTCCAGGTTACCATTTTGGATAAAGAGATTGACCTGGGGGTGGTTGATTTTCGGGCTCAGCGGGATGCGGAAAAGAGCAAGAACAAGAAAAGGTCGTATCATCTTTACCGTTATGTCTACCTGGTTAAAGCGATTGAGAACAGCCGCCGGGCCGGCGTGCGCCAGGTTCGCTCCGGTATCGTTACCAAGCGCGCCGATAATAATGGTGAAGTTCTGGTGCGCTACCTTGTGCCGGGTGATTATTTTATCGGCGCCTACCGCAAAATAGGCGGAAAATCCGTAGTCTGGTTTGTTCCGTTTTCGGTAACCGCCGGGCGAAGTACGCAGGTAGACCTTGACACCAATAACGCTTTTGAATTTTATGACCCGGAACTTTATCCATAACCAGGGCAACGGTATTAAATAAATTTGCATTTCATTTGTAGCTGCCGAGATTGCCCGGCGTTACTCCTCGTTGTTGTGCCTTGGAAGACGTACTGCTTTCGTGATGCCTGCCGTGAAGCATAGGTTTTTCTTTTTCGCAACCCCTTATATTTTTCTGGAGAGGTTAACTCGCCCAAAATTTTTTAAAAAGGCCGGGAACCTTTTCCGGGTTCTGGTGTCTAATGATTAGACCGCCAGAGATATTGCATGGGAAAAAAGAGCCCGTTGGATTTTGAGGAGATTGTCCATCAGGAGGCAAAGAAGGTGTTTAACCTTGCCTACCGTCTTTGCGGCAACCAGGAAGAAGCGAAGGATATATCCCAGGAGACGTTTGTCCGGACCTATGAACATTTGGATTCTTTTCAGGGCAGTTCCCGGGTCTTCACCTATCTTTACCGTATAACTTTCAACGTCTGGAAGAACCGTTTGAGACACTGGGGCCGGCACCCGGCGTTTTCGCTCCATTCAACTCATCCGGAAGAGCCGGACTTTGATTTAGCCGACCCGAAGCCAGCCCCGGACCGGGCGTTTGAATTGGATGAACGGGCCAGTCTGGTCAGGTCTTGCCTGGACTCCCTTGACCCGGTTTCCCGGCTCATTATTATCCTGCGGGATATGGAGGGTAGGTCCTATCAGGAGATATCACGGATTATGAAGTGCCGGCTGGGCACGGTTAAATCCCGCCTTTGGCGGGCGCGGACCGATTTGCGCGAGCAGGTTCGGCCCCGCCTGGAAAGGATGCAAAAATGAACAGAATTTGCCGGAAAAACCAGGAGTTGCTTTCCGCCTACGTTGACGGGATGCTTTCGGAGAAGGTCAAAAAATATTTTACCGGGCACCTGGACTCCTGTCCGGAATGCCAAAAGGCGCTTCAGGAATTGGAATTACTGCGTAAACTTTTGCGGGAATTTCCGGAGAAACACCCCGGCCCGGGTTTTGAAACCGCAATCTTGAGCCGGGTCAGGGAGAAGTCCGAGGTTACCTCTTTACGGAGCTGGTTGCGCCGTGTCTCTTATGGTCTGGCTGGTTTGGCTTTGCTTCTTATCGTGACCATTTATCTCCAGAAACCGGTTCTTCCGCCCCAACTGGAGATTACCCGGACACCGCCGTCCGGCGGATTGACCGCAGAGAGAAAAAAGACAGATTCCATTTCCAGACAAGCCCCGTCGCCGGCAGAACAGAGTATTATGTTCAAACCGGATGCTCTGCCGGATAAAGACGAGGAAAAGCCAGCGGCGCCTTCAGCCGTTGTTTCGGAAAGGCAGGTACAGGCGCCCGCGCCGTCCTTAACGGAAGAAAAATTGAAATCAGAAATTCCGGGGGTTCCCCGGGCCGGAGATTCTCTTGCCGGTTCGGAGTACGCGGCTGTTCCGGAGAAAGAAACCGGCATGACCGCCGTCGCTCTCAAAAAGGCAGTTGGAATTTCCGCGGGCAAAGAATCTCAATTCCTGGTCATCCGCAACAAGACAGATTGGGAAAAGGCCTGGAATTTTCAAAACACCAGCCAGAATTTGTCCCTCCCTCTTCCGGAAGTTGATTTTAAAAAGCAGATGGTTGTTGCTATTCCTACCAACCAGGCCGGCGTAGAATACAAAATCGTAAAGACCGAAGAGAAACCGGACCGCATCATCGTTCAGTACCGGATAACCCTGCCCGGGCAAGGCGAAGCTGAAATTATCCCACCATATCAGCTTGAGGTTGTTAATACCAGGCCCAGCGTGGAACTTCAGAAGCTGGATTGATCTTTCTGTCCCTCGTTAAAACCACCCTTTAAAATCTCTCCGGGAACTTTTTTGTTTTCCCGGTGTCTAAGTTTCCAAATGGAACAGTTCGCGATTCAACGGCCCGCCTCCGCACTACGGAAGCCGCAGAACAAGCGGCTTTGCCGCTTTTGGCGTCCATGCTATGGCGGGCGAAGGAGGAATAGATGAAGAATTGGATGAAGTTAGGTCTGGTGTGGTTTGCGGTTGGTTTGTTGTTTATTGCTTTAACCCTTCGGGCAGAAGCCGTCCTGAAAGTACGAACGACGGAGAGGCCGGTTGTCCAGGCAGCAATCCTCCTGGATACTTCCGGCAGTATGTCCGGGCTCATTGAACAGGCAAAGAGCGAACTCTGGAAGATTATCAATGAACTTTCCTCGTCCAGAAAAGGAGGCGCGGTACCCCTGGTCCAGGTGGCGCTATACGAATACGGCAAGAGTTCCCTGCCGGCCAGCGAGGGTTATTTGCGGATGATTCTCCCCCTGAACACTGATTTAGACAAGGTTTCCGAAGAACTCTTCGCTCTCACTACCAACGGCGGGGATGAATACTGCGGCCAGGTTATCCAGTCTGCCTGTCAGGGGCTGAAATGGAGCGGCTCAAACCAGGACTACAAGGTAATCTTCATTGCCGGGAACGAACCCTTCACTCAGGGTACGGTTGATTACAAAAAGAGTTGTAGCGAGACGATTTCTAAAGGGATTATCGTCAACACTATCTTCTGCGGTAATTACAACGAAGGATTGAATACCGGTTGGAAGGATGGGGCTGAACTGGCGGATGGCCGCTACCTGAATATCGACCATAATGCCCGGGCAATTCAGATTGATGCGCCCCAGGATAAGGAGATAGCTCTTCTGGGCAATCAGCTCAACCGGACTTATCTTGCCTACGGCGCAGCCGGGGTTGATGGTTCGGCGCGGCAGAAGGAACAGGATAAGAATGCCCAGACGCTGGCGCCGGCAATTGCGGCCGAAAGAGTGGTGGCCAAATCATCGGCCGGCTATTTAAATTCCTCCTGGGACTTAATTGACGCCCATCGCGAAGGCAAGGTGAAGATTGAGGATTTAAAGGAGAGTGAACTGCCCGCGGAGATGAGGCGGATGACCGGTCCGGAAAAGAAGGCCTTTCTGGAAAAGACAGGAAAAGAACGCCGTCAAATACAGGAGACCGTCAACCGGCTCAACGATGAGCGCAAAAAGTATATTGCCGCCCAAATGAAGAACCAAGGGACGGATAGTTCTTTCGGCGCCGCAGTAGTCAAGGTGGTCCGGGAGCAGGCCGTTGCCAAAAATTTCCGTTTTGAATGAAGCGAGATTCTTCGCGAAATCGGCTCAGAATGACAAATCATCATGTCATCCTGAGGGTACCGAAGGATCTCGTAGTTAAGGAATCTAAGTTCGGGAGGAGATATGTTTAAAAACAAAAAATTTTTTTTGGTTCGTGTTTTAACAAGTTTTTTCTTGGTAATTGCGGGCGGCCTTGCTTTGGCGGGCAGTCTTTCGGCTGACGGGTTGATAATAGTGCCCAGGCCGCCTGCGCCTGGTTCCTGGTCCGGCACGCCTTTCCCGCTTGAGGTTAAGTACCACCGGGTTGAGGTGGGGATAGACGGACAGGCCGCCCGGACGTCAATCGACCAGGAATTTTACAACCCGACTAACAGCCGGCTGGAGGGGATATACTTCTTTCCGGTTCCGGAAGGCGCGGTTATCAACAACTTCTCCATGGAAATTGACGGGAAGATGACAACCGCGGAACTGCTGGACGCGGAAAAGGCCCGAACTATTTACGAGGATATCGTGCGCCGGATGAAAGACCCGGCCCTGCTGGAATATTCCGGGCGCAACGCTTTCAAAGTGCGCATCTTCCCGATCGAACCCTTTGGACGCAAGAGAACCAAAATTTCTTACACGCAAATCCTGCGCAGCGACAACGGCGTATTCAATTACACCTATCCCCTGAATACCGAAAAGTTTTCCGCAAAGCCGCTTGAGGAAGTCAGCCTCAGGGTAAAACTCAGGAATAAGGGGAACCTTAAGAACATCTTTTCACCGACGCACCAGGTAGAAGTGAAGCGCCGCAGCAGTCACGAGGCAATCGTTGGCTTTGAAGAGAAGAACGTAAAACCGGACGCAGACTTCTCCCTTTACTGGAACATTGAGAAAGGCAAAGTCGGGTTGAGTATCTTAACTTACCGGCCCGTTGGCGAGGACGGGTTCTTCTTTTTGGCCGCGGCGCCTGATTTTCAGGTCGACGCAAAGGAGATTACAGCCAAGGACATTACCTTTGTACTGGATACTTCCGGCAGTATGGCCGGGAAAAAATTGGAGCAGGCGAAGCGGGCGCTCCTCTTCTGTCTGGAGAACCTTAACGCCGGGGACGGGTTTGAACTGGTGCGTTTTGCCACCGAATCGGAAAACCTTTTCGGGAAGATTGAACCGGTTTCCACCGTAAATATTAATCGGGCAAAGGATTTTATCAGAAACCTCAAGCCTATCGGCGGCACCAATATGGAGGAGGCCCTGGCCGGCGCGCTGGAAGTCAACCGGGGAGAAAAGAAAAGGCCCGGATTCATCATCTTTCTCACCGACGGCAAGCCCACCATCGGCGCGACCAAAGAGGAAACCCTGGTAAGCAGGGTCAGGCGGGAGGCATCCGGCGGAATCCGCGTCTTCACCTTTGGCGTCGGCGATGATATCAACACCCATCTTCTTGACCGGATAAGCGAGGCGACCGGCGGCCTGCGTTTTTACGTCCGGCCCGATGAGGATTTGGAGGTAAAACTCTCAAATTTCTACGAAAAAATCAAGTCCCCGGTTTTGGTGGATTTCAAGGTTAAATTCGGTCCCGGCGCGAGAGTTCAGAAACTCCATCCCAATGCTCTTCCGGACCTTTTCAAGGGCGACCAACTTATTCTTTTTGGCCGCTATACCGGGAGCGGGGAGACCGTGCTCACTCTTTCCGGGGTTTCCGAAGGGAAGAAGGGCGTTTTTGAGTATCGGGCTAACTTTCCGGAAAGTAATCCGGAAAATGACTTTATCGCGCCGCTCTGGGCCGCCCGGCGCATCGGGTATCTCCTGGACGAAATCCGTCTGCGCGGGGAGAGTCCGGAACTTAAGGATGAGGTTATTGACCTTGCCCGGCGATATGGCATCATCACGCCCTACACCAGTTATCTTATTATTGAAGACGAAAAAAATAAAGCACAAAGGCGGGAACTGCCGGAGGACCGCCAGACCCTCAACGCAATGCCCGGGGCTCCGGTTTTGGAAGGAAAGTTAAGGGCAGATTATGAAGCGATGCGTCAGAAGTCCGGTTCGGACAGCGTCACCGTCAGCAAAGAAGCGAGTGCCCTGAAGTCTGCCCGGAACTATAATCAGATTAATCAGGGAGCCGACCGCCTTGATTATTCCGGCCCGGCCGGCACCCAGCAGAACCTTGCCAATCAGGTAAAAAACGTGGGCGGACGCGCTTTCTACCAGGCCGGTAAATTCTGGGTAGATTCAAAAGTGCAGGCGGCGGGTAAACAACAAGCCCAAAGGATACAGATAGGCGGTCCGGAATACTTCCAATTTCTAAAAGACCAGCCGGAAAGCGCCCGTTTCCTGGCGCTGGGCCAGAACGTGCGGTTTCTGCTCCACGGCCAGCTCTACGAGATCCACGAATGAAATAGAAACATTAATAAGTCATTGCGGGCGTTTCCCGGCGCGGCGATCCCATTTTCAGGGTTGAAATTGCCGTGGTCGCTTACGCGCTCTCGCAAGGACGCTATTTTCAAATGGGCTTACAATCAGGTCGCGCAGGATTCAGAATACCCGAATCTATAAATCTCTTGCGGCCAATTTGCTTTTGAACATTTTAGGTTAAAGCCGTCACTTATTTGATTTCTTTTAATTCCCCAGCATGCTGCAGTATCCAATCCTCGCATTTCTGGAGAATTTCCCCGGCGGCTGACTCAACTGCCTGGGCGGCTGATTTGGCTGACAAGGCGGCTGCTTCAGCGGCTGATTTGGCTGACAAGGCCTCTGTTTCAGCGGCTGACCAAGCTGCCTGGGCGGCTGATCTGATGGCTAACTCAGCGGCTTTCTCGATGACTGACCAGACTGACCGAACGGATGATACCGAGGTTAACTTGGCGGCCAATTCGGCAGCTGACCAGGCGTCTGACCCAGCCGCATTAGCGGTTAACCGATTTTCTTCTATCGGATTTTTCAGCCATTTTTTCGCCGCCTCGATTGCTTTGTGTGGTAAATCACCGCTCGGGTATTTCTTCTCATAATTTTGGAGAGTCAGCTCTGCCGCAAGAATCGCCAGAGCCACGCTATGTTTTTTCTCCCACTTCCACGCATTTACTACCCGCATTTTTTGCCAATATTCTTTATCCCCCTTTCCAACGAAATGTTCGCCATCTACTTCTACCTGTGCCAAAACTTCCATCGGGACATCCTGCATAGCGTCAATTACACGTTCAGAGGCGGAGAAATCTTTTTCGTTTGATTTCTCCGCGTTTATTTCATACCACTTTCCAATTTCCCAGATATGTTCACCGTGCCCTGATTTCAGGCCCGCTTTCAAGGACTTCCATGCGGTTCCTCCGATTTCCGGTTTATCAAATATGGAGTGACAGGAAGGGCAAAGACACCTTATCGCGTTATCTTCGGTTAATTGTTTTCGACATTTAGGGCAAACATATTTATCCATACAAAAATTATATTTTATTTATGCCGTATTTGGATAGTTTATTATTTATCTTAATGTCTCTATCTCTCCTCTCTGCTGAGCCTTGGCCAAATGGCCCTTTTCGAAAAAACTAAAACTATGCTTTAGGTTTTGGCTTAATGGTCTGACAACAAATTTTAGTTGTTTTTATTTACCAGCTTTTTCGCTTTTTTCTCAATCCGTTTTTCTTTTAGTGTTTTTGCTGCTTTCTTTTTTACATCTTTTTTAGCATCGTGACTTTTACTCATAGCTTTTCTCCCCCATGTTTTACCGGCTATCAATTCATAAAATTACTTTTCTAAATCTTACCGCATTTTCAGGGTACGGTCAAGGTATTTTTAGACGGTACCCTTACCGGACGCTTGTGTTAGAATATTTGGCAGGGCCCAAACGTCCGAATCGGGCAGGCCGGAAACCGTTCTCAACCATTCTTGCATCACATTGACAAAATGACCTTTCCGGTCTTATACTATCTGTGGAATTAAATGAACAAAGGAGGCTTTCCATGCGTGTGAACTGTAAAGTTATATTCGGTTTATTGATTGCTGCGTTTACTTGCACCAATGTTTGCGGCACGGAACTGCTTAAAAACGGAAATTTCAAGGAAGTAGCGAACGACCGTCCGACGAACTGGAGTTTCTACGATTGGAACGGTACGTCCAGTTTAAATATTATCAAAGAAGACCAATCCAATATCGCTGTCATTTACTCCCAAAACGTTGACGGGAAAGGTACGTTCACTCAAAATCAGTCCGGACTTGAATTGAAGCAAGGGACAACATACAGATTATCCGGATGGTACAATACGGAGGATATCGGCCTCGGAGACAAGGGCAGGCTGCGGGTTGAATGTGTATACAACCAGTCCGCCGGCGCGGAAGAAAAGACGAACCTTAAAACACACCAGGCGGTCAACCTGACGCTGTCCCCCGGAAAATGGGAGCGGTTTGAAAGCGTACGCTCCGTTCCTTCCCCGGTTACCGAATTTAATTTCTTTATTCTCGGTTATAATTTTACGGGAAAATTATATCTGCGTGATATTTCACTGGAAGCAATTGCGCAGACGGCTGAAATCAAACCGGACCGGAAATACGTCTGGCGCGAAGCGGAACAAATCTTTGCGACCGGATTTACCAGCACCTGGGGCAGCGAAATAAAAGATTACTTTTCCGGAACCGGCGGCGCATACGGTGGTCAGGCAAGCTTCAAATGGCGATTTCAAATAGCGCCGGAAACCGACCCCCAATTCCTATTGCCGGTAAACCGGCAATATTATGTCTGGTTAAGGATGTACGGCTATCTCGGGTCTCCGCAGGTTGACGTTCTTTTCCAGGACCGGCAAATCGCTTCCTTCAAAACAGTTTCCAATGAAATTGCCGATGCTCAGGGAAAATACAGCGCTCCGGGTAAATACTACTGGCAGAAAGCGGGAACATTTCAATCCGAAGGCGGCCCGGCCAGCCTGACCTTCAGTTCCACTCAACGGATGCTGCTTGACGCTGTCTTAATAACCGATGACCCGGCATACGAGCCGGTTGGATTTGAAGCGGCCAAGGCTTCCGATAAAAATCTTTTTACAGACTTCAATACCCCCCATATCATAAAAACCATCTATAATTTTAACGGCGTCAGCGATAAAATCGCCTCTCCTCTGGATTTCATGTTTTACAACGACAATAACCGGCAAATTAAAATCGGCGATAAGCCGGCAATACTGCGCCTTGTGCTCCCGAAGGCAATCCAGATTGCCGGCGCAACCGCCCACTGGGGTGGGGTTTCCTGGGGATACGGGCCAAATTGGTGGGGCGATAAACGTCTCAGTTGGGAAAAAAAGGGCGCCCAAACCATCAACGGCGTAGATTGCAATGTCTATGAGTTTTATTATTACTTCCTGGGACTGACCACCACGCTCTTTATTAAAGCCGACTCGCAGGGCTTCAAACACGGAGAGAAGTATATCGGCGAATATCAACTTGAATTCAACGGCATCAAACAACCGATGGAAAAACTGGTGCTGGACGCGGTTGAACTGAAACCGGCCGCGGCATTTAAAGATATCTGGATTGGTTTTATGTCACAAAACACCTCTCAGTATTTTGATTATCCGCAATTGGTTGATGCGCTGGTCTTTTCCGGAATAAATCTCCTGGGTCCCACTAATATCAGATATAATTATGATTTATTTGAAAAATTTGCCGATGAGTGCCTGGAAAACCGTATCATGATTTTCGAAAAAGCTTCGCCGCTGGCTGCCGGCCCGCTCTCCAAGGCAGAACAGATGGTGGTTACCCTGGAAGGCGCGGCCATGCAGGGATTTCCTTCTCTTTCGCTTGATGAAAACAGTCCGGCCGTACAGGCAACCTGCCGCAACATGGAAGATACGTCTTCCAGCGGTTTTGGAATATCGTCGAACGATGAATGGACCAATCAGTTGAAAGATTCGGCCGATTACAATCCGGCCACGAAAAAACTCTTTGAAGAGTATTTAAAAAAGAAAGGGTTGGAATATGTTGACCCGGTTACCGTTGTAAAAAACAAGGAATCATACGCCCAACTTTATGCGGCGTGGATTGATTTCCGCTGCGAACGGACGAGCAATTTCCACCGCTTGTACCAGCAGGCCTATTTGAAGGGATTCGCCAAATCAGGCGGAAAATATACTTTCGGGAAAACCATGTATATCCCCCAGATTTTGAAGAACAGCACCGCGCTGGAGAGCAAGATTAATTCCTGCTGGGATTATAAGGAGTTGGCTCAATACTGCGATTACATCAGCCCGATGATTTATACCTATTCCGGAATCGGAGATTCGGCGGAAGTAGGCGATACCCTGAAAATGTATAACGATTATATCGGACGAAAAGTTACGGTGCCGACCCTGTTGTCGGAGCATCCCGGGTTCGGGGAAGTTCCTTTACTCCAGAAAGCGATGCTCAAGTATCAGATATTCGAAAGCCTGATGCAGCAGTCAAGAGTCATCATGTTATACATTGCCCCCACACCGATGAATCCGCTTAATCTGCAGTTCATCTCGGACGCGATCCGGCAGGCCGGGCCCTATGAAGATATCATTTTGAACGGACAGCAAATCAAAGTAAACGCATCTCCGGAATGGGTACGAATAAACGCCTTGCAGTTAAACAAACAAATATTGGTTTACGCCACGAATTACCGCAATGAAGTTTCACTCAAAGCAAAAATACATTTAACCGGCAAAGCGGTAAAGGTTCTTGATATTGAAAACGGCAAAACGGTTCCGATTGCCGACAATTTCTTTGAAACAGATTTTCGTTCCAGTCGCGGCAAGCTGTTCCTCGCGACCATGGAATAAAAATTTGGGCTTTTATTTCCGGAGGGCCGGTGACTTTTGGGACCCTTCCCGTATAGGCCCTAATGCCTCACGTAATAATCTCTATCTAAGGCCGAATTACAAAGCGGGAAAAACCGACTACGAAGGCAACATTCCTGTCTCCCCGGAAAAAACAAACAGCCCATTAACTTGCATATGCTAACGGAAAAAATGGCTTGTAAGGTCTAACTCTTTTCATGATAGATTATTGAAACCCTTGTGCCGCAATGGTTTTAAAACTGCCAGGGTGGCTAAGGGCAGTTGCAATCCTTTTATGGTCTGGTACATGTTGGCCCAGGTGGGTTCGGATATATCCTGATACAGCATGTGCGGATTCCCCTTTTCATCTCTTGCCGGTTCCACGGTTACCGTTCCGTTTCCGGCCGGGATAACCCATCCGTCCGGCTTG
>JBDRQI010000029.1:0-4688 GCA_043826355.1 Candidatus Omnitrophota bacterium
CAGTTCGTTTCTGGGAATATTGTATCCGATGTAAAACCCGCCCAGCTGGTTGCTGCCCCGGCAAATGACCAGGTACGTATTTGTCAGCAGGTCAAAATCACCGGCATAGCGGTATTTTGCGGTAATCGTATGCCAGGTGTCAATTGCCAACGGTTCGGAAATGTCAGCCCCCTGGCCGTTAACATCTACGCCCAGGTTCTTCGGAGTCGCCGCTAACAGGCATTGCGCCGAAACGCAGATTAAGATACCGGTAAACAGGCAAAAAACGGATGCTGTCTTCATAATACCTCCTCCGGTTGGTCCAGGCTTTAATGCGCCTTATTGTGATAAAGCTCCAATAGACCTGGAATCTTTCTTCTATTATCCACCCCGGACCATCCATCTATTGCCCCGGGTGATTGTCAGATCGTCAATGTCTATCCCTTCCGCGGATGTGAAATAGAGCGCCAGGGAGAAATAGGATTTTCCGTCAAAATCAACCGCTCCCTCAAAAATGACCCATTCTTTTGAATCAACCTTAAGGGGTTTTCCAATGTTTGCCGCAAAATCCGGCATGGGCGCCCCGGTCTCACGGTCGTAACGCCACACATATGGGGTAAACTCTCCCTTGCCCCGTAACTTTGCGCGCAAAATCAGGGTGCCTGCCTCCTTAATCGGGAGACGCTGCTGGGCGATGACCGCAGACGCGGGCGCTCCCTTGGCATCCGTAAAACTTTTAATCCGCAGAAATTTTCGGCCTGAGGCAGCCCCGCCGTCAACAACCTCGACTTCTCCGGCGTACTGATGGACGCCCCACACCCGCGGAAAAGAATCGCCGGTGAACTTCCATTTGGTTTCGGTAAAGCCGCGTATTCGATATCCGGGCATTTCGGAAAATTTCTCCAGGTCCTCAAAATCGCCGTTTGGGAGAAGCGCAGCTCTTCCCATTACTACAGAACGGAAAGCTTCGGCACCATGAAAGACTCCGTTGCTCCAAGAGCTGTTCTGGGATGTTCCATCAACCAGACGGCGGTTGCGGGCGACGTTGACCTTCCAGGTCTCGCCGTCCTGCAGTTTACTCAGAAGCGCGGTCGCAGGAATGCGGATTTCCGCGGCCCAGCGGTCGTTTAATACCGTTGTCTTGATTTCCGCGCGCGAATCGAAATTTATATCGGCATTACCCCCGCTGATAGACAAAGAATCATAAACGACTCCTTTCGGGTTGACGATAATGTGCGCGTATTTCCCCCGCGTATCGGCCATCGCGTCCATCCCGGGCGAGATGATGAAGAATTCCAGACTGCTGTCCTCCCACACCGCGCCGTCGCGTTTCTCTGTTTTTATTCTCATCTTCCCCGGTTCGGGTTCCATGGCCTCCACGCCAAAATAGAGGTTCTCTTGGTCGCAGAGCATTTTTACAAAGGTCTGCGGCACGGCTGCCGTCTTGCCGTCCATCTCGATAAAATCGCTGGTAAAGTCGGCGTTTTTCCAGTCCGGGTCATCAAGTTTCCCATCCATGGCGATGGCGCCGACTTTTTTATTGGCGTTAAGCTCCTTCTGCTGTTTGGACAAAAAATCCTTGTGGAGGGGCTGCCAGTATGCCTGGAAAAAATGCCGGTCACGTTGTACCCGTTTCACCGCAACCGGGTCGGCACCCGCCGACTTTTCGGCCTCATCCAGCATGCGGAGAAGGTCCGCCTCCACGCCCGGCTTTTCCAGACATTTGCCCAAAAAATATTCCGGGATTAAATAACCGACATGGCCCGAAGTTTCCACAAATGCTTTGGTTAACAGCGCACGGTACCGGCTCATGACCGGCCAGGCGGCGCCGTAATATTTACTGCCTATGTCCTCGTAAATCGTCGCGTAATCTACATCGCTGTTCCAGAGCAGTTGCGCGGCTATGTAATACCATTGCCATTGCGTCGGCATTTCTTCCTGGTATCGCGGAGAGCGGCGATCCTGGGACACCGTTCCATCGGGAGGCACGGCAAAGAAGGTAACTCCGATTAGTCCGATCTTCTTGTAGTATTTGATATTTTCGGCAATGGTTTTTTCTATAGGTACATAGAGGGGAAGGCAACCGCCGTCCGTGTATTCCAGGGTGGAGACGGTGTTTTTCAACTTGCCCCATTGACCAAGGATATCGCGAAATTTATCGTTGACCACGCACGTGAGATCCGAAATGGGGTGCCGGTAGCAAAGGCCGTGCGGGCAGACCTGAACGGAAAGCCGCGGGTCGGGCACGACTCCGGCCGGCGGATGTTGAAAATTCTGGTATCCCCATGCCCAGAGATTGGCACCGGGGTGAGTTTTGTAAACCTCTGCGGCGATTTGATTGACCAGCGTCCAGTATCTCGTACTGACAAATTTCTTTTGTTTTTCTTCCGGGGGGTCCAGTTTGGCACAATTCTCGCACTGGCACCAGGCAGTCGAATCATTGTTGCCGATAAGGTAAATTCCCCCCGCCGGAGGGGTTGCCAGAACTTTCTTAAGGGATTCAGCCATTATTTCCACGACTTTCGGATTGGAGGTGCAGGGCTGCCTTAGCTGGCCGTCTTGTTTGCGCCGTTGCCCGTCAAATAAACCAAAATATTCGGGATGTGCATCAAAAAGACTGTCGCTCAAAAGGCTAGAGAAAGAGTGACCTCCGTCACGGCCTATCTTCACTCCGCGTTTGTCCACTTCGTCACGCAAACCCGCATCCGCATTGTAACGTTCCTTGCTAAAGGTCACAGTCATGCCGTTGCGCACCATCCAATCCCAGCTGTCGGTGGTTTTTGAATTCCAGCTGACGGTGACAAAAGCAAAGTCACGGACCTTGAACGACGGGTTGCTGACCGTGACCTGTTCCGGCACGATGACGGTAGGGTTTTTCGGACAGTATTCGAAATCAGCACCGGGCGCAAACCACCTGATGCCCGCGTATTTCTTCAGGATTTCGTAGACACCGTAGAGGACGCCGACCGGTCTCCTGCTGATAATATAGACCGCGTTTTTGTCAGCCGCCAGCACGAAACCATCGTCTTCCAACTCGGAAACGGCTTTTTCGACGGCGCGTGAACGCGGTATGTTTTTGGCTTCAGTCGTGCCGAGATACACGGTGTGGTAGTTTTCGGAAGGAATGTTTCCGATCGCTACTTTTGCTCCGGCGACTTTTTCAAGAAACACCGCGAGTTCTTCAGCCGCATGCTTTTCCGTCGGCCCGGCGTTGTCCGGCAGAACAATGCAACTTACCGCTTTGCCGTTCTGCACCAAGTCGCAGCTTTCCGCGCGGCCGCAGAACGCAACAGCCGCCAACAGTATGGCCGGAACAAATCTCCCCAGTCCTTTTACAACCATCATGTTTTTTCTCCGCGGCCCACAATCTCAGCCGACATCTCCTCTTGCTGTACCCGGATAGTCCCATTCGGTTCGTACCAGCCGGCATTACCACAAATACTCAACAGCTCCGAAGGAACGCAGCCCCAAGTTTATTTAACTGGAACCCGGGTAAATTATTATATCCCAGATTTTACCTGAAATACAAACGATTTACGGGTTTGAAGAGTTAGTGTCAACGTTAGGGGGTACAAGGGAAATCTGTTGTAGGGTATTTATTCTACCTCCCTTGAGGTATTCCAACAATATTTGTTGACTCAATTCTCTAAAAGTAATATATTATAGTTGAAAATATGGTATGTTTTCTGTAAATTCAGTTCAACTGAATGACGATTACACGGTCTGGGATTACTGACCTTGGTAACGTCTTAAGTCTTCTTCGTTCTTTTTTGTTCCCAGGGTTCCCTGAAGAAAGGGAAAATGGCACGGATTAAGAAAGCAGCACGGAAAACATTGGGCTTCACCTTAATAGAGCTGTTGGTGGTCATCGCCATCATCGCCATCCTCGCGGCGATGCTCCTGCCCGCCTTAAGCCGGGCGCGAGAACAGGCCAGACGGGTTTCCTGTATTAGTAACCTGAAACAACTCGGTCTGGCGGTGCAAATGTACACCGGTGATTACGAAGGATTCTACCCGGTGAGCGTCAGCACAATCCCCGTGATGACTGCCAGCGGACCGAGTCCGGCTGCGGGCTACGTCGCCGGCCTCTGGCCTTACACCGGGAATCAGAAGTTATTCTTTTGCCCCTCCTTTCCCAACAAGAACGTGGATATAAACTATTTATACAATTTTCACGCGGGCAACCGCGACTGCTACGAAAATGGAGACCCGGGCGGCCCGGGCGTTTTTCTAAAAGATACCCGCGTATTAAATCCATCTAAGTTCGTTCTTCTGTATGACAGCCCGGTTATCAGAGAGTCCTTATCCGACGCGGACCCCTCCGACGAAGTAGGAAGTGGGGCCGACCAGAACGGCGGGGATGGTCACGGTACCGGACTGTTGTGGTATTGGGAAGGGGCGGTAACCGACGGTCCGCATGACAAGGGTCACAACATCCTTTTTGCCGATGGTCACGTCCAATGGTTCGTCCGGTGGAACAGCGACCAGATGACTCGCTGGCCGTATTAAGACGAAACCGGGGGGTTATGCAAACCGCTGAGGCCGGCTGTCATTATTCAAAACAAAACAAGAACATCCTATAAAGGTCAAGTTGTCAAAGAACGGCAGAAAAACAGATCCTTGAAAATCCGGTAACTTACAAAGAAACAGGAATCGCCTGGTGGAAGTGACGCAGAGCGGTCGGCGCCACAAAGACCCGCTCCGGCCGA
>JBDRQI010000030.1:0-108101 GCA_043826355.1 Candidatus Omnitrophota bacterium
AAAAATGCGGTTGAACCTTATAACACGGAGGTGGTGGAATGATTAAGTTGACGGGAAATGTCAGCCAGCGAAAGGAGGTGAACGGATGTTTGATGGAGATCAGAAGATAGTTGCCCAATATAACTTTTACTTCCTGAAAGAGTGGGACTCGTCAGTCAGAATTCTGGGTCTTAAGGCAGGCAAGGAAAAGGTGGGCAGACTGCTGAAAGAATTTCAAGACAGAACCGGCTCTAAAAACATCAGCCAGTTCAAGCAATGGCTTAAGAAAAAGGATTACGAGGTCCTGGAGATCTCGTTAAGCCTGGATGTTTTGATAGAGTCGGCCAAACGGGAGGCGAAATATGATCAAGTTATCAAGCAGTGTCAGCCGGAAGGTTCCGATTCCTGGAACTGAGTTTTCGTCTCAGCTATTCGGGGCCGGAATGGAAGTGGAAGTAGGAAATAATGCCTCTTCCGATGAAATCAGGGGCAAGTTCAAGGAGATGTATCAAATCCTTGAAGTCTCGGTCAAGGAGCAGATTGTTTCCAACGGAGCGCCTGTTCCTGAAGAAAGGAAAGACACTTCGGCAGAAGACCCCATCACGCCCAACCAGAAGAAACTGATCGAAAAGCTGGTCAAGGAACAGGGGATCTTCGGAAAGGAAAGGATAAGGATTCTGGGCGTAAAGACCAAGGAAGAAGCCAAGACAATTATCAAGAACCTTCTTTCCAATGGTCCGGGGAGGCAAGGTGAGGAATAACCCTCTGGGTTATGTCACGACATCAATGATTCAGGCCTACGACTGCCCCAGAAAATACTACTACGAATACGTGGAGGGCTGGAAACC
The DNA here is from genome assembly GCA_043826355.1 of Candidatus Omnitrophota bacterium. GTDB lineage: Bacteria > Ratteibacteria > UBA8468 > MWAK01 > MWAK01 > JAHJUB01. Next base: position 828 of record JBDRQI010000030.1, read on the forward strand.
AATCCGGCCCTCTGCGAACCTCGTCTTCGGCAGCGTTTTCCACGAAAGTATTGCCGAAGAGTTCTTAAACGGCCGGACAGCCAAGGATGCTTTCCTGGGGAAATGGGAGAAAGTCGGAGAATTAGTTTATTCCCGGTCAGACAACCACGAGTCCTTCAGGAAGACAGGTCTTCTGCTGATTGAGAAAGTGGCAAAGACCGAACCCTACCAGAGGGTGATTGCGGTAGAGAAGGTCTATCAGGCCGAACTGCCGGACGGAACTGTCTTCAAAGGGAAAGCAGACGTCATCTATGACGACGGGGAAGGAGAAGTCCTTCTTGATTGGAAAACATCCGGCGGGTCGTTTCTGGACAGCCGGCCTGACCTGGATGACCAGTTGACCGCCTACAGCATGCTCTCCGGCATTTCCAGGGTGGCTTACGGAGTCCTTCTGAAAAAGAAAGAACCGGAAGTCAACTTCTTCTTCGCGGCCAGGAATCAAGAGGATTATCTTGACTATCAGGTCAAGGTAATGAAGACAGTGGCTGACATAGAGGCAGGTTTCTTTTACCGGAAACCGTCCCTCTACTGCGGCTTCTGTTCTTTCTGTCCTCTTTGCCGCAACCAAAAAGAAGAGATTAAATCTACGCTGGCAAGAAAATCGGTGGAAGACAGATACAAAGAGTTAAACTGCGAAAAGGTAAATTTATTCTGAACGCTCCCTCTTGGTCTGGTTTCTTTGTCATTTTAACGCGACAAAACGGCCAAGAGGGGTCTTACTATCTATTCGGGGGAGAAAATTGATGTATAGCCCAAAGATTGAACCGGAACAGATGGGGAAACTGTACCTTCTGCGGGAATCATTAGCCCAGGAAGGTGTCAAAAAACCAATAACGACCTTGGTTAAAGAAGCGATTGAAGAATATTTGGAGAAAAGAAAGGAGGGGAGTAACCAGGAGTGAGTTATTTTTAGGAGCCAATGGCAAATACTGCATTGGCTCTTTTTCTTTCTGGAAAAACTCTACATTGAAGTACAGAAAAATGGTATAATTCAAATAATATGAATGAGCAGTTCGTTTTTAGGGCTATGCGAAGAAAATAATTATGGCCATACCTGAATCCCAATTAGAAACATGGGCAAAGCAAGGTTCAGTCAATCAATCCTCATCTACTTATGCTTCGATTAAAATAGCTTTGGAGGATTCTAAGGCTATTTATAAAGATAAAATTTTTGAAGTTTTCCTACAGGGTTCTTATGGTAATGACACAAATATTTATGCAGAAAGTGATGTAGATGTAGTTATTAAGTTGGACTCAATATTTCGTGGTGATACAGACTCCTTATCTAGCGAAGGGAAAAATGCATATAATAATCTCTCAAATGCCACTTACGATTTTAAAGATTTTAAAAAATCTGTAATTATAAGACTACAAAATGCTTTTGGTAAAGAAAATGTAATTGAAGGCAGTAAAGCCGTTCATATTAAACCGAGCCTATCAAGACGTAGTGCGGATGTGGTGGTAGCATATCAGTATCGCAGATATTATAATTGGCCACATGGTTATACCTCTGGTATTGTCTTTCCAACACAATCAAGCGGTGAAATTATTAACTATCCTAAAAAACATTCTGATAATTGCACAACTAAGCATCAAGAAACTGATAATAATTTCAAACCAATGGTTCGTATTTTAAAAAATATACGAAGCAAACTTGTTGAAGATGGAATAATTACAAAAAATACTGCCCCGTCATATTTTGTTGAAGGTTTACTTTACAACGTTCCAAACGAACTTCTTACTGGTTCTTATGGAAATATACTTGTTAATATTCTGAATTGGTTTCATGAAGTACTTGATCGTACTAAGTTACTATGTGCAAATGAACAATACTATTTATTACGAGACGGAGTTTTAGTTTGTTGGTCACCCACTGACGCTGAAAGATTTATAAACGAAGTCATTAAACTTTGGAATAATTGGTGATATGCATGCTTATTCAGTAGACACAGACGAAAGAAAAAGCATTTTGCTGGTATTGGCAATAATCAGCATAGTTTTTTCTTGGTGCTTTTATAAATTGCTGAGTAATTATAAAATTTCCTTGCCGTGGTGGATCGAAAATCCATCGGTGTTATTTTTCTACGGATTATTTTTTATAATTTTTGACAAGTGGCTTTGGAAATATTTTAGAAAAATTAAACTTGTAAAAATTCCAAATTTAAATGGTGAATGGAAAGGCAATTTAAAATCTTCTTTTGATAACCATTCGTCAGAAGTCAAATCTACATTGAGAATTTTTCAAACTTGGACAAAGATTAAAATCTTATTGAACACAGGCCAATCGTCTTCTCATAGTGAAGCCGTGTCTATTGTAATTGATGCTCCCGAGGGTAAGTATTTAAGTTATCAGTATATTAACGAGCCAAAATCAAATGCCGTAAAAACTATGAGTATTCATAGGGGAACCGTAAGACTGGTTTTTGACGAAAAGAAAGATGTTTTGCAAGGAGAGTATTATAGTGGTAGGGACAGACAAAATTTTGGTAGCTTATATTTCGTCAGAAAAAACGCATGAAGCTAATTGCAACCGTAAATCATAGGCACCCTTTCTTAGAGTTCGAATAAGGTCTCGTAATACCTACTTTTCCGACCCATTCTCTTCCAAAAAAGTTCTAACGTCGTCTACTAGGGCCACAGTAGCTACCGATTCCGGTCGAAGTAGCCACACAAGACTTGCCACTTCCAGCCAAATCGCTCTAAAATGGTTGGGTAGAATTAAGACTTTTCAAAATCGCCAAAAAGGCGGTTTTGTTGATATAATAGTATTATTGACTAACAAATTTATGGCTTTACGCTTGAAGAAATTGAAATTATTTAAAGCAATGGATGAAATAAAAGACCCAGAATTAATAGGCAGAACAGTTTTAGGAGACAGCATATCGTCTGATTACGATCCATTTACTAACGGTCTTTATATAGTCGGATTAACCAGAGAGCAATTAGAATCCTTCGGATTATTTTTAAATGAGCTATATCAAAAACTAAGAGAAAAGGAACCTCGTCGTCAGGTTACTCGTAATGCGCTAACTATGTTGCGGGGAGCAATATTCGCTTTAGGCACGCAAAAATTGAAAAATCCAGAATGGAAAGAGCATTGCGCAACATCATTACGCGAGATATTTCATGAATGGGAACAGGGACGAGTAGAGTCTGATTTCTGTCTATTCTATAAAAATAGTGGTGAAAAACTTACAGAAAAAGAATCAGATACTTTTAGGGGATTTAGACTCCACTATGAATATTTTACGGGGATAGATCATCATAATGCATCGACAATTTTAGGATCATTAATTACCTTATTAAAAGACAATACTTTAAAATTAGAAGATTGTTACAAAGATGAAGTTTTTATTGAGAGAGTTAAGGATTTTTTTTCTAAATTGACTGATATTATTAGTTTTTCAAGAAAAAAGTGATTATGGATCAGATTGAATTACACAACAAAATAGATTTATTGGTACAGAAAGACCCGGCGCATGAAAAGGCGGTTAATATACGTGCGCTGATTTCGGTGAATCAAGATGCTTATAGTTATTTCTTTGCCAAAGCCAATGAGAATTGGCTTACTTGGCTGTGGGAAAATGGATTTTTAGATGTCATCAAACAGAAAGCGGAAGATCCGACACGTTATGGGTACAAAACACCAGAACTTAACTACATTGTAAAAATTTCCGCGAAAGAATCGATAAAGGTAGTTAATATTATGCTTGCGGTTCCAATTTCTACCGAGAATTTCAATCCAGAAGTAGTGGATAGATTTCTTCGAATATGCAGCGGTTTACCGGCTCAGGAACTTAAGCAGATAGTGACAAAAATCCGCGATGAGAAATGGCCGCAGCTTATGAACGTATTCAATGAGTGGGGCTTTGAATATGAAAAGATGCTTAAAACTTTAGCAGAGGCAGATGATTTCGGAAGTATTCTTATTCTCGCCGAAGCAATCCTCGCTGTGCGTATCAAAAAGGAAGCCGAGCAAACCTCGCGAGGGCTTTCATTCGATAATCCTTTTTACTTTAAAAATTTAAGTTATACCAAAGTATTCGAATATCTGCTCAAAGTGGACGAGAAAAACATAGAAAAAGCACTTGCTCTTGTAACTGATGCAATGAGACGGATAATCCTTCTAGGAGAAGAGGGCGAAGATAAGATATTCAAAGTTTACGATAGATATTTTCTGTTAGACGTGGACTTTTTTACACTTATACTTAAGGAAAAGGGCGGTCTTTCGTCTGGAGATGATGTAGAAAATCTGGCGGCCATTATTAAAAATTACGCAGAGCGAACCATCGGGGGGAAATGTTACAATGCCGAGTCCGTCGCTAAATTATACGGTGCATATTTTGAATCTCTTCCGGATAGCCGTTCTATGTGGCGTTTGCGGCTATTCGTTATGAGCTTATGTCCCGAAGCTCTCAAGCAGGAGCTTAAAAAAGCATTTTTCCGATTATTCGAAGTTGAAAACTACCATGAATTGATATCGGGGACTGAGTATCAAAAAGCATTACATGCTGGATTTTCTGTTTTATCTGAAACTGATAAGCGAGAGTATGTAAAACAAGTTATAGAGTACTTCATGAAAAAAGATCAAGAGGATAAAAAAGAAAATTGGCATATGGTTTACGGCTCAAAGATTCTTTCGGTAATAGCAGACTATCTTATAGAAAACGAGAAACAAGAGGCAAAAAGTAAAGGGTTCACAATAGATCCTGCTTATGCGCCTGAACCAAGCATCGGACCGATTCGCAGTGGGAGTATAGTGCCACGAGGTCCTATAACCAAAGAAGAATTTAGTGATCTTCCGATAGCAGATATCGCCAAAAAATTACGAAACGAATGGACTCCTAAAAAATTAACTGAGCAAGACATAAATGATGATTTTTTTAATCCTTTAAACGCTGAGGGGGTTGGTGAATTATTACGAACGGATATCGCAAAACGGCTACAAGATTACATAAATAATGCTCATCTCTTTTTTGAACGAGATGTGTTAGACCAGCATTATACTTATTCGTATCTGCGTGGTACACAGGAAGTCATTCGTGGCAATAAAGCTGATGTCAATAATATAAACTGGGATAATTTAATAACTCTCTGCACTGCGATAAAAAAATCTGGCGAGGTCAAACCGTTTAGTGACGAGAAACGCGAACGCAATACCTTTAATGCTTGGCTTTCTGACTGGAGAGGTGTTCATTCTGTTATGACAGATGTTCTACAGGAATTGCTTAACGAAGAAAGAGATAAAATTATCGTTGATTTTTCCAAATATCGCAGTGATTTATTTTCAATTATAAGTTATCTTCTTGTTTACCCAGATCCCGAGCCAAGAGACGAACAAATTGAGACCGCTGGGATGAAAACAAAATCCCCGGGTAGCGATGAGTATTCCGTTAGCGATCCATTCTCAATGGCGATTAATACGGTGCGAGGGCGGGCATTTCAGGTTTTTGTTTTGTTTGTATATCAAGACGGTAAAAAATTCACCAAAGAAGAAAAGGTGAAGATTTCCTTGGATACTAAGAATCTTTATGAGACGGTTCTAAAGAATGAAAGAACTCGAGCTCTTATGTTTATGTTCGGGCACTATTTGCCTTCATTTTACTTCCGAAACAAAGAATGGATACAAGGATTATTACCGCAGATTTTCCCAACAGAGCAAGAAAAAAGGCATCTCTATACAGCTGCATGGGAAGGTTATGTTTCTACTAGTCTTTATGAGGATGTATTCTTTAATCCCGATATTCAAAAGCTATACGAACGAGGTCTTGCTTTAACAGACGCGGATTATCCAAAACAAAAGCATTTTAAAGAACCCGATGAAGGCGTAGCAGTTCACATTGCCCTTGCTTTTATGCATTTCTTAGGATTTGGGTTTGATCACACTTTGTTCAAAAAATTCTGGAGTATACCGAATTCAAAAAATCATAAAGAATTTATTTCATTTATTGGCCGCCATTCTATTTCACGAGAATCGGCAGCAGAGTGGGTAAAACATAACAAAGTTGATATAGAAAAACTTAAAAAGTTCTGGGATTGGGCGCTTGAGAATTGCAACTCAGAAGAACTAACAGGATTTGGTTTTTGGATTAAAACAGAACAGAGCCCATTGTGTATTAAATGGCTTGCTAAACATACACGCCAGACCCTTGAAGAAACAAAAGGATATGTGGAATGGGAATACGGATTAATGAGATCTCTCACAGCATTTGCTAAAGAGGCGCCGGAAGATACGCTTGTCATTTTGCGCTTTCATCTTCTTGAAGAAGTTGCTAAACACGAACCAGTTAGAACATGGCTGCATGTGGATAATGAAGTTTATGATGCATTTAAAGAGATTTATAAAAATAAGACGACCAAAGAGGGTGTCCGTATACTCATTAATGATCTCCTGCCATATCGTAATGGTCTCTTTTGGGGATTAAAACCAATATTGGAAGAAGGCGAACAAAAGATATAAAAAATTGAAAATTCCTACGCTTCAAAATTACTCTTAACAGATTAGTTACCCTTAGAAACTTTCCGTGATTCTCCTTCTTTGTAACGCGGATGAAGAATTGCCCTCAAAAGATTGACTAATCTCAAGAATTTATCATAGGCCTCCTGTTTGGATATTTCCTCCCTAAATTCTTCAAGATAATTCTTCCGGAACTCTTCAATCGTTTCGTCGGATGGTTTCATGCCCCCAAAGATACAAGGTTTAACTGAATCAATCAACAGCCATAGTAGTACAAATTTGCCTTTCCACGCATTTTCTCCCATCTTGATTTTTCTCTCACAAACAGCGAAAATAAGCACATAAAAATCAAGAAGACCCCGGCTCTTCTGTGGACCTGCCCGACAGAACAGTCCTTAATCCATCCCATTCCTTCAGTTCTTCCACGATTTGGTTCCAGTTGATCCCTATGAGGTCCACCAGAGAGGATTTTTGACCGTCAAAATGCTGATTTAGCGTGTAAATATACCCTAGTTTCGCGGTTCCATAACCAAAATTTCTTGCATATGGAATTCCCTCGGGAAACATTAGTTTATGGAACCAAGGTTGAATCTGCGGAAATAAAACATGCCAGCACGCTCCCAAATTACGGATAAAACCTCTCGCGTAGTCCAAGGCGCCTTCAATATCAAAAAATTCGATGCGGCACTGACTCAATAACACTCTCGCCGCCGTAATTTCGTTTTCCACTTCCTGTTTCCTTTCCAAAAATTCCTCCTTCGTGTATGAACCCTCCTCCCTCATCTCAAAGATTTTCTCCCTTTTCGCCTGAAGCGTTTCAATCTGTTTTTCGTATTTTTTGGCTGCAAGTTTAGAAACGCTTCCTTGTTCTTGCCATAAATCCATAATCGTTTCTTTCAATACTACAAAAAATCTGTCTTTCGGAGTAATTCTATCCAAATACTCACCGAACTCTTTTTCCAGTTTATTTTTCGCTGTGCTTTTTCCGTATGTCGGGCAACTTTTGTTTAAGCAATGGTAATAAAAATACCTACCACCATTGCCTCTTGGCGAACTTCCGGTAAGAGGTTTTTTGCAAAAATCGCAAATGACTGTTCTGCGCAGCGGAAAATTTGGATTGTATTTATTCCGCTTCATCAACTTCGCCTTGCCGGCGCGGACAAGTCGAATCTGATGCATTTCTTCCCTCGTTATCATCGGCTTATGTAAGCCTTCCGTTTCTTCGCCAGTCCAAGGGTTAGTGATTATTCCGGCGTAGAACTTCAAATACCTGCCCAGGATAAAATCAACAGTCTGGGAGGTGGTTTTCTTACCCCGAGCAGCGCTCAATCCCCATTCATCAAGCAGTCGAGCCAATTCTACCTGAGTACATAGCCCTTTAGCATATTCTTTAAGGGCTTTTTGAATTAGCGGGAAGGTCTGTGTATCAGGCGGGTCCGGTTCGGTCTTCTTTTCGTCTCTCTTTCGAAAATGGAGACATTTATAACCCATAGGTGGTTTCCAGGGATAAATACCCTGGTTTATTCTGGCCAGCATTCCGTCAGAGCATCTCTGTTTCCTGATGGCATTGTCATATTCTGCGGCTCCGGCCAAAACGGTCTCAATAAACTTCTCGGCCGGTTTATTGCCGATTGGCTCGGTAACGGAGTGAAGGGTTGTGCCGTAATCCAAAAGGATTTTTCTGACGGCAAAGTGATCTTCGGTATTTCTGGCGAACCTGTCAACGCGCAGCACTACGAAGACCTGAATCTGTCCTTTGTTTTTCCGGCAGAACTCCAAGGCTTCCAGAAATTTCTTTCTATTGTTCAGACTCAAATCTTTCGCCGTCTCTCCTTCCTCCCGAAAGACGGCCGCAATTTCAACATTCCTCTGTTCGCAGTATTTGCGGCAAAGATCCTCTTGAAATTCCAAAGAGGTTCCTTTTACTTGTTCTTCGCTTGATACTCTTGTGTAGATAATACCTTTCATTGATTGATAATAGGATTATTTTCAGGAGGGTTGAAGTTTTCATCGTACAGGATCTTTTTTGTTTTGTTAAGGGGGCCGAAAATCGGTTTCTTACCAGTCAGTTTTTCATATTTCCATTGCGCAAAAATAACTTCAGCAAGACCGCGGCATCCATCCCTGATTTCCGTGGCTTCTTCATCAGACATATTTGAATCTTTCAATAATTCTTTTACGCGTTCAATACTTAACATGGTCTTTTCCCCCTAAATGTAAAGGAACTGGAGAAGAAACAAAGACGGGAGAAATAGTCTCCAGCACAAATTCGACCGTCTTTGATTGTGTTCTCTTTCCGCCAGTATGAAGAAACAAAGATTATGTCTGATTATTTCAAGAACTGGTGGAGGCCCTTGTGGTCCGGTCTGATGATTGACCTTGACGGAAAACATTCCAAACAGATGAAAACAAGCGTCTGGCTGTTTCTCTATTTCCTGGTAACGGCCGATTCCCTGACCGGAACCCTGGTCAAGACTTACGCGGAGATAAGCCGGGAAACGGGCCGGAAAGAAAAGACCATCCGGAAATGGATGCATAATTTGGTGAGAAAAGGGTATGTTACGGTCAAAAGAAGGAGGGAAGGCCTGTCTGTCTCTATCAAGCGGTGGAAAAGTTTTGATAACTGCCCCGATCAGGGTATTACCCGGAAAGAAAATGCTCCAAAAAGGGCAATCAACCTGCCCCAATTGGAGCAGATAGAAAAGAAGCAAAAAAGTGAAAAATCCCTTTATTCAAGCCGAAAAACGAAAGAAGAAGGAAGTTTTGCCGATAAACGTAACGTTATAAGAGATAATAATAATATCGTTAACGTTAAGGAACCGATTTCTTTTAAGGATTATTCTCCCAAGACCAGCGAAGAACTTTTAGCCCTGGATTTGGCCCAATCTTTAAATGACCTTAAAAGTTTGAATTTCTATCTTTCGGTTTCCGGAAAATATCCGGAAGAACTTTTAAGAAGAATCTGCAACCAGGTAAGGGAAATTCCTACAGAGAAGATTAAGAAATCAAAAGGAGCGTTGTTTACTTATCTGCTTAAAAATACGGTCGGGAAATAGGAAACCGCTGCCCTTGACGTTTCTTCTGTTTTATGGCATAGTCAGGGACGTCGTGAGTGCGCTTCCTCCTCGATCTACCCCTTCTTTATTTCCAACCTGAAGTCCGTCTAAATACATTTTTTTCACCTGTATCCCTTAAGATATGGGTTTTTCTTGTTTGCGTGTTCACGCAAATCCTTCCGAATAGGCAGGCAGATAAAGAAGAGATAGTCTGGGGATAAATTCGCGCAACCCTTCCGATTTTTATGGAAAACCTTAAAAGGATAGAAAACAGAATCTGGAAATACAGAACAGTCAGAGGACTAAAGCAAAGCGAGCTGGCTTTTTTGATCGGCCAGAAGAACTCGGGCCAGGTTTCCCGTTATGAAAGAGGCCTGGTAATTCCCACCCTGGAACAACTGACGAAGATTTGTTTTGGCCTGGAGACCGAGATCAAAGATCTGTATCCGGATTTAATCGCAAAATGGCGCCGGGAAATAGAAGTAAAGAAAACAGGATTGGGGAAAGCAGGGAATAAAATCTCTTAAATTTATGTCCAATCAAAATAAATCCTTCAAAATCCTTGCCGTCAGACCCGGAACTAAATACTTAGGAATAGCGGTATTGGACGATCAAAATTTAGTCTATTGGAAGATTAAACTGATAAGAGAGAGAAAAATACCCACCGCTCAGGCTTTAAAGAAACTCAAAATTATTCTCAATCAACTCATTGATTTCTGGTCCCCTCGGGTAATAGCAGTAGAAGATATCGTTTATGTCCAGGCAAAGAAAAGCGCTCTGTTAAATATTCTGGCTGAAGAGATTAAAAACATCGGCAAAGAAAAGAGAGTGAAGGTTTATTTTCACCCTCCTCTTTCCACCCGGAAATTTATCTGCCAGAAAGAGAAACCGACCAAAATGAACGTTGCGAAAATCCTGGCCACCCATTGTTACCCCTGGCTCAGCAGAAATTACGAAAAGGAAAGGAAAAAATCCTGGTGGCAAGCAAAATATAAATTGAGAATTTTTGATGCCATTGCCGTAGGACTGTTTTGTCTTCATCAACTAAAAAGAAAATCACCAAAATTCTGGTCTATGGCCTATTTGAAGAAGAAAAAAACAGTCCTGAAAAGAATTGATTTTAAGTCTCTGTGAAGGGCGATCGAAAACCAAATAGTTATCCACAACCCCGCCTTGTTTTTATCTCTAAATATATTAGTATTAAATATATATGAAATTAAAACATAGTAAACGTTTACTCCTAATTTTTTCTTATTTACTAGTTGGATTTTTAGTGGTTGTTGCTGTAAGAGCTTTTACGGGTCCAACTCAAAATCCTCCGGGCGGTAATCCATCTTGGCCTAAGATCAATTCAGTTGTCGGCACAACAGACATACTCACTAATTCCACTTCGTATGTTGATATGACGGATATGACTTACACTGATACTTTTGCAGCTGGGAATGCCCTAATTTTATTTAAAGCCAGTATTTATCTGAAGAATCCTTATTACGTCTATTGCGGTTTGTATATTGACGATGTGTTAGTAGATACAACGCGATTGGCAACAAGACACGACAATCAATCTGGCGGTGAATGGACTGGTGATCAAGACGCGATGATCACGCATACTGCGACTCTATCCGCAGGACCTCACACTATAAAAGTTAAGTGGAAAGTTACTGGCAGTACGTTCAATCAGTATGGGACTATAACGCCAAGGAAATTAACCATAATTAGAGGATTAAATTAAATGAAAATACTTAAAGGTTTCACCCTCGTCGAGATGTTAATTGTCTTAGGCATTGTGGCTATCTTAGTAGCTGTAGTTGTCTCTGTGCTTAACCCAGCTGAGTTCTTCAGACAAACCAGGGATTCCAGGCGTCTGAGTGATTTAAATCAATTAGACCAGGCTCTTAATCTGGCTACCTTAGATAATGTCTCCATGGGAACAGCTAATGTGGTCTATGTCTCTGTGCCTGATGATTCAGCTGGAGCCACCACCACTTGCAGTACCTTAGGCCTCCCAGATATTGCTCCCTGGACCTATCAATGTTCTAATTCCACTAACTACCGTAAAGTTGATGGCACTGGCTGGGTCCCAGTTGATTTCTCTTCTCTAGTCACCGTTCCCAGCGCTCTCTCTGTTTTACCAGTTGATCCTACTAACTCTACTTCAACAGGTTTGTATTACACATATGTTAATGGTTCCTGGGAACTAACCACCTTATTCGAATCAACCAAATATTCCACCAAATACCTGGGAGTCACAGCCACTTCCACTGTGTATTCTTTGGGCAACCATACTAATATCTCACCTAATGCTATTGCCACCAGAACAGGCACAGGCGGAGGAGGCACCACTCAATACACTCTTACTGTCAATAAAACCGGAGATGGTTCAGGCACCGTTACCAGCAATCCTTCTGGCATTGATTGCGGTTCTACCTGCAGCTACGACTTTGATGATGACACTGAAGTCACTTTAACTGCTGAAGCCGCAGGAGGTTCTACCTTTACTGCTTGGTCAGGAGAAGGTTGTTCAGGCACAGGAACCTGTGTTGTTACCTTATCTGAAGATAGAGAAGTAACGGCTAATTTTGATGTGGCAGGGCCTCAGGCTGGATATATTGACCCTAATGGGGATGGTGATACGCTTCAATGGAGTCGCAATCCTGGTCCAACACACTATGGGGGGATAGACGACGGGGTGAGGTCGCCGGATACACCGGATACGGGAGACTATATAGACGCAAACAGTGACTTTGTCACCGACAGATTTACAATGACATCAATTCCCGGTGTGTCGTCTGTATCTAACGTAACCGTGTGGGGATATGGTAGAAGTGATTTTTACCCTGACGATAAAGTCAATATCCGTATTTATATGGGCGGAGAATGGACTACCTCATCCTATTTTGCTTTCTCCGATTCCGACAGTTGGAGCTCTGTGTCTTTTGACGGAGAGTGGACGCAGGATGATTTAGATGGCATCCTGGTTGATGTGTTTTACACAAAAAACCTTGACCGGGCTTGGTTATATGCCTTGTATGCAGAAGTAACTTACACCCAATAAGAATAATTGATTTAACCATACACGTTGCATCAGTGAGAATAAATAATGTTCCTTTTTAACGGTTCGAATAAGGTTTTGCGCTCAGGAGACCCTCTTTCGGAAATTTGAGGTTATGGGTTAAAATGATGGTTAAGTTTCAGGCGCCGGCAATAAACAGAAGAATATGTCCGGGAACTGTTCGGCGTTAAAGAACAAAAAAGAATATTCCATTGATTGACCGGACGAAAAAAAGGAGGATTCCTATGTTGTGTCCTCACTGCGGTCACAAAAACGAAGAGGGAATCAGGTTCTGTACCGGCTGCGGAGAACTGTTGGGTAAGAGAGCGCGGGGAAGACCGGCGGAAAGACCAACAACGGAGATAGAAGCACCGGAGGTAACTCAAACTCAAGCACCCAAAAATAGAAAGGGATTTTTATTCGGTCTCGCTGGATTTATCATCTTTGGTTTGGGCATCCTGTTTTTTTCAAGGATTTTGTCTCTACATCAACATCAAATTCCGTATCCTCCACATCCTCAAACAATTCCTTTTTCACCTCCTCCACCACCACCTCCTCCCCCTCCATCTTATCCCGTAGGTTCTTTACCTGAAGCCAAATCCTTATCTACACAAAAAAATGTTATCGATACATTACCTGTGGATCTTTCTGGGGAATGGAAGGGAACGGTGGTAGTACGATGGATAACTGAACCTGCCCAACTTTTTATCAAGCAAACCGGCCTTAAACTTTCCGGCGAAATAAATTTTGAAAATGTTGAGGAATATTTGGAAGGGGAAGTTAAAACCGATGGCCAATTTTTCTTGAGAGGGACAAGTTATCGCAGATTAAGCGGAGAAGGACCGTTTCATTTGGATACTTTTTATGGAAAGGTATCCAAGGATGGCTATTCAATAGCAGGTAACTATGAAGATGCTGCTGGTAATAAAGGAAATTGGGATGTTTCAAAGGTATCTGGTAATACTCAAAAGACAGAACAGAAACAAACAGAAAAGAACTGACTATTCACCTGAAATTTTTGACAATTAGTGCATATCTGAGGAGGTCTATGCCGGTATTGAAAAAAGAACAGATTGTTGACGAGTGGTCCTTGCTAATCAGAGGTGCCCAGGGAAAGGCCGGGTACATCTTCGGCAACACCGGGAATCTCATAGACCAGACTGGTGTGCCAGATGTGAATGTGGAAAAAAGTAAATTGGCATTAAGCGGCAGTATCTTCGGTAAACTTTTCGGTGCAAAAAGGGATTGTCTGACTATTACCAATACCGAAAACCCAAAACTCAGACCCTACCAGATGTTTATCAGCGCCAGGGATTACGGCAACAACTTGGATATCTCCTGGTATCTGACTTACCGGTTAAGTTTCTGGCAAAAACTAACAGCGTTTTTTGCCTCTCTTCCTTTATTAGGTCTTCTTTTTATAAGCGAAAAAACGAGCAATCCGCGAATAGAATGGGTTCCAAATCTTAATCTTTTTGACGAACAGGACTTGCGGGTCTATGTCACTAACGCTCATCACTGTCTTCTTGACGCGGTTGACAAACTGATGCTGGAACTGAATCAGGACCCGTCAAAGATAGACAGGAAGTCAAGAGGATTTTTGGGGATTTCGTAATCTAAATAACAATATTGTCGAGATAATAGAAACTATCGAGGAGCAGAAATGAGAAAACTTTCCATATTCGGTCTGGTATTTAATTTCTTAGGCACAGCGTTCTTGTCAAAAGGATTACTCCTAACCAATAAACAGATTGAACTGCTATCGGGCACATACTGGGAACAAAATTTATACCTTAAGCAGTCTTTATTGGAAAGTCGAACTTGGGCTGCAGTGGGATTTGTTTTGATTGGTATTGGATTCATCATGCAGCTCATAACTGTTTGGAGAGGTTATCAAAGAAAGAAGTAAAAGATCTGTTTTCCACGATTGAGTTTGTATTATACCAAGATTACTCAAAATGAATTTCTGGCAAAAATTATTCGGGGTTCGAAAAGAAGAATTACCAGAGATGGACGAAGATATTTCCACAGTACCTCAAATTCACTACGAAGATATCCCCGGCACTCTTGATCTCGGCTGGTACTACTCTGAAAACAAAGACGAGTACCAGATGGCTAAAATTAACCAAAAGGACAGGGCGACACATTTCTATGTCATCGGCGCCACCGGGACCGGCAAGACAAAGTTTCTGGAATTTCTGATCCAGCAGGATATTGAAAAGGGAAATGGTTTTGGAGTAATTGACCCGCACGGAGATTTGATTGATGACATCAAAGGATTTCTCGCCTGCCGTTATAATGAGAATGAAGATGAAGAGGAAATATCAGAAAGAGTAGTTTTGATTGACCCCACCGATCCGAATTTCACCGTAACGTTCAATCCCTTAGAAAACCTTCCCAACGTTTCAATTGCAGAACAGACCAATGAACTGGTAGGTTCTTTCAAAAAAATATGGTCTGATTCTTGGGGTGTGCGGATGGAAGATCTGATGCGCAATTCTTTAATCGCCTTAGGAGAGGCCGGGTTTACCTTGGTTGAACTGCCTCGTTTTTTGACTACAAGGGCTTTCAGGGAGATAGTGTTAGAAAAAGTTAGCCACCCTATCGCCCAGGACTACTTCCGGAGGTTTGAAGTTTTAACAGACAGGGGTCAGATTACCTGGATTGAGCCGGTGATGAACAAGATAAACGCCTTCTTCTCTGACGAAAGGATAAGATACATCTTTTCTTCTCCCAAAAGTTCCTTTAACCTGCGGGAGATAATGGACCAAAAGAAGATACTCCTTATTAAATTAGACAAAGGAAAACTTAAGGACGCGGCTGATCTTCTAGGCTCTCTTCTTATGGCCAAGATTCAAATGGCAGCCTTTTCCCGAACAGACCTTCCGCAAAACAAACGGACTCCTTTTTATCTCTACATTGATGAGTTCCAAAATTTTGCCAGCGAATCATTCTCAGTCATTTTATCCGAAGCCAGAAAGTATGGCCTTTCCCTGATAATGGCCCACCAGACTCTATCCCAGATTTCTCCGGAACTCAGAAGCCTAATTTTGGGAAATGCCGGCATCCAGGTTTATTTCCGGATTAACCGCCAGGATGCCCAACTCTTGGCTAAGGAGGCCTTTGATTATTCCGGGTATGAGGTGAAATCAATCCATAGCACGCGGCCGGTCTTCTGGAGTTATGCCGAAGAATGGGAGCACAAGATTGGGGATCTGCAAAACTTATCGCCCAGAATTTGTTATGCCAAGCATAAGATTGAAGGAGGAGTCATACCCTTCCAGACAATGGAAATTGAACCAGCCTGCGAAAATTTAAAGATGGAAGAAGATGAATACCAGGAATTTCTAAAGACCATCCCATTCAGCAAGAAATATTTGGTGTCAAGAAAAGAGTTAACCGCTCTTGCTGACCAAAGGAATAAACTCATTGATGAAGAGATTGCGGCAAGACCTGTCAAAGAGAAGAAATTGATTGAAGCACCCGTCAGGCCTTCTTTTGAAGAGATAGAAAAACTGATAAAGGAAGAGCTGCCGAGAGAAAGGATTGAAGTTAAGCTGCCGAAATTTGAAGAAGAGAAGAGAGAATCCCAACACCGCTATCTTCAGGCATTGATCAAGTGGATGGGCGAAGAGAAAGGCTACAAGGCTGTGGTTGAACAACCGACCCCTGACGGCCAGGGAAGGGTAGATGTGAGTCTGGAAAGGAACGGAAAGAAGATTGCCTGCGAAATTTCTTTAACCTCGACCGAGGAGCAGGAACTTAAAAATATTGAAAAGTGCCTATCTTCCGGCTACGAAAAAGTAATTTTATGCTCACCAGAAAAAAAGATTCTGGAGAAAGTTGAATCTTTAGTCATTCAGAAACTTAAAGAGTCCGAACTAAAGAAAGTTCTATTTCTACAGCCCGAGGAACTGTTCTTCTTTCTGGAACAGGAGGGCGCCAGAGAGGTAGGCAGGGAAGAGAGAGTAAAAGGATACAAGGTGAAGGTTTCATACCAGCCGGTTAAAGAAACCGAGAAGGCGAGCAAGCGCGAGGCCGTAGCCGGTGTTATCTTGTCGGCTCTCCGGCGGTTGAAGGGAGGGAAGTGAGAAGCTTGGCCAGTTTCTCAAGAGATTTCCTTGTTGGTTCGTGTCGGTGTTTTTCCCAGTCAGCTACTGTACTGACATCAACCCCAAGGTAGCTGGCCAGGCCTTCCTGGCTTAAGCCAAGAAGTTTACGTCCGGCCCTTATTTTGCCCGGAAGATTTTCTGGCAGGAAATTAGGCGGTATGTACCCGATGAATGATATAATCTTGGGTATAAAACGGTCCAATGGAACAAATTTGTTCATCTCCCAATAGCCGACAGATGCCATACTGGTTCCGATTATCCGGGCAACATCTTTTTGCCGGAGTTTTAGGTCAAGACGCTTCTTGCGCAAGTGATTTCCCAGAGTCTTCAGTTCCTTGGGATAGGCAGCCGGCAGAGGCCTTTTGGTTCGCAGGACGATTCGACAGAATGGCAACGCAGGAATGTCCCTGCGGTAACCTCGGTAATCCCCGGAAATCCTGCCGCTGCCCGGCCAGCCAGATCGCCAAATACCGCAGTAAACTCTCCGGTCCGCTTTTGGACCGGATCGACCTGCACGTGGAGGTTCCGCCGGTGCCGTACTCGGATTTGGGCGATAACCGTCCGTCCGGCGAAAGTTCCCGGATAATCCGTGACCGGGTTCAGTCTGTCCGGCAGGTCCAGGCAGAGCGCTATGGTGGTTCTTCCTCCCTCTTTGCGCCAAAGGCGCACTCGCCTCTGGCGAGGACGGGGGAGGCGAGGTGGGGGTGTGGTTGTACCAATGCTTCCCTTACCGGTCGCCAGATTAAAGAATATTGCCCGCTTACCCCGGAGGCCGATAACCTCTTGAAGACCGCCATGGAAAGGTTTTCTTTAAGCGCCCGTTCCTACGATAAATTGAAGAAAGTGGGCCGCACCATCGCGGACCTGGATAGTTCCGAAAAGATAGAAATGGAGCATATCTCCGAGGCCATCCAGTATCGCGCCCTTGACCGGAAGGTGTGGGTGTAGGGATGGTGTATAATATGGACGGAAATCCATGATGCGGATTATTAATGATAAAATTTCCATTGCGGACCTAAAAATAATAGCCGAAGAAATGTTCGGTAATCTGGTCAAAGCCGTGGTTGATGTGGAAAAAAGACTTATGGCTATCGGCGGCGAACTTCATTCGGACGAAGAAGCATTGCTGCTTGAAAACGGTTCCAAGCAAAAAGACCTTTGGGGGATTAATATCTATCCCAAGATTGAAGATGAAGGGTGGGTTGAGTTTGATTCTCTGATAAATCTGCGGCCGTCACAAGGGAATCGTACCCGCGGGGTTAATAATCCGGAAATTAGAGGAAAAATAATAGAAATAGTCAATGGTTTAATAGAAAAATGAATTACCAACACAAAGAATTGGCTGCCGGACGGTGGTTTAAGCTGACCTTTTTTGAACAGATGGCCAATCTTGGAAGCGAGGTTGGACGAGCGATTATCTGGAAGAATAAGAATGATGAATACCGTATTAAGTCTCTGGAACGCGCTTTGGAACTTTTAGATTTGACTATTGACGATGTCAGGAATAGAGCACGTTTGAAAGAACTGACCCGTCTGCGGGAGGTGTTGGTTGACCACTTCTATTTTGATAACCAATACTCTTCGTCTGACAGGTTATGGCAGAATTATTTTTACGCTTTTGGTTATGCCGCCAATTTGAATAAGGGCAGTGTAAGCGTTTAGTCCTTGTGCCTCTCGGTTCTCCAGTATCCCCCCTGTGTTCAGATGGACGGGCGTGCATTTTTGTCCGGCTGACTTGTGCAAAATTGTAATAAATATCATTTTTGGAGTGAAAAATATCTGGCAAATAAATTGCACTCTTTTTGAAGTAAGGGGGAAATTTTGAAAAAAATAAAAGAGATTAAGCAGAGCGAATTATTGACTGAAGTTGGAAAGATAATCTCTTCCGACCTTGACCTGAGCACCATTCTGAACGCCATCATAAAGACGGTTGCCGTCGGTCTTAAATCCGAAATAGCCTCGCTTATGCTTTTGGATGAAGATGCCGGTGAATTACGGATAGAGGCCAGCTACGGCTTGCCTTATGAGATTGTAAGAAACGTGCGCCTGAAATTAGACGGGGAAAGTATCTCCTGCTGGGTCGCCCGGACCGGGGACCCGGTGATGTTATCCGGAGAGGTTAAGGATGACAGGTTTAGGGGTGTTAATTCCAGGATTAAATCGGCCATTTCCGTTCCGCTTAGGCTCAGGGATGAGATAATCGGGGTGATTAACGTTTCCAATGCGGAAAAAAGCATCTCCTTTACCAAAGAAGACCTTGATTTGCTGGTCTTAATCGCCAATCAGTCGGCTGCCCTGGTAAAGAGCTTGAAACTCCAGAGACTGCTCTATGCCCGAACCCAAAAACTGGAGGTTCTGGAACAGATTTCCAGTATGATAAACTCTCTTTTTGATTCCCGGGAACTGCTCCGGAGTATTACCGCCGCCGCCGTTGAATTATTGATTGCCAAGGGCGGATTTTCTTTTCTTGAGTCCGAAGGGAAGGTTGCTCTTTCGACCGAATATGTTTCCCGGTCCGGTCCGACAGAAGCAAGCACGGAAATTTTTTTGAAAATCGCTTCCCGCGTTATTAAGCAGGGAACCTCCGCTTCTTTTTCCTACGACTCGGAAGATAAAGAGGTTAAAGAATTTTTTTCCCAAAACCGGATGAGTTTCGTTCTTTGCTGTCCGTTCAAATCCAAGACGGATACCCTGGGTTCGCTGCTGGTCTTTCGGGAATTTCCCGAGAACAAGTTCACCAGAGACGAGGTTTCTTTCTTTGAGACGATTTCCCGGATAACCGGAATTGCGCTCTCCAACGCCATCTTGTACGAAAATCTTCTGAAAAAGCATCAGGAATTGGAGAAGGCGCAGCAGGGGCTCATCCTTCAGGAAAGGATAGTTTCGCTGGCGGAACTTTCCGGAAGCATAGCCCACGAATTGAAAAATCCCATAACGGTCATCCTGGGTTTTGCCGAACTGGTTGAGATGGGCGCGGAAGACCCGAGAGAAGCCATTAAGAAGACGAAAGAGCATGCCACCAGGGCTTTTCAGATTATCGAGGGACTGAAACGCCTGAGCCAGAACAAGCCGCCGGAGCCCAGGCCGGTTGATTTAAACTCCATTCTCGATGCTTCGCTGGCTTTGCTTCATTACCGGTTTACAAAGGAGAGCGTGGAATTGAGAAGGAATTTTCACGAACCGAAGCTTTCTGTTCTGGCCGATGAAGTACAATTCCAGCAGATATTCATGAACCTTATCAGCAATGGGATAGACGCGCTTCAGGAAACTAAGACGATAACGGTAGAGACACGGCTGGCGGGAGAAAGAGCGATTGTCAGGATTACAGACAGCGGCAGCGGAATCCCGCCGGAGAATATTGAAACTGTTTTTCAACCGTTTTTTACCACCAAAAAAGAAGGTTCCGGCCTGGGTCTGGCAATCGTAAAGGACTTGGTCAAAGCGAACCTGGGGGAGATATCGTTGCAAAGTAAAGCGGGTACGGGCACAACCTTTACCGTTTCCTTCCCTTTTCAGGGGAATTAGGGACAACCCCTTAATTTCCCAGTTCCTGCATTTTGCCTCCCCCTTGTTTGATGTGGTATTATCTATCCGGATATGAAAAAGAGAAACAGGCCGGTTTTACTGGTCCTGGCAGGGCTGGTTGGCGCGGCCGCCTTTTTTGCTGGTTATTGCCTTCCGGAACTGTCCGGTAATTATCTTGCCTGGCGGGTGAAATCCGGCAGTAAGGGCAAGGTGCAGTTGTTGCGTCCGGTCTTCCATTCGGGACCCGGGCTGACCGTGGAGGAAATCGTTCTTGCCGATTGGAACAAGCCGCCGTTTTCGTTTTCCGTTACTGACCTTACCGTTCAAAACCTGACCGCCAACCCGGTTTTAAAACCGGTTTTAATCGTCCTGGCCGCAAAAGGAAAGGTTGGTTCTGCTAATTCGGAACAGTTAAAGATAAACGGACGGATAACCGGTAATTTTCTCACCGGTTCCTATGAGGTTTCAAACCTGAAAGTAAGGATTGAAAATATTGGTGAAATCTCTGTCTCCGGCCGCATTGAAACCAGGGGAACGGAGAACAGCCGGATTTCCATAAATTTGGCCGGTTTTTCCCTGGCGGAACTGAAAAAATCACTTGGTTTGACAACGCTTCCGGCGCAGGGCGGTTTGCAGGGTCAGGCGGTGTTGACCATCGCGCGTCCGGATGGCCAGTGGAAGGCCCAGCATCTTGAAGGCCGGGTCAGCTTTGCCGGTCTCCAGTTTGAAGAACAGAAAATCTCACCTCTTTCCGGAGACGTGCAGGGGTTCTACGATTTTGCAACCGGTTCTGGTCAAATAAATTCGGCGCGTATCCTCACCCAGTCCGGCGGCAGTCTTTCCCTCTCCGGGAACATTACCAAAAAAGGTTTTGACCTCTCTTTTGCTTCTGACGGTCTTTACCTTGAGGATTTGATTGAAGCGCTGCCGGACCCGGTTCGGGAAAAGATGGGATTAAAGATGGAAAAGATCGTCGGTAAAGCAGCCTATGATCTGGAAAACGGAATCCTTGCTTCCAGCGCTTCATTTTCGTTTTATAAGGCGGCTGGAAACGGAGACATTTCGGTCCGGCGTTCCGAAAACGGAAAGCCTTCAACCACCGGTCATTTAAATCTGGCCGGACTTGACCTTCTTTCGCTTTTAACCGTTTATGGTAACGGCGCGCAGATGTCCGGAATCGCCAACCTTGATTATACTTTTCAAGCCGGGGAAACCGGCCTGGAATCCTGGTATGCCCTTCTTGAGACCGTGCCGGTGAGAGGTGTCCGCCAGTACCTGAATGTCCACGCTTTGAAAGCGCTGGTGGCGCTAAGCACCGGTTCTCCGGTTGGGTTCTTGGCCGGGAAAGATTATGGATACCGAAAATTAAAGGCAGCCGTTACCTACCGGGACGGACTATTGAGCATTGAGGGCCTTGCCCGGAAGGAGAAGGGCAGGGATTACATTCTTTTGGGGAATACCCTGGGTTACACGGTCAATATCTCCATGGACCCCAGGGGCAACACGATAAACCTGGACGATTTGAAACAGCGTCTTGGCCAGGTTTTCAGCAATTAATGCAAATAATTTGACGCAGGGGTCGGATTCACCGCGTCCGCCGCAGCCCTGGCAGGGAGGGTCCGACCCGAAAAGAGCGGGCGCGATGAACCGCGCCCCTACATTTTTACGTGATATATTCGGAGGGAAAAATGCGGAAAAGCGGATTAATTTTTGGATTGGCTTTGCTGTTGGTTGGTTGTGTGGCAGTTAATGTTTACGTTACTTTCCCCCAGGAAAAGCTTGATAAGGCGATGGAGGGATTGGAACTGCAGGTTCAGCCGGTTGCTCCTTCCCCGGTGATTCCCAAAAAGCAGAGCCGTTTGAGCCCCTGGCGTTTTCTGGGACCGGCGCCTCTTTATGCGCAAACGGTTGTTACTTCGGAAGTTAAGACCACGTCTTCGGTCATTGAGGAGGCAAAGGCGAGGCGCATAGAACGTTTTTCCGATATTCAGGGCTACAAAGATAAAAAGGTGCTCGGCGAGAACAACGAGGGACTCCTGGATATACGGTCAACCGAAGAACTGGATGGAAAAGAAGTGTTGGCGCTTCGGAAAATGGTAAGAGAGGAGAATAACGACCGGATGGCAATTTACCGGGATGTAGTTCAAATTAACAAGATGGCTTCGGCGGAGATTAAGCGTGTCCAAGCAGCAGCTGCCAAGGCCAACCGGAAACTGGCAAAAGAGGGTGAATGGATTCAGGATGAAAACGGCGCCTGGCAGCTAAAAAAGCCCGAAACCAAAAAGTAACGCTGCCGGAGGCCGCTATGTCGGGTAACCCTGCGCTTTAAATATAAAAGAATGAGAGAAAGCAGCGATAAAAAACTGCTGTGGGGTCTCTTTTTTTTGGCTCTGCTGCTGCGACTCATTTTTGTTGTTCTACTGCCGCTATCCGCCGGCGATTCATCGGAGTATGATGATTATGCCCTGCGCCTTTTGAGCGGTCTGGGTTTTTCCACCAGCCTGAACCGGCCGCCGATGTATCCCGTCTTTCTGGCGGGTGTCTATCTTTTTTTCGGCCACAGTTTTTTGGCGGTAAGGATTGTCCAGGCTCTTTTGGGTTCGGTTACCTGCCTCTTTGCCTTTTTTATCGGCAAAAGGGTCTTCGGGGACAAAAAACCGGCTTTGCTGGGAGGGTTGCTGACTGCGGTTTCTCCTTCTCTGGTTGCCTCCACTTCTTATATCCTGACGGAAACCCTGACCGCGTTTTTAGTGACTGCGGCCGTCCTTTTGTTGATGAAGGCCCGGGCAGAGAAAAAAAAGGGGGGGTGGTTGTTCTCGGGCGTTGTTTTAGGGCTGGCAACCCTGACCCGGCCGGTTACCATTCTTTTCCCCTTCTTTCTGCTGGCAGGGTTTCTCATTTTTTCGCAAAAAAAGGCAAGAGACACTTTTTTTGTCATCATATTCTGTTTGGGAATGGCTCTTCCAATTTTGCCCTGGACAATAAGGAATGCCGTTGTCTTTAAGCATTTTATCCCGGTATCCGTCGGGAGCGGTTTTAATCTCTGGGTGGGCAGTTATCTTCCCTGGAACGGTGATTATAACTGGAAAAATTTAAGCGATTCGGAAGAATTAGTTAAAGGGCTTTCGCAGATTGAAGCGGACCGAAAGTTTTTTGCGGAAGGGGTAAAAAATATTAAACAGCACCCGGCGGCTTACGCGTTACTCTGCGTGAAAAAGGTTGGCCGGTTCTGGCTGCAGGTTCCGGGAGGGAAACAGGTTCTGGACAAAAGACCGGCGGCAAAAATACTGATTTTTACCTTTCAATATCTCTTACTTCTCCTCTTTTTTCTTGGGGTGTTTTTTGTCTGGAAGGAGCGGAATGCCCGGGTTTGCATCCCGGTTTTGATGATATTTTATTTTACCTTTGCTCACCTGTTTTTGCTGGCGATTCCGCGTTATCATCTTCCGGTTTTACCGTTGATCGCCGCGATTGCTGGCGGCGGCCTGAAAAGATTACGTCTGGAAAAAGGATGAAAATTTCCGTTATTATCCCGGCACGCAACGAAGAAGGGACAATGGCCGAGATTATCCGGCGCGTGAAAGCGGTTGATCTTGCCAAAGAAATTATTGTAATTGACGATGGCTCTACCGATAAGACCGGGCATATTTTAGACCGGATCAGCCGGGAGCCTGACCCGGATAATCCGATTAAGGTTATCCGGCATCTTCAGAATCAGGGGAAGGGTGCGGCTGTCCGCGCCGGTCTGAAGGAAGCGACCGGCGACATCGTCATTATCCAGGATGCGGACCTGGAATACGACCCGCAGGATTACGCCGGACTGATTCAGCCGATTATCGATGGGAAAACAAGCGTTGTTTACGGTTCCCGGTGTCGGGGCAAAAACAAAATTTCTTCGCCCGGTTTTTTTCTGGGAGGAAAACTGCTTTCTTTCTTAACCAACCTTCTTTACCGGGCCGGAATTACCGATGAGCCCACTTGTTATAAAGTTTTCCGGCGGGAAGTCCTGCAGAGAGTAGATTTAAAATGCCGGCGGTTTGAATTTTGTCCCGAGGTTACGGCCAAGGTGCGGAAAAAAGGATATAAAATATGTGAAGTGCCGATTCGCTATTATCCCCGGAAGATAAAAGAGGGAAAGAAGATTAGATTTTCCGACGGTCTTTCCGCCGTTTGGACCCTGGTCAAATACCGTTTTGTTGATTGAATCAATATTCCTTATTTAATTTACGCGAGGTGTATGTTGGGAAAACGAAGAAAAGGCAGGGAGTTGGCACTGCGGTGCCTCTATTCTCTGGAAGTGTTTCCTACCGGGGGGGCTGAGAAACGCTTGGCGGATATCAGCCGGGAAGAAGGGGCGGAGAAAACGACGCAGGCATTCGCCTGGGAACTATTATCCGGCGTTAAGGAAAACCAGGACTATTTTGACCGGCTCATCTCCCGGTACGCAACCAACTGGTCTCTGGACCGGGTGGCGGTTATCGACCGCAATATCCTGCGCCTTTCTCTTTACGAAATGCTCGGGCAGAACAAGGAGATACCGCCGGCGGTTTGTATTGATGAAGCGGTTGAACTGGCCAAGACTTACGGCAGTGATGATTCCTACCGTTTTATCAACGGAATTTTAAACAAGGTCAAGGAAGACCATAATTTGGGAAAGATAGATTTTCCACGAAAAGGTCCATGAATCCCTTCTCGTGGAAAAGTTCCACGTAACGGCAAACCACCGGAATATTTTCTGCCTCATCCTTCATGTCCTGGGACAAGAGCATCATCTTGGAACCGGTAAGCGCGGTATTTCCCACAAAACGAATCTTTTCCAGCGGAACCGGTGGGAGCAGCCCCAGCCGTAAAGCCGTTTCCGGGTCGATATAGGAACCGAAGGCGCCGGCCAGTAAAATTTCATCCAATTCGGCAAGAGAGATGGGAATTTTTGCCAGCAGAGTTTGAATTCCGGCGGCGATTGCGGCCTTAGCCAGTTGTAACTGCCGGATGTCTTTCTGGAAGATGGCGATACCGGTTTCCGGAGACAGCACGAACCGGCGCTCTCCTTTTTCTGTCTGCAGCCGGTCAAGAATTTCTTTCGGCAGGCCGGCTAAATCTTCCCTGGATTTCAGGCGGCCGTCTTCGCTGATTATCCGGCAGCGCAGGAGTTCGCCGATCCCTTCCACCAGGCCGGTTCCGCAGATGCCCCGCGGTGTTTTTTCCATGATGGTACTGAACAGAACACGTTCGGTAATCTTAACTTTGTCAATGGCGCCTGGTTCCGCCCGCATTCCAAAATGGATGTTGGCGCCTTCAAAGGCAGGTCCGGCCGCCGCGGAAGTGCACCAGACGCCTTCCCGGTTTCCGACCACAATCTCGCCGTTGGTTCCAATGTCAATAAAGAGGCGCAAGGCTCTTTCGTGATGCTGATTGGTTGCCAGGATACCGGCCACCGTATCCCCGCCGACAAATCCGCTGATGAGCGGTCCCACCCGGAGGACTGCATCGTGGTTGACGGCCAGCCCCAGTTTTTTTGCCGGCAGGCTGATGGAACCTTGATGGACGCCGACGTAAGGGCTGGTAGCCAGGGCTCCTGCCGGCAGTCCCAGGAAAAGGTGTTCCATGGCCGTATTGCCGACCAGCATGATTTCGTAAATATTTTCCGGACTGACACCGGATTTTTGACAGAGTTCGGTGATAATTTCATTAAAACTCTCGACGACCACTTGTTGAAGAGTTTCCGAACCGTTCTTTTCGGTGATGGTGTGGTTGATTCGGCTGATCACATCGGCGCCGTATGCTGATTGGGGGTTTAACCGGGAAGACACGGCTATTTCCCGGGCGCTGCCGATATCAAGCAACGAACCGACGATGGTGGTGGTGCCCAGGTCAAAGGCCAGGCCAAAAGATTGGCCGGCGGTGTCACCGGGTTCAACGGAAATCAGGCGTTTTTCCTCCAGAACCGCTGTTATTTTGAAATCACTGGTTCTCAGTATGGCCGGCAACCGCCGAAGCAGGTAGATACTGGCGGTAAGATCGTTTTCTTTGAATCCGGAAGAGGTTGAAATCGCCGATTTCATTCTTTCCCAGTCGGGCCGCTGGTCTTCAATGGTGGGCGGCTGTAATTGGAGGTAGTATTTTCGGATGGAGGTGTGGACTTTAATGTCCCGGGTAAGTCCGGAGACCAGGATTTTAAGGTTGAAAAAGCGGGATTCCGGCGGTACCAGGACGGTCAAATCAGAATCAATGATTTTCGTCTGGCAGGCTAACCGGTAACCTTCTTTGAGCCGTTCCGGCGTTATGTGTTTCTTTTCTGATTCATTCGGCGCCGGCGCCGGTTCCACCTTTACCTGGCACTTACCGCAGGTTCCGCGGCCGCCGCAGAAAGCGGTAATGCCGATGTTCGCCCGTCGGGCCAGTTCCAGCACTGTCAGGCCGGGTAGACCGGAAGACACAATCCCTTCCGGTTGAAAGAGTACTTTAAAATCCATAGGTTGCTTCCACAGCGCTCTTCATTCCGCCCCTGCTGCTGAACTCTCCGGTCACCCGGCCCCATTTTGGATTGGTGGCTGCAACCACATCTTTCAGGATGCGATTTACCGCATTTTCGTAAAATATGCCCAGGTTGCGGTAGGCGAGAAAATAAAGTTTCAGAGATTTTAACTCCAGACACCGCTTGTTTGGCTGATAACGAATAGTTATGGTGCCGAAATCCGGCAGTCCGGTTTTGGGACATACCGAGGTAAATTCCGGATAAACAATCGTGATTTCGTAACCGGGAAACTGGTTGGGCCAGGTTTCAATAACGGGCAGTTTTTCCGTGAGGCCTTTTTTCGCTTCTTTTGAGCCGTAGTTGGCCATAATATTTATTATAACACATTTTCCGGAACTCGTTGTGGAGCTTCCATGGGCATAGCCCGTGGCACCACGCTCCACTTCGGTTGTCAGACTGCGACGTACTCGGCGAGGCACCCTGTTACGCATTCCTCCCCGGGCAGAGCCCGGGGCCTCCTGCGAAGGCGGGTGATGGACAAATCGGTTCAGATTGGGGTAAAATAAAGATAGGGTTATTGATGATACCGATAGATTTAAGTCTGGCTTTGGGTCTCTATCTTTTGATTGGGGTCGGAATCATAGCCCTGCTCTGGGTGGTTAGCGAAAGCCGCCGCCGGTCAGCCGATTTAAGTCCAAAGAAAAACCGGGAGTGGATCTGCGGTTTATGTTTACACCAATATATTGATAGCATCGCCGAGCGTTTTTCTCGCTGTCCCCGTTGCGGGAATTTGAATAAGAAGTGATGCTTTATCGTGTCATCCTGAGGGAACATTAGCGACCGAAGGCCACCTTCGCATTGCAGACGCCTCACAATGAGCGGCTTTGCCGCAACGGTGTCTACGCTGCGGCGGCCAGTCAGGCTTCGGGGTCTAGGCGAGCCAAAGGAGGGTCTATGATTACCAAAATTGGTTTTGTGGCTGGTGATATCTGGCAGTACCTGGACAAGAAACCGGAAGGCGCTCTGCTCAAAGAACTCTGCCGGGATATTGACGATCCGCGTGATTACCTTTTAATGAGCCTGGGCTGGCTGGCGCGGGAAGGACACGTAATTGTGAAAGAAACCAAGGTACCTGCCCGTGGTCCCCGCGACTACAAAGTAGTTTTGCGAAGGAAGAGCTAACTTGGCTGCCTTAAGGGTCTGTCTCATAATAAAATTGCCTATTTGCCAGAGGCGATTTTGGAGCGAGACAAGGAGCGAAGAAGATTGCGTAATCACTGTACTGCTCAAGCAATGAGCGACGCAGTCGCAACCCAAAACAACCCGGCCCTTCGGGGAGTCCCGTCTTTGGGTCTTTGCGGCGTTGCTCCTCGTCCGTGTGCCGCAGTGGGCACACGGATTTCGTCGCGCCTGACACTGACCTAAATCCGGGACTCCCATTAGGCAATTTTATTATGAGACAGACCTTAAGAATCGGCGTAGTTGGCGCCTCCGGAGCCGTAGGCCGTCGGATGATCTCCATTCTGGAGGAGCGTAATTTTCCGGTGGATACCCTTCGTCTCTTTGCTTCCGAGCGTTCTGAGGGGAAGGCCATTCTTTTTCGGGGCAACCCGGTTCAAATTGAGCGTTTGACCCCGAATTCATTTGACCGGAATATTGACCTGCTCTTTTTCTCCGCCGGCACTGCCATCAGCCGGGAATATGCGCCGATTGCGGCCAGATTAGGAATTTTTGTAGTTGACAATTCCTCCTGCTGGCGCATGGAAGAGGCGGTGCCCCTGGTGGTACCCGAAGTAAATTCAGATGCGCTGCGGCCGGAGAAAAAGATAATCGCCAATCCCAACTGTTCCACAATTCAAATGGTATGCGTGCTCCACCCCCTGCACCTGCGGGCGCGTATCAAAAGAATTATCGTTTCAACCTATCAGGCGGTTTCCGGCGCCGGCCAGAAAGCGGTTGTGGAACTGGAATCCCAAATCAAGACCCTGGCGGAAGGAAACCGGGTAAGCCCGGTTGTTTTTCCGCATCAGATTGCCCATAATCTCATTCCCCAGATAGACGTTTTTTTGGAAAATGGTTACACCAAAGAAGAGATGAAGATGGTTAACGAAACCCGGAAGATTTTGGGCGATGATTCCCTGATGATTACCGCAACCTGCGTGAGGGTTCCGGTTTATGTCGGTCACAGCGAGGCAGTGACCGTTGATTTTGCCGGGAGACTTTCTGCCGCAGAGGCAACCGAAATTCTGAAATCTGCTCCGGGAATAGCGGTTGTTGATGATCCGGAAAAATCATTATATCCGTTGCCAGTCCTGTCCGCGGGTCGGGACGAGGTTTTCGTCGGCCGCATCCGTAAAGATCTTTCCGTGGAGAACGGGATATCGTTCTGGGTGGTGTCCGATAATTTGCGTAAGGGCGCAGCATTGAATGCGGTGCAGATCGGGGAATTACTGATTCAAAAAAAATATTTTTCCCGATAGGGTCAGTTTTATTATGAAACAGACCCTTAAGCTTGTTGTTTCTTACCGGGGCACCGATTTCTGCGGGTGGCAAAAACAGGGAAACGGTAATTCCCTGCAAGAAACCGTAGAAGGGGCCCTGGCGCGTATATTGTGCGAGAAGACTGGAGTCATTGCTTCCGGCAGGACGGATGCCGGTGTGCACAGCCTGGGCCAGGTGGTGGCGTTTCAAACGGGTGTCCATCGTTCAACTGAAAAGATAAGACAGGGGTTAAATGGGCTTCTTCCCGAGAGCGTTCGGGTTCTTTCCGTTCAGAAGGTATCCGATGATTTTCACCCCCAGTTTCAGGCGAAAAAGAAGGCCTATCGTTATCTGGTTCAGAACACGAGCGTGGCAAACCCCTTTTTTTCACCCTGCGCCTACTTCTTTTCGGAAAAATTGAACCTGACAAAGATGCGGCAGGCAGCCGCGTACCTGGTCGGCCGGCACGATTTTAGCGCTTTTCAGGCCAGCGGCAGGAAAGTTAAGGACCCGGTACGAACTGTTTACAGTTTGACAATAAGAGAGGAATCCGCAGACCTCTTCCAGGCGGGTGGGCTGATTGGCATTACCGTTGTGGGCAGCGGTTTTCTCTATAAGATGGTCCGCAATATCGTTGGTACGCTTCTGGAAGTCGGGCGGGGTAAAATCAAGCCGGAGACGGTACAAGATATTTTGAAATCAGGTGACCGGAGAAAAGCCGGCAAGACCATGCCGGCGTACGGCCTTACTTTATTGTGGGTAAAGTATTAACCAAATTTTGTCATCATTCCCGCATGTATTAGGCGGGAATCAACACCTATTGGTTTGGATTCCCACTTACTATCCGTGGGAATGACAATACTTTTTTAAAATATGGTTATAAAATCCAACGAACCGCTGGCAAATCACACCACTTTTAAAATCGGAGGCAGGGCCGCTCTTTTTGCCGAGCCGGAGAACCTCTGCGAAGTAAAAGAACTGATCGGTCAGGCAAGAGAAAAAAGCCGGCCATTTTTTGTCCTGGGCGCCGGCAGTAACCTTTTGGTCCGGGATGAAGGTTTTGACGGTATCGTTATTTTCACCCGGCGGCTTAACCGGATTTCGCAGGCCGGCAGATATCTTCTGGTGGAAAGCGGGGTCCCTGTTTCGCAAATACTTAAATTCGGGGTAAAATATAACCTGGCCGGACTTGAATTTCTGGCCGGGATTCCCGGGTCGCTGGGCGGCGTTTTGCTTATGAATTCCGGAGTTAAAGAAAGGTCTGTTTCTGAAGTGGTCGCCGGGATAAAAGTGCTGGATGCAAACCTGGAGGAAGTAGAGTTGATTGCCGCGGAAGCATCTTTCTCTTACCGTTCTTCTAATTTGTCCCGTTTTCCGTTTATTGTTTCCGCAAATTTGGAGGCGAGACCGGTTGCACGGAACGATGAAATAAAACGGAAGATAAACGCTTATATTTTCGGGCGAAACAGCAGTCAGCCCAGAGAGTATCCGTCCGCCGGTTCCATATTCAAGAATCCAATTGGTGACGCGGCCGGGCGTTTGATTGAGTCAGCCGGTTGTAAAGGGTGGCGCCAGGGAGGTGCGGTTGTTTCGGATAAGCACGCTAATTTTATCCTCAACATTGATAATGCGACCGCTTCCGACGTGCTTGGTTTAATCGGAAAAATTCAGGAAACGGTTTATGCCAAATTCGGTGTTAAGTTAGAGTTGGAAATAAAAATTGTATGAAGACAGTGGTGGTATTAGCCGGCGGAGATTCTCCGGAAAGGAAAGTATCTCTTCACAGCGGGGCCGGTGTGGCCCGGGCACTGAAAGAGACCGGGTTTGCCGTAAAAGTTTTAGACCCAATTAAACCGGATTTCCCGGAAAAATTATTAGACGTGAAAAATATATATGCCGTTTTCATCGCTTTGCACGGCGGTCAAGGAGAAGACGGAACGATTCAGGGATTTTTGGAAACTCTTGGATTGCCTTACACCGGGAGCGGGATACTGGCCAGCGCCCTGGCCATGGACAAAATTATTTTAAAACAACTTTTAATCTCGGCCGGGTTGCCGGTTCCGCCCGCCTGTCACCCCCCTTCCTTTCCGTTAGTTGTCAAGCCGGCTCACGGTGGGTCTACGCTGGGAATCTCAATTGTCAAAAGAAAAACTGACTTGGTCTCTGCCCTTGAGCTTGCCCGAAAATACGATGCCCGAATTTTAATAGAAAAGTTTATCCCTGGAAATGAAATTACCATCGGTATTTTGGGTAATGAAAATCCCCGGATACTGCCTGCCGTTCAGATTGTGCCGGCCGGCGGTTTTTATGATTACCAGGCAAAATATACGCCGGGCGGCAGCCGGCATTTGATACCGCCGGAACTGCCGCGGAAGTGGGTAAGTCAAGCAGGTAAAGTGGTGCTTGCCGCTCACCGGTTATTAGGTTGCCGCGGGTTTTCGCGCAGCGAGGTTATCATCGACCAAAAAGGTAAACCTTATCTTTTAGATGTTAATACGATACCGGGTTTCACCGCAACCAGTCTTTTTCCGGAGGCCGCAGCCGCGGCCGGTATTTCGTTCGGAGAATTAACCGGACAGTTAGTGGAATTGGCCAGAGAAAAATAGAGCGCTCGGGTTTCTGTTTCGCGAAACAGAAACCCTCGTTTGAAGGAGAACTAACTGCAACCACAAACAGCCCAAAATTTTTAGTATATGAAGAAAAGAAGGGCGCGAAAATTCAAAAGCAGATACGCAAAGCAGGAAAATTATCAGAAACGTTTCTGGCGTTTTCTGGTCTTTATGGCCGCAATGCCGGCGCTTATTTATCTCGTCTATTGCCTGTCCGACGGTATCCTGTATAGCCCGTTTTTCAAGATTAAAAAAATTACGGTGGACGTTTCAAATTTTGACCTTTCATCTTTTTACGGTCAGAACATATTTACCGTTTCCCTTGCGGAAATAGCTGACCGGGTCCGGAATGACCCCTGGGTTTCTGAAGTAACCGTTCACCGTACTTTTCCCGGCACCCTGCATGTTTCTGTTATCCCGCGGGTTCCTTTTGCGTATCTTGTGCTGCCGACTAAGCGTTTTCTGATGACCAGGGATGGAATGATTGTTCCGGAGGAAAAATGTTCTGATAAACCGGCGTTGGAAATTTACGGCTTAACGCCGACTGATTTACCCGGTTCAATCTTGCCGGCTGTCTCGGTTTTTGACGATTGCCGTTCTTTGGTTTCTTTACAGTCAGTGGCATTTTTCCCCAGTTTCCTGACTCTTACCCTCAATACCGGAGAGCTGATTTATTTACCGAAAGAGTCTCTGAGAGAAAAACTACCCGTTTTTCGCCGGTTACTTGCTGAATTTCAAAAGAAAGGTTTAAGATATAAGTATCTTGATCTGCGTTTTGACGACCCGGTTTTTTTGCCGGTATCGGAATAAAACATAATATCATTCCCGCGTGTATTAGGCGGGAACCCAAACCTTAATCTTATGGCAACAAACGGAAACGATTTTTTGGCTGGTGTTGAAATTGGTTCGGATAAAACATCAGTTGTTGTGGCGACTCCCCAGGGAGACGGTTTTAAAGTTTTGGGGTTTGTCACCGTTCCCACGGTGGGGTTGAAAAACGGCGCGGTTACCAGCATTCCAGAATTGAGCGCTACGGTGGAAAAAGCCGTGATGGAAGCGGAGTCTTTATCCGGTAAAGCGATTCGTTCCGTAAACCTGTGTCTTTTTGGGGATTATTTTCGCGTTGATAAAAGGCAGGGGTCTTTTGAAATCAGGAATCGCCAGGGTGAGGTGACGGAAACCGACCGGCAGGAAGTGGTTAAGAAAGTTTTTCCCGGCGCCTCTTCCGAATACGAAATCGTTCACACCATAGTGCAGGAGTATTTATTAGATGAACGTCGGCAGATAAAGAATCCGGTAGGAATGTCCGGTGAACGTCTTGGTGTCGGTCTCTTTACGGTGATGGCAGTCGCTAAGCGGGTTAAAGACCTGAAACGCTGCCTGGAAGAAGTAGGTCTGGAAACAAAGTCAATCTTTTTTGCGCCGTTGGTGGCGGCCAAAGCGGTTCTTACTCCGGAGGAGCTGGAATCCGGGGTGGCTTATTTTGATTTTGGACGAAGCGCCTCCACTCTTTTAATTTTTGAACCTACACTACGGGAGATTGAGATCCTGGGTCGTGGGGGCGACCGGATTAATTATGCCCTTGCTGTTTGTCTCAAAACTACTTCCATTGAGTCGGAAAGAATCAAGAAGGAGTATGGTTCCTGCCTGCTGGATGTGGAACCCCGGGAATTATCGTTCGCTAACGTTCAAGGGGAATCGAAACAAACAACCAACCGCCGTGAGGTAGCCGAGATTATCGAGGCGGAATTAAAAGACATGTTGATTCCTTTTCAGTCGATTTTTCTGAAATACCGTCCGGTGTTTACCGCGGGTCTGGTTCTGGGCGGCGGCGGCGCTCTTTTGCCGGGTTTGCCGGAATTTCTGGAATCGGAACTGGAGATGCCGGTTCGAATCGGAACCGTTCCCCGGTTTCACGGATGGGAAAAAGTTTTGAAAAATCCGGCCTATAATGCGGTCTTGGGCGTCGTGCAGGCTGCGGCGGAAAAGCATACAGACAAAGACCAGAACGGCTCCCGGAAATCAGGTCTCAGGAAAGTATTTAGCAAAGCGAAACGTTTTTGGAACGAGTTGTTTTAATTCGTATTTGCGGTAATCGGCGTTCGATTAGTTTGAACGAGAGGCGGAGACATGTTAAAAATTAAACCGGAAGAGAACAACACCGGAGTTAAAATCAAGGTGGTGGGTGTCGGCGGCGCCGGCGGTAACGCGGTCAGCCGGATGGTGGAGCGCCTTTCCGGTGTTGACCTGGTAGCGATTAATACCGATAGCCAGGCATTATTTGCGGCGGCCGTTCCGATTAAACTCCAGATTGGCCGACGGTTGACAGAAGGTCTGGGTACCGGCGCTAATCCGGAAATGGGAAAATTTGCCGCCAATGAGGACCGGGCGCAGATTTCCGAACTCTTAAAAGGGGTTAAAGTTGTCTTTTTAACCTGCGGACTCGGTGGCGGGACCGGGACCGGCGCCGGACCGGTAGTTGCCAAGATCGCCAAAGATAACGGCGCCATCGTAATCGGTTTCGTCACCCTGCCTTTTGCTTTTGAGGGTAACCTCCGGATGGAGATCGCTCGCGAAGGACTTACGGAATTGCGCAAACACCTTGATACGCTGATTACAGTTTCCAACGAGAAGATATTTGAGATTGCTTCTCCGGATACGTCCCTGACGGCTGCTTTCGCGATGGTGGATGCAATCCTTTACCAGGGGGTGGCGTCTATTTCCGACCTGATTACCCAGCCGGGCATTATGAACCTGGATTTCGCCGACCTGCGCAAGATCGTGGAAGATGGCGGCGATGGTTTAATGGGGACCGGTTCGGCCGGAGAAGGACCTAACCGCCCGGAAGAAGCAGCCCGGATGGCTATCAGCAACCCGTTCTTAAAGAGAGAAGAACTGGTCACCGCGCGCAGTGTTCTCATCAGCATCGCCGGCGGTGATAATTTAGGCATTTTTGATGTGCGTAAGGTTGCGGATACGATTTACGAATCGCTCACGCCCGAGGCCGAACGATTTTGTGGAACCGTGGTTGACCCGCGGTTGGGCAGCGCGATTAAAGTTACGGTAATTGCCACCGGGTTAAAAAACGTTGATACCGCGTCCGACAAGAAAGAAAAGGAGAAGGAACAACTGGCACGCCAGCCGCGCCGAAAAGAAAAAGAGGAAAAGACGGAAGAAACTTCTATTTTTGCAACCCCAAGCATCCTGCATGATGAGCCAGCCATATTAAGGAGAAAAAGAGAGGCAGGAGTTTAGGGTAAAACATTTATTTATTCACGTGAAAATTTTAATTACCGCCGGTCCCACCCGGGAATGGCTTGACCCGGTCAGATTTATCAGCAATCCGGCTACCGGGAGATTAGGATATCTGTTGGCGGCCGAAGGCAGGAAACGCGGCTACGAAGTTATTCTGGTCAGCGGTCCGACCCATATCGAGCCGCCGGGCGGAGTAGTTTTTGTCCCGGTGGAGAGCGCCCGGCAGATGGAGGCAAAGGTTCTGCAGTTTTTCCCGGAAGCAGATTGTCTTTTTATGACGGCCGCGGTGAGCGACTGGCGGCCGCGTTTCCGCCGCAACAAGATTAAACACAAAAAAGGAATCAAGCTGACTCTTTTTCCCAATCCGGACATCCTTTCTGCTTGCGGAAAGATTAAAAGGCCGGACCAGGTTTTAGTAGGTTTTGCGCTGGAAACCAGGCGCCTGATTGAGGAGGGAAAAAGGAAAATGAGGGAAAAACGGTTGGATTACATTCTGGTGAATGACCCGAATTTTTTTGGAAAAGAAAAAGGGAGACACGCCTCCTTGTTTATTTCGCGGAAAGGAAAAGTTATTGATTTGTCAAACCATTCCAAGGAGGATATCTCCCGTTTTCTTTTTGAGCACTGTTTAATTATCTGCAACAACCCTTCTTCGCTTTCTTAACTTTTTTCTTGGCTGCTTTTTTGACAACTTTTTTCTTGGCTGCTTTTTTTGCCACTTTTAAATCACCTCCCTTATTGTTTTGCCCGTTGTATTTTTTAATTGGTTTTTTAGCATCAAACGCTTTTTCCAATAATTTTACTTTTTCTTCTTAGCTGTTTTCTTGGCTGCTTTTTTTGCTTTCTTGGCCACCGATATCACCTCCTTTTCAAAAAAATTAAAATGATTGCGTCAATTTATCAGAAACCGACAAACAACCTTCACTTCTGGATACATAGTAAAACATATATCAAAACATTTGTCAAGTTTTTTTTTGTGTGTTAAAATAAACCGCGGGGAAAAAGTTGGTTAATGCTAAGGAATATCGCATTTTTTTGGATGAGATTTATCGACGCTGTTATTTTTTTATCCGCATTTGGTAAGTGGGGGAAAGAATTTCGTTTTTCAATTTGCGTGTAAATATTGTGTAGTTGCCGGGTTTGTTTGGCATTTTTATTTTTTTCCTTAAACTGAGAGAGGTATTATGCCTGATTTTGAAGTTAAAGATATAAATCTGTCTTCGGAAGGCGTGCGTCGTATCGAATGGTCCGGCCGGGAGATGCCGGTGCTCTTTTCCATTCGCGAACGTTTTGAAAAGACAAAACCCCTGGCCGGCCGGCGCATCGGAGCTTGTCTGCATATTACCTCCGAAACGGCAAACCTGGCGATTACTTTGCAGGCCGGAGGCGCCCGGGTTTATTTGTGCGCTTCCAACCCGTTAAGCACCAACGATAGCGTTGCCGCGGCACTGGCCAAGGAATACGGCGTCGCTGTTTTTGCTTTCCGCGGAGAAGAAAGAGATGATTACTACCGTCACCTTTCTTCGGTCCTGAAGGCAAAACCGGAAATACTTATGGATGACGGCGCTGACCTTATCAGCGCGGCGCATCAGAAGGATGAAGCTTTCTGTCGTACCGTCCTGGGTGGAACGGAAGAGACCACCACCGGCGTAATTCGTTTTCGCAATCTGGAAAAAGAAGGTAAGATTCGTTTTCCCATCATTGCGGTTAATGAGGCGTTGACCAAACACCTTTTCGATAATCGTTACGGAACCGGGCAGTCAACTATCGACGGTTTACTGCGGGCAACTAATGTTCTTCTGGCCGGGAAAAAAGTGGTGGTGGCCGGTTACGGATGGTGCAGCCGGGGAATTGCGTCCCGTGCCAGGGGCATGGGTTCCATCGTAATCATAACCGAGGTGGACCCGCTGAGAGCCCTGGAAGCGTCCATGGACGGTTTCCAGGTTATGAAATCGGCGGAAGCCGCTAAAATCGGAGATATTTTTCTTACCGCTACCGGCAACCGGACCGTTTTTCGGGAAGAACATTTCCGGTTGATGAAAGACGGCGTAATTCTGGGTAACAGCGGACACTTCGACGTGGAAATTGATATTCCGGCTTTAGATAAGATGAGCAAAAGCCGGCGCACGATACGAGAAAACCTGGAAGAGTTTCAGATGAAGGACGGCCGCCGCATCTATCTGCTGGCGCAGGGCAGACTGCTTAATCTGGCTGCAGCCGAGGGTCATCCTTCGTCGGTGATGGACATGAGTTTTGCCAACCAGGCCCTCTCGGCGGAATACCTGACCGTCAAAGGCAAAGACCTTAAGCCGGTCCTCTATCCGGTTCCCGAAACGATTGACCGGGAAGTTGCCCGCCTGAAACTGGCCGCTTCCGGAATTGAAATTGATACCCTGACGGCCGAGCAGGAGGAATATCTTTCGGCCTGGCGTCTCGGCACCTAAACCACTGTTTCGTTTCCCTCCCCTTGGCGGCTGAAAGTCCGCCTCTGGCGGGGAGGGGTGAGGGAAGGGGATTTGCGACATGCACTATTTAGTCACCGGCGGAGCCGGGTTCATCGGGAGCCACTTGTGCGAGTATCTGCTTTCGCACGGGCACCAGGTGACTGCGCTTGACGATTTGAGCACCGGCTGCCTGGAAAACATCAAGTCAATTCAAACCAACCCTGGTTTTCAACTGGTGGTTGACACCGTTCTCAACCGTTCCGGCCTGGAGAGTCTTGTTTCCAAGGCCGACATTATCTGTCATCTGGCGGCTGCCGTTGGCGTAAAAAATATTATTGAAAATCCGCTGCAGTCGTTGAAGACCAACGTGGAGGGCACGCTTAACGTGCTGGAAGCAGCCGTGCCATCAGGGCAGAGAGTTATTCTCACGTCAACCAGCGAAGTTTACGGTAAAAACGAAAACATCCCTTTTTCGGAAGAGAACGATCTGGTATTGGGTTCCACAACCATCCGGCGCTGGGGCTATGCTTGCAGTAAGGCGCTGGATGAATTTCTGGCGCTGGCTTATTTTTCGGAAAAAAATGTCCCGGTGGTAATCGGGCGGCTTTTTAACACCATCGGGCCGCGGCAGACCGGCCGGTACGGGATGGTTGTGCCCAGGTTTGTCGGGCAGGCGCTGGCCGGGGAGGATATTACCGTTTACGGCGATGGCAAGCAGACCCGTTCCTTCACCTACGTCTCCGACGCGGTGGAAGCGCTTTATCTTTTTTCACAAAAGAAAAATATTATCGGCGGCGTCTTTAACATCGGGACCAAGGAAGAGGTTACAATTCAGGAATTAGCAAAAAGGGTAAAAATGTTATGCCGTAGTAACTCCCGCATTGTCCACCTGCCGCCGGAAGAGGCATACCAAGATGGTTTCGAGGATATGCGGCGCAGACTGCCGGATTTGTCCCGTATCAAAGAAGCGCTCGGTTACTCCCCCAAAGTTAACCTTGATGAAGCTCTCAAAAAAGTCATCGCCTCTTTTAGGGAGTAAATAATGGACATGAGTGAGATTTATCGGATGCGCTTTACGGAATCCGATAAAGAGAAAAAAACAAAGATGTGGCAAGTTTTAGTAAGGCATTATCTTCAGCAATTTGTAAAGAAAGATTTCGTGGTTTTAGACCTGGGCGCCGGCCATTGCGAATTTATCAACGATATTATTTGCGGTAAAAAGTACGCGGTGGACGTTAATCCCGGGGTTAAGGACTACGCGGGCGCAGGGGTTGAAGCGCTAATCTCCGAAAGTACGGAAATTTCAGTTATTCCGGATAATTCAATTGACCTGGTGTTTTCCAGTAATTT
Source organism: Candidatus Omnitrophota bacterium (assembly GCA_043826355.1). Lineage (GTDB taxonomy): Bacteria > Ratteibacteria > UBA8468 > MWAK01 > MWAK01 > JAHJUB01. The sequence continues at coordinate 39,683 of JBDRQI010000030.1, forward strand.
TTTTGAACATCTGCCTGACCGGGAAACAGCTCTTAAAACTTTACAGGAAGTCAGGCGGATACTGAAATTTCAAGGTTCAATCGTTCTTATTTCACCCAATATTGCCTGCGTGCGCTGGGAATTCTGGAATTTTTTCGACCATACTCTTCCGTTCAGCCATCAAGGTTTTTGCGAAGCCCTCGCCGTTTCCGGTTTTGAAATTAAAAAAGTGGTACCGCGTTTTCTTCCCTATACCACCAAAACCCGGTTGCCCCAATCTTCCCGGCTCCTCCGTTTTTATCTAAAATTCCCCTTGTGCTGGCGCCTTTTCGGAAAGCAAATGCTGATTGTGGCAGAGAAAAGATGAGTCGTAAATCATCTCCCCCGTCATTGAAAATCCTCTCCCCGCCGGGGAGAGGTGAGGTGAGGGGGGCAGGACAGTCGTCCCACCTGTCATTGCGAGGCCGCCTTGGCGGCCGCGGCAATCTCATCCTTCTCGCCATTCTTCTTCTCGGTCTCACCCTCCGCCTCGCCTACCTTTCCGAATTTCGCCAGACCCCGTTCTTTAACGCCCAACTGCTTTCCGGGCTGGACCAGCGCACCTGGGACGAACTCGGCGCGAAGGCGATGACCTATCCCTGGTTTGTCGACGGCAGTCCTTTCTACCAGCCGCCCGGTTACGCCTATTTTCTGGCCGTAGTTTACCGTATTTTCGGTGTTCACAATTATCTGGCCGCCGGCATCATCCAGGTTCTGCTTGATTTGTTGGCCGCATTCCTTATTTTTCTTATCGGAAAACGGCTCTGGAACGATTGGGTCGGCTTGGTTGCCTGCGGTCTCTATTCTTTTTACCGGCCCTTTATCTATTACTCGGCTACGCTCCTGAGCGACAGTTTTATCCTCTTTACCAACGTTCTCTGTCTTTTTCTGATTTACTGGACCTTGGAACGTCCGGAGCGGAAAGACCGTTGGCTGCTGGCCGGTCTGGGTTTTGGTCTGGCTGCTGTTGCCAAGCCCACCATCCTCTTTTTTCTCTTTTTGTCATTTCTGGTTGTCGTGATGAACCTGCGGAAGCAGGTGTGGCAATTTCGTCGTTCTTTTCTTCTCGGCTCTCTCCTTTTTATCGTCGGTTTTTCCCTGCTGGTTGCGCCGATTTTCATCCGTAACTCTCTTTTGGCCGGCAAATTTGTGACCATCTCTACCAATGGACCGGTGGCCTGGCGGTTCGGCAACAGCGCCGACAGCATCGGACTTTTTGTTTATCCCAAGGGACCGTTGCTCTCGCCGGCCTCCCTTGATTTCTGGAAATTGTGGGGAAGGAAGACCCTTTTCTTCTTCTCTTCTTACGAATGGCCGCAAAACCTGAATATCTACCTGTTGGCTTCCATAACCAAAACCCTGAAATTCCCCCTTTTTGGTTTTGGCCTTATCGTTCCGCTGGGATTAGTCGGATTTTTTACCGCATCAAATATAAAGTTTCGTTATCTTCAGGTTTACACGTTTGCCGGTGTCGTTTCTGTCGTGGCTTTTTTTATTACCGGTCGTTACCGGCTTCCGGCCGTAGCCGGTTTTATCCTTCTGGCCTCCGGCTATCTCTATTTCCTTTTTGAAAAAATCAGGTCATTGCGAGGAACGTTTTTTGTGACGCGGCAATCCCGTCGCCCGTTCGTCGAATCCCTCCATCCCGCCCGAGATTTAATTTCGGTTCTCTCCAGTCTTTTCGCTCTGGCAATCATTTCTTTCATTCTGGTTAATTCCTGGTCCGGCCCGCGCATCGGAGATGTCCATGTCAAAAATTACGCCTTTGTTACCCGAAAATCCATCGCTTATGATCAGGCACACGGCCACGCCGCCCTGGCCCAAAAGAAGATAGTTACCTTCACCCGGCTTATTCTACAGTACCAATCCGGCCAACTCCCCTAACGTTGTCATTGCGGCTCCATTCGGCAGGCTAGGCGTCCTCCTTCGCCAAGGCTTCGGCGGACGAGTCCCGCCTGTTATGCGTTACATTTGACATTTTCGTTCTACTCGTTTAAAATAGATTAAACGATATGAATAACTATAAAAAACCGGAGGAAATCAGAGACCGTTTTATCGGTGAAATCGGCCGCCTGGGCGAAAGCATCGGTCTTAACCGGACAATCTGCCAAATGTATGCCCTGCTTTATCTGGAGGAAGGCCCGCTCTCATTGACGGAATTAAGCCGGATGTTGCACATCAGCAAGGGCAGTGCCAGCCTCAATATCCGGAAATTGGAGGAGTGGGGGGCGGTCAAGTCAATCTGGCGCAAAGGTTCCACCCAGAATTACTACCAGGGGAACCGCGATCTCTGGGATATCGCCAAGAGCCGAATAAACTCCGGACTCAAGAAACGGCTTGATTTAATTGACGAAGGCATCGCGGAATTGGACGAAGTGGTCAAGCCCAATGGAAAGATTTCGGCGGGGGAATTGAAAATGCGGAAAGCTTATTCCCGGCGTTTCGGTGAAATCAAGGATTTCTCCAGGAAGACCAGGCAATTACTGGATATTTTCCAATGACTTTTCCGCGGATTGTCGTCTCTTTTTCGGTAGATTTCTGTAATTGGGGGTAGGGTAATGTTTGATGATAATGTACCGCTTGAACCTTTCTGGGTTGGTCGCCTGCCGCTTTTTTTGCAGAAAAAAATCAAAGGCCGATATAATCTCCAGAAAATAATTTCCAATATGAGCTGGTTATTTTTGGATAAAGTTCTGCGGATGGGTGTTGGATTTGTAGTAGGTGTCTGGGTTGCAAGATACCTTGGACCGGAGCAGTTTGGAATAATAAATTACAGCGCTGCTTTTGTGGGAATTTTTGGTTCCATTGCTACTTTAGGACTTGATAATATAGTAATCAGAGAAATAGTCAGACAGCCCGACGAAAAGTATTCGCTTGTCGGTACGGCTTTTTTGCTTAAGCTTTTTGCTTCAGCGGTTTCTTTTTTGCTTTCCGTTCTCGCTATCCATTTTTTCAAGAGTGATAAACTGGTCAAAATTACGGTTGTAATCATTGCCGCCGGAATGATTTTTCAATCTTTTGATGTCATCAGATTTTGGTTTGAATCTCAGGTAAAATCCAAATATGTGGTTATCGCGCAAAATGCCGCTTTTTTAATCGCGGCGGTCATTAAAATAATTCTTTTGATTTCCAGGGCTTCATTAATGGCTTTTGTATGGACCATGCTGGCTGAGGTGTTGCTTGGTGCAATCGGGGTAATTTTTTATTACAAATTTACCGGTGAGCAATTTTTGAAGTGGAAATTCAGGGTGACCGTCGCAAAAGCACTGCTAAGGGATAGCTGGCCGCTCATGTTTTCGGGGCTGGCCATTTTTGTTTATATGAGGATTTCACAGGTCATGCTGGGGAGTCTTCTCAATGAGCGGGAGGTTGGTATCTATTCCTCCGTTCTTAGAATAAGCGAATTATGGTATTTTATCCCGACCATTGTGTTAATTTCGGTTTACCCAAAACTTATTAATCTTTATAATGAGAATGAAGATTTGTACGCAGAAAAACTCATAAACATAATGCGGTTATTCTTCTGGTTTTCTCTGACGATTTCAATTTTCGTTCTTATCTTTTCCGAAACCATCATATCCATTCTGTACGGTAAAGAGTATCTGGCGGCTGCTCCGGTCCTTTCCATACACATTTTTTCTGGTATAATAGTCAGTATGAGCATTATATTCAGCCATCGTTTTATACTTAAAAATCAACAGAAAATTTCTCTTTACGGAACCATTTTTGGATGTGTGGTCAGTATTGTCCTGAATTTTTTACTGATTCCCAGGTATGCTTCCAGCGGAGCCGCCGTCGCGGTACTTATTGCTTATATATCTCCGCTGATTTTTGTCAGCATATTCTTCGATAAAACCGTCGGTACTATTTTTTTGAAATCAGTATTTAACTTAAACCTAAACCTAAACAGGAAGAACAATTAATGCATCCGGAAACCTTTTTTAATCATAAAAATGAAATTATTTCCCGGCTTCAAAAATTGTGTTTCATGTTGGGGCTGAGCGGACTTAAAATTCCCGATTACAGAGTAGAGGTTTTGGAGATTTTGTGCGACGCAATCAATGATGTGTTGGAATATTACAAAATTGACAATAATGCTTTTTGGGAAAAATATTATAGTTGGGAAGAACGCGAAAAAGAACTTTTTGAAAATTCCAAAAACCTTGAGGAATTCTATAAAAGCTGGAACGGAATTTCTGCGGAATTGAATATTTGCGCCAATGTTGTCAATCAAATGATCTGGTGGGAAAATTATAATGTCATCTCCTATTTTTTCAAGAATTCAAAGCATATCATAGATTACGGATGTGGCACCGCTGTTCTTACCGTCGGGTTGGCTTTAAAGAAAAAAATCTCCGGAACAATTCTATTGCTTGATGTTCCAAATGATGTTAATAAATTTGTGAAATATAGACTCGATAAACATAAATTGACCAATATAAGTTTTATAAATGTTTTTGATTATAACCAGGAGAACATCGCAGACGGCGTTATATGCCTTGATGTTTTGGAACATTTACCGAATTCTTCCGATATTTTTATAAATAAAATTTCGCCGGTTTTAAAAAGAGGCGGAGTTCTTTTCATGAGGGCACCCTGGAGAGGCCAGCTGACTCATATCGGTGGGGCGGCAGATAATTTTTATCGGGCAGGTGGGAGAAAGTTTTTGGGTAGGAATTTCAGGGAATTGTACAGATTAAACCCCCTGGATATTAATTGTGTGTACAGGAAAAAATAATATTATGCGTGTTTTAATTTGTCCCACAAATATTCTGTGGACTAATACGCCTGAAATACGATTAGAACGGATGTGACATTCCTGGCCGGGTTTATCCATTTAAGCACGTTTAACATTATGAAAATCGGTTTTTATATTTGCTGGAATAAAGGTTCGCTTGAAGGTTCGGGTAATGTTTTGGGCGACGAGCTTTTTGCCGAATCCATGTGCCGGTTTTTAGGGCGCATAAAGACCGTTAAAAACTGCAAGGTTTATGCTCCCAACGATCTGCCTTCGGGAAAACTGGACCTGATGGTTTATTTGAATGATACTCCGCCTAATCCAGGCTGGGCTGGAAAGCATTTGCTTTATATTCAGAACGCGCGGCCGGAAGGAGCAGATAAATTTTTACGAGAGTTCCATAAGTTAGGTTACGACGGTTATGCTTTTGTTTCCAGCCGGCTCCTGGAAATACACAAAAAGACGGGTCGTGACGGTATCTATCTACCCTTTGGAGTTGATACGGAATTCTTCTATCCCAGGCAGCAGGACCGTAGTTATGTTTTTGAGGTCGCCTATGTCGGCAATGACATCAAAGGAGAACAGCGGACGCTGCGTTATCTGTATCCGGCCGTGGATTTTAATTTTGGACTTTACGGAACCTGGAATTCATTCCGTCGGTTTCAATTCTGGAAAAACCGGCCGTACCAGGCGAAGTTTTTTAGAATTTCAAAAGGGAAAATTCCTCAGAATGATGTGCCTGTTTTGTATTCAAGCGCGAAAATAAATTTAAACTGCACCGCCCAGGACTGTGTTGACTGGGATGTTATAACCCTGAGAACTTTGGAAGTTTTGGCCTGCGGGGGTTTTCTTATAACAGACAAGGTTCCGATGGCCGAGAAGGAACTCAGTGACTGCGTCGTGTTTACCGAAGGCGGCGCTGATTTAACTGAAAAGATAAAGTATTATCTCGCCAACGCGGTGGAGCGGAAGAGAGTGTCCGGCAACGGTTATGAGTATGTTCTTAAGCGCGCTTCTTTAAAAGTTCGCATGGATGCATTGTATCGGTATGTTGATTCGATATTATGAAAATATTATTTGTTAATCCGCCGGTTATCAGGTCGGCCAACTCCAAACCGGAAAATAATTTTAAAGTTGACGGTTTGGTGGTCAGCGGATTTTTGGGTAAGATACGCGGTCTAACCAGAATTATTCGCTTGGCAAACCGCATAGCCGGCAAAGAGATTAGGTATGGTGTAAGGGCCGGTTCGAGATGGCCGTGGACAATGTCTTCCCCGCACGGGGGTCCACCCTACCCCTTTTTTATGGGATATTCGGCGGCGTTACTACAGGCGAATGGTTTTGAAACGGATATTTTTGATGCGGTTGTCAACAAAGAGTATAATTACCAACGCTTTTTGGAAAAAGTTGTAAATGCAAAATCCGATATTGCCGTTATCGAATGCTCTACACCTACCATTGATATTGATTTGTGGTTTGCTGAAAAATTAGCAAATTTTACCGAAGTGGCTTTAGCCGGTCACCACCTTGTTCAAGAAGCCGAAAATCTACAGCGGAAAAATCCGTGCATACGATACCTTCTCAAGGGAGAATATATATTGAGTTCATTAAAAATGGCCAAAACAAAGAGAAAAGGAATATACGAACCCGAAGTGGTTAAAGAAATAGATGCCATTCCTTTTCCATTCAGAAATTTTAGAGGGGGGGAATGCTATTATGACCCAACTATGCCCACCAAAAGGCCGCAACTGCAAATATACGGCAGCAAAGGTTGTCCTTTCAAGTGTACATTTTGCGCCTGGCCGCAAACGATGTATTTTGGTAATGTTTCACTGAGAGACCCAAAAAAGATTTCAGAAGAGATTAAGGAAGCAGTGAAACTACACGGATACAAAAGCATCTTTTTCGATGATGACACATTTAATCTTGGCACAGATAGGATTGCTACACTGTGCGATTGTCTTAAGAAGATTGGTTTACCATGGACGATGATGGGCAGACTTGATTGTTCTCCTGTTTGGCTTTATGATAAGATGGTTGTCAGCGGGTGTGTGGGTATGCGTTTTGGCATCGAAACATTTGATCTGGAAATATTAAAGAAAGTTAAAAAGGGCATAGAAAAAAAAGATTTTTTGGCAATATTGAAGAATATCACGGCCAAGTTTCCACACGTAATGATTCATTTGACCATGATGAAAGATATGCCTGGCATGACGGACGAGATGCATAACCACGATATGAAAATCCTGAAAGAACTCGGTTACGCTACGAATAACATAATGCGAAGCTATCAACTTTCACAATGCGTACCATTTCCCGGAACTGAAATGTACCGGGAATTGGCTGGAAAATATGGTGCAGAAACATTAAATGAGTATCGTTTGTATGATGGTGGGCAAGAAACAGTTATGAAAAATATAAAATAATGAAAGTAGCAATCATTGGCGCGTCGGGCTTTATCGGCGGTTATCTGTTTAACTTTTTTGAAAAAGAACGGTTTGATACGGTGGGTACATATTTCAGACATTATAATAACTCAAAATATATCCATTTGGATGCAACCAATTTTGATACCGTAAGCGATTTTGTTTTTTCTGAAAAACCTGATTTTTTGATTCTGACCGCCGCCAATAAAAACGTTCAAGATTGTGAAGTAAACCACGAACAGGCGTATCAAATTAACGTGAAACCTATTGAAAATATAGTTAAATGCTTAAGTCGCAGTGATACTTTGACTAAATCGATATTTTTTTCATCGGACTATGTTTTTGATGGTGAGCGGGGAAATTATCATGACAATGATATACCAAACCCTACCACGAACTACGGAAAGACAAAATTAATTGCAGAGAAAATTTTGCTAACGTCAAGTTTAGATTTTAAAATAGTCAGAACCTCTGCGGTTATTGGCAGCGGAAGTCAGTTTTACGATTGGCTGTTGAACGAACTTCAATCTAAACCCGGAATAAATGCCTTTTCTAATGTATTTTTTACACCAACTCCAATCGACGTGCTTTTAAACGGTATTTTATGTTTAATGAATAATTGGGCAAAAATAGGGCAAAAGACACTTCATATAGTTGGTAACCGAAAAATGAGCAGATATGAATTCTGTTTGGGCGTAAAAAATTTGTCAAAAAAATATTTGGCCAAAATTATTGCAGAAGAAGTAGATTTTTCAAAAGTCACTTTAAAAAAGGATTTGTCACTCATTTGTTCGGATGCTTTTTCGCAAAATAACTGCAGGATAATTTTTGATTATTTGGAATAAAGGAGATTACTTTGCTCACGTTTATCAAAAGATATTTTTTGCATAAGGATGATAAGGGAAGCCTGGAGGGGCTTGTAAATTTTGGAAACTGGCGAGAATTTAACATGATATACTCAGAAGAAGGGAGTATCAGGGGAAATCACTTTCATAAAGACACGGCAGAGTTGTTTATAATTTTGGGAGGCGAAATTGAAGTACGGGTTCAAAGGGTGGCAGGCGGGCTATTGGTTGGAGAATCTCAAAAGTTTCTTGTTCAAAAAGGGGATGTGTTTATGATTGAGGCAGAAATAAATCATGTTTTTAAAGTAAAAAAACAGAGCAACTGGATAAATGTGCTTTCTAAAGCAATTAATAAAAACAATCCAGACATTCACAGAGCCAATATATTGAAATGATGCGCAATACCCAACGCTCCCAAGCCTTCAAATGACTGAAAACATATTTGTTTCAAACCATTCGCTTAAAACAGCGGTGTTATTTCTGGTATTTAACCGACCTGATGCAACAAGGCTGGTCTTTGCCGAAATAAGAAAAGCCCGGCCTGAAAAACTATATATTGCTGCGGATGGCCCCAGAAAAGACAGGGCAGGGGAATTCGAAAATTGCCGGGCGGCAAGAGAAGTTGTCGGCCAAATTGACTGGGAATGCGAAGTGCACACTCTTTTCCGGGAAGAAAATCTTGGTTGCAGGATGGCCGTGAGTTCCGCAATCGACTGGTTCTTTCAAGATGTGGAGGAGGGCATAATTTTAGAGGATGACTGCCTGCCTAACCAATCTTTTTTCTTGTTTTGCCGGGAATTGCTGGTAAAATACCGGAATGATACCCGAATAATGCATATTGGCGGGGTCAATTTTCAATTCGGGTGCGTTAGGGGTGATGGTAGTTACTATTTTTCCGGATATAGTCATATTTGGGGATGGGCAACCTGGAGGCGGGCCTGGGTTTATTACGACGTAAAGATGAAAATGTGGCCCAGGTTTCGGGAACAGAACCAAATTGCCAATTTATTGAAAGACAGGTCAACCCAGCGATACTGGCTGAAATATTTCCAGGCAGCCTACGAAGGTAAAATAGATACCTGGGATTATCAGTGGATGCTCGCTGTCTGGAGTCAAAACGGTCTCACTATTCTGCCCAGCGTAAACCTTGTTTCCAATATAGGATTTGGAAAAGGCGCAGCACACGCTACTAATAAAAACGATAGGTTTGCCAATATGGAAACCGGTAATATATCTGAAATTATTCATCCTTCTTTCGTCATCACGAACAAAGAAGCCGACATGTTTACTTTCAAGACGCACTTTCAACGCACTCTTTTTGCCAGGGTGAAGAATAAAATGAAAAATATCTGCAGATGAATTGTGAAATTTGCGGTTCAAAGACGGGTGTAATTTTTAAGGCCAGAATTTTAAATAAATACCTCATAGACTGTTATTTTTGTGAAAAGTGCCGGTTTTTACGAACCGAAAAGCCTTTCTGGCTGAATGAATCTTACCTGGAATCAATAAACATTTATGATACCGGTGTTCTGGAAAGGAATATTGCTTTGTCAAAAATAACCGCCGCAATTTTATTTTTTTTATTTGATAAAAATGCAAAATATCTTGATTTTGGCGGAGGATATGGAATATTAACCAGGTTGATGAGAGATACCGGGTTTGATTTTTACTGGCAGGATCCTTATACCCGGAATTTAACGGCAAAAGGATTTGAATATAATGAAAGTGTTAAAAATATCAGAGGCATAACTTGTTTTGAGACGTTCGAACATTTTACCGGGCCCATAAAAGAATTAGAAAGTATGTTGCGAATATCAAAAAATATTCTGTTTTCAACCGAACTTCTGCCCGGTATCATTCCGCCAATTAACCGGTGGCCGTATTATGGATTTGAACACGGACAGCACGTATCTTTTTATTCGTTTAAATCATTGGAATGCATTGCCAAAAAATACGGGCTAAACCTGTATTCGACCGGAAGTATCCATTTGTTTACCGAGCAGCGTTTTAATCCGCCGGTATTTAAAATGATTGTAAAATTGGCCGGCCGCGGCCTGTCTGTTTTTGTAAAAAAAATGATGAAAAGTAAAACTTCCAGTGACCGGCGGGATTTGATAATAAAAAACAAAAGATAGCCTGACAATTGTTTGTACCAGCGCCGAAGTATTGTTCCGATTAAAAAATCCTGAAGGAAACCGGCCGGCAACCGGAAATCTCTCTGGAACAAAGCCTTAACGATATTCTCCGTTGCGGCGGGAAGAATGAAAATTCTGTATGATTTTCAAGCGTTTTCCATACAAAGGTTTGGCGGCGTCTCCCGTTATTTCTGTGAATTGATAAACCATTTTGGAGACGACCCGGACCTGGTGTGGGAATTGCCGATTAGGTGGAGTGATAACGAATACCTGTGTAATTTAAAGAAATCGGATGGAGGCGCTGAAGGTGTCACCGGTTCCTGCCGGGGTTTTTTGAAAAGGTTAAATTTTCGGGGTAAGCGGCGGATGTACCAATTGAAAAACAGGCCATGGGCGATAGAGCGGATTCGGACGAGTGAGTACGATATTTTTCACCCGACATTTTATGACGATTATTTTCTGAAATATCTTTTTACTAAACCGTTTGTCCTGACTATCCATGATATGATTCATGAGATTTACCCTGATTTTTTTTCGCCGGCCGACCCTACTTCAAATCGCAAGAAAATATTGGTCCAAAAAGCAACCCGGATCATCGCAATTTCTAAAACGACCAAGAAAGACCTGATTGATGTTTTCAAGGTACCCGAAGACAAGATAACCGTTATCTACCACGGAAATTCCCTGGCCGCTGACGTAAAACCAGTCGATTTCCAGCCAATAAAAAATTTGCCCATTCCGTATCTTCTTTTCGTTGGCGCCCGTGTGGGATACAAAAATTTTTACTTTTTTCTCCGCTCGATAGCTGCCTTATTGCTGGCAAATCCGGAACTACGGGTAGTTTGTGCCGGCAGTGTTTTTACGGCTGAAGAAAATCGGTTTTTTAAAAGCCTGGGCCTAACCGGTAGAATTCGACAATATGCGGTTGATGATGCCTGTCTGACTTATCTCTATCAGAATGCAAGGGCTTTTGTTTTCCCTTCTCTTTACGAAGGGTTCGGTTTTCCGGTGCTTGAGGCTTTCAGCTGTGGCTGTCCGGCAATTCTGAGTATGGCCGGTTCTTTGCCGGAAATCGGCGGTGATGCGGCTATTTATTTTGACCCGAAAGATGGTTACGCCATCCGGGAAGCAGTCTCCCGCGTAATTGGCGACGAAGACATCCGAAAGGAATTAATCCGGAAAGGAAAGACCCGGGCTAATGATTTTTCCTGGGAGAAGACCGCCCGGATGACCAAACAGGTATACGCAGAGGTTTTGGCTTGTTGAAACCCCAAAAGGAACATTCAGGGCAATTATCGCAGCAGTAACACAGGAGAAGGTTCAATGAAGTCTTTTATCAGGCGTTTAATTCGGTTTTTCGGATTCGAGCTTCGGCGTTATAATCCCGTTTCTTCAGAATCCTGCCGGCTGATGAGGATGCTTTCGGCGCACAAGGTAAATTTGGTATTGGATGTGGGCGCTAATACCGGTCAATTCGGCCGGTTTTTGCGTGATGCCGGTTATGGTGGTCGCATCGTTTCTTTTGAACCGCTTTGCGCCGCGTGGGAACAATTGTCGGAAGCCGCTCGAAAAGACTCCCGGTGGGAGGTCGCCCCCCGTGCCGCAATTGGCAGCGAAAACGGCGAAATTGAAATTCATGTAGCCGGCAACAAGGAGAGCAGTTCGGTGCTGAAGATGCTTGATTCTCACGCAAATAACGCACCGGAATCGCGTTATGTCGGAAGCGAACGGGTATCGTTGCGTCGGCTGGATTCGCTTGCGCCGGATTACCTCAGTCCGGATTCGGTGGTCTTCCTGAAGATAGATGCTCAGGGTTATGAGGACCGCATACTGCAGGGTGCAACCGGATTACTGGGCCGGATTGCCGGAATGCAGCTTGAGTTGTCCCTGGTCCAGTTGTATGAGGGGCAGCGGTTGTTTGATGACCTGCTGGCTGAGGTTAAAGAACGGGGGTTTAATTTATGGTCAATTCGGCCGGTTTTTATTGAGCAGAACAGCGGTCGTTTGCTTCAGGTTGATGCGACTTTGTTCCGTCGTTGAATGGAAAATAAAACAACTGCACAGGTTGAGCCGCTGGTAAGTGTGGTTACCGTTTGCCTGAATAGCGAGAAGTATCTTGAGCAGACTATTGAAAGCGTAATCGGGCAGACCTATCAAAACATTGAATACATCATCATTGACGGCGGATCCACCGACGGAACCCTGGATATCATCAAGAGACACCGGGACCGCGTCGCTTATTGGGTCAGCGAGCCGGACCAGGGGCTTTATGATGCCATGAACAAGGGCATTGCCCGGGCGAAGGGGAAACTGGTGGGAATCCTTAACAGCGACGACTATTATCAGCCGAATGCGGTGGAGGTTATCGTTAAAGAATTCCGGAAAGACAATGAGGCGGGCGTTTTTTCTGGAGAATTATTATTTTTGGTAGCTGGACCGAAATCCAAGATTCAATGGCGGCGAAGATTAGCCGGGCTGGGAACTTTCGGGCAGGAAGTCGTTCATCCAGCCATGTTCGTCAAAAAAGAGATATATCAAAAATTTAAATATGATTTAAGATACAAGCTTGAAGCGGATGTGGATTTCGTTTATAAGCTTTACTTTAACAGGGTTAAATTTCATACCTGCCCGGATTTAATAGCTGTTTTTCGTGTCGGCGGCATCAGCAAATCTTACCGGTCGTTGATCGATAGTTTTATGATTCGCAATAAATATTTCAGCTTAAAATTTTTACCCAAAAACATCACCATTCTTTTTATTCGGTCAATTAATTGGAGCATAAAAAAGTTTATTTTGAAAAATAATTTTAACCATCCATTATTAAATTGGTACCGTAAATACCGAAAGTTAATTTGACTCGTATGGGTAATTGGAAAACTCAGAAAATTGCGGCTGATGCGGAAAAATCGGGGAAATGATATTATAAGCGTTCGCAGTTATGCTGAAAACGGAGATTTTATGCAATCGAACGGCAAGAAACTACTGATAATTTTTTTGCTTGCCCTGTCGTTAAGGTTTGCCTGGATCGCCACCCTGAATAATACCGTTGATGAGTGGAAGGAAGAAGGCGTTAAAGAGGCGGCCTGGTCCATTATTGAGGGCAGGGGTTATTCCATGCCCCGTTCCGCAATAGGTTATCCGGGCACAGAGCCACCCCTTTATTCTTTAAGGGAACCGCTTCTCAGTTTTTTTCTGGTGCCTGTTTTTTTTCTTTTCGGTGAGAATTATCTCGTTGTTAAGTTTTTGCTGGCAATTTTGGGAAGTCTCGCGGCCGTTTTGCTCTACAAGTTGGGAAAGGAGATTTTTGACTCGGAAAAGATAGCATTAACTGCCGCATTTGCAACTGCTTTTTTACCGGAATTAATTTATTGGAATGGTCAGATAACCCCGGAAACCTTGAGTGTGTTTGTGCTTATTCTGCCGGTCTTGTTTTTAACCAGGAGCCTCAAAAACCCATCCCGGAGTAATATCTTTTTATCCGGTTTTTTTCTCGCTCTGGCGGCGCTCACCAGGGCCCAGACGATTATCATGGCGCCGTTCTTGCTTCTTTCTTTCGTTCTGGTTCAGCGGCATCGGCTAAGAGCTTTTTGGAGTGCCTGCCTTATTTTTTTATTTTTCGCGCTTACTTTCTCTCCCTGGATTATTCGAAATTTTGCCATCCACCACCGCTTAGTAGTCATTCCAACCACTACCGGGCAGGCTTTTTACGTCGCCAACAACCCCGGCACAATTAAGGAAATAAACAAGTCAGCCGGAACTTTTCGCGGGGACGACTTGTCCCTATTTGAAGGAATGTCGGAAATCGATATTTATAACTGGTACCGGCGAGAAGCATTTCAGTTTATCTTTTCCCATCCGAAAGATTATCTCAGGCTGGTTGTCGACCGTTTCTTCCGGTTCTGGAGGTTTTATCCCCATATTGGTTTGGGCATCGAAGGCAGTCTTTACGGCATGGCTCATTTTTGGGCAAGTATTCTGACTTCAGGGGTGGTAATTATGCTCTGTGTTGTCGGCGGGATACTTTCCGTGAAAAACTGGCGCCAGAGCCTTCTTTTACTGGTTCTGATCGTTTCATTTTCAACGATGACCATTTTGGGCCGGGTTGCCATTAGATACCGACTGCCGATTATGCCGTACGTCATTTTGTTTGCTTCTTATGCTTTTTACCGTATTTTTCCGCGATTGGGAAAAGATTCTAAATAATGTCTGAGGAAGTTTTACGGCGGATATGGTTGGAAAGAGGGTTGCAGGAAGCGCTGGCCGGACTCTATTATTTTCAACAGGGGCTGAACCGCTATCCTTCAGTAATTACGGATACGGAGAGCCTGATTTCTCTTGGTCTGGCGGTCAGGAAAAAGAGGCGTCTGGTTTTAACCCCGGCCGGCGTTTCACTCGCCTATCATCTTGCGGAATACCGCAGTCAGGTGGAGCGGGATGGAATAAGACCGGTTTTAGAACGGTTGAAAATTGACCGGAATTCGGTTGTGCTGGATTTCGGCTGCGGCGGCGGGGGAACTCTGCTGGCGGCGTTCCGTTTTAATCCCAGACGGGTAACCGGTATTGACCGCGACGGTTACGCGGTTGAATTTGCCGAATTTTTGTTTCGCCAAAGCGGGATATCCCGGGAGCGTTACTTTTTCCTGAATTCCGAAATCAACGCTGTCTCGTTGCCGGAAAAATCTTTTACCCACATAATCTGCCGGCTTGTCCTGTACCGGGTGAGGGTTAACCAGGCGCTGGCTGTTTTGAGCCGAACCACCAAAAGCGGCGGTCATATTTATATCCTGGCGCATTCGGCCGGATATTATCTTTCCCGGACTAAACTTATTTTGCGGAACCCGGTTTGGCTCGGCTATTTTTTATTCGTTTTTTCCAACGGTTTAATTTTTTCAGCCACCGGTTTGCAGTTAACTTTGAAGTTGGGGAGCAGACGATTTTCAGAGCTCTTTTTTACGGAAGGTTCCCTAAAACGGGCGTTGCGCGGCAACGGTTTTAAAGTAGAAATTTTTAAGCGGCAGCCAAAGGACGGCCGCCGGGCAATTTTTGAGGTTTTCGGTGTTAAACTTTGACGGTTTCGGGAAGAAAAAGATAAAATAAAAGAGAAAAGAGCACACAAAGATAGACAAAGTTGTCATCCTGAGCCGCAATTGCGAAGGAACTATATTTATTAATAACGAGATTCTTCGGCTTTGCCTCAGAATGACAGAGGGAGGAAATAAAGTGAATCCTAAAATTGGTTTGGCTGAGGTTGATATAACGCCGCCGGTTGGCAGTTCCCTGGTTGGCTATTTTGAAGACCGGAAGAGCACCGGTGTTCACGACAATCTCTTTGCCCAGACTTTTATTTTTCAGTCCGGGGAAACTCAAATTGTCCTGATTACCTGCGACCTGATTGTCCTTCTGCCGGACACGGTTAACGAGGTCAAGGAGTTAATCAGCCGGGAATTTTCCATTATGCCGGAAAATATATTTATGCACAGCACCCATACCCATACCG
The DNA here is from genome assembly GCA_043826355.1 of Candidatus Omnitrophota bacterium. GTDB lineage: Bacteria > Ratteibacteria > UBA8468 > MWAK01 > MWAK01 > JAHJUB01. The sequence goes on from JBDRQI010000030.1 coordinate 55,342, forward strand.
GGCCGGCTACGGCAAGCGCTTTTGGCGTTGAACAGGACGTAAATTACATCCGGTCTTTACCCGGTCGTATCGCCGGTTCGGTCCGGCAGGCGGTTTTAAACCTGGCGCCGGGCCGCATCGGGTTTGGCAGCGGTGTAGAGGCAGGTGTTTCTTTTAACCGACGTTATCTGATGAAGGATGGGACAGTCCGCACCAACCCCGGCGCCGGCGACGCCTGGGATAAGATAATCGGAAAAGGTAATCCGGACATAGTGAAACCGACCGGTCCAATTGACCCGGAAGTGGCGGTTATGAGGATAGAGAATGAATTCGGTAATTTAAGGGCGGTGCTGGTCAATTTCGCCTGTCACCCGGATACCGTCGGCGGCAACCTGATTTCCGCCGATTATCCCGGAGTTATCCGACGGTTGGTGCGTAAAATCAAGGGTGAAAACGTGCTGGTGAGTTTTTTTAACGGCGCTTGCGGCAATATCAACCATCTGGATTTTTGGACCGGAAAAGTAAAAACCGGTTATTTTGCGCACACCGAATGGATGGGTACCATTCTAGCGGCTGAGGTGATAAAGGTTTGCGAGAAAATTGATTGCAGGTTATTTGAAACAGTTAAAGCAGCCAGCGCTGAATTGGAAATCGCGGTGCGGCAACCCGGCGAAAAAGAACTTAAGTTCGCCCGGCGCCTGGTTGAGGGAGAGCGGAAAAAGTTATCGGAAGAGGATAAGGCAGAATTACGGCGCCGGAGTAATCTGTTCGGTGATGAAATTGCCTGGCTGAAGGAGATGCTTTTTGTGGTTGACCAAGGAAAGAAGAAGGAAGAGGTGCCGGTGGGTGCGGTGCGGATAAACGATGCCGGGTTTGCTTTCCTGCCGGCGGAAGTTTTTGTGGAATACGGCCTGCGGATAAAATCCGAATCAAAATTGAAGTCTACTTTTGTAATCGAATTGACCAACAATTTCTTGGGATACATACCAACCCGGCAGGCCTTTTCCGAAGGCACCGGTTATGAGGAGCGCCTGGCGCGGAGCAGTAACCTGGCACCGGAAGCCGGGGATTTGATTACGGATGCGGCGCTGAAGTTGCTGGCGTCTTTATAGGGAGGCTATTTATGGTTGTTAATTGGGGAGTAATCGGCTGCGGCGGGATTGCGCGGCGGCGCACCATCCCGGAGGGGATTGTGCCGGCAAAGAACAGTTGTTTGACTGCGGTAATGGATGCCAATCTTTCGGTGGCAAGAGAGATGGCGAAAGATTTAAAGGTTAAGTCCTATGACACCGAAACGGAACTGCTGTCGGACCCGGAAATTAACGCAATTTACATTGCGACGCCGGCCTATCTGCATGCGAAACAGGCGACAGCGGCGCTGCGTTCCGGCAAGAACGTTTTGGTGGAGAAACCCCTGTCTTTGACGCTTTTTGATTGCGAATCTGTGATTAAAGAAGCGGAAAAACAGGGTCGGAAATTAGGGGTGGGTTATATGATGCGGTTTCACGGTTTTCATCAGCAGTTGCGGGTGATGATTTCCGAAGGACAGATTGGCAAGCCGGTTCTGGGTCGGGCCCAGCTTTCCTGCTGGTACCCGCCGATGGAAGGAGCCTGGCGGCAGAACCCGGAACTGGGCGGGGGCGGTTCTTTGGTTGATATGGGTAACCATCTCATTGACCTGTTGGAATATGTTTTCCAGTCACCGGTTACGGAAATAAATTGTTTTACCGGCAACCTCATTCAATCCTATCTTTCGGAGGATAGCGCTCTTACTACGGTTCGTTTTCAGAATGGGGCTCTGGGTATGGTTGATGCGTTTTTTTCCATACCGGATAATTCTTCCCGTAATTTTATGGAGGTTTACGGAAGTGCCGGCTCGGTCTTGGCGGAAGGAACCATCGGCCAGGGGTCGGCCGGAACCGCGCGCGCTTTTGCGGAAAAAGAGATGAAGGGTTATGAAGCGGACCAGAAAAGGTCTCAGTCGGGAGGAGTAGATTTAAAATTCCCGTTGGTAAATACCTATCAGGCAGAGGTTGAAGAGTTTGCAAACGCAATCCTGGAAGACCGTAAACCGGCTATTTCCGGAGATGATGGCCTGTGGTCGCAAAAACTGGTGTTGGCGGCTTACGAATCGGCCCGTACCGGCAGAGTAATTAAATTGTAGGGGCACGATTCATCGCGCCCGCGCGGACCGGATGAATCCGACCCTACAGAATATATTATATTTTAAGGAGGATTTATGGCGGAAAAATTGGCAATCGAAGGCGGGGAAGCGGTAAACAAAGTTTTTTTTCCTAAATGGCCTTCTTTTGAGGAAACCACCATTCAGAAGGCGATGGAACCCCTGCGCACCGGGAAGGTCAATTACTGGACCGGCGAGATGGGGGTCAGGTTTGAAAACGAGTGGGCGAAATGGAACGGCGCAAAGTACGGGATAACAACCAGCAACGGCACCAGCGCTCTTCATACGGCGGTAGCGGCTTTGGGGATAGGCCCCGGTGATGAGATTATTTGTCCCTCCTATTCTTTTATCGCTTCCTCATTCTGTATTCTTCAGGCGGGTGCCTTGCCGGTTTTTGCCGATGTAGATGAAACCCACACCCTTAACCCGGCCGAAATCGAGGATAAAATTACAGAAAGAACAAAGGCCATTATCGTCGTGCACCTTTACGGGGTAGTGGCCGACATGGACCCGATAATGAAAGTAGCCAAAGATCATAACCTTTTTGTGATTGAAGACTGCGCCCAGTGTTTCGGCGGTATCTATAAAGGAAAAAAGACCGGAACCATTGGTGAAATCGGGTGCTTTAGTTTCTGCCAGAGCAAGCATTTCACCACCGGTGGAGAAGGCGGGGCGGTGATAACCGACAACGAAACGCTGCAGTGGGAATGCCGGTCTTTCCGCGACCACGGTTACGATGTCAAGGAGAGGCTGAGATTGCTGGAATTAGAAGCGAAGCTTACCTATATCCATAACCGGGTAGGTTTTAACTACCGTATGACTGAAATGCAATCAGTAATCGGCCTCTGCGAATTGGACCGGCTTGACACTTGGAACCTGGCCAACCGGAGGAAGAACGGCCGCTTTCTGATTGAAGCCCTGAAAGGCCATCCGCTGGTTACAAAAGCCCCGCTGGATACCAAAGAACGGGAGAACGCATTCTGGTGGGCGCCGTTTGTTCTTGATGTTGACCGGCTTAAGGTTCCGGTAAAGCAGTTTGTGAGTGCTATGGAAGCGGAGGGTGTTCCGGTTTACGGCGTTCAGTGGCCGGAGATGTACAAGGAAAAGGCCTATCTTGAGCAGAACGGTTTCGGCCGGTTAAAATATCCTTTTAACGACCCTAACGCCCGGAAGATTGATTACGCGGCCTTTGACTGCAAAAAGGCAAATTGGCTTTCCAAACGGACGATGTCGTTCTTTACGCATCCGGTTTATACCCAAAAGCATATGGAACTTTACGTGGCGGCGTTCCAGAAGGTGGCTTCTGCGTATATGAAGTAACAACACGTGAAACTTTTTCTCTGTGAGGAGAACTAAGGCGGGGGGATTATGGATTTGATGAAAACATTGAAGGGCTCTTTGCTGGAAAATTTTTTTCCGACTGGTTGGGACCTGGTTAAGATTGACCGGTGCTGTAGCAATCCGGCGAAGGCGGTTTGTGACCGGCAGCCCTGGTGGAACAAGAATTTTGTTCCAGTTCCCTGCATATCCCTGGAAGAATTTGATATTAAGATGGGCCATGAGATTGCAACGGAAATCTGCGCGGCAAGGGAAGAAAAGAAAAAACTAATCCTGATTCTACCGGTCGGGCCGATGGGGATGTATAAGTGGGCTGTCTATTTTCTGAAGGAATGGAATGTTGATTGCCGGCATGTGTACGGTTTCAATATGGATGAGTGGAGCGACCGGAATGGAAGGACCCTTCCTTCGGATAATCCCGGCGCTTTTCAGAATGCGATGGAAGGCGCTTTCTATGGTCCGCTCGGGTCTTTGACTGTGCCGGTCAACCAGCGTCATTTCGCAACCCCAAAACTGCTTACCGCTTATCCGAAAGAAATTGAAAAACTGCGGAAGGAAGGAGCAAAGATGGTGTTGATATTCGGCGTCGGCCGGGTTTTTCACATCGCTTTCTGGGAGCCGCATTTCGCCGCGGAATTTTCCAGTGTGGCGGAATGGAAAAAACAACCCTACCGTTTAGGGGCAAAGTTGCATCCGCTTACCGTTGAACAGAATGCGATTACCAGTTTTAAAAGCCGGACCACCCTGGTGCCCTGTTTTGCCAACACCATCGGCCCGGGGATATTTCTCAAAGCGGATAAAATTATCGGCGGTTGCGACGGAAGTCTTGGTCGGGGAATGATGTGGCAGGGGATGAGTCTTTGGGTAACCCTGCGTTACGGACCCGATATGTGGGTCCCAAGCAGTTTTATGCCAACCCTGCCCGGCCGGTTATTTTTTCTGCAAGAACTGGCCGGACCGCTGGCCGCGGATTGTAACTAACGGAGGACAAAAATGAGAATATTGGCGGTGGGTGCCCATCCTGACGATATTGAATTTCTTTGTGCCGGCACACTCCTGAAGTTTCGCAAACGGGGTGACGAAATATTTACCGCCGTTTTATGCAACGGAGATAAGGGACACTATGAGATTGGCCCGGAAGAGTTGGCCCGTATCCGGCGCCTGGAGGCGGAAGCGGCGGCAAAATCGGAAAGAGCATCCCTGGTTAGCGTCGGCGCTTTTCCGGACCTGGAGGTTTATGCCGACAGTGAGAGCCGCCGGAAGGTGGTGGAAATAGTTCGGCAGGCAAAACCGGACCTAATTTTAACCCATTATCCGGATGATTATATGTGCGACCACTCCACGACCGGACGGTTGGTGATAGACGCCTCTTTTGTAGCTTCGCTGCCCAATTACCATACGGAAAATCCGCACACCACATCAATTCCGCCGCTCTATTTTATGGATGCATTAGCCGCAGTCAACTTTCAACCGACCGATTACGTGGATATTTCGGAATTTATTGAAGAGAAAGGGAAGGCGCTTTTATGTCATCAGAGTCAGTACCAATGGCTGTTGGACCACGATGGTGTTGACTACGTAGAATTTATGAAAAAACACAGCGCTTTTCGGGGTATCCAGTGCGGCGTTAAATACGCGGAGGCGTTTCGGCGCTACGCGGTCTGGGGTCGAATACGACCCGGCTGTTGGTTACCGTAACTATTACTTCCTGGCCGGGGGAGGAATAAGTGGGATTCCCTGCGGTCCGGGCATAAGAGGCGTTCCCATTTCTCCAGGGAATACTGGTGCCTGTAATTCCGCCAATTTACTTTCAGCTTCTTTTCGGAACGTAGCTTCCGGATGGAGTTCCAGGGCGGACCGCAAGAGATTAACGGCTTCCTCTTTTTTGTTTTCCTTCAATAAAACCAGCGCCTGGTCGTAATTAAAACGGGCTTGAAGTTTCTTGATTTCCTCAACGTAAGGTGCATCCGGGTTTTCCTTCAAGGCGGTTTGAATTAAAGGGATTGCTTCTGTTATTTTTCCTTCTTTTGCCAGCGCGGAGCCCTTCTGATAGGCCTGGGCAGAATTGGCGACACGCGCTTCCAGATTTTTGACCGCTCCCAGGGCTGCTTCTCTGACCTTTTTTTCCTGGTCGTTTTTGGAAAGATAAGTCAGAAATGGTTTTTGGTTTGCTCCGGCGCAGATACCTAATACTTCCACAATCTCAACCCTTAAACTGATTTCGTCCTTTTGCGACCAGCCTTCGGCTTCCGCAGTTTGTTCTTTAAGGATGGGTGTGATTAAAGGAAGGCCTCCCGGTATCGGCGGGCCTGCCATGACAGGTTGTCGCTGCGGCGGTTGGTTGAGAGAAGACCCGGTTACGGCATCATCCGGATAATTCTCTTTCAGCCGGTTTACCATCAACGGAACCCCGGTTGCATCTTTCAATATTCCCAGAGCCAAAGCCATGGCTATTTTCCTCTCTCCGGTGGCCTGTAGATATGCCGGACGGATAATACCGGCAAACTCTTCCTTGCCTTTTTCCCGCACCAGTTCAACCACGTTCTGATTCGATAATCCGCCGGGAAAAACTCCGGCCCAGGCGGAAAGAATCGCCTTTAAACTTTCCGATGTGTTGATGGTTTTCAGAGCTTTGATTGCCGCCTGTTTTCCTTCGGTTGGAAAATCCGTTGCTTCCAGAGCCTCCCGTAAGAACGGAACGGCGGAGGGAAGGGCAATTTCACCCAACGATTCTACGGCTGCCACCCATATTTCCGGTAGTTCCCCGCTTTTTTGTGTAACTTCTCCGAGCGCTTTCACCGCTTCTTCTTCGGGGAAAAATCCCAACCACTTTGCCGCTGCAATTCTTTTGTTGGTTGGTCCGAACCGGAGGTCTTCCACCAACTCCGGAAGAGTGGCGTTTGGTTTTTCGGAGAGTTTGGTTATCCGGGACGTTTTTTCCCCCTCTTCCGTTTCTTTCTCCCCGGGTCCAACCAAAAAAATCCCGGCGGCTTTAAGATTTTTGATATCCTGCTCCGCTTTTTTGGCAACGTCGCTGTCCGGCGCAAGCTCCAGCACCTTCTGTAATTTTTCCGAAACCTTTTTATACTGTTTCTGCTGCCAGTAGATTATACCCAGATTATAGCAGGCCTCAGCATAGTCGGGCTTGATTTCAATCGCTTTTTCAAAGGCCGTTATCGCCTCGTTGTAATTCTGCGCTTCATACAATTCAACTCCTTGGTTGAAATAATCTTCCGCCTTTGGCGAAACGAATTCGGCGCCGGTTTGCTGTCCAAAGGCAGGCAAAGTAATGGCGAGAAAAATAATCGGTCCCACCCACATCGTCAGTCGTTTCATATTTGCCTCTATTGTTTTAAATAATTTTCCAGCAATCGGACGAGTTGCTCCCTGGGAATTACGCCGACCAGTCGTTCTTTTTCCTGGCCGTTGACGAAGAGAATCAGGGTAGGGATGCTCATTACTCCAAATTTACCGGCCAGATTGGGGTTTTCGTCCACGTTCACCTTGCCTATTCTGGCCCGGCCTTCAAAATCCCGGGCAAGTTGTTTCAGGGTTGGGCCCAGCATCTGGCAGGGTCCGCACCATTGAGCCCAGAAGTCAACCAAAAACGGGAGGGTGTTTGTCATTATTTCCTGGTCAAAATTAGTTTCGTTTAATATTGTTTCCATCTGCCCTCCCGGTTGTTAGTTTATTGAAAGCCGTTTTAATTTCCTGCAGGGTTTTGTTCAGGTCGCCGCGGCCCCGCGTTTCAAAAGTTAAAAATGCCGGTCTTTTTCTGTCCAGGGCTTTCTTTCTGAAGTCGGGCCAGTCTATGGTTCCTTCAAATGGAACCAGGTGCCGGTCGACGGAATCGCAGGTGTCGGAAAGATGAAAAGAAATAATTTTATCCTTCAGTGTTTTCAGGACTGCTTCCAGAACGCCGGAAATGTGGGCGTGGCCCGTATCCAGGCAAATGCCGGTGTTGGGCAGTCCTTCAATCAGGAAAGAAAGGTCGGATGGATGCCAGCCGACCAGTCCGGGCAACATGTTTTCGGCTGCCAGGCATAACTTGTTTTCCAATAGGGCCTGGTCCAGTTCAACCAGGCTTTTCCGGCTCTGGACTAATCTCAGCTTTTCTTCTTCGTTCCGGGATAATATCCCGCCGGGATGGATGATTACGGTTTCCGCTCCGGGCAGCCGGCGGAAAACGGAAACAGCCGTTTTTATTTCATTTACCGCTTCTTTTCGTAAACTCTCGTCAAGCGAGGAAATATCCAGAATTTCGCTGAACGGCGCGTGCATGGTCCTGATTTTTATACCGAATTTTTCTAATTTGTCGGTAAGGCGGTTTGCGTAACCGTTTTCCCGATAGGGGAAGTGGTCTTCATTTCCAAAGTTAAACGCTCCCCACGCCTCCAGGTTTTTAATTGCGCTGTCGGCGAAGACCGGCAGCGCATCAAGAACGCTTTCTTTATTGCAGATGAACGTGGAAACGCATATTTCCATTTAAGGCGATTCGTTCGCGACCCCTAAGTAAGGCTCAACCATCTTCAGGAGTTCTTGCCGGTCTATGCCTCCGATGCGCATATCCCGGATTATACCTTTGCGGTCTATTACAAAGGTGGTTGGGATTGACCTTACCCTTCCGTAGAGAGAAGAGACCCGACCCCCCTTGTCGTTGGCAACTGGATAATTAATCCGGTTTATCTTGCTGAATTCCTGCAAAGCGGCGTCTTTATCATTTACCCCTATCCCGATTATCACAACGCCCTTTTTTTCAAAATCACGGTAAAACTGGATAAATTCCGGAATTTCAGCCCGGCAGGGCGGGCACCACGTTGCCCAGAAGTTAAGGACGACCACTTTTCCTTTGAGAGCATCAAGGGAAATGGTTTTTTTGTCCAGCGAGATTATGGTAAAATTTTTTGCTTGGTTGCCGATCAAGCTGCCTTGAGCCGGCCGGAGCCCCGACATGAAAAATGAACCAAGTATGACTAAGATAAAGATGCCCAGACCAATGAATTTCTTTTTCATTTCAGCCTCCAATGTTTACCGTCCGCGTATCTGTACTTCCCGGAAGAAATGCTCCATCCTTTCCCGCAGTGCTTCCAGCCGTTCTTTCTCCCAGGATTTTTTAGCGGCAAATTCCGGGTTCAGGGTTGGGGCGGGAAAGAAATTTTGAATAACATAACGCCCGGGAAAGACGTCCTGATTTTTTCGTTCTTTACAAAATCGGCCGATTTCCAGAAAATCATCTTCACTTAAAAGATCCGGAACGATGGTAGTGCGTAACTCATATTCTACCCCCGAATCAGGTAGCAAGTCAATCGTCGTGATAACTTTTAAAAGGAACCGGTTGCAGGACGCAACGTCAATTCCGGCAACCCGGCCGTATTTTTCCGTTTGTAGCGGCGCTTTAATGTCAAGCGCAATGTAGGCTACCAGGTTCTGGTTTATCAATTTTTCCAGGATTTCCGGCTGCGAGCCGTTGGTATCCAGTTTCACCGGAAGTTTTTTGGCTTTTATTTTTATTAAAAAATCAATTAAGTCCGGTTGCAGGGTCGGTTCGCCGCCCGTGACAACCAGCCCATCAAGAAAATCTTTTTCATTCTGCAGATGATTTAAAATTTCTGTTTCCGAAAAAGAAGGCAGTGACGGTTGGTTCAAGACCAGGTTGACATTGTAACAGAATGGACAGCGAAAATTGCAGCCGGGTGTCCAGATTACCGCCGCTACTTTCCCGGGATAATCGATAAAGGAAGTTTGGGCAAATCCCTTAATTTCCATTATTCGTTTGCCTCCTAATCAGTGCCGGCAGGAATTGCAGGAACCGGAGCGGCAACCGGCGCAGGAAGACCCTCCGGACGCAGCGGATGCTGAATTACCACGACCAATGGAAAAAGGCAAGAACTCTTTTTTTGCTTTACCGCGGCATTCGGGGCAGGATTCCGGCTCTTCTTTGGACATCCTTACCAGTTTCTCGAAACTAATTCCGCAACCTTCACAACAATAGCAGTATATTGGCATTTTATTTATTTTTTAACCTTGGCTTTGACTTTTTTGTCCTTATTTCCCTTGCCTTTTCTGGTTACCCGTCTTCTTATTGTTAGATGCATGATAGGAAGTTCCGGTTGAAATTCGCTCTCCAATAACTGCATGATTCTGGAATGGAGTTCGTTCGGAACCGGCAACAGCGGAAGGTCTTGGCAAAGCGCAATCGTTTTGCGGAAAGTTTCTAAAACGACCGCACATTCCGGACAGTCGTCAAGGTGTTCTTCCAGCGACTGACTTAGGCGCGTATCAATTTCACCTTCCAGGTAAGCGGAGAACGAAGTCCGGTAACGACGGCATATGATAAGCATGTTTAGGCAATTTTATCGTTAAGCAACCCCATGTCTCTTTAGATGTTGAAAGTAATGCGATAGTTTCTCCCGGAGCAGTGAACGGCTGCGGTGGAGCCGCGTTTTGACCGCCGATTCGCTGATTTTTAGTATCCGGGCGACCTCCTTGACCGGCAGGTCTTCTATTTCGTAAAGAACGAATGGTGTCCGGTAAATATCCGGCAGCCCCTTAATCTTCTTTTCCAGTAGTTCCCTTAATTCGGTATTGGCCAGAGAAGCAGCCGGGTTGTGGGACCAGTCCGTAATTTCAAAAGGTTGTTTTTTTCCGTTGTCTTCCCGGACGGTTGTCATTGCCTCCAGAGAAACCGGCGCTTTTTTCCCTTTACGTAGTTTCAGGAGGCAGAGGTTGATGGCAATTCGGTAAAACCAGGTGCCGAAATTGGAACGGCCGGAAAATTTCGGCATGGCCTGGAAAGCTCTGATAGACGCTTCTTGCAGAATGTCAGCCGCGTCGGAACGGTTTCCCAGAATCCGGTAGGCTGAGCTATAGGTCCTGGCCTCATATTTTTTGAGCAGTATTTCGAAAGCTTCCCGGTCTCCTTTTTTGGCTCTGGAAACCAGTTTTATCTCTTTCTTTTCCATATTCAAAGCAGTCGGGGCGACTGGATTCGAACCAGCGACCTCTTAGTCCCGAACCAAGCGCTCTAACCAGGCTGAGCTACGCCCCGAAAGCAAACTAACCTGCTTCATCTTTAATCCCGTTGTCCAAACTGCAATATACACGGGATGAATCTTCTATCCTCGGGAATCGGGGCTCCGCTTTTAGGGAAGGGCGATTCCCTTCCCTAATCTTCCATCCCCAAGACTAAGACGAGAAAGGGCTGCGCCCCTTCTCTCATCCCTTCAGCCCGCCTCCGGCGGGTTGCGCTACGCCCCGAAAATTCACTGGGGTTGAATAATGCGCTCTTCGGTTATTATTTTATCAATTTTCGCGTCTTTTGCCAAATAGGGTATTTTTTCTTTCAGGACCTGGAAATCATAGGCGAGCGCAATTTTTTTGATCGTCGGAGATAATTGGCGGAGAAACCGGTCGTAATATCCGCCGCCGAACCCGATGCGGCCGCCGGTTTCGTCAAATGCGATTCCGGGCATGATGACCAGTTCAATTCCAGAGGCCGGTAACAGTCTGCAATCTTCATTTGGTTCCGGAATTCCGTAGGTGCCGTTCGATAGGTCGGACAGGTCTTTTACCAGGTAGAAGGTGAGCAACCGGGTGCGGATATTGGTTTTGGGCAACCCGATTTTTTTACCCGCGATTAACGCCTCTTTGATTAAATTCATGGTGTTTACTTCATTCCGGAAGGAGGCGTACAGAGCGATTACCTTTGCTTTCTGGAAGTCCGGGTCTTGCAGGACGCACTTCTTGATGCGTTCGCTTCGCGCGGTAACTTCTTTTTCCGGGAGGGCTTCCCGTTTTTTGCGGGCGGCAAACCGCATTTCCATTTTTTGGTCCAGCGCTTTTTTGAGTTCTTTCAGATTTTCCATCCTAATTTTAATCTCCTTTTCCTTCCCTTCTTCCGTGGGGAAGTAATAACGTCGTTCTTCTGAAATATATGCCTGGGGCACGAAGTGGCCGGGGAACTGGTGCGGATATTTATAGCCCTGGCCCCGGCCCAGGGTTTTGGCTCCTTGATAACTGCCGACACGCAGGTAGGCGGGTGTGGGCAGGATTTTTCCCTCCCGGACGTCTTCTGTGGCCTTTTCCAGCGCCAGGTAAGCGGCGTTACTCTTCGGGGCGCAGGCAAGGTAGGTGGTTGCCTGGGCAAGCGGGATTCTTGCTTCCGGCATCCCGATGAAATCGGTTGCCTGGAAGGCGCTGACTGCAATCGGGAGCGCGGCCGGGTCGGCGTTGCCGATATCTTCGGATGCCAGAATCACCAGGCGCCTGGCGATGAAACGCGGGTCTTCGCCGCCTTCCAGCATCTTAGCCAGATAGTATGTCGCCGCATCCGGGTCAGAACCCCGCATGCTCTTGATGAAAGCCGAGATGGTGTCAAAATGCTCGTCTTCAACCCGGTCATAACGGATTATTTTTTTGGCCGTAACTTCCCGGGCGATGTTTTGGTTAATGCGGATTATGCCTTTGGAATCGGCCGGGGTGGTCAAGACCGCTAATTCCAGAGAATTAAGCGCCCGCCTGGCGTCGCCTTCCGCGGATTTTACCAGGTGTTGGAAAGCGTCATCAATAATGTCTGCCCGGTAATTACCCAATCCGGATTCTTTATCGGCCAGCGCCCGTTTGAGAATCACGGCAATCTCCTGGTCGGTGAGCGCTTTCAGTTCAAAGACCTGGGACCGGGAGAGCAGGGGGGTATTAAGGGCGAAGAAAGGGTTGTGGGTGGTTGCGCCGACCAAAACGATATTTCCCTCTTCCACGTCTTCCGTGAAGGCGTCCTGCTGGGCCTTGTTGAAGCGGTGGATTTCATCCACAAAGAGGATGGTTTTACGGTTAAGTCTTTGCTTTCTTTCCCTGGCTCCAGAAAGTACCTGGCGGATATCTACGACGCCGGCGGTTACCGCATTCAGCCGTTCAAAGATGCCCCGGGTGTGGTTGGCGATTATATGGGCCAGGGTGGTTTTACCGGTTCCCGGCGGACCAAAAATAATGATGGAGGCAACCCGGTCGGAGAGGATGGCCCGGGAAAGGAGTTTACCCTCGCCTAAAATCTCCTCCTGGCCTACGAACTCATCCAGGGTTTGCGGACGCATCCGGAGGGATAGCGGCGCTTCTTTAAGGTCTTTTTTTTCTGCTTCGGGAAAGAGAGTAACCATGCGTGGCAAACCCATATAAAAAAATCCCGTCCTGCCGTTGGAGTAAATCCTCTGAACCCTTCCAATAAGTGGGTGTCATCGCAAGGCGCTTTCCACTTCCCCTTTTCAGGGGCGTGAGGTCTGCGCCTTAATCCTGACTCCCGAGAGAAGAGTGTTGGCTCAGGAAAAAACTCCTGGCGCACAGGACAGGATTTTATATTTTTGCGTCCTATTCAATTTTATACCTCTTTAAACCCAGTGTCAATAGATTAGTAATTTTGTAAAAACCCACCCCAAGGTGGTATCATTATAAGCATGTGCCGGATAATTTTAGGTGGAAGCGGAGGCCAGGGCATCGTTACCCTGAGCAAACTTTTGGCGATTGCCGGGATGAACGAGGGCAGGGCGATAAGTTGTTATCCGATTTACGGAGCCGAGATGCGCGGCGGCTATACTTTTGCCACCGTTCTTATTTCGGAAACCGAAATTTCTTCCCCCATCGTTTCTGAGGCTGACCTGGGTATCTTTCTGGACCCGTTTGCTTACGAATACCTGGGAAAGATGATGGCGGAAAAAGGTGTGTTTGTTATCAATGCTGACCTGGTTAAAGCGAAGGCGGAAAAGAGGCGATTGTTTTCGATTTCGGCTGATGCGGTCGCCCGGAAGGTGGGCGACCAGAAAGCCGCCAATATGGTCGTGGCCGGATTTCTGGCCAGAAGAGTTGCGGAATGCCCTGGTTTAATCCATCCTTTTCCGGCCTTGAAAAGTTTGAAAGAAGCGCTGCCGTCGGTTTTGCCGGGCAAACCGGGTGCTGTTGCGCTCAGCGAAAAAGCGCTCCTTTCCGGATACCAGACCATTTAAAAAACCCGAAAATTTTGTCATTCCCGTATGTTTCCGACGGGAATGATATTAGTGCGACCCTTTCAGGGTCGCCAATCAGCGAGGCTGAAAGCCTCACACTACGAAAACGCAGATTCCCGCTTACTCGCCTGGGTCGCCAGACCTCGGCGAAGCCTGGGCTCGTCTGGACGAAGTCTGGCCGACCTGACCGGCTATCCGCGGGAATGACAGCATAGAGAGGTATTCGTCGTGGCTAAATACTGTTCCGTTGTTTTCCCTCTTTCCACCCGCCAGGTCTTCTCTTATCAGACCGGAGAATTTTCCGGGACAATCAAGGTTGGTCAGCGGGTCTCTGTCCCGTTCGGAAGGCGCAAGGCTATTGGTTTTGTGGTTGAACTTTCCGACCGGCTGCCCGATGTGCCCAACCTCAAAACGGTGAGCCGGCTGGTTGATGAGCAGCCCCTTATTTCGGACGAGGTCTTATCCCTGGCCAAATGGATGACCGATTATTACTGTGCTCCCCTGGGCGAGGTTCTGCGATTTGTTTTAACCGCTTCGGTCCGGCCGCCGAAAAGAGAACCGGCTGAGGAAGAGGTTTTCTACCAGGGAATTCTGACCGGCGTGGCGCAGCAGGTTGCCACACCGGAACAGAAAGAAGTCCTGGAGGGTTTGAAGGTTCTCCTGACTGCGCCGGAGAAACGAACTGTTTTACTACAGGGAGTGGCGGCCAGCGGTAAGACGGAAATCTACCTCCAGTTAGCCGCTTTTGCGGCTGACGCCGGCGGGCAGGCCCTCATCCTGGTCCCGGAAGTCGTGCTGGTTCCGCAAACCGAAGAATGGGCCCGGGAACGGTTCGGAGACCGGGTGGCGGTTCTGCACGGACGGCTGACGCCGGCGGAGCATTACCGGCTTCTGCGTAAAGCAAAAGAGGGAAAAGTTTCCGTTCTGCTCGGTACGCGTTCCGCACTCTTTGCCTCCCTGCCTGATTTGAGGCTGATTGTGCTGGACGAAGAGTTTGACCGTTCTTACAAAGAGACCCGGACTCCGCGTTACCACGCCCGGGATGTGGCAGTTAAAAGAGGCGAGATTGAGGGCGCCCTGGTCGTTCTGGGAAGCGCCACGCCTTCGCTTGAGGTTTATCAGGCCGCGAAAGAAGGCAGATATGCCTATTTTTCCCTTAAGGAACGTATCGTCAAAAATCTTTCCTTTCCCGAAATCCGTATTTCCGATTTGCGTCTTTCCGGGACTGTCGCCCAAAAGAGGCGGCGGCCGATAATTTCTTCAGGCCTGCGCACTCTGCTGGAGGAAAGGCTGCTGAAGGGAGAGCAGTCGATTATCTTCATCAACCGCCGTGGCCATTCCACCTATCTTTTCTGCGAAGACTGCGGTTATCTTTTTATTTGCCCGGATTGTGCGGTTACGCTGGTGTACCACCACACCACCGGAGAACTTTACTGCCATTACTGCGGTTACCGGAAAGACCAGCCGACGGACTGTCCGGACTGTAACCGGAGCCGGCTGGGCCGGTCCGGAGTCGGCACCCAGTTGGTAGAGAAGGAACTGAACCGGTTCTTTCCGGATAACCGCATCCTGCGTCTTGATTCCGATGCGCTTAATCGGAAGGAAGGCCTTGATTCAGCGCTGGCTTTTCGCGACGGAAAATACCAGATTCTGGTAGGCACCCAGTTAGTTACCAAAGGTCACCATTTTCCCCTGGTTACCCTGGTTGGCGTTTTAGGGTCGGATGTCCTGCTTAACCTGCCCGATTTCCGCGCGGCTGAGCGTTCGTTCCAGCTTCTTTGCCAGGTTGCCGGACGCGCCGGACGGAACCTGCCCAACGCCGAGGTCTACATCCAGACCTATTATCCGGACCATTATGTTTTCTCAAATCTTCCCGGATTTAAGTTTGAGGAATTTTACGAAAAGGAACTTTTCTTTCGGAAAGAAGCCGGTTACCCTCCTTTCGGTTTCCTGGCTAATATTCTTTTTACCGGAAAACGCGAGGAGACGGTTCTTCGGAAATCCGGAGAATGGGCTGACTTGGCGAATGGAATGGCAGAGGAGATGGAATTGGAAGTACTGGGGCCGGCCGCTTGTTTCCATAAGAAGATGCGGCAATTGTACCGTCGTCATCTTATCCTGAAGTCCGCAAAACCGGGCCGGATTCAGGAGTTCCTCCGGTCATTGCCGGACAAGCAGATTTTTGATAAAGGGGTTACGGTTGATATTGACCCGGTTGATTTATTTTAAATTCGTGATTACCCAACGGGAATTAAAAAAAAGAGTAGGACGAGCGAGCGCTATTCTTTCTTCCTGCACGTTCTGCCCGCGGGGTTGCCGGGTAAACCGGCTGGAAGGGGAGAAGGGTTTCTGCCGGGGAGGACAATCGGCGAAGGTAGCCAGCCACAACAGCCATTTCGGCGAGGAGCCGCCGATTTCCGGTTCCCGGGGCAGCGGCACCATCTTCTTTTCCGGATGTACCCTGCATTGTCTCTTCTGTCAGAATTACCCCATCAGCCAGTTGCGGGAAGGTCGGGAGGTTTCTGTCCCGGAACTGGCCCGGATGATGCTATCGCTCCAGAAGAACGGCTGCCACAACCTGAACTTGGTTACGCCGACCCATTTCGTGCCGCAGATTCTGGAGGCTCTCCATCAGGCAAAGAGAGAAGGTTTTAACCTTCCGGTTGTTTATAATACCAGCGGTTACGAAACAATAGATACCTTGAAACTGTTGGAAGGAGTTGTATCTGTTTATCTTCCTGATTTAAAATATGGAAACGATAAGTCCGGCGCAGATATTTCCGGGGTTGTAAATTATTTTACTTTTGCCGGCCCGGCAATTAAGGAGATGTATCATCAGGTCGGTAATCTGCGGGTCGATAACGAAGGTGTAGCGCAAGAAGGTTTGATTGTGCGTCACCTGGTTCTGCCGGGTGACCTTTCCACAACCGGGGAGGTGCTCCGTTTTTTGGCCGGGGAAGTCTCTTTAGACGTGACTGTCAGTTTGATGGCCCAGTACTTTCCCGCACACCGGGCGCAGTTTCATCCAGAATTGAATTGCAGGGTTCCTGGCCGGGAATATTGTAAGATGGTGAAATTGGCGCAGGAGTTGGGTTTGCACAATCTGTTCGTTCAAGAAATTCCGGAGTTTTAGACATATTTTTCAAAACTTTTCAACACCTTATGCACAGAGAAAAACACAATCTGAATTTGGGTAGGGGCGCCATTCATGGCGCCCGCGGGTTTGATAAATCAAGCCCATACTTAAAAGGTATTTTTATTACCTTCGAAGGCACCGACGGCTGCGGTAAAAGTACCCAGCTTCGGATGGCGGCGAAGCATCTGAAATCCCGGGGATACCCGGTGCGGGTTTTCAAGGACCCGGGCGGGACCGGGGTCGGAGACGAAATCCGGCGGATTCTGCTGGTTAAAAAGAGTCGTAGGGATCCGCTTGACCCGGTTGCCGAGGCCCTGCTTTACCTTGCCAGCCGCCGGGTTCTGGTCTCCCGGTTAATTAAACCTGCCTTGAACCAGGGTAAGATTGTGCTTTGCGACCGGTTTACTGATTCAACTCTTGCCTACCAGGGGTTTGGCCGGGGTTTACTTTTGCCGGAACTCAGGACTTTGTGTTCTTTTGCTTCCGGTGGTCTGAAACCGGGCTTGACTTTTTTATTGGATATCAACCCCGGCGTTGGTTTAGCCCGGGTGTCGGCCAGACCTCGTCCAGACGGGAAAGGAACCGACCGCATCGAGGCGCTCGGTCTGGCGTTCCAGCAGAAGGTCCGACAGGGATATCTGGACTTGGCCCGGCAGGAACCGAGCCGCATCAAGGTTATTTCCGCAGATGGCTCCCGGAAAGAAGTTTTTTCCCGTATTTTGCCGTATTTAAACAAGATACTGTAGTTGCCAAGATTGTTTGGCGTTTTAATGTAGGGGTCGGATTTATCCGACCCGAAAATTATGACCATTACCGAAAGTCAGGAATTACTGCTCAAGGCGGTTAAGGCGAACCGCCTGGCAGCCGCCTACCTGTTTATCGGCGCGGGAGAAGCAGAGAGGCGCGCCCTGGCTAAATTTTTGACGCAGGCGCTCTTCTGTTCCGAAATCACGCCGGGTTCCTTGCCCTGCAACCACTGTTCCGCCTGCCGGAGGGTGGCCGAAGAGAAGCACCCGGACCTGTTTCTTATTCGGGGTGAGGGTGTGATGGGTTTTCTTTCCATTGACCAGGTCAGGCAACTGAAATCGGAAATTTACCTTTCACCCTACCAGGCGAAATACCGGGTTTACCTCCTGGAAATAGAAGCCATCCGGGACGAAGCCGCCAACGCTTTCCTGAAGACACTGGAAGAGCCGCCTGAAACCGCAATTATCATAATCCTCTCCCAGACCGAACGGGAATTTATACCTACCATCCTTTCCCGGCTCGCTAAAATCCGTTTGCCGGAACCGGAATTGTCGGTTTCAAATTTGCAGCACCTTACGAGTACCGCCGGTCTTTCCTGGCAGGAGCCGTCCGGGATATTTAAACTGGCAAAAGAGATGGCTGATGCGGAAGAGGAGGATTTGAAACTATTGCTGAAAGAGATTATCGCCGGTTTGCGGATATCCCTGGAATTTAAGGAAGGCCTGCGTTCCAGGGAGGAGACGCCGGAAGCGATGGTAAAGATTGCGAATAAGGCGAAAGATGCCGGTGAACTCCGTTCTCTTCTGGAAAAAGCGCTGGGCCGGCGCCAGGATATCCTGCGGGGAAGGGTCACAACCCGGCTCGCCCTGGAAACGCTGCTTATCCCCCTGTCTCAACCGGCTCACCCTATCCCTCCCCCTGAACGCGGGAGCCAGCACCAAAAGATACCTCCTCCCTGATGGGGGAGGTAAGTGGGGGTGTAGTGCTTTACCAAACGCAATGTAGTATTGCATTTAGTAATACTATGTGCAAACAAGGTTGCATATAGTAATATTATTTATAATCGGTGGTTTCCTTAAGGATTGTCTCTATTTCCGGTTTGTAATGCAGGGTGTTATTAATAAGACATTTTTTCGCCCACCCTATCGCTTCCTTGAATTCTTTTTCCGATTTGGCTGAAGGCAGGAAAATTTCCAGGGATATTTTTTTTATCCGGTCCGGAAGTTTTTCGTAGGTTACTTCAATCTTCAACCCGGTCGGGTCCCAATTAAACTTTTTGCAGTAAAAGGCCAGCTCTATTCCGGTGCACGAAGCGAGACTGATTGCAAAGAGTTCCACCGGTGTCGGTCCGGCATCTTCCCCCCCGAGGCCCAGAGGCAGGTCAACCGCAACCTTATGATTTCGCGCTGACGCTTCAAAGGACATGCCCCCTGAATATTTTACGCTTATTTTTCCCACGTTTGCCTCCCGGTTGGTTGCGTCTCTTCAAATTCTTTTTTATCGCGCCTGCCTTTTTCAGAAAGGGTAACCAAAAGGATGGAAATTTCATAGAGAACAATCATCGGTAGCGCCATCAAACTCTGGGTGAAGGCATCCGGGGACGGGGTGATGACGGCGGCGATTACAAAGGCGAGGATGACGAAGATTCGGCGCTGCCTTCGTAAGAATTGCGAGTTGACAATACCCAGCCGTCCCAGGAGTAAAACCACGTCCGGCAGGGTAAAGACCAGGCCGAAACCAAGGATAAATATCAACAGAAAAGTAAGGTAGGAATTAAAAGAGAGGAAGGGATGCAGCCCGGGCGGCGCCACCGAGAGGAGAAATCTGAACCCCGGCGGCAGGACTATAAAATAGCCGAAAGCGCAACCGCCCCAAAAAAGAAAAAAGAAGGAAGCGATAAAACCAAGAACCGGTTTGCGTTCCGCAGGATGGAGGCCCGGACGTAAAAAGGCCCAGACCTGGTAAAGGAGCAAAGGGAAAGAGAGGAGCAACCCGGCCGCCAGCGCCAGTTTTATCAGGGTGAAGAACGGTTCCACCGGCGTGAGGTAGACCAATTGCCCCACCCTGCCTTTTAAAGGATAGAGCAGAACTTTCAGAAAATAACGGGAAATTATCCCGTACGCCAGGATGCTGGCGGAAAGCCAGATTAAGAGCGACCCGAAGATTCGGCGCCGCAACTCCTCCAGGTGCTGGATTAAATCCCAATCACTCTTTCTTGGCGGCTGATTCATCATCTTTCTTGATTTCGTTTTCCGCTTCCTTCATCCCTTTGCGGAATTCCGCCAGGGTTTTTCCCAGAGAACGCCCGATTTCCGGCAGGCGCCTGGCGCCGAAAACAAGAAGCACAATTAAGAAGATAACCAATAACTCCTGAAATCCAATTCCAAACATTTTCCTCCTTTGCCCGCTGAAGCGTGGACGCCAAATGGCGGCGAAGCCGCCTGGTATAAAGCGTCCGTCTTGCGAAGGCGGGCTTTACCCGCGGATTTCACCCCGGTTAAAGACAACAATGGCTGCTTCGCCGGAGACCGGGCATTGTTTTTCGCAGGCGCCGCACCCGATGCAAATTGCCTCGTTGACAATCGGCCTTTTTTCATTGTCCGTCCGGATGGCCGCAACCGGACAATATTCCATGCAGACCAGGCAGAGTTTACCCTGGTCCCAGGCAAGGCAGCGGCCGCGGTCAATTTGAGCGGTGCCGATTTTGAACTGTCCCAGTCGCGTTTTTTTGATGGCGTTGCTCGGGCAGACCCGATAACACAAGAAACAGAGTTCGCAGGGACCGATGCGCGGGATCAGCCGCGGGGTGCCTAACCCCGCTAACCCGGTTTCCAGAAAGCATGGTTTCAACCCGCTGCTGGGACAGACTTTAACGCATTCTCCGCAGCGCACGCAAAGGGAATTAAACTCCGTTTCTTTTCCGGCGGCCGGCGGACGCAGGATGCGGTCGGACATTTCTTCTTTTTTCCTGAACTTAAGTCCGCCCCCGGCCAGAAGCCCTAAAAAAAGAGCGCTCAGGAATTGGCGCCGGGAAAGGTCAAACGCAGCCGGTCGTTTTCTGACTTTTTTCCCAACCCGTGTTGCCAGTTCCAGGATTGCGCCCAACGGGCAGAGGTTAAAACACCAGAACCTCGGAAAGACGGCGCTGATGATAATTATTACCAGGAAAAGTATCAGGCCCGGCAGGGAAAGGAGCATCCCCAGGGAGATTACCAGCGGGTCGAACTGCTGGACTATGCCGGCCAGGCCGAAACCGGTCAAAACCAGGAAGATTACCAGCGCGGAGATTTGAACTGCAAAAATAAACCTTAGCCGGGGGCTTTTCCGCCAACGCTTTCTGGCGCTCAGGAACGACGCCAGGTCAATACAGGTGCCCAGCGGGCAGATATTCCAGCAGAAGAACCGGCCGAAAAAGAGCGTCAACGCCAGGAGCAGGAGAGCCGGCCAGAACGAAATTAAAACGGTCTTCGCGGCGAGGCTGGCGGTTATTCCCAGAAAAGGGTCCAACCGGAAGAAGACGTTGCTCCATCCTTTCAGGTGGAGCGGGTAACGTGTCTGCCACGCCAGGATAAAGAAAAGCGCCAGCCAGAAAATCTGGAAGAGATTCCTCCGTCTGAACCGTAGCCGAAACATTCAGGATAGTTTTATGTTTTTCACCCGGAGCGACTGGAGGTCGATTTCGCCCAGCCCCATCTGGTGAGCAATTCTGATGTGGGAAACTTTTTCCGGGGTAAATCCCAGAATTTTGGCTCCATAAGCATCGGCGGACACCGGGTCAGTGGCCGCAACAAGCTGGTTGAGCGTCTGCACGTTGCCGGGTCCGGCCGGTCCGTTGGAGGTCAGGATTCGGGTGGCATCCAGTAAAATCAGTTTTGGCTTGACCGCGAAGCTCAGGTCAGCGATTGTCTGATGCAGGTCGGTTGAATGCATCGCGCCGCGGTCCCAGACCACGCCCATTAAATTCTTCATGCTCAGGGTGACCATTGAGCCGCCGTGAACCTTAACCACCGGCAGGTTAATCAGGACGTCGCAATCCAGTATCTCGTTAATAATCATCGGAGAACGTAAAGTTTTAGCTTCGGGAATATTAATCTGGCGATAATATTTTATCTGGTCTGCCGGCCGGACTTCGGCGCCGGCCTGTTTGGCTGCCGCCTCAATCCCGCTCTGCTGGTAAGATATCCGGTAATTGCTGCAGGTGTGGTCGATAACGACAACTTGCCGGGCGCCGGCCTGCCGGCACAAACCTATCACGGCCGCCACAACTTCCGGGTCGGTATTGGCTCCTTCCTGGGGAGTTCTTGACCAGGCGATGTTAGGTTTGACGACTACCCGGTTTCCCGGCCGCACAAACCGGTTGATTCCGCCCAGGGCTTTAATTGCCGCTTCAACCCGTTCTTGAGCCGTACCGCCGGTCACAACGGATAGATGCGGCGGCAATTCCGGCCAGGCCGTCTTCCGGCCGAACGCGCCCCAGACCAGGACAGCCGCCAGCGAAGAAGCAGACCACTTTAAAAATTCACGGCGATTCATCTTTCACCTCCAGAAAAGTTATCTTGATTGCCGGTTTGTGGTACAGGGTATTATGAATGGGGCATCCCCCCCCGAGGCCCAGAGGCAGGTCAACCGCAACCTTATGATTTCGCGCTGACGCTTCAAAGGACATGCCCCCTGAATATTTTACGCTTATTTTTCCCACGTTTGCCTCCCGGTTAGAAAATACGCCATAATATATTACCACAAAAAGCGGTTTTTGGGATTAGGCTACTATCCGAGCGGGCGGTAAATAAGATATAATAAATTACGATGAAATATTTGCGGGCTCTCTCGCGGTTAATTTTGGCGTCTCTTTTTCTGACCGGCTCATTAACGGTTTTAACCGTTGAAAAATCCTTTGGCTCCGAAGCACCATTAAACCGACCCAAAGTCGGTCTGGTCTTAAGCGGCGGCGGGGCTAGGGGCGCTGCGCATATCGGGGTTCTTAAAGTCCTTGAAAAGCAGAACATTATCGTTGACTATATAGCCGGCACCAGCATGGGCGCGGTGGTAGGCGGTCTTTACGCTTCCGGCCTGTCTCCCGAAGAGATAGAGAAAGAACTGGAACTGATAGACTGGAAAGATATTTTTTCCGATGCGCCCCGCCGGCAGGAACTGCCTTTTCGCCGAAAAAAAGATGCGCAAAACTATCTTACCGGGGTGGAGATCGGCGTTAAGGGCGGGAAGATAGCCCTTCCGAAGGGTCTCATCGCCGGACAGAAACTCGGTTTTCTCTTAAAATCGCTGACGTTGCACACGGCCGATATTAAGGATTTTGACCATTTGCCCATTCCTTTCCGGGCGGTAGCCGCCGACATTGAAACCGGTAAAATAGTGGTGTTAAGACACGGCAATTTTGCCGAGGCCATCCGGGCCAGCATGTCTATTCCCGGCGTCTTCTCGCCGGTGGAGATAGACGGAAAACTGCTGGTAGACGGCGGGATTGCCCGAAATCTTCCCGTGGACGTCGTCAAAGAGATGGGCGCAGACGTGGTGATTGCCGTGGACATCGGTTCCACCCTCTCCAAACGGGAAGAATTGAACACACTGGTCGATGTTTACCGGCAGGTCTTGACGGTAATGGGTCAGCAGAACGTGGTTGAACAGGTTAAACTTATCGGAAAAGATGACTGCCTCATCCGGCCCGAACTCGGCAAAATTTCCACCGCCGATTTTCCCAGGGCGATGGAAATTATCCGCATCGGCGAAGAGGCCGCGCTCAATTGCCGGGAAACGCTGCAGCGTTACGCTGTTTCTCCGGAAGAATATCAGTCTTTTCTTAAGCGCCGTTTTCTCGGCATGTCGTATCCGGTCAGCGTGGATTTTGTAAAGGTAAAGGAGACAAAACATATTTCCGGCAAGGTGGTGGAAGATAAACTTAAAACAAAAGCCGGCAGAGACCTTAACTTGAAAACCCTTAAAGATGACCTGGCGAGGGTTTATGGCATCGGCGCTTTTGAACACGTTGATTTCCAGTTCATCAAAGAGGGGGATAAGCAGGGTTTGCTGATCAGTCCCACCGAAAAAACATGGGGGCCGAACTATTTCTATTTCGGGATGCGGCTCTCGGATGATTTCCAGGGGACGAAACATAACAATCTTTTGTTTAACTATAATATGACCCAGGTTAATTCTCTTGGGGCCGAATGGCAGACCCAGCTTCAAATCGGAAATGACGGCCGCCTGAGTTCCGAGTTTTTCCAACCGCTGGACTATTCCGGCCGGTTTTTTTTAATTCCGCGGGTTGAAGCCACGGTCGGTTTCACCGAAGTGTACGATGGAGACAAGATAGGGGCCCGGTACCAGATAAATTCCAGCAAGGTCGGCCTGGACGTCGGAACGGAGTTAGGCACCTACGGCGAAGTCAGGTTTGGCGTTGAAAAAAGGTACGTTTCGGCCGACCTCAGGGTCGGTTCGGCGGTTCCGAAAGAAGACAGCGGCAGCCAGGCGGCCTTCGTGGGTAGTTTTGCTTTTGACCATCTGGACGATTCCAACTTCCCCCGCTACGGGGCCAAATTTGACCTGGATCTTATCCTGGCGCGGCGCGATATGCTGGGCGGAGAAATATCTTACGACAAGGCGGTCTTTTCCGTAATCGGCGCTACAAGTTATAAAAGACATACATTCCTGGCTTCGCTGGAGGGCGGCTCCAGTTTTGACAGCGAAATACCTTTTTATGATCAGTTTACCCTGGGCGGTTTTCTATCCTTATCCGGTTACCGGGAGGGAGAATTGCGGGGCAATTATTACGGTCTGGCCCGGATTATCTACTTTTACCGTTTCGGCACGCTTCCTTTCGCCTGGGGCGACAGCCTCTACCTGGGCGGTTCCATCGAGGCCGGCAAAGCCTGGATTTCAAGTAAAGAGATTGAACTGAGCGACTTATTGTGGAACAGCAGTCTGCTGGTCGGCGCCGACACGCCTTTCGGCCCCCTCTATTTGAGTTACGGGTTTAGCGAGAAAACCCCCGGGGTTTTTTACGTTTATCTGGGCCGGAAGTTTTAAATCCGGCGGGGGTCTATATGCAAACTCACTTTTGGAACGGGGAGATTAACACAGCAGATGTTAAGGAAGAATTACCGGCAAGCATCTATTTTATCTGGCTGTGGCGGGAGAAACATTATCAATTGTAGTCTTGGGAAGGAGAATTTTGATTGCTAGCAGGAGGATTCCAATGAATCTTAGTACGAAGAATGAATGGCTGTGGAATTCGCGGTGGACTCACTGGTGGCTTAAAACTATCGGACCAGGGACGGAAAACGAAACATGCATGGAGCCCACCTTTTCGGGGGCTGTTGATGACGATGAAGTGTTGCGGCGTGTAAAAGCGCTCAAGCGGGCTAATATCAACGCGGTATTAACCGAGGGCCTTCGCGGCATAATCCGGTTTGAACATGACGGTAAGACCGATGCGGTGATTGAATCTATCGGCAAGGCAACGCAGGCGTGTCACCGCGCAGGAATCAAGGTTATTCATCATACAACCACGGTCTTTGCCGGCCATAACCTGAGCGAGTTTCCCGCCGTTTACCGGGAATGGCTGAATATTGACGCCCAGACCGGAACATATGCATATAGCAGATGGTGCGACGTGTATTTATGGTGCATCAATAATCCGGATTTTCGCGCCGAGTATTTTCGTCTTTCCGAAAAAGTCCTCCGGGAAACGGGCGCGGACGGTTTTATGACGGATGAAGTCTATTTCCGCACCGGTTGGCATAACTGCGCGTGCCCGCATTGCCGGGAAAAATTCCGTAAAAAAACGGGGTTTGTTTTGCCTTCCGGAGACGCGGCTTATTTCTGGGGGTGTTTTGACAATCCCGCCTTCCGGGCCTGGATTCGGTTCCGGGCCGCTTCGGTCGGTGATTTTTACCAGGATTTGTATACGGCGCTCAGAAAAGCGCATTCCCATCCGGTATTGCTGGGGTGCAAGAACAGTGCGGAAGACCCGTGCCATGTTCCGTTATTCGGCGACAGCAATGAGGAACGGATGCGGGGGGTTAATCTGCTGTTTGCGGAATTATGCAGCGACACGACGTCAATTTTATACAGTTGGCGCCGGTTATCGGTCTGTTATATGGCTTATGACGGACTGAGTAATTATTACGGAACGCCGACAATGGCGATTATGTACGCTGCGCCCCAGGAAGGATTTATCAGTTGGGCCATTATGGCTGCCCACGGTATTCGCGTGTGGGCGACTTCCGGTGGGCTTTCTCGCAGCCAACAATTGCTGACCGCCCCGAAGGATATGACGTTGTTTACGGAATTATTCGGCTGGGAGGAAAAACATAAGGAAGAATTGACGGGCGCGGTCCGGCCGCTGGCTGATATCGGGGTTCTGTTTTCCGCGTCAACGCGGGATATGGCGCTGTCGCATATGGGCCCCTGCGGGGAAGCCTGGTATCCTTATGTCAGGGAATGGGCGGGCTGGTGTGAAACGTTGACCGATGAATATATTCAGTATGCGATGATAGTTGAACCGGAATTGACATTCGCCTGTTTACGGCAATATGCGTTAATTATTCTCCCGGATACAACCTGCATGAGCGACGCGGCCTGCCAGGCCGTTGTTGAATATGTGGCCCATGGCGGAAATTTGATTTTTACGCATACAGCGGGGACGTGCGATGAAACCGGTTCGCAAAGTTTAATGCCGGAGCACCGATTGGGAAAATTGGGGATTAACGCAAAATCCGAGAGTTGGAGTTCTTATTCCTCCGAACAACAGTCTATCCGGTTTGGAAATCATGCCCTCGGGAAATGGGCATATTTCACGCATCAGCCCGGCCGGATGGTATATGCTGAGGCCAATGCCCTCGGGACACCAAGACTCAGGAATGCGCTAACCGCTCCGGTTGTTTCCGAAGAAGACCGGCAACTTCAGAAATCCCTGATGATAAATGCGGTTAGGTGGACGACCGGAAACAAACGGTCGTTAACCGTGAAACAGGCTCCGGAAGGGTTGTTGATCAAGGCTTTTCATCAACAAAACAAAAAGCGCCGCGCGGTGGTCATTCATCTGCTCAATTGTCGCGGCGATGAATCGGTGGAATTCGGCGACTTCATTTCTGAGAAAAAACCGGTTGAATTTCCATCCCCGGAAAATGATATCATCCTGGAACTGCGTCTTGATTCAATACAACAAGCCTATTTGATCTCTCCGGATTGGCCGGGGAGAAAGCCGGTAAAATTTAACCGGATTGACGGTGTATTTTACTTAACAATTCCCGCCCACTCGTTGAAACGCTACGAAGTGCTTTATATAGTAAACGCATAAAAATGTTATCGGCGCATGGAAATTTTATTATCGGAAAAACAAATATTTTAAGCGGAGAATCGGGATACTGTCCGAAGACAATTACGTAAACAAAGTAATTGTCCGCAAAATTTAAAATTTAGCTGAAAAGCGCAACGGTAGTTTGAGAAAACGGATATATACAGAAGTTTGTTAAAAAAATTGTCGTAGAGTAAAATAGAGGAAAGGCCGAAGTGGTGGAACGGCAGACGCGCTAGCTTCAGGAGCTAGTGGGATCACTCCCGTGGGGGTTCGAATCCCCCCTTCGGCACGAAAGCATAACATGTAGGATGGGGGGATTCGAACCTTGAAACTTCAAGGAAAGGGTTGCTCACCTGCTCGCAACCCGACGCAAACTGAGCTCCTTACTCGTCGCTCAGCGTCTCCCCTTCGGCACGAAAGCATAACATGTAGGATGGGGGGATTCGAACCCCAAAAGTTAAAAATTTAATGATTAAATGGTTTGATTTCCCGGATGTGCGCTTTATTGTTAACGGTCTTGCCTGGTTTGAGGAAGAAAAACCTTCAGTCCGCAGGTTGCCTGTCCGGCTTAAGGGAACTTTTCGGGAATCGCTTTGGGACCTTGCTCAAAATCCAGCCGGCGGCCGGATTCGCTTCCGAACTAATGCCTTGAAAATCGGCATTAAAACGCTGTCTCCGGATAATGCGGTGATGCACCATATAACCTTAATTGGAACGGCCGGTTTTGATATTTATGCAGATGACACTTATTTTGGCAGTACCTGGCCAGGCAGCGCTGGAAAAAACGAGACTGAATGGATAGTTGGCAACAAACGCAAAATGCGCGATATTACCATTCATTTGCCTATTTATAAAAACGTTGAAATCAAACAAATAGGCGTGGAAAAAGATGCAACCATAAAATCTCCCACACCATTTGCAATCAAGAAGCCGGTTGTTTTTTACGGCACCAGCATAACTCAGGGTGGTTGTGCCTCCAACCCCGGAGGTTCCTACCAGGCATTCCTTTCCCGTTCGTTGAACCTTGATTTTATTAATCTTGGTTTTTCCAGTAACGGAATGGGCGAACCGGAAATGGCTCACGCTATCTGCGAGATTGACTCTTCTTTCATAATATTAGATCACTGGGCGAACATCAGGCTTGGCTTGAAGGAAAACCTGCCGGTTTTTACGGGAGTCATCCGCAAAAAGTTCCCCAAAACGCCGATAGCCGTCGTAAGTCCCTTCTTCTATTCTTCAGTTCCCGCTGAGCGGGAGAATTCCCGGATTCGAAAAGATGCGGAGGAATTCGTCAGGCAAAGGCGGAGGGAAGGTGACTGCAATATCCATTTGATTGACGGTTTGAAACTGCTTTCGCAAAAAGAAAGTTACGGTCTGGTGGACGGAGTTCACTGTAACACCCTCGGTTTCTATTTTATCGCAAGAGGTATGGAGCCGTATTTCAAAAAAATTCTGAGTTTGTGAAGAACGTTTTTGCGTAAGGTAAAATGTGGGCAGGGATTTTAATGTGGAATAATTATCGGGAAGGATAATCTATGAAGAAAAATACGCAAAAAACGGGTTTTACGCTATTGGAATTGATGGTAGTGTTAATTATCCTCTCTCTTCTGGCAATGCTTGCTTTGCCACGGTTCTTTGGGCGGGTGGACGATGCCAGAGTAACCACTGCCCGGGTACAGATTCAGAACCTGGAGACCGCTCTCCGGCTTTTTTATCTTGACACCGGATTTTATCCCACCACGGAACAGGGTTTAAAGGCACTGGTGGAAAAACCAGGTAATACGAGAAACTGGCGCGAGGGCGGCTATATGGAAAAAGGGGTAATACCCAAAGACCCTTGGGGCAATGATTATGATTATCGTGCCCCGGGTGAGGCCGGCCGCGAATATGAAATATTATCTTTAGGCCGGGACGGAAAAGAAGGCGGTAGCGGAATAGATGCTGATATCAAAAATTGGGAAACAGAGCAGTAGTTATAAGCAAGGCTTTACGCTGGTGGAGGTTGTGGTGGCGCTTGCCATAGTTGCCGCCAGCCTCCTGCTTCTTTTAACTGCCATCCGCCAGGGATTAAGCCGTCTGGAAGCTTGTCGTTCCGAGTTTCAGTCCTGTCTTTCAATGCAGACGGTTGTCAGCGCTTTTTCCGGCGGTATCAGCCCGCCCTCAAATGATAATAGTTGGTTTGTCGAAGAATCTGAACCCCGGCCAGGTCTGAAGATAGTCCGGCTGCAGCGGGGGCGCGGAGAGGGTACCAGGGTATGGGTAAGCAAAAAAGAACCGGTGGCGGAATAGGGCGAACCTTCTGTGGATTTATCCCGCATGGGCGGCTTATGCCTTCTGCGGGGCTTGTCCATCGGAGCTTCAGCGCAGGCGGATTTACGTTAATCGAGGTTCTCCTCTCCCTTTTCCTGGCAGCACTTATTTCCGGGATACTCTTCGCCAGCTTCTTTTTACCCTTGCGCGCTGTCAGCGCCGCCAAGGTAGAGTTGGTTAAGGTTGAGGAAGTTGCGGTCTTTCTTACCCGGTTTTCCGAAGAGATATCGGCCGCTTATCCGGAAGCGGCAAGTTTTTTCGGCACCCGGGATTCTATTTTTTTTCTCTCTTCCGCCGGTACCAACTTGGGTTTGGAGAAGATTGGTTACACGGTGAAGAATAGTGATTTTGCTGAAACAGTAACAATCTACCGCAAGGCGGGATTTCCTTACCGGACGGACGGGAACGAACAACCTGTTTTACAGGCCGAAAATATGGTCTTCAACTATTATGACGGCACAGAATGGTCTGAGGAATGGAACGAAAAAGGCCTTCCCTTGCTGGTTGAAGTCAATCTTTACCGCAAAGGGAAATCCTTCCGGGTCTTTTGCGGCCCGAGGACAGATACTGATTCTGACGCTGATACTGATAGCGATACTGGCGTTGGCCGCGGTTGAACTCTTGGTTTTTCTTAAGCCCAGACTGGAACTCTCCCATCAACTACTTCGGAGAACGGCTTTGGGGAGTGCGGCGGCTACCGGAATCGACTATGCTGCTACGGTGCTGACGGAAGACCTGATTAACAATAGCGGGATTGATTCGTTGGAGGAGGCCTGGGCTCGGGAAATCGTTTATCGGCTGGACGGTATTTCGGTGACCGTGAATATTGAAGACGAAGAGCGTAAATTTCCGATTGATTACCTGGTTGCGTCAACCGTTTCGGATACCGGAGCGCCGGTCAGACTTCGCCCAGGCGAGATTGATGAAATAAAAGAAAAAACTTTTGCAGATACCGGGAAGGTTGAGTTAAAGATAAACGAAACCAGTCTGGCGGCCTTCCAGGAACTGCTTGCAAAATTAAAAATTCCGCCTGGCTGGGCAAAAGAAGCCGTTGACTCCCTGGCCGACTGGATTGATGCCGATGACCAGCCACGCTCTTTCGGCGCCGAGGAAGAATATTACGGAATTTTTGGTTATCGGTCGCGTAATGGTTTACCCCGGACTTTGGGGGAACTTAGAGATGTCAAGGGTTTTCGGCCGGAGGTCACGGAGGTTATTTTTCCGTTCCTGTCGCCTTTTTCCCGGCAGGTTAACCTGAATACTGCTTCGGCGGAGGTGCTGGAA
The DNA here is from genome assembly GCA_043826355.1 of Candidatus Omnitrophota bacterium. Taxonomy (GTDB): domain Bacteria; phylum Ratteibacteria; class UBA8468; order MWAK01; family MWAK01; genus JAHJUB01. Next base: position 85,626 of record JBDRQI010000030.1, read on the forward strand.
TCAATCTTTGATTCCGATGAAAGTCTGCCGGTCTATTTCTTAATACAGGGCCGGCCTTTTGAGTCGGTTGCGGACGGTTTGAAACTTGCTCAAATCGGCCCGAAGATTTATAATCAATTGGAACAACGGCTTACGGTGACCAGTTCTTTTTTTTCGGTCTGGTCAACCGCGGTTGATGAATCCGGCCGCCGGGAATCGGTTTACGCTATTTTACAAAGAGATGAAAAAAAGAGCAGGATTATTTACTGGAATCAAATTTCTTCCGGCAGCCAGCCTTTACCTGGGAGAAAATGAGGCCTCGCTTTCTATTTTGACCCGCAAGGGGTTTTTTTCAAGAGAGGAAGCCAGGCAGGAGTTTCAAGCGGAAACCCTCCGGGAGATGCTGGAACAGGCCGCAGCTTTTCTCCGGACCAACCCCCCGGCTAAATTGACCGTTGTTTTAAGCCATTCTTTTTTTCTGGAAAGAACTGTTTTTCTGCCTTTCCGGCGCCGGAAAGCGGTTTCCCTGGTCCTGTCGGGAGAACTCGCCCCCCTGTTGTCGTCTTCTCTTTCGGAATATTTTTATGATTTTGTGGTGCCGGAAGCCGAGCACCTGCCGGTTACCGTTTTTCTCCTGCCGGCAGCAGTCCACCAGTCCATCAGCGAAGCTTTTTCGGGTATTCCGGTTTGGATTGTGCCGTTAGGCCTTGTTTTGAGCCGGCATCCGGCAGTTACCCGTTCGAAAAATGCCTTGCTTTTGGTATCCGGTAAAACTCAGGCCCGGCTGTTCTTTTTCCAAAAAGGAAAGTATATCCTGGGCCGCAGTTTTAATTTCGGTGAATCCGATTACCGGAAACGCCTTGCGGAAGAGAAGGGGTTTCTGCTTCATTCCAGCCGTTTTCCGGAGATGGAGCCGGAACCGGTTACCCCGGACGAAAGGCTTGTTTTTGGCCTTTCGTTGCGGCCGCAGGATTTTGCGTTGAAAAAGGGCGGCCAGATATCCCGAGCGAAGAATATTTCTCTTTCATATCTTACGGTTGGCGGGCTTGTCATACTCTGGCTTCTTTTTTTCGCTTCTTTGAGGGCAAAGAACACCGCATTTCTTTCTTACCGGCAGGTCAGCGGTGAGCTGGCGCAGCAGAAAGAGGCGGCGCAGGTAGGGGGTGCTTCCCTGGCGTCTATCCTTTCGGATAAGAACGTCACCCTCCTTCTTCAGGATGAGCTTTCACCCCTGGAAACGTTCAGCCGTTTTAACGAGGCGCTTCCGAATGACCTTCCTCTGATGCTGGACTATCTTCAGATGGACCGCCAGAAACTGATCTTAAACGGTACGCTCGGTGCTCCGGCCCAGGTGGATATGCTGGTGAATAAACTGACCGCATCCGGCTGGTTTAAAGAGGTTGTGTTGGGAGAACTGAGGATTGAAGGCGGAAGCGTAAAGTTCCCCCTGACCGCAAAGATTGCCATTGTTCAAAAATAAAATGAAGATAGACCGTAAATTTATGATTCTGGCAGTTGTCGTTCTTTGTCTCTTGGCAATACGTCTGGCGATTATGCCAAATTGGCAGGCGGCCGGGAAACTTAAAAAGGAGACAGCCGATTTAAATAAATCTTTAAATTCTTTGGCCGCCCTGAACGCTGAATATCTTTCAGCGCGCCGCAGTCTGGAAGCGGCCTTGCGCCGGGACGGTTCCGCCGGAATTCTTTCGGCGGTTCAGAAGAAGGCGCAGGAGATGGGAATTTCTGAAAAATTAAAAACGGTTACGCCGGTTGTCCGCGATTTAAATACCGCATTTCAACTGGAGGGTTACGACTTGCGCCTGGAAGAAATTGGCCTGAAAGAGATGATTATTTTTTCGGAATCCATGCAAAAGGAAGAGGGTTTCTATCTGGACCGGATCGTTCTGGAAAAGAGCAAGGACGAAATGAGTCTTTCCGCCCGTTTGCGCGTTTTGACCATCAGGAAACTGTGAACCAGCCAAAAAGAAGAAGAATATTCATCTGCACCACAGACCACTCCGGAGATTTTCACGGCGCTTTACTTGCTGCGGCGCTGAAGAAGGAGAGCCCGCAGGTTGAACTTTGCGGCGTAGGCGGCGGATTAATGGCCGGTCAGGGCGTGCGTCTTCTCTTCAACCCGGTCTCCCACGCCGTGGTGGGTTTTTTTGAAATCATGCGCTCCCTTCCGACCTGGCGGAAATTCCTAGACCGGGCGACTGAGGGTGTGCTTCAAGAGAAGCCGGAGAAGGTCGTCCTGATCGACTCGCCCAGCTTTAACCTCCGCTTGTTGCGTCGGCTTAAGGATAATAAAAAACAGCGTTTCATCTATTATATCAGCCCGCAGGTCTGGGCCTGGGGCAGCGGCCGGGTTAAAGAAATCGCGGCTTTTTGCGAACGGGTTCTGGTTATCTTTCCGTTTGAAGAAGATATTTACCGGAAAGCCGGCGTGCCGGTCTCTTTTGTCGGTCACCCGTTTCTGGATACGGTAAAGCCGCTCCTTAACCCTTTGGATTCTTTTCGCTTTTTCGGTCTTTTTTCGGATAAACCAGTGCTCCTGCTTCTACCGGGCAGCCGTCTTTCCGAAGTGAGGGCTATCTTTCCCGCAATGGCGGAGGTGGCACGGCGCCTGGCGCGGGATGGCCCGGTTCAGGCGGTGGTCTATCCGGCCAGCCCTGAAATCAGCCGGGAATTTTCCGGTTTAAAAGGGATAAAAATTATTACCGGAGGCGATAAGTACAGCCTTTTTTCCATTGCCGCCCTGGCGTTGGCCGCCTCCGGCAGCGTAACGCTGGAGCTCACCCTGCTTTCCGTGCCTTACGCTCTGCTTTACCGTCTTTCGGCGCTGACCTATTCCATTTTACGGCCAATGGTGCGTGTTCCTTACGCCGGGATTGCCAACCTGCTGGCCGGGAAGAAGGTGGCGCCGGAATTTATCCAGGCGCATTGCCGGCCGGATCACATCCTGCCGGTTGTCCGGGGATTGCTCCGGGATGAACAGAGCCGGAATATAATGAAGGAAGAATTTACGAAAATAAGAAATATGCTGGGACAGCCCGGCGCAGCCGGCCGCGCCGCACACGAAATCCTAAGAAACGTGTCACCCTGAGATGTTAATGATGTCATCCTGGGCGCGACATAACCTGTCATCCTGAGCCGCAGTTGCGAAGGATCTCTCTTTAACAACGGGATTCTTCGCTTGCGGCTCAGAATGACGTATGTTTATGTATAACTTGTGGTTGAACCTCCGTAAACTGGAGAAATATTTTAAGATCTCCTGGGGCCTGCTGGTCGCTTCTGTCTTCCTGATGGCAATTGACGCCCTGTTAGGCGGTATTTCTGTATCTGCAGTCGCTCCGCTTATTGACCGGGTTTTTAACAAGGTTGAATTCGTTCTGCCGCCCGACCTGCCTCATTTTTTAAATAATTCCCTTTCCGGCATCTTAGAAATAATCAACCGCCTGCCGCCCCTCGTCCTTTTAAGAAATATGCTGGCAATTGTTTTTACGGTGATAGCCGTAAAAGCGGTTGTTGCTTTTTTCCAGATATATTTCAATAACAAATTTGCCCTGATTATTATTAACCGGCTGCGGATGAGAATCTTTGAAAAATATCTCCGCGCGCCCCTTTCCGAAAGCCAGAAGAAGAAGGTGGGCGAACGGATTTCCCATTTTACTTACGATGTCGGAATTCTTAATTCAACCCTGAACAGCACCCTCTCCAAACTGATACTCAATTTCTTCCAGGTAATTGTTTACTTTTCAATCATTCTCTTGATTAACTGGCGGCTTACCCTTCTTTCGCTTCTAATTCTGCCTGCTTTTGCCCTGCCGCTGGCGCAGATAGGCGGTAAGATACGGAAATTAACCAAAAAGAGCCAGGTCTCTTTCGGCAAGGTAAACAGTTATATTCAGGAAGTTCTGGTAAACCTGCCGGTGGTCAAGGCGTACGTAGCGGAAAACCGTGAGAAGGAACGTTTTGACCGGGAAATCAGAAACTTTTTCCGTCTTTCCTTGAAGAGCGTCAAACGCCATGCCACCCTTGCCCAGATTACGGAACTGGTGGCCGCAATTGCCGCTGTTTTGTTGCTCTATTTCGGCGCCCGGCTGGTAGCCAGAAGTGTTTTAACCATCGGCCATTTTATGGTTTTTATCGTCGGTCTTTTCGCCGCTTTTTCGCCGTTGAAGACAATCATCAATAACCTGGCCAGCCTCCAAACAGCGGCCGCGGTCTTTCCGCGGGTCTTTTCCGTGTTGGAGGAAGAAGACGAAAAAGAGACCGGAGAGAAGATAGTTTCCGGATTTGCTTCCGAGATAGTTTTTGATTCGGTCTCATTCCGTTACGGGGGCAAGAAACTGGTTCTGGACGGACTTTCATTCCGGTTGGGCCGGGGCAAGCGGCTGGGTATTGTGGGTGAGAGCGGAGTCGGCAAAACCACCATCATCAATCTTTTGCTCCGGTTTTACCAGCCGACCGGGGGTCGGATTACGATTGACGATATTCCGGTTTGCCGCTTTACTCTCCACAGTTACCGGCGAATCTTCGGGCTGGTAACCCAGGACTCGCTTCTTTTCAACGATACGATTGCCAACAACATTATTTACGGAAGGCCGGACGCCAGGCCGGAGGAAGTTGTAGAAGCAGCCCGGGTTGCCAATATCCATTCCCTGATTGAATCCCTGCCGGAAAAGTATGATACCTTGATTGGGGAACGGGGAGCCCTTCTTTCCGGCGGAGAGAGGCAGCGGCTGGCTTTGGCCCGGGCGGTTCTGGCCGACCCGAAAATTTTGATTTTGGACGAGGCGACCAGCAACCTTGATTCCGAATCCGAGCGCCTGGTCCAGGACGCGATGGAGAAGGTAATTGCCGGCCGAACCTGTCTGATAATCGCCCACCGGCTGTCAACCCTGCGAAACTGCGATTGGATTATTGTTTTGGAGAAAGGGAAGATTTTGGAGGAAGGCACGCACCGGGAACTTCTGGAAAAACAGGGACGTTACCACTATCTGTACGCCCTTCAACAAAGAAAAACATAACTGTCATTCCCGGCAGCCTGTCCCCGGGTTTGTCATCCTGAGCCGTGATTGCGAAGGATCTCTCTTTAACGACGGGATTCTTCGCTACCGCTCAGAATGACAACGTTACCCTTTCATCAACTTATAATCAATACTGTCTGTTAACGCCTGGAGGCTTGCCTCAATGATATTTTCGGACAGGCCTACCGTCCCCCAGCTTTCGTTCTGGTCGGAGGACTCAATTAAAACCCGCACCTTGGCCGCGGTGGCTGCTTCCGGGTTGAGCACCCGCACCTTGTAGTCGGTCAACCGCATTTCAGCCAGCGCCGGATAGAATTTAATCAGCGCCTTCCGTAAAGCGGCGTCCAGGGCGTTGACCGGTCCGTCGCCTTCGGCGATCGTGTGTTCCGTTTTATCTCCCACCTTAACCTTGACGGCTGCTTCCGAAACCATCAGCCCGGTTTTCCGCTCCACGATGACCCGGAATTCTTTGAGGTGAAAGAACTTCGGCCGTTTCCCCAGTCCTTCCGCTACCAGGAGTTGGAAAGAACCGTCGGCCGCTTCAAATTGGTAGCCCTCTTTCTCCAGTTTGGTCAACCGTTCCAGAATTTTTTTCGTTTCCGGCCCCTTCTGTTTTATGCCGAAACGCGCAATTTTAAAGAGAATCGTGGCGCTGCCGGACAGCTCCGAAACCAGAATGCGGCGTTCGTTGCCGACCAGGGCCGGGTCGATATGTTCGTAACTTTTCGTCTCTTTCCTTACCGCATCCACGTGAACGCCGCCCTTGTGGGCAAAGGCGGAGATGCCGACGAACGGCTGGTTGTTGACCGGCACCAGGTTGGCCAGTTCATAGACATACCGGGAAAGGCCGCTGATCTGCTTCAGTTGTTCCGGTTCCAGGCATCGGCGGCCCATCTTCAACTGCAGGGTGGGAATGATGACCAGCAAGTCGGCGTTCCCGCACCGTTCGCCCAAACCGTTGACGGTGCCCTGAACCTGGATGGCGCCCGCGGTAACTGCCGCCAGCGTATTGGCAACCGCCAATCCGCCGTCGTTATGGGTATGAATTCCCAGCGGTGTTTTTATTCTTTTCTTAACTGCCGCGAAAGCGGCTGCTACCTGTTCGGGAAGGAAGCCGCCGTTGGTGTCGCACAGGACGATTCTTTCCGCGCCGGCTTCTTCGGCCGCCTGGACGGATTTTAAAGCGTATTCGGGATTTTCCCGGTATCCATCAAAAAAATGTTCCGCGTCAAAAAAAACGCGGCGTCCCTTTTTGCGCAGGTATTCAATGGAGTTGGATATCAGGTCCAGATTTTCGGAAGAAGATATCCGCAGGACTTTTTTAACGTGCAAGTCCCAGGATTTGCCGAAGAGGGTAATTACCTCGGTCTCCGCCTCCAATAATTTCTGAAGGTTTTTATCGTTTGCCGCGGGCGCCCCAGCCCGGCAGGTACTGCCGAAAGCGGTGATTTTCGCTTTTTTCAAACTCAACTTGCGGGATTTTTGAAAGAACTCCTCGTCTTTGGGGTTGCTGCCCGGCCAGCCGCATTCGATATAGTCAAAGCCGAAATCGTCCAGTTTATGGACAATTTTGAACTTATCCTCCAGGGAAAAGGAGACCCGCTCTCCCTGGCTGCCGTCCCTTAATGTGGTATCATAAACCTCAATCTTCATAATCGTAATCATTGCGTGTCCGCCAGAGGCGGACACGCAATCTCGTTGCTAAAGAGAGATCCTTCGCAACTGCGGCTCAGAATGACAGATGGGTTTGTCATTCTGAGCGATAGCGAAGAATCTCGTTTTCAAATAGTTTATCCCTTTTATACCTTCCCTGTCAAAGAAGAATTGACGGTTTAGGGCTGGAACGATTAAAATATCTAAATCATGGCTGCTAAAGAAAAAGAAAAGGGAAAAGAGAAGAAATTGAAATTCGAAGACGGTTTGAAGCGGTTGGAGGAGATTGTTGCCAAACTGGAATCCGGTAATCTTCCGCTGGATGATTCGCTTAAGTTATTTGAAGAAGGCGTAAAACTGGTCCGTTTCTGCAACGCGCGGCTGGCAGAAGCCCAGCAAAAGGTGGAAGTGCTAACCAAGGACCAGGCAGGCAACGTTATTGGCAGCCAACCGTTTAATTCCGAAAATCCCAAAGATGACAACTGATACCGGTTTGCATTCAGAAATAGAGCAAGCCGGAGGCTTACCTTCGGCAAGGCGGCAAAGCTAACGCCGCTATATGAATGAAGGCGAATCGGTAAACTAACCTTGGAAGAGAAGATTATTATCCGGGGTGCGCGGGAGCACAACCTCAAGGATATTGATTTAGAACTTCCCCGAAACAAACTCATCGTAGTTACCGGCGTATCCGGAAGCGGTAAATCGTCCCTGGCGTTTGACACCCTCTACGCGGAAGGCCAGCGCCGTTATATTGAAAGTCTTTCCGCTTACGCCCGCCAATTCCTGGAACAACTGCAGAAACCGGACGTGGAGCATATCTGGGGTCTGCCTCCGGCCATCGCGATTGAACAGCGCCGTTCCAGCGCCAACCCCCGTTCCACGGTCGCCACCATCACCGAAATATACGATTACCTGCGCCTGCTTTTCAGCCGGGCCGGTATTCCGCATTGCCCTAAGTGTAAAACGGAGATAACGCGTCAGACCGTCCAGGAGATCACCGACAAAATTTTAGGCCTGCCGAAAGGTACCCCGGTGCAGATTCTATCTCCACTGGTCAGAGGACGGAAAGGGGAGTACCAGGAACTTTTTAACCAGACGGCCAAAGCCGGATTCCTAAGGGTGCGGGTTGACGGAAAATTTCACGAGGTAAGCGAGCCGATTAAATTAAGCCGCTACAAGGTTCACAACATTGACGTCCTGGTGGATACTATCCCGGTTTCCGGGTCGGAAAAGAAACGTATCACCGAATCGGTGGAAACCGGCTTGAAATTAGGCAAGAGTCTCCTGACGGTGAGCGCCTCCGGTAATGACATCCTCTTTTCGGAACGCTACGCCTGCCCGACATGCGGGGCCAGTTTCGAAGAATTCACCCCGCGGATGTTCTCTTTTAACAGCCCTTACGGCGCCTGTACCGGTTGTAAAGGATTGGGAACTAAGATTGTTTTCGATCCGGACCTGGTTGTGCCGGAAAAACGGAAAACCCTGAAAAACGGCGCCATCAAATCCTGGCACAGTGCCGGCGGCCGTAACCTTTATTTTCACTACCGCTATCTCCTGCGGGACCTGGCAAAGGCAGCCGGATTTACCCTTGACTACCGGTTCTGCGACCTCACCAAGGAACAGAAAAGAGCGCTTCTCTACGGAAGCGAAGAATATGATTTTGAAGGCGTTATTCCTAACCTGGAGCGGCGTTACCTGGAAACGGAGAGTGAATACCGCCGGGAGGATTTGGCTCATTACATGCGGCAACTGCCCTGTCCGGAATGCAAGGGTGCGCGGCTGAAACCGGAATCTCTGGCCGTGACCGTTGCCGGGCGGAATATCTGGGATCTCTGCCGGATGTCGGTCGAGACGGCCATGAATTTATTCTCCGGCTTGAAACTTGACCAGCGCCGCGCCATCATCAGCAAACAGGTTACCAAGGAAATTCGCAGCCGGCTCCAGTTCCTGGTTTCCGTCGGCCTGGAATACCTGACCCTGGACCGGGTGGGCCACACCCTTTCCGGCGGAGAGAGCGAGCGCATCCGGCTGGCAACCCAGGTGGGCAGCGGCCTGGTCGGCGTACTTTACATACTGGACGAGCCCAGCATTGGACTGCACCAGCGTGATAACCGCAAACTCCTGACAACCCTTCGGGAACTTCGCGATCTGGGAAATACGGTGATGGTGGTTGAACATGACGAAGAGACGATTCGCAGCGCCGATTATCTGGTTGACCTCGGTCCGGGCGCCGGAATTTACGGTGGAAAGGTAGTAGCCGCCGGTCCGTTTTCCGCAATTTTGTCGGCGCCGGATTCCGTTACCGGCAAATATCTTAAGCGGGAATTGGAAATCCCGGTTCCCCGGAAGCGCCGGCCGTTTGACGCGCAGCGTTACGTTGAAGTCAGGGGCGCCGCGGAATTTAACTTAAAAAAAATTGACGTTAAAATTCCGCTGGGTCTCTTTGTTTGCATCACCGGCGTGTCCGGTTCCGGCAAAAGTACGTTAGTGGATGAAATTATTCATAAAGGCCTGCGCCGGATTCTTTACGGAACCCGGGAACTGCCCGGAAAGCATAAGGATATCGTTAATGCCAACCTGATAAACAAGGTTATCGAAGTTGACCAATCGCCGATTGGCCGCACCCCGCGAAGTAATCCGGCAACCTATACCGGTCTCTTTACCGGTACCCGGGACCTTTTCAGCCGTCTGCCGGAATCGCGCTTGCGGGGTTATTCCTCCGGCCGGTTCAGTTTCAACGTTAAAGGCGGCCGTTGTGAAGCATGCCAGGGTGAGGGAATAACCAAAATTGAGATGCACTTCCTGCCGGATATTTTCGTACCTTGCGAGGTCTGCCACGGCACCCGTTATAACCGGGAAACTCTGGAAATACTTTATAAAGGGAAGAGCATTGCGGAAGTTTTAAAGATGCAGATTCAGGAGGCCGCGGAGTTCTTCCGGAAGATTCCCGGCATCAGCGCCAAGATAGATATCCTGAACGAAGTGGGTCTTGGTTATCTGGAACTTGGCCAGCCGGCTACCACCCTTTCCGGCGGTGAAGCGCAGCGGATAAAATTAGCGGCGGAATTATGCCGCAAGGGGAGCCGGGGAACGCTTTATCTTTTGGACGAACCGACCACCGGCCTGCACTTTGCGGATATCCAGAAACTGCTTAATCTTTTAAATAAACTGGTTGATAAGGAAAGCACCGTAGTGGTGATTGAGCACAACCTGGACGTGATTAAGACCGCGGATTATATCATTGATTTAGGACCGGAAGGCGGGGACCGGGGCGGTTACGTGGTTGCCGCCGGGACCCCGGAGGAAGTGGCGCGGAACCCGAAATCGTATACCGGCCAATACTTAAAACCCCTGCTTTAACATTTGTCCTATCCGGAGCATTGGATAGGGGACCCATATTCCCTTATGTAAAATATGTCATTCCCGCATGTTTCAGGCGGGAATCTAAAACGTTTATCATTCCCGAATGCTTAGGTCGGAAATCTAAATTTTTTAAAGTGTGGATCCCCGTTTACTACGCACGGGGATGACAGAGAGGGCACACGCGGGAATGACATATTTTTTTGAAATTTTACCCCAAATACCTCCTCCATTCCCTTTACCAGCGCCTTTTTTATTACGGCGTCTTCGGGCCGGTGCCCCAGGATTTCCGAAATTGAAGTTGCTTTATCAAAAAAATCCTGAGGATTTCGAAAGACCCCGGCTATTAGTTGCGGGTTGTAGGAGATGGGAATAGAACCGTGCTGCATAAAGGCGTTTTTTTTACGTCGCTGGGCGCTGCCGATGATTTTTTTATCATTGGTCACCAGGTCGTGCCGGCTGGAGAGGGCAAAACAGGGTATGTACCTTTCCGGGCCGGAACTCTTTCCGCCCCGGACTTGCGCGTTGACGCCTATTTTTTTAAGGCCTTCCATCAATCCTTCAACGAGGATGTAATAGGAGGACATAAGGTCTTTGAAGGCCGGGTGGTCTGAAATCCGGCTGGTGAAAGAATAGGTGATTTCGTCTTCGTGGAGTATTGCTCCGCCGCCGCTTGGCCGGTGGACGACTTCAATTCTGTTCTGCCGGCAAAAATCAAGGTTTGTTTCTTCTTCGGGCTTCTGGCCGGAACCTAAAGAGACCGCCGGCGGGTTCCAGCGGTAAAACCTTAAAGTGGGCGGGATTTCCCCTCTTTCGGCCGCGGCAAGAAGTTTCAGGTCGAACTCCATGTTGTATTCCCCGGTTCCCTCATTTGTATCAATCAGTCGCCAGTTATTCATCTTTTCCTTTTTTAGTTCATCATTCCCGTAAAACACAAAATTCTGTCATTCCCGCGGATAGCCGGTCAGGTTGGCCAGACTTCACCGAGACGAGCCCAGGCTTCGCCCAGGCGAGTAAGCGGGAACCCATATGAGTAGGACAGGCGTTTCACCTGTCAAAGCATTTTATTTTACGTTATAACAATTACGGCGTCAATGTTTTTGACGAATAAAGCCGGATTTGGTAAAATCTAAAGCAAAATGGGGATATAGCTCAACTGGGAGAGCGCCTGCTTTGCACGCAGGAGGTCGGGGGTTCGAATCCCCCTATCTCCACATTTTAAGATTACACAAAGGGGATTCGAACCCCCGACCTCAAAGGGTGCGGGAAAAGATATTTTCCCGCGCTGTTGTTTTGGGGGTGAGTCATTCGAGAGGGGAAACACCCCTCTCGAAAACGGAGCGTAGGCGGATGTCAGACCCGGCAGCGCAAGACTGCCGAAGGTCTATCCGCCGGGAGCGGAGTGGTCGGGTGGTTCAAACGAATCCCCCTATTTCCACATTGTAAGCTTAAACAAGGGGAGAGAATCGTCTGGTCTGCGTCATTAGCAATCATTGGAGACAGGGTGGCAAAATTCGCCTGTTTTTTTGCCCAGAAGCATATTCTTATGGTTAAAAAAACCGGGAAATTACATCAAACCGGCACTAACCGCCAAAAGACGAAGAAAGCGCTGCAGGTTTCTGAAAGCCGCTATCGGAGGCTTTTCGAAACCGCAAGGGATGGGATATTACTTCTTGATGCCAAAACCGGGGGAATATTTGATGTTAACCCGTTCTTGATGGAAATTTTAGGTTATTCCCGCAGAGAATTCTTGGGAAAACATCTTTGGGACCTGGGTTTTTTTAAAGACATCGCTGTTTCCAAGTCTGTTTTCCGGAAATTGCAGACAAAAGGATATGTCCGTTACAAAGATTTACCCCTGTTGACAAAAGACGGCAGACGTATCGACTTGGAATTTGTAAGCAATGCGTACCGTGTAAACGGTAAAAAAGTAATCCAGTGCAATATCCGCGACATCACCGACCGCAAGAAAACAGAGAATATGATGCGGAAACAGCAGGAAGAGATACAGATTATAATGGATTCCGTACCGGCGATGATTTTCTATAAGGATAAGGAAAACAGATTTATAAGAGTTAACCGGGCTTTTGCTGAAATAATGGAAAAACCAAAGGAAGAATTAGAAGGTAAATCCGTATTTGACCTTTACCCTAAAGAACAAGCAGAAGCTTACTGGAGAGACGATAAAGAAGTAATGGCATCCGGTGAGCCGAAGAGGCGCATCATCGAAACCATGGAGACCAAGAGAGGGATTCTCTGGGTCCAAACCGACAAAATTCCTTACCGTGACGCACAGGGTAATATCGCCGGCATAATAGGTTTTACCACCGATATTACCGAGCGAAAGAAAATGGAGGAAGAAATACGCACCCTGTCACTTACGGACGAATTGACAAACCTTTATAATCGGCGGGGTTTCTTTACCTTGGCCGAACAACAATTATATATAGCCAGGCGGGCGAAGAGAGAAATGTTTCTGCTTTACGCCGACGTGGATAACTTGAAATGGATTAATGATACATTTGGACATCAGGAAGGAGACCTTGCTTTAGCCGATGTTGCCGATATCATTAAAACAACCTTTCGCGAATCAGACATCGTTGCCCGAATCGGCGGAGATGAATTTGTTATTTTGGCAACAGAAACGGTTGCCGAAAGCAAAAAAATTCTGCTGAAGCGTTTGCAGGAAAATTTGAACGGTTACAATTCGCAAGAAAATCAGAAATATGAATTATCCCTGAGCACGGGTGTTGTTTTTTGCGACCCGCAACAACCCCATCACTATTCTTTGGATAACCTGATTGCCCAGGCAGATAAATCGATGTATAAAGAAAAAATAACTAAACGGAACGCGGGTAAAAGGCGAAGGTTAAATCAACGGTAAGTCAGCGAATTTGAAATCCGCCGGGTTCAAATTTAACCAGAGGCTCTCTCCCCAACCAAACCTCAAAAATTCCTTACGTAGCAACGGTCTTGTCATTCTGAGGCGTTAGCCGAAGAATCTCGCCTTTTACCTAATCCCAGCCCTTTCTGTCACACACCTGTCACACTTTAGCCCGGGGGGTACCCAGCCCCACCTACCCCTTCGGTTAATATATCCAGTCTCCTCTGCCAGCACAAAACAGAATTTGGCAATACCCCACCGTCTCGTCGCAATTAGTTTCTTGTCACTGTATGTCTTCAGAAAAAATTATTGAAACGCAAGCGGTTCAAATGAAGGCCGAGCTTTACATTAATACCTTGACAGGCAGATAAGTCCGGCGTAAAATTTGATGCGTAAGGCAAAATACCAGGCTAAAATATTTCTTTTTGACGGGTAAATGTCCGTCAGCTGATATTAGTGTCCCCGGAAAATTTGGAGAACGAAAATGAAAAGGATAACGGAAGGTTTGCTGATCTCTTTTTTTATCCTCTCTTTTTCCACAACGGTATTCGGCCAGTCTTCGGCAACAGAACCTAAAAGCGGAGGTGCCAGGTGGAAAGAACGTTTCGCCCGGCAGGTTGAGCGAGCCAGGGCAATACCGAAAATAGATGCGCTCATTCTGGGCGCCGGTCCGTTCATTGATTGGGAAAGAAAGGCTGTTGAATCATGGAACAGAACCTTTAAAGGGAAGGAGGTGGTCAATTTCGCGGAAATAGGGGAATTGACTCAGTCACTGCTTTAGAAGATAACCGAAGGCAAAGGTCTTGACGGGCTCGCTCCATCGGTTGTCATTTTGTCTGTCGGAGACAATAACATCAATGAGCCGGATGAAATTACAACCGCGATAAAACTGATAACGGCGCAGATACAGGCAAAAATTCCGAATGCCAGAATTATCATACTTCCCATTACCCCAAGAGGAACAAAGAGCGATTTTCTCTGGAACAGGATTCAAAAAACAAATGCCGGCATGGCTAAAATTGCAGATGGCAAAACGGTAATTTTCATTGATATCGCCGAAAGATTGGAAGGGACGGAAGACGGCCGCCGCCCGGGCGCGTTTGAGTATAATAGTTACCGGCTTACCCCCGAAGGATACGCCGTAATTTCGGAAGCGCTCTCTCCGGAAGTAAGATAACGGGGATTGGCCGCAAAAAGAAACTCCGGCTCCGTTAAGGGAATCGAGTCTCGTTACTTGGTAAACAATTTGGAGAGTTTATACCAAGAATTGAAGCGGGTGGAGGTAAAAAAGAAGGAAAATTCCGTCATACCCCTGTCATACCTTGGGGAAAAAAAGGATGTTGCAGTTCCTGTTTTAGTTGCGTAGACGATTGACTGACAACGGTTTTCGAAAGTTACGGAGGGTTAGGCTAACGGTAAGTCAGCGGATTTGAAATCCGCCGGGCCTTAAAGCCCATGGGGGTTCGAGTCCCTCACCCTCCGCTTCCTGACAAGGGGACTCGATGGGAGCGAAGTCAGGCAAGGCGACTGATTAAGGAGCGTTGCCAGCGGGTGGCCTAGTCGAACGTGTTGAAGTGAGACAGCCGAGTCCCTCACCCTCCGCTACCCCGTTTTTACCGGGATTCGAAAGGGGCGCTGCCGATGCTGCGGGTAAGGGGCATCGTCCGGTAGGGTCGGCCAGAAGGTGAGCCATTCAATCCTTAAAATCATTAAATAGTCAACCGGTTGGCGGTCGACCGCCGGCGCAGTAGAAAGTTTGGCGGAACCCAAACCCCCCACCCTCGGCCAATTGAAGGAAGATGGCTTTGACCGAATCCCGCCGGACAAAGATTTTAAGGCAAAGGACTGAAATGAAGAGAGATTGCGAACGGTTCGCGGCGGTTAAGGAACACTTTAATTCGGAAGCCGGGGAGTTTGATTCAATCATTACCGACAGAGTTCCGTTTTACGGTTTGTTCATCGGAGCGCTGGTTAATGTCTTACCGTTTCGGAAGGATGAAGCCATCAGGGTGGCCGACCTCGGATGTGGTACCGGGGCTGTGGCGCGCAGGGTAAAAGAACGTTTTCCCGAAGCCGAGATTACTTGCGTGGATTTTTCTCCGGAAATGCTTTCATCGGCCAGGAAGGAATTGATCGGATACACGAAGATTCTGTATCACGCGGGAGATGTGCGCGAATTTGAATTCAAAGATTACCATGCGGTTTTATCATCTCTTTGCCTTCATCATATCGGTTCCAAAAAAGAGAAAAGAAATTTTTTCAGAAAAGTGCGCGAGGGTCTTTTACTTGGAGGGGTATTTTATATTTACGATGTAATCACGGCTTCCAGTAATATTCTTCAGGATGTTTATCTCAGGGAATGGAAGAGATCTATGAGTGAAAAATTGTCACCTCCGGATGTTGAAGAGACGTTGCATAAATATAGAGAAGAAGACAGGCCGTTTGCTCTCATGGATGAACTCAGGTGGCTGGAAGAAGCCGGTTTTAAGGATGTTGACGTTATCTGCAAATTTTATAACGGCGCGGTTTACGGAGGGGTT
Source organism: Candidatus Omnitrophota bacterium (assembly GCA_043826355.1). Classification (GTDB taxonomy): domain Bacteria; phylum Ratteibacteria; class UBA8468; order MWAK01; family MWAK01; genus JAHJUB01. The sequence goes on from JBDRQI010000030.1 coordinate 101,075, forward strand.
AAACGGGATTGATGGTTTACAGATTAGAGCGGATTGATGAGTCCCGGGTGCTGATTCCGCAGGAGGGAGGAGGGGATGCGGGTGCCGGGAATCCTTATGCCAAAACATAATAATGAATAATGGGACCAAAACAATAAAACTTGAAGATTTGGGCTATAACGCATTTTTTGAATCTAACCGGAAAACACTGAGGTTAACAGATTATGCGGTTGCAAGGATTGTCGCCGAACATAAAGAGGCGTATAGCGTAAAAGGGGTAAACGGCGAATACCTGGCGAAAATAACCGGCAAGCATATATTCAACGCCACAAAAAGAGAAGACTATCCTGCGGTGGGGGATTGGGTATCTATAACTGAACTCGACAAAGAACAAGCGGTCATTCACAAAATTCTGCCGAGAAAGACCATACTTAGGAAAAAATATAGCGGCAAGCAAGAAATTCAGGTTATTGCCGCAAATGTTGATGTTGCGTTTATTATTGAATCAGCGGATAGGGATTATAATCTTAATCGTTTTGAAAGATATTTTGTTTTAGCAAGCGAAGGAAATATTAAGCCGGCAATCATATTAAATAAAATTGATTTGATTTCAGAAGTGGAATTGAACTTAAGATTAGGTCAAATAAAAAACAGATTTAATGATGTTGATGTTGTTGCAACCAGTACGATTACCGAAAAGGGATTAAATGAATTGGTGAGTTACATTGTAACGGGGAAAACTTATTGCTTTCTTGGTTCGTCCGGGGTAGGAAAATCATCCTTAATAAACAAATTGCTGGGAAGAGATGTTGCTAAAATAAGAGAGATAAGCGAATCTACCGGCAAAGGCAAGCACACTACCACGGAAAGAGATATGTATTTTTTGAGAAATGGCGGAATCGTAATTGATAATCCGGGAACGAGAGAAGTTGGGATAGCGGGCGCAAGCGCCGGGATAGAGGATACGTTTGATGAAATAACTTTTTTGGCAAGAAAATGTAAATATCTTGACTGCACGCATATACACGAATCCGGCTGTGCTGTTTTAAAAGCTATTAAAACCAAAAAGTTGGACGAAAACCGGTATTTTAATTATGTTAAGTTAAAAAAAGAAACTGAATACTATGAGATGACGGAGTTTGAAAAAAGAAGAAAAGACCGTAAATTCGGAAAATTTATTAAAAAATCGCTGGAACGATTAAAGAAATACGAATCTTGATTATTAGAGAATGATACATGGACTATAAATTAGAACGGATTGATGAATACCGGGTGCTGATACCGCAGGAAGCGGGGATGCGGGTGCCGGGGATGATTTACGCCTCGGAAAAGACGCTACCGAAAATCAGGCTGGACCGTTCTCCGGAGCAGGTGGCGAATATGGCGCAACTGCCGGGAATCCTGCGTTATTCCTTGGCGATGCCGGATATTCACTGGGGATACGGCGCGCCGATTGGCGGAGTGGCCGCTTTCGACTTGAAAGAAGGCGTGGTTGCGCCCGGCATCGTCGGGTACGATATTAACTGTGGAGTCAGACTTCTGCGGACAAATCTGCACAAAGAAGAGGTTGCCGGAAAGTTGAAAGAATTGGTGGATGCGTTGTACCGGAATATTCCCTGCGGGGTCGGCGCCTCCGGACAACTGGAACTTTCCCGGCCGAAACTGGCAGATGTTTTAAAGAACGGCGCGGCCTGGGCGGTGAAGAACGGTTATGGGAGCGAAGCGGCATTGGCGGTGCTGGAAGAGTCAGGCCGGTACGAATTAGCCAATCCGGACAAGGTTAGTGACCATGCCTGTCAGCGCGGAAGCAACCAACTGGGAACCCTGGGCAGCGGCAACCATTTTTTGGAGATTCAGGAGGTTAAAGAGATATTTGACCGCGAGGTTGCGGGGGTGTTTCGTCTCTTCACCGGTCAGGTCACGATTATGATTCATACCGGCAGCCGGGGGTTGGGTTATCAGGTGGCCGAGGATTATCTTGCTTTATTCGGTAAGACCAGCCGAAAATACGGCTTTTTTCTTCCGGACCAGCAGTTGGTTTATGCGCCGGTTGAGTCGGAAGAGGGCAGGAGTTATCTGGGCGCAATGGCTGCGGCAGCCAATTTTGCCTGGGCGAACCGTCAGGTTATCGCTTTCCGGACCGCGGAAACCCTGAAGAAAGTATTGGGTAAGAACGAAAGCGAGATTGGTTTGGCGACGGTTTACGATGTGGCTCACAATATCGCCAAGATTGAGGAACACATATTTAACGGAAAGAAGGTAAAGGTACTGGTCCATCGCAAGGGCGCCACCCGCGCTTTTCCGGCAAATAGCCCGGGTATACCGGATATGTATAAAAAAGTGGGCCAGCCGGTTTTGATGCCCGGCACGATGGGAACCGCTTCTTACGTTTTAATCGGTACCGAAAGAGCGCTTTCGGAAACCTGGGGTTCCACCTGCCACGGCGCCGGACGTAACCTCTCCCGGCACGAAGCGGTGCGCCGGATGAAAGGCCGGTCGGCCATAAAGGAATTGGCTGCGGTTGGCGTGCTGGCGCGGGCGCCCGGTCTTTCCGGACTGGCGGAGGAGATGCCCGAAGCGTATAAAGACGTGGACGAGGTAGTTAAAATTGTTGAAGGCGGCGGTCTTTCACGACGGGTCAGCCGGATGGTTCCGTTTGCGGTTGTTAAAGGATAAATGATATAATTTCCAATTTTCGCCCATTATGTCATTCTGAGGCGAAGCCGAAGAATCCCGTCGTTAAAGAGAGATCATTCGCAAATACTGCTCAGGATGACACGGATAGTATTTATGGAAAAAATCCTGGTTTGTATTAAACAAGTACCGGATACGATGGAGGTGCGTATTGACCCGGAGACCAACCGCATTATCCGGGAAGGCGTACCCAGCATCGTAAATCCTTACGATTTTTATGCCATGGAGTCCGGCCTGCGCCTGAAAGAAAAATACGGCGGCACCGCCATTGTCTGTTCGATGGGTCCGCCTCAAGCGGAAAATGCCTTGCGTGAGGCGCTAAGCCTGGGATTTGACCAGGCTTTTCTTTTGAGCGACCGGGGATTTGCCGGCAGCGACACGCTGGCGACATCTTATACGCTATCCTGCCTGGTCCGGAAATTGATGCCGGTGGATATCGTTATCTGCGGACGGGAGGCGATGGATGGTTCTACCGGTCAGGTTGGTCCGGAACTCTCGGAAAATCTGGGCTGGCCTTTTTTTTCCTGCGTCAGCGAAATCAAGGAGATCGTCAATTCCCGTCTGAAAGTGCGACGGATGATGGAGGACCATTATGAGGAGATTGAGGGCCCGATTCCGGCGGTTATGACTGTGGTTAAGGAGATTGCCGAACCCAGAATGCCTTCATTGAAAGGCATATTGAAAGCGAAGAAGGCGGAAATTGTCGTTTTAAATAAAAGTGATTTGGAAGGTGAAGACCTGCGCTTCGGCTCTTCCGGATCGCCCACCTGGGTAGTTAAGGTGTGGACGCCGGAAGTGCATAAAAAAGGGATGGTGATTGAAGGCGAACCAACCGAAATTGCGCAAAAACTCTATCAAGAATTAAAAAAACAAAACGTTTTATGAAAATTACAGTAGATACCGTAGAATGTACCGGCTGCAGTCTCTGCGTTAAGGCCTGTCCGTTCAACGCCATTAAGGTGGAGAACGGGGTAGCGATAGTTGACCTTGACCTCTGCAATTACTGCGGCGCCTGCGTGGAAGAGTGTCCGTCTGAAGCGATCGTCGTGGAAAGGGATGCGCCGGCGGAAGGCGTTAAGGAACTTTCTGCATATCAGGATTTGTGGGTTTTTGCGGAACAGCGCGCCGGCAAACTGGCACACGTCTCTTTTGAACTTTTGTCTGAAGGAAGGAAACTGGTTTCGGGTTTAGGCCAGAAATTGTGCGCGGTCTATATCGGCCCGCCGGGCGGCAATACCGAGGAACTTTTGCGCCGGGGCGCCGATAATGTTTACGCGGTCCTCAATGATTCCCTCCTCCATTTTCAGGATGATATTTTTACCGATATCCTGGCGCACCTGGTTAAGCGTTACAAACCCGCCATACTTCTGGCGGGAGCCACCTATATTGGCCGTTCTTTTATTCCCCGGACTGCGGCCCGTCTGCGAACCGGCCTGACCGCCGATTGTACCGGCCTGGAGATTGATCCGGAGACCAGGCTTTTAAGACAGACCCGGCCCACTTTCGGCGGAAACCTGATGGCAACCATTCTTTGCGAGAAACACCGGCCCCAGATGTCGACGGTGCGGCCGCGCACCTTTGATGAAGCGCCGGTAACATCAGCCGTTGACAAAAACCGGATAATAGAAATTTCCCTTTCGGAGATAAAGCCGAACAACCGTCTCAACCTGCTGGAAATGATTCCCGGTACCGAGGAGATAGATTTAACCGATGCGGATATCATTGTTTCCGGCGGCCGGGGGCTGGGTAAACCGGAGGGATTCGCGTTGATTAGGGAACTGGCCGATGCCTTGGGCGGCGTGGTCGGTTCCAGCCGGGCTGCGGTTGACGCCGGCTGGATTTCCTACGCTCACCAGGTGGGTCAGACCGGAAAAACGGTGAAACCGAAACTTTACATCTCCTGCGGAATCTCAGGCGCGATTCAACATCTGGCCGGAATGGGCACCTCAGACGTGATTGTGGCGATTAACAAGGATGCAGCCGCTCCCATCTTCAGGTCTGCCAACTACGGTTTGGTAGGCGATCTTTACGAAATTATACCCGCACTGCTTAAGGTTATCCGGGGCTAGGAATTTGACCCAAATCCCAATAATAAGTTATAATTTTCAATTATGGTAATGGATAAATTAGCAGATAAAACAACGGGAGCCAGAATCGGCGGAGAAGAGCATCTGCAACTTTCTCGCCTCCGTAATGTCGGAATCATCGCTCATATTGATGCGGGTAAAACGACGACGACCGAACGGATGCTTTATCATAGCGGCAAACTGTACCGCATCGGCGGGGTTGATGAAGGTACAACCGCGATGGACTGGATGGAGCAGGAACGGGAGCGGGGAATAACCATTACCTCTGCGGCCACCACTTTTAAGTGGCGCGGTTACGAGATTAGTTTGATTGATACGCCCGGACACGTTGATTTTACGATGGAGGTGGAGCGGTCCTTAAGGGTGCTGGACGGTGCGGTGGGTATCTTCTGCGCGGTCGGCGGCGTGGAGCCGCAGTCGGAAACGGTCTGGCACCAGGCGAACCGTTACGAAGTCCCGCGCATTGCCTACGTTAACAAAATGGACCGGGTCGGTGCCGACTTTTTTGAGGCAGTCAGGATGATGCGGGACCGGCTTGGTTCCGACCCATATCCGATTCAACTGCCGCTCGGCCAGGCAGATACTTTTTCCGGCATCATCGACCTGATCCGGATGGAAGCGTTTACTTACGGGGATGAAGAGGGGCAGAACGTTATTCGGGGACCAATTCCGGACTCTTTCCTTCCGGCCGCCGAAGAATGCCGCAAGACGCTTCTGGAACGGCTGGCCGAGTATGACGAAGAAGTGATGTCCCTTTATCTGGAAGAAAAAAAACTTTCCAAAACCTTAATCATTAAGGCTTTGCGCCGGGAAACACTGACGGGCCGGATTCTGCCGGTCCTGTGCGGTTCTTCCTTCCGCAACAAGGGTATACAGTTACTGATGGATGCCATCTGCAATTATTTGCCTTCACCGCTGGATCTTCCGCCGATTGAAGGATATAATCCTGATAACGATAAAGAGATTACGCGAGTTTCTTCACCTAAAGAACATTTTTCCGCGCTGGCCTTCAAAATTGCCACCGACCCTTATGTTGGCCGACTTACTTATATGCGAATTTATTCCGGGACAATGAAATCCGGGTCAACCGTATATAACACCAATCGTTCGCTTCGGGAACGGATTAACCGTATTCTACGAATGCACGCTAACCGCAGTGAAGACCTTAAGTTTGCGGAAGCCGGGGAGATTGTGGCCGTAGTCGGTTTGAAGGGTACGAAAAACGGCGATACGCTTTGTGCGGAAAAACACCCGATAGTCTTGGAGCGGATGAATATCCCGGAGCCGGTTGTTTCGGTGGCGATTGAGCCCAGAACCAGGGCCGATTCCGAGAAGATGGGGGTAGCGCTTTCCAAACTTTCCGAGGAGGATCCTACTTTCCGGGTTCGCGTAGACCCGGAGACAAGCGAAACGATAATTTCCGGGATGGGTGAACTCCATCTGGAAATTATTCAGGACCGGATGGTGCGCGAGTTCAAGGTGGAGGCAAAAGCGAGCCAGCCCCAGGTCGCCTTCCGGGAAACAATCACCAGGTCCGCCGAGGCGGAAGGGAAGTTTGTCCGCCAGACCGGTGGCCGGGGTCAATACGGCCACGTTGAACTGCGGGTGGAGCCGTTGCCCCGGGGAAGCGGTGTGATTTTTGAGGAAAAAATTAAGGGCCAGGATGTTCCGAAGGAATATTTCCCGGCGGTGGAGAAAGGTGTGCGGGAGGCAGCCGAGACCGGGGTCGTGCAGGGCTTTCCGGTGATTGACCTTAAAATAACTTTTTTTGACGGTTCTTATCACCCGGTCGATTCTTCGGAAATTGCTTTTAATATTGCCGCTGGTATGGCTTTCAAGGAGGCGGTCCGCAAAGCCGCGCCGGTTGTGCTGGAACCGATTATGAAACTGGAAGTGACCACGCCGGAGGAGTTTTTGGGCGGCGTTCTCGGTGATATAACCAGCCGCAAGGGACGGATCGAGGAGATTCGTGACCGTCACAAAATGAAGTTTGTTCGTGGTATGGCGCCCCTGTCGCATCTTTTTGGATATACTACGACTTTGCGTTCTGTTACCCAGGGCCGGGCAAGTTACGTTATGGAGCCCAGCCATTATGAACCAGCACCGATTGAAAAAACCAAGGATTAATTTTTTGTGCAATCGGAGGTAATTTATGGCCAAGGAAAAGTTTGAACGCGGCGGAAAGCCCCACGTAAACGTCGGTACCATCGGTCACGTTGACCACGGCAAGACTACTCTCACCAGCGCCATCACGCTCTGTCTTTCCA
>JBDRQI010000031.1:0-112402 GCA_043826355.1 Candidatus Omnitrophota bacterium
AATCACTGCTGTCCGGTTATGGATCGAATAATAGCAATTGATTCGAAGTATCAGTGTTTACAGATATTTGGGAATCTTGTTGCGAAAGCAAGTACTGGAGCGGTTCTTTCTCGAATTGACTGAGGCTTAAAATCTGTAGAATTGTGTAGAGACTCCGGTCGTTCGCAAGTCGTTTCTTTAAGATTGCCACCAGGACATAGACGGATACGGCAATCCAGACCTGGGTTTTTACGGCGTTTTCGGACGTGCCGAAAAAAGCCTTGATTCGCAGGTGTTGCTTTATCCACTTGAAGAAAAGTTCTATTTGCCAACGGGCTTTGTATAATTGAGCGATGGTAAGTGCCGGCAAGACAAAGTTGTTGGTTAGAAAAACAAGATGTTTCTTGGTATCGGCGTCGTAATAGGAAATACGACGCAGTGGTTCCGGATAATCCTTGGAAGTATTGATGCCGGTAAGGAAGACGGTTTGGTCTGACCGCAATCCGGTGGACTTGTCCACCGGCCGGGAGTATCTTCTTCGGGCCGCAAGATTGCGTTTGGCTTTGGTTATAAAGAAAGCGGAGGATTGATGAATGGCGTAGAGCCGCTCGAAATCCAGATATCCCCGATCCATCACGTAAAAGGAGCCCGCTTCTATCAGGAGCAGGTCCAGGATATTGACATCGTGTATCCTGCCTTCGGTGATGTGGATGAACTCCGGGATGTTGCCGCGCAGATTCAAAAGCGTGTGAAGTTTGATAGCCCCCTTGGCTTTTCGGAACCTCGCCCAAGGGAAGAGTTCCAGACACAGGTCTATGGTAGTGGAATCGAAAGCATAGACCGTTTCTTTCAGTTGCACCCCGAAATCGTCGTTGAGATAGAGCGGCCGGGCTATTCCAATCAACACCTGAGCAAAATCGGCGTAGATACGCCAATCCCTGGCTTCGTTGGCATCCGCAAGTGTGCTGCGGGAGATTCTGCCCCGAATACCCATATGATACAGCCGGGATTTCATCGACCGAAGGCAAGATTCTATATCCCGGAGACTGTCTCGATACGTCAGTTGGGCAAAAGCCATGCACAGGAACTGATCTAAACATGAGAAATCCCTTACTTTGTAATTGCCATGATACCGCTCCACGCACTTGTGAAACTCGTGCAGTGGCAACAGATCCATCAGTTGCGCAAAGACAATTCGTCCCGTATACATTAGCCGCTCCTTTGGTTGGTATAGAGTGGCTATATTCTACAGGCGAATTCAAGTCGTTTACGAATTCAATGGCATTCAATCCATTGCAGGACATAGGTTTTCACCGTTTTGGTTTATAAACAACCGGACAGCAGTGTGTTATAATAACAAATATGTAAAGTATTAAAAGGTTTTTTTAGAAAAGAAAAAACCGGTTAATAATATCGAAAGAACAAGGAGACAGAAACGATATGCAGCTGGATAAAGAATTAACCGCCATCCTGGAATACCTGGAACGCGAACGCGGTCTGGACCGACAAACGGTTCTGGCGGCGATTGAGGGCGGTCTTCTATCCGTTTACCGGAAAAAGATGAAGATGGAAACGGGGACTGAACTCCACATTGACCCTCAAACCACCGAGGTATACATCGTAGACGCAGCCGGTAACCGGATTCCGGCGCCGGCGCTCCCTTCAGGCAGGATTGCCGCCGCCAGCGCCCGGCAGATGATTATGCAGAAAATCCGCGAGGCGGAAAAAACCCAATTATTTGAAGAGTATAAGAGCAAAGAAGGCACGATTGTTTCCGGCCTGGTCGACCATTACGAAAAAGGCAGCCTGATTGTTAATCTGGGTCGGATTGAGGGTTTATTTCCCGCTTCGGAATTAACCCGGGCTGAACGACACCGTCGGCAGGGAGCCGCCGTAAAAGGCGTAATTATAGAAGTTGCCAGAGAATCCCAGGGTTTAAAAATTATCCTTTCTTCTTTACACCCCTCTCTGATCGCAGAATTATTCACCCAGGAAATTCCGGAAATCAGGGATGGACTGGTGGAAATAAAAAAGATTGCCCGGGTGGCCGGTGAAGCCACCAAAGTGGCAGTCAGTTCCAATGACAGCCGGATCGATCCGGTGGGAACCTGCATCGGTATTCGCGGCACCAGAATCCGGGCCATCATGAAAGAGGTGGACGGGGAACGGGTCGACGTTATCCGCTGGCGGGAAGACCCGGCGGAAATGATTGCCGCCACCCTGTCTCCGGCAAAAGTTTTGAAAGTTGAAGTCTTCCCGGAGCGAAGGTCAAGCCGGGTGATTGTGGCTGACGACCAACTGGCTATCGCCATCGGCAAAAAAGGCATTAACGTCAAACTGGCTTCCCGGATGTCCGGAATTACAGTTGACATCAAGAGTGAAAGTGAATTAAAATCTGAAGAGCTGCCGGCATCTGCTACGCTGCCGGGCGTGGACGAAAGTCTGGCCAAAAAGTTAAAGGAGGCCGGATTCGTTTCGTTAAACGACATCGCTTCCGCCCGGGCGGAAGACCTGGCCCAGGTTGAAGGCATTGACCCCGATAAAGCCAAAGAACTGATTGAAAGCGCACGCCTTACCTTTGTCCCATAGGGGTCTGTCTCGTAATAAAATTATCCCAGGCAAACAGGCGATTTTATTATAAGATAAACCTATAACATAACACCTGAAAATACTCGATGAAAAAAAATATCCGGCCCCGGCCCCCGATTGTCACGTTGATGGGTCACGTTGACCACGGCAAAACCTCGCTCCTTGACGCCATTCGAAAAAGCAACATCGCCGCCGGGGAACACGGTCAGATTACCCAGCACATCGGCGCTTATACCATTGAAATTAACGGTAAAAAAATTACCTTCCTGGATACACCAGGTCACGAGGCGTTTACGGCGATGCGGGCGCGGGGTGCCCAGGTTACCGACATTGTTATCCTGGTAGTCGCCGTTAATGAAGGACCGATGCCTCAAACAATTGAAGCGATCGACCACTGCCGGGCGGCCCAGGTACCGATTATTGTGGCCCTGAGCAAAATTGACAAAGGCAGCGAAAACGTCCACCGCGTAAAAGCTCAACTCGCCCAGCACGAACTCCTGTCTGAGGACCTGGGCGGTCAAACTCTTTTTGTAGAAACGGCTGCACTCAAAGGAATCGGAATCGACAAACTTCTGGAAGCGATTATTTTGCAGTCAGAGATACTTGAATTAAAAGCCGATTATAGCGTACCGGCCGAAGGAGTGATAATTGAAACAAAAATGGAACGCGGTACCGGTCCAAATACTACGCTCATTATTTTAAACGGCATCCTGAAAGTCCGCCAGGCATTCTGGGCGGGCAATACGGACGGAAAAGTAAGGGCCATCTTCAACGACCAGGGAAAAGCCATCTCTGAAGTTACGCCGGGCTTGGCCGCCCGGGTGGTAGGGGCCGTGAGACTGCCTTCGGTTGGCGCCAAGTTCCAGGTCGTTTCTTCCGAAAAAGAAGCCCGGGAACTATCAAAAAATAGTGAAATCCAAGCTTTAACAGCGCCGGCTTCCCAGATTACGCTGGAGGAATTTTACCAGCGTCTGCAGGAATCAACCGTCAAAGAACTGAACGTCATTTTAAAAGCGGATGTATCCGGTTCCGTTGAAGCCATAATTGAAAGCCTGGAAAAAATGGCCGGCACGGAAGTAAAGATAAAAATTATTCATTTTGGAGTGGGTCCGATTTTAGAATCGGACATTCTCCTGGCCAAGGCCTCCGCCGGCATTGTCCTGGGTTTCAACGTTGGAATTGAACCGGACGCGAAGGTGGCAGCCCACCACGAAAAAGTTCAGGTCAGATTTTATAAGGTCATTTACAATCTCCTGGATGACATGCTTAAGGCGTTATCAGGAATGCTCACTCCGGAAATCAGGGAAACGATTTTAGGAAAAGCGCTGGTGAAAGAGGTTTTCAACCTTTCCAACGGACAGATTGTAGCGGGCTGCAGCGTTGCCGAAGGAAAAATTACCCGGGGAAACAAATCCCGCCTGTACCGGGGCGAAAATTTAATCCTGGAAAGCAGCATTATTTCCTTACGCCGCTTTAAGGAAAATGTGCGCGAGGTCCTGGCCGGTTATGAATGCGGCATCTCGCTGGGAGGAGCAAAAGAGATTCAACCCGGTGACACTATCGCTACTTTTCAACTGGAGGAAGTAAACCGTTCAATATGAATAAGGGGTTGACAAAAAACTGTCTTTTCTGCCGCATCGTCAGGGGGGAGATTCCATCCCAAAAGGTTTTTGAAAATAAAGAACTGCTCGCGTTTAAGGATATTAATCCCCAGGCGCCGATCCACGTCATCATCATACCGAAAAAACATATTGATTCTTTATCCGGCGCCAAGAAAAAAGACAACGCTCTTTTGGGAAGCCTTCAACTGGCAATATCTGAAATTGCGGAAAAACTGGCGGGGAAAAACAGTGGTTACCGGATTGTAACCAACTGCGGAGAAGAAGCCGGACAATCGGTCTTTCACTTACATTACCATCTTTTAGCCGGACGAAGATTTACCTGGCCGCCGGGTTGAAAAGAACGGTAGACAGCATACAGTAGACGCGTATAAAGGAAAAAGATAAAAACGATTTAAAAAATCACTTGCGGTTCCCTGCATGCTGTCTACTGAAATATTATGGTTGTAGAAATAAATAAAATACGGATTGGTGAAAAAAATCCTTTCTGCCTCATCGCCGGACCCTGTGTAATTGAAAACGAAAAAATAACTCTGGCTATCGCCGAAAGATTAAAAAAAATCTGTGACCGCCTATCCATTCCTCTGGTCTTCAAGGCTTCTTATGACAAGGCTAACCGAACTTCCGTACATTCTTTTCGGGGCCCCGGCCTGACAGAGGGCTTAAATATTCTGGCCCGGGTAAAAGAGAAAACAGGGCTGCCGGTTCTTTCGGATATCCACCAACCCTCGGAAGCGAAACCGGCGGCCGAGGTGCTGGATGTAATTCAGGTTCCGGCCTTTCTCTGCCGGCAGACCGACCTGCTCCTTGCCGCCGGATGCACCAATCGGGCAGTAAACATCAAGAAAGGGCAATTTGTGGCTCCGGAAGACACCGTCCGTTTTGTTGACAAGATAAAGAGCACCGGTAATTCCCGCGTTTTATTGACCGAAAGAGGCACTTTTTTCGGTTACCACAACCTGGTGGTTGATTTCTGTGGTTTTCAGGTCATGTCCGCCTTCGCGCCGGTAATCTTTGATGCTACGCATTCCATACAACAACCGGCGCTGGGAGAAGTGAGCGGCGGCCGCCGGGAATTCGTACCCCTGCTGATACGCAGCGCTCTGGCTGCCGGATGCGCCGGAATTTTTCTGGAAGTACACCCGAAACCGGAGGAAGCGCTTTCCGACGGGCCAAACATGGTCGGACTGGACAACTTGTTTCCATTACTGGAGCAGGCGAAAGAGATAGATGTGTTGATAAAAAAAAGTAGACAGCATACAGTAGACGAGTAGCCAAAGGGAAGATATAAGAACAAAAAAACATTGCGGTTCCCCGTATGCTGTATACCGTATGCTCTATACTAAAATTCTTATGGATATCCTGAAACGCGCCGGGGAAATATTTAAGTCGGAAATTTCCGCCATTGAAGCCACCGGGCTGGCCCTGGATAAAAAGTTTAAGGAAGCGGTTGAAAAGATAGCCGCCTGCCGGGGCCGGGTAGTAATCACCGGGATGGGCAAAAGCGGGATTATCGGCCGCAAGATTGCAGCCACTTTGAGCAGCACCGGAACCCCCTCCTTTTTTCTCCATCCGGCGGAAGCGGTTCACGGCGACCTGGGAATGATTGACCGGGAAGATATCGTCCTGGCAATTTCCAACAGCGGCAAAACGGAAGAAGTATTAAGGATACTACCCGCCATCAAACAGATCGGCGCCAAATTAATTGTCATCACCGGAAACCAACAGTCGCCGACGGCGGCGGCCGCGGAAATAGTTCTGCAGTTAAAAGTGGAAAACGAGGCGGACTCTTTTGGTCTAATCCCCACCTCCAGCGCCGCCGCACTCCTGGTATTAGGCGACGCCCTGGCTCTTTCGGTCCTGGAACAAAAAGGGTTCCAGAAAAAAGACTATGCTTTTTTTCACCCGGGCGGAGAGTTGGGCCGGCGCCTGAAACTAAGAGTGGACGAAGTAATGCGCTCCGAAAAAGAGATGCCGACGGTACAAAAAGGCGCCCTCTTGAACCAGGCGCTTGAAGTAATCAGCGCCGGAGACCTGGGGATGGTCATAGTGGTTGACCCAAACGGCTGTCTGGATGGTGTGTTAACCGACGGTGATTTGCGGCGTTTTTTGCTCAAAAACCCATCCATTGAAAACATCCGGGTCGATGACTTAATGACCAAAAACCCAAAGACCATACCGGCGGGAAGTCTTACTGCATCCGCTATCAGCGAAATGGAAAAATACGAAATTATGTTCCTGGTTGTAATTGACGAAAATAAGAAACCGGTAGGCGTGGTTCACCTCCACGGAGTCCTGGGCGGAAAAAGCACATACGGGGACAGGTGACCCCCCATCCCACCTCCCCTTCAAGGAGAGAAGCTTGAGATGATTATGAATAAGAAATTTATTGTTACCATCGCATCTTTGGCAAGCGTAACCCTGGCCGCTAATCTGCTCTTTCTTTCCTTGCGGCGGTCAACGGTTTCACAGCCGGCCGGTCCTGGCGGTGAGGAGATAACCGGTTTTAATTACGAGAAGATTGAATCCGGCTTAAAATTGGTTATAACCGGAGAAGCGGCCACTATCACCCCGGACAAAAATACAACCGTTAAAGCACCGGCCGCCCAAATGGAAACGGCGGAAGGGAAGATTATCCTGGTGAATACCGGCACCGCCGGTACCGCAGAGATAGTTCTTGACCCCAAGAGCGGTCAACTGCAAACGATGGTTCTCAAGGGCGGAGTAACCATCACCCGGAAAGACAAGAAGAGCGGACAGATTGAATTTACAGCGGAAAGCGAACAGGCAACTTACCGATACGCAACCCAGGAAATGACCCTTATCGGAAATCCGGTAGTACACCAGGGAGAGAATGAATTCCGCGGTGAAACTATACGTTATCTGCTCAAAGATGGTAAAATACTCGTGGAAAAAAACGCCTCCGGCAAGATTCTTTATGAAGAGAAACATTAAGGGCTGCTTCCTTAAGCGGATTATTGTTTGCAGCCTTGCTTTACTGCCTGTTCTTACCTTCACCAATCATCTGTCGGCTCAAGGAATATTGGTAAAGGTAAGATTCCCGAACGGTGTAATAAGTCAGGTAGAACTGGAAAAATATGTCTGCGGTGTCCTGGCCGGCGAAATACCCTCCGACTGGCCCCTGGAGGCACTGAAGGCGATGGCGGTCTGCGCCCGGACTTTTGCCGTTAATAAAGTAATAGCTAACTTTAACAATTACTACCACCTCACCAGCGAAGTCCGTGACCAGGTTTACCGTGCCGGGTTCCGGCAGAACGAATTTTTTACCAGGGCGGTTTCGGAAACCCGAGGCGAAGTTTTAACCTACGACAAAAATTTGGCCCAGGTCTATTACTACGCCAGTTCCGGCGGCTACACCGCAAGCAGCGCTTCGGTCTGGGGCAATGATTTTCCTTACCTGAAAGCGATGAACGACCCCTACAGCACGGAAGAACCTTATAATTCCTGGACGCTGGCTTTGAATCCCGCCGAATTCCTGCGGGCGCTGAAAGAAGTAGGTGATATCCAAAACCTGTCCGGAACTTTAAAGAGCGTGGAGGTAGCAAAACGCGACGAAAGTAACCGGGTAAAAACACTCAAGGTGTCGTTGGCAAACCAGGACTATTTTATCGATATAAACAGTAAATCCGACAACCCGAAGCGTAAAACCCTGCGGGAAGTTCTCGGCAACAACCAGCTTCGCAGCACCTCTTTCGATGTGCGGATGGAAAACGGAATGGTTCTTTTTACCGGCAAAGGCTGGGGCCACGGTGTAGGGCTTTCGCAGTGGGGCGCCAAAAAGATGGCGGAACAGGGTTACACCTACGACCGGATTTTAAAATTCTATTTTCCCGATACAATTATGGGCGAAGTTGTTTTATCACAATAAATAACAGGGTCACCTTCATACTACGGATACTTTACACCGTTCGGCTTAGCCGCAACGGCATCCACGTTACGGCGACCAAGGGAGGAAAACAGTGAATCTGAAAATTGTCGTGCGCAACCATGCAGACTTTTCTCCGATACTTGAAGATTACCTGCGGGGAAAAATGGAACGGTTGGAACATTTCAACAACCAGGAGGTATTTGACATCGAGGCCATCTTTTCCGAAGAAAGACACCAGAAGGTTTGCGAACTGCTTACCCGACTGAAGGGCAAGGAACTGTTTGCCCGGGCAGGCGCAACCGAATTCCAGGCGGCAATTGACGAAGCCCAGCAGCGGTTAAAAATACAGCTGGAAAAATATTTCAAAAAAAAGATTGATTTAAAAAGGAGGGGGTTATGAAGATTACAGAATTCCTGGTGCCGGAGGCGATTATTCCGTCACTACGAAGTACCGACAAGGAAAGCGTGGTCAAGGAGATGGTTGAAACACTGGTAAAAGCCGGTTCGGTAAAGAACGCGTCCCGGGCGGTGGAGGTACTTTTGGAACGGGAAAAATTAGGCAGCACCGGCATCGGCCAGAATATCGCGGTCCCCCACGCCAAAAGTGAGGAGGTCAAGAATCTGGCGCTCGGGATCGGCATCTCCGAAAAAGGCGTTGATTTTGAAGCCCTGGACGGGGACCCGGTTAACATCGTTTTCATGGTCATTGCGCCGATTGACGCCACCGGCCTGCACCTTAAAGTCCTGGCCCGGATCGCCCGCCTCCTGAAAGACAAGGTGTTTCGAAATTCTCTGCGCAGCTGCAAAACCGCGGAAAAGATTTACGAAACGATCAGGGAAGAGGACGAAAGAGCGGCATGAAAAAGTTGAAGGGAATTGGCGTCTCCCCCGGAATTACCATCGGGCCGGCTTACCTGGTTCCGAAACTGCGTCAGCATGTTTCCGACCACCGTCTTCCACCGGAAGAAACCGGTTCCGAAATAAAACGGTTGGAAAAAGCCCTGGCGGAAACCGAGGAAGACCTTAAAAAAATCCGGGCGCAAACTGCCCAGAATTCAAGCGCCATCGAAGCCGATATCTTCAACGTTCACCTGTTACTACTGCATGACCGGGAATTAAAAAAAGAGATTGTCCGCCAGATTAAAGAAGGAGCCAATGCGGCCTGGTCAGTACAAATGGTCATTCACCAATACCTAGAGCGCCTGGGTAAAGTAAATGACGCCTACCTGAATGAAAGACGGTACGATTTGGAAGACGTTGGAAAACGGCTGTTGCGTAACCTGCTGGGTATCAAGGGATACTTCGCCGACCTCAAAGAAAAGGTGGTTCTGGTGGCGCACAACCTCACCCCTTCTGAAACCGTTTCGCTTAACCGAAAACTGGTATCTGCTTTCGCCACCGATGTCGGCGGACCCACTTCCCACACCGCCATTATGGCTCGGTCACTGGAAATTCCGGCGGTCGTCGGCCTGAAGGAAATAACCGAAGTTACCCGACCCGGAGAAACGATCATCGTGGACGGCCAGCAGGGCGTGGTAATCCTGGACCCGGACGAATCTGTCCTTAAGGAATACACGCAACGGCGGACAGACCTGCGCAAGAGCCACCGCGCCCTTTCACCGCTGAAAGATGTAATTGCCCGCACCCGGGACAAGCACCGGGTCATCATCGGCGCCAACATAGAACTGCCGGTGGAGGTCTCTTCCGTTCTGGCGCACGGCGCGGATGAAATCGGCCTCTTCCGCACCGAATTCCTCTACCTTAACCGGGAAGACCTGCCCTCGGAAGAGGAGCAGTTCCGGGTATACCGCCACGTGGTTGAAAAAGTGAAGCCGTGCCCTGTTACCATCCGGACCCTGGACCTGGGCGGAGACAAATTTGCTTCCGCACTAAACATGCCGGAGGAACTGAACCCTTTTCTGGGTTGGCGGGCAATTCGTTTCTGTCTCTCCCAACCCGATATTTTCAAGGCACAACTCCGCGCCATTCTGCGAGCCAGCGCTTTCGGCCCGGTGCGAATTATGTACCCTTTAATTTCCGATGTCGAAGAGGTAAAGACCGCCCGCACCATCATGGAAGAAGCGATGGCTGAACTGAAAAAGGAAAACAAGAAATTTATCCCTTCCATCCCGGTTGGCGCCATGATTGAAGTACCTTCCGCAGCCCTTACCGCCGGCGCTATTTCCCAATATGTTGATTTTTTCAGTATCGGCACAAACGATTTGATTCAGTATTCGCTGGCGGTTGACCGGACCAACGTCCGAACCGCCTATCTTTATAACCCCACGCATCCGGCAATCTTAAAACTCATTTCGGAAGTGGTTAAAGCCGGCCGCAAAAAAGGCATTCCGGTAGGATTATGCGGAGAGATGGCAGCCAACCCGGTACTGGCCTTTTTGCTTATTGGAATGGGCATTGACGAACTTTCTATGGCGCCCCTGGCCATCCCGGAAGTAAAACAGATGACACTGCTTATCACTCTGACTGAAGCTGCGGAATACGCTCAAAAAGTAGCGGGTATGGACTCCGCTTCGGAAATCAGTACCCTGTTAAAAAATAAATATGCCGAAATAATGAAACGAGGGAAAAAGGAATGACTATTTTAACAACGGATTTTGTTCCGAAAAGTAATTTACGCGATAATCGGATGCTGGAAAAAGCGGTCAAACAATTCGACCATTCCGGCATGCTTAGATTCCTGCGCGAATTTCCGCAACAGGTTATTGCCACCCGACAGTTGAAAGAAAAACCAATTTTAAAAAGTAATAAAGATACCGCCGGAATTATTTTTTCCGGGCTGGGAGGTTCCGCAATCTGCGGAGACCTGTTCCGAGATGCTTTTTCCAATCAGCTTATGGCGCCGATCTGCACCAACCGAGACTACCGTCTGCCGAACTGGGTCAGCCGAAAGACGCTGGCAATCCTGATTAGTTATTCCGGAAATACGGAAGAGACCCTGGTGGCATATCGGGAAGCTCGCCGGCGAAAAACAGCACTTGGCATTGTCTCCAGTGGCGGTAAACTTTCCGAAATAGCCAAAAAAGACCGGGTTCCGCTAATTACGGTTCCGGCCGGTTATCCGCCCCGAACCGCCCTTGGGTATCTCTTCTTCGGCGCCCTGTCTCTTTTAGAAAGCGCCGATATCCTGAAGATTCCGGAAATGTGTTTTTCGGAACTGCTTCAGGCCATTCGCAAAACCGCGGCAGAGAATGACCCGCAAAATGGTTTCGACGAAAACCCCAGCCGCCGGCTGGCCGCCGTCCTTAAAGGCACGATACCGGTAATTTACAGCGCGGCGTTTCTTTCCGGGGCAGCCACCCGCTGGAAAACTCAAATAGAGGAAAATAGCAAAAATCTCGCATTTACCGGAATCCTGCCGGAGATGAATCATAATGAAGTGGTCGGCTGGGACTGTCCGGTTGAAGCACTGAAGCGGCTAAGCGTCATATTCCTGCGCGACCGGGAAGATGAACCCCAAGTTAAAAAACGTTTTGAGATCACTAAAGGCCTGCTTCAACCGCGGCGTTTCTTCGCGGAAGTAGAGAGCAAGAACAGCAACCGGCTTGCCCGTCTCTTTTCCGCAATCGTTTTTGGAGACTGGGTCAGTTATTACCTGGCCCTGGAGAACAAAACTGACCCCACGCCGGTCGAACGCATCACCCAACTCAAAAAACGATTGGCGAGCCGGTAACCCAAATTTCTGTTGTCATTCCCGAATGTTTAAACCGGGAATCCAAATCTTTAGCCTGCTCCCGCATGTCTTAGGCGGGGGGGGTGTAGATTCCCGCCTCCTACACGCGGGAATGACAAACTATTTTATACGAACATCAGGAGGAATTTGTGCAGATGAAAAAAGGCAATTATCTTTTCACCTCCGAATCGGTCACCGAGGGTCATCCGGATAAATTATGCGACCAGATTTCCGACAGCATCCTGGACGAAGTATTAAAACAGGACAAACACGGCCGGGTTGCCTGTGAAACGCTGGTAACACGCGGTCTGGTAATTGTGGCCGGTGAAATAACAACCAGGGGATACGTTGACATTCCCAACATCGCGCGCAGTCTGATCCGGGATGTCGGCTATACCAACCCTCATTATGGATTCCACTGGGAAGCAAGTTCCGTCATCACCGCGGTACAGGAACAATCTCCGGATATCGCCATGGGGGTTGATATTGGCGGAGCCGGCGACCAGGGTCTGATGTTCGGATACGCCTGCGATGAAACACCGAACCTGATGCCCTTACCAATTACCCTGGCCCATCTCTTAGCCAAAAAAATGGCGGAAGTAAGAAGGAAAGGACACCTCTCCTATTTGAGACCGGATGGAAAGAGCCAGGTAACGGTGCGCTACGAAGACGGAGTACCCAGGGAAGTTACCTGCGTCGTTCTGTCATCACAGCATAATCCGGACGTTAAACAAAAAAAAATTTGCGCGGACCTGACAAAACTGGTGGTGGACAAAATCATTCCCAGAGAACAGCGCTCGCGCCAGATGAAGATATTCGTCAACCCCACCGGCAAATTTGTGGTCGGTGGACCTCAGGGCGACACCGGCGTCACCGGGCGAAAAATTATCGTTGACACTTACGGCGGTTTTGGCCGGCACGGCGGCGGATCTTTCTCCGGCAAGGACCCGACCAAGGTTGACCGCTCGGCCACCTACATGGCCCGTTACCTCGCCAAAAATATTGTGGCGGCCGGTCTCTGCCGGAAGTGCGAAATCCAGATTGCTTATGCCATCGGCGAAAAACAACCGGTATCCCTGAGTCTTGAAAGCTACGAATGCGGGCTGGTACCGGCGGAAAAAATCCTTAACGCCATCCGGAAGAATTTTGACCTTTCTCCGGGCGGCATCATCAAAAAACTGGACCTTTTGAAACCGCGATACCTGAAAACAGCGTGCTACGGACATTTTGGCCGGACCGAACCGGAATTCACCTGGGAAAAAATCGATTCGGCAAAAATTTTCCGTGCTCTGATCTAACTGCTTAATTTAACATAAGAGAATAGGTGAATTTGTATAATTCTTTCACTGTTCACGATTCAGCGGAGTTATGCTTATCGGTCTGACTGGTACTTTCGGTTCCGGAAAAAGCAGTGTGCTCAGACTCTTCCGAAAAGAAGGCGCGGTCACTATCTCCGCCGACCAAATCGTCCATTACCTTCTGCTACGAAAAACCGTGAGAGAGATGGTGAAAACTATGTTTGGCCCGACAGTTTTAAAACAGGGTCAGATCAACCGGCCGGCGCTGGCAAAGATCGTTTTTACCGATAAAAAAAAACGCCGAAAACTGGAAAAACTCCTGCACCCGATGGTGAAGGAAAAAATAAGGAATAGCGCCCGGAAATTTTCCCGGCAGAAAAAACCGGTCGTGGTGGAAGTACCTCTCCTCTTTGAAAGCGATTTTCGGGAACCTTTTGATTGCATCGTCTGCGTTTCCGCAAAACCGGAGGTAATCCGAATCCGCATGCAGAAAAAGGGAATTACCGCGGACGAGGTTGAAAACCGTTCTTCCAACCAGTGGCCGATTTCGAAAAAGGAAAAACGGAGCAATGCAATCATCGAGAACAGCGAATCCCGGGCGAAGACCGCAAAACAGGTCAGGACCCTGCTGCATAAATTAAAAAAGATGTAGGGGCTCGATTTATCGAGCCTGCTTCTCTCGGGTCGGACAAATCCGACCCCTACAAAACGGGGACTAAAATGGAAGAAGCGAAAGAAACTAAGGAAACAAAGGAGAGTAAGGAAATGAAAGAAGTTAAGGAAGCAATCCGGCAGTTAAATATATCGGAGTTAAAAATAATGCCGGTTTCCGGACTGCAAAAGATGGCCCGGTCAATGGGCATCAATAACATCTCGGGCGTAAAAAAACAGGACTTGATCTTTAAAATTCTGCAGGTGCAGACGGAAAAGAGCGGCCTCCTTTTCGGGGAAGGGGTGCTGGAAGTACTGATGCCGGAGGGCTTCGGGTTCCTACGCAGTCCAAATTACAACTATTTTTCCAGTCCGGACGATATTTACGTTTCCCCATCCCAGATTAAGCGCTTCAACCTGATTACCGGCGACACGATCAGCGGCCAAATCAGACCGCCCAAAGAAGGAGAGCGGTATTTTGCCCTGTTGCGCGTGGAAGCGGTCAACGGTGAAAACCCGGAAGATATCCGGGATCGTATTCCCTTCGAGAATTTGAAAGCGCTCTACCCAAACAAGCGTTTTATCCTGGAAACCAAACCGGAAGAATTATCCGCGCGGGTACTGGACTTAATTACACCAATCGGTAAAGGACAACGCGCTTTGATCGTTTCACCGCCCCGGGCCGGAAAAACGGTACTTCTGCAAAAAATAGCTAACGGTATCACTACCAATAATCCGGACTCGCATCTGATTGTGCTCCTGGTAGGCGAAAGGCCGGAGGAAGTCACCGAAATGGAACGCACGGTCAAGGGAGAAGTAATCAGCGCCACCTTTGACGAACCGCCGGAACGCCACGTGCAGGTTGCGGAGATGGTCTTGGAAAAAGCCAAGCGGATGGTGGAACACCGTCAGGATGTGGTAATTCTCCTGGACAGCATCACCCGGCTCGCCCGGGCTTACAACGCAATCGTCCCGCACACCGGCAAAGTAATGTCCGGAGGTTTGGAATCAAATGCCCTGGAAAAACCGAAACGGTTCTTCGGTGCAGCCCGAAACGTGGAAGATGGCGGGAGCCTGACTATAATCGGCACTGCCTTGGTGGATACCGGAAGTCGAATGGACGACGTCATCTTTGAAGAGTTTAAAGGTACCGGCAACTGTGAGGTTAACCTTGACCGGCATCTGGCCGAGCGCAGAATCTGGCCGGCCATCGATATCAACAAAAGCGGAACCAGGCGTGAAGAACTTCTGCTTGACCCGGAGGAACTGAAACGCGTCTGGGTCTTTCACAAAATTCTGGCGCCGTTTCCGCCGGAAGAAGCGATGCCAATGCTTCTGGAAAAATTACGCAAAACCGGTTCCAACGCGGAGTTCTTGTTTTCCATCCCTTCAAACGCCGCCGGTTCTTCGACTTAAATTGAAATGCAAAGCGTCTTGACTATCAAAAACCTGCACCTTTCCTTTGTAAACAAGGGAAGGGAGGAGAAGATACTTCGGGGCATTAACCTGGAGATTTCCGAAGGTGAAACGCTCGGTCTGGCGGGTGAATCCGGAGCGGGCAAGTCATTGCTTACCTTGAGCATTATGGGACTGCTGCCGGCAACTGCGAAAATAAAAAAAGGGGAAATTCAATTTCGGGATACGGAAATTCTGGATAACCCCGGAAAACAGGCATCCCTGCGCGGCCGAAAAATCGGAATTATCTTTCAGGACCCGTCCGCATCGCTGGACCCTCTTTACCGGGTTGGTTCCCAGGTAGCCGAAACACTTTCCGGTATCACCGGGGGAAAACCCAAAACGCCTAAAATCCTAGACCTCTTTGCCCGGGCTGAATTCAAAGAACCGGAAAAGATAGTTTTCCGCTATCCGCATCAGCTTTCCGGCGGCGAAAAACAAAGGGTGATGATCGCCGTTGCCCTGGCGGGTAATCCCGGCTTGCTTCTGGCCGACGAACCGACTGCATCGCTGGATGCCAACACCGGCGGACAAATCATTTCGCTTCTTTCCAAGATTCAAAAAGAAATGGGTTTGTCTATTCTCTTCATCAGCCACAACCTTCCGTTAGTGGAGCAGATTGCCGACAGAATAGCGATCATTTACGCCGGCAGGATTCTGGAAACCGGACCCGCAGCAGAACTTGCAGATAATCCGCTTCATCCTTATACCCGGATGCTCTTCGCCGCTTTGCCTGACCCGAACCGGAAGGGAATACCGCTGGCGTCCATACCCGGCTCTCCCGATTCCGAACGGAAATCACAAATTACGGAGTTTGCATCGTTTAAGGAATCCGGATGCGCTTTCTATAACCGCTGCCCGAAAAAAGATCTAATCTGTTGCTGCCCGGAGCCTCCGCTGGTTGAAATCAGCCCGGGCCACCGGGTTGCCTGCTGGGGAATAAAACATGAAGATTAAAACAACAGAAGGATTGCTGGCTATTTTTATACTGTTGATAAGTATCTTTACTTTCAGGCCGGCTTATGACTATACGGTTGTCCGGCTGCTGATTGCAAATATATTTGTTTTTTTCTGCGCTCTTTACTTTTTCGGCCGGCGCCGGCCTTTCTCCGCTCCCCTGCCTGTCCTTCTTTCGCTAACCGGATTTGTTCTCTTTGTAACCGTCTCCGTCGGCTATTCCGTTTTTCCGCCGGCAACCGTGCGTGATTTCTCCCATTTTCTCACCTACATTCTCATCTTTCTGATCGCCAGCCAGATTTATCCTACCCCTTTTGTCATCGGCTCCTGGATTACATCCGTGGTAATTCTTTCCTTCACGGGTTTGTATGACTACAACCGGATACAGAACATTGTTACACCGCTGGGCAATAAAAATTTCTTTGCCGGCTATCTGATTCTGATCATTCCGATAACTGTAACCACCCTGTGGCAGAAGATTGCGGCGCTGCGGTCCAGTAAAAATATATTGTCATTGCGAGACCGCCGAAGCCTTGGCGCAGGCAGGCGCGGCAATCCCGTTTTTAAAAACAGTATTGCCGCACAAAAAAAGGCTCGCAATAACTACTTGTCTCTAATCGCCCTGATTCTAGCTGTCATTATCTTCTTCATCCTCCTGGTTCTGGCCGATTCCCAGGCGGCTGATGCGGGTTTGGTCATTGGTTTGCTTTTCCTGGCGCTTATTTCTTTCGGTAAATTCGTGCTGCCCCGGCTCAAATCCGGTTTACGCGTCTTAACCCTTTCAATGCTAATCGTCGCTTTAGCGCTAACTGCTTTTATCGGCGCCAAAAAAGGAACACCTTATGTTCTTAAAAATGTCCGATACCCACTCTGGAAAGGAAGTGTAGATATGATTGTCCAGAGACCGCTAACCGGCTTCGGACCCGGCACCTTTCTGGCCGTTTTTCAGCGTTTCCGTCCGGCCGATTATTACAACCGTGCGGAAACAGCTCCGTTGTCCGACCACAGTCACAACGAATATCTGGAATTAGCGTCCGAATCCGGCTTGCCGGCCCTCCTCTTCTTTTTAACTTTCCTGACTTCGGTCCTGGCTCTTTCCATCCGCAAACTGAAAAATAACGATGTCATCGTGAGTCCGCCGGAGACAGGCGTGACAATTCCAATAAATTGGTTTCTGCTAGCCGGCTTGGTTTCCGGTTTAATCGCCATACTGGTTGACGGACTATTCTCCACAAACCTGCGCACTTTCTCGGTAATCCCTGTTTTCTGGCTCCTGTTGGGATTCTGCACCGCGGTTATAAACAAGACCCCGGACATCAATCCCCGGGAATCAAAAATAAAACCGATAAAAAATTTAAAAACCCCTTCGGCCGCAAGCCTCAAGCTTTTGCCTCAGGCTTCGTTCATTTGGATAGCGATTATGGTCTTCAACGTCTTTTGCGCAACGCTAATTATCCGGGAAGTTAAAGGACAGGTTTATTATAAAGAAGGCATTGCGGCTCGCAACGCGCAAAACTGGGCCGGGGCCATTTCCAAATACCGGAAAGCCCTTGAGCTTGAACCGGCCAACCTTCAGGCAGCCTACAAACTCAGTTTCGTATACGCCAACGCCAACCAGACCGAAGACGCAATCAACCTTTACCGGGAAATCCTGCGGGTTAGCCCTAACTTCGCCAAAACCTACTATAACCTCGCCCTGCTTTCTCTTAGATTAAACGATAAAGACTCCGCCGTTTCTTATCTAAACCTTAGCCTGCGTTACGACCCATACGATACGGAAGCGCAGAGAATTTTGAATATCCTGACAAATAAACCCGGTAGTTAAAAATCAGTTTGCCCGGAATTAATCCGTTCAATGATTTCTGATTAAGCCGGAAATTCCAGTCCTTGTCAATTGTGATTATTTGTTTGAAACCAAATATGCTATAATATGCTATAAAAAAAATCGCTTAAAATTAGGAGATAAAAATGTATCGTATAGGCGAAGAAGAACTCCGGGAACTGCGAAAGGTTTTGGAAAGCAAGAACCTTTTCCGGGTGGGGGACCCAAAGGCAGGGCACCTTCAAGAGGTTGAAAGGTTTGAGCGGGAATGGGCTGAGAAAATCGGAACAAAATATGCGCTGCTTTTATCCGGCGGCGGTACTGCGGCCTTGATGTGTGGGCTTGCCGGAATGGGCATAGGACCCGGAGACGAGGTTCTTATTCCTGCTTATACTTTTATGGCGTCCGCAAGCGCGGTCCTTGCCGTAGGCGCGATTCCGGTCGTGGCAGAGATTGACGATACCTGCACCATTGACCCGGAGGATATGGAAAAAAAAATAACCCCTGGTACAAAAGCTATTATTCCGGTCCACATGGTGGGTATTCCCTGTAATATGCAGGCAATCACAGGGATTGCAAAAAAAGCCGGCATTAAGGTTCTTGAGGACTCTTGCCAGGCAGATGGAGGCAGTTTCAAAAGCAAAAGGTTGGGTGCATGGGGAGATGCCGGTGCTTTCAGTTTTAACTATTACAAAATACTCAGTTGCGGCGAGGGAGGGTGTCTGGTTACCAATGATAAACTGATATATGAACGAGCCTCGATTTTCGGGGATAGCGGGACCGCGTTCCGATCATACGCCGGCGAATTTTCGGTCCCGATATTTGTAGGACTCCAACTCCGGGCAAGCGAAGTTATGGGTGCGATCATGAGAATTCAGCTTCAGCGGCTTGAAGGAATTCTTTCTGATCTGCGCCGTATAAAAAAACGGTTCATCGGGGAGCTCTCAGGAAAACCGGGTATAGCGTTTTCACGCTCAAACGACATTGAAGGCGACTGTGGCGTTGTGGTTTCGTTTCGGTTTGAAAACGAAGAAAAAGCAAGGTCGTTTGCATCTTATGAAGGCGTCTCCGGATGGAGGCCTTTGGATTCCGAAAAACATGTATTTTTCAACTGGGAACCCATTGTAGAAAAAAGGATATGGCACCACCCGATCATGAATCCGTATAATTTTCCGCAGAATAAAAAATTAAGGCTGAATTATACGAAAGAAATGTACCCAAAATCTCTTGATAATCTCGGACGCACGGTTTTCGTCCACGTTAACCCTGACTGGACAGAGGAAGAAGTAAAAAATAGGATTGAAGCATGCGAGAAAGCGGCCGTGGAGATTAACACATAAATAGGAGGCGTTAGTTAAATGGAATTTTTTGATGCGAACGTATCTATCGGCACTCCGCCTCTCCCGATTTATGACCCGGCTGTTACTGCCAAAGACATTCTTGACGAAATGGATGGTCTTGACATCAAAAAAGCCGTCGTCAGGCATACCGCACAATATTACGGAAATCCTGTTTACGGAAATCTGCTCTTAAGCAAAAAAATCGCGGACCAACAACGGCTCTGGGGATGCTGGGCGATCCTTCCTCCGCAAACGGGTGAGGTCATTAAAAATGATTTTTTTGTTCACATGAAAGAAAACCGCATTGCCGGACTGCTGGCTTTTCCGGAAAGAAACCGGTTTCTGCTCAACCGGGTTACGTTCGGCAGTTTTCTGGATGAACTGACTGAAAGACAAATACCCCTTTTTTTGACCGTTGGTGAGGGGGGTTTAAACTTTGTATCCCTTTACGAACTTCTGGATGATTTTCCTGCCCTGACATGCATCCTATGCAACATCGGAATGTGGGGTGTGGACAGGTTCACCTGGCCCCTGTTAGAAAAATTCCCGCGGTTCTACCTTGAATCAAGTCTTCTTTCCCTGGAAGAAGGTGGGATAGAAGCAACCGTTAAAAGATTCGGTGCGGAAAGGATAGTATTCGGAACGGGTTTTCCGGAAAGGTATATGGAAGCGTCTATTTTACAACTGCTTCACGCCGAGATACCCGAATCGGCCAAGAAGAAGATTGCTTCGGAAAACCTTGAACATATTCTCAAAACGGCAAACTACCTATGAAAAAAAGGCCCTCTCTATGGAATGAGTTTGTTAACGATGGAAAAGTAGAAACTTGTCCTGTTTATGATATGCACGGACACATGGGGCCTTTTTACGGCGCTTATCTTCCCTTTGCAGATACGGAATCAATGGCAGTGCGTATGGAAAGAGCCGGGGTGAAAATGCTCGTATTCTGCCATCACGCGGCCCTCTTTGACCCGGATGCCGGCAATACTCTGAACATCAAGGCAATCCGCAAATTTCCGGATAGGTTCCGGGCCTACTGTGCCGTAAATCCAAACTACCCTGAGACAATTAAAAGAGACTTGAAATCATTTGATAAATACCGGGATGTATTCGTCGGATTCAAGTTTCTGTCGGACTATCACCAGGTTGCCCTTACCGATGAAACAAACAAACCGGTTTTTGAATTCGCGGACAGGAATGAATTGCTGGTGCTCATACATACCTGGGGCGGGTCCCGGTACAACGGTCCGGAACAGGTAAGAAAAATCGCCGAAACATACAGTAAAGCCACCTTAATACTCGGCCATTCGTGCCACGGGGAATGGGAAAAAGCCATCGCGCTCATGAAGGATTTTCCCAATATTTATCTTGAATTGTGCGCGGTTGTTGACGAAAGGGGAATCCTCGAAAAGTTTGTTGACAACGTTGGTTCGGAAAAAATTCTGTTCGGGACGGATGTCCCCTGGTTTAATCATCACTATTATATCGGAGCGGTTCTCGGTTCCTGTATTTCCGATGACGACTGCCGAAATATCTTCTATCGAAACGCCCGGGTACTGCTGCAAAAATTTTCTTTTTAACCTATACTTTACGTTTTTAAGGCAAAGACGGAATTCAAAAAAAACCCTGTTTGGGCCGGAATAATTTCTGCCCATGGCAAACTCGGGTAACCGCCATCAAAAATTATTTAACGGCAACGTAAATTCTTAAAAAAGGAGGAATTGTCTATGGCCGGCACATTCCGTTTTTCTTTCGGTCCCTGGAACATCCACGAAGGCGCCGACCCGTTTGGTCCGGCGGTACGCGATTCTATCGCTTTTGGCAAGAAACTGGGTCTGTACCGGAAACTGGGTTTCGGCGCAGTCCAGTTTCACGATGACGATGCCGTCCCCGGCCTCAACAACCTTACGCCGGAAAAAATACGCAAAAAAGCCAGAGCGGTTGCGAAACAACTAAAGGACGAAGGGCTGGCAGCCGAATTTGTGGCTCCCAGGCTCTGGGAAGACCCGCACACCATTGACGGCGGCTATACCTCCAACAACCCCGCCTGCCGCAAATATGCCCTGGAACGCAGCCTGCGGACAATAGACATCGCCAACCAACTGGGCACAAACCTGATTGTCCTCTGGCTGGCGCGCGAAGGCACCTACATCCGTGAAGCCAAGGACAGCAAAGTTGCTGTGGACCGGACCGCAGCCGCCATAGACAAGATGCTGACCTACGATAAAAAGATACGGATTGCCATTGAACCCAAACCCAACGAACCGATGGACCACACCTACATCCCGACCACCGGACACGCTATCGCCCTCTCGTTTCTGACCGGAGACCCTGCCCGGGTCGGCGTCAACATTGAGAGCGCGCACGCCATCCTGGCCGGGCTTGACCCTTCCGACGAAATGGGCCTTGCGCTTGCTTTTGACAAACTTTGGACTGTTCATCTCAACGACCAGAACGGCCTTAAATTTGACCAGGACAAAACATTCGGCTCGGTTGACCTGCGCCGCGCTTTCAACCAAGTGCGCGTCCTTGATAAACACGGCTACGGCAAGAACGGTGAATGGGTTGGCCTGGATGTAAAGGCAATGCGCACCCAAAAATCTCCGGCAGTCAAGCACCTGGCCAACAGCCTTGCTGTTTTCCTGCGCCTGTTAGAAATCAACCGAGGCCTTGAAGACCGTAAGATAGACGCGTTAATCAAAGAACGCGACTACGAGGAACTTGACCGCTACATCATGGATAATCTCCTGGGAATAAGATGAAAAAACACCGGGTTGCGGTTATCGGGACAGGATACATCGGCACAGTCCACCTTGAACAGTTGCTGCGCCTGCCGAACGTAGTGATTGCCGGAATCGCGGATAAAAACTCCGGCCTGGCTGTGGAAGCGGCCCGGCGCTACAACATCGGAAAGATATATCAGAATGCCGCGGAAGCGATAACCGACCGGACAATTGACGTAATCCATAACTGCACGCCGAATAACTTTCACTACGAAATCAACCGGCAATCGCTGGAAGCCGGCAAACAAGTCTTCTCGGAAAAACCGCTGGCCCTCTCCGCAAAGGAATCATCGAAACTGATGCGCCTGGCGAAAAAGAACCAAGCGGTCACCGCCATCAATTTTTGTTACCGGTACTACCCGGTGGTCCAGGAAGCAGCGGTGCGCATAGCCAGAGGGGAAATCGGAACCATTTACAACATCATGGGCAATTACCTGCAGGACTGGCTCCTCTACCCAACCGATTATTCCTGGCGGCTTGAACCGTCAATGGCCGGCGCCTCTAACATCGTGGGCGACCTGGGCAGCCACTGGTGCGACCTGGCCCAGTTTGTCTCCGGATTGAAGATTACCGGGGTAATGGCGGAACTGAAAACAATTCTGCCGGTTCGAAAGCGTCCGAAGAACAAAGAAATCCTGACTTTTTCTACCGCCTCGGATATAGATTACAAAGACGTCAAAATCTCCCTGGACGAATACGGCGCCCTACTCCTGCGTTTTGATAACGGCGCCTGCGGAACTTTCACCACCTCCCAGTTAGCCGCCGGACGTAAGTGCAATATTGACCTCCAGATTTATGGTTCTGAAAGCTCACTCGCCTGGAACCACGAACGTTCTGCGGAACTCTGGATTGGTCACCGGGACGAACCAAACCAAATCTTCTTTGAGTCACCCAACCTCCAGGCGCCGGAGACCAGGCGCTTCGCCCGGCTTCCCTCCGGCCATCCGATGGGCTACATGGATGCAATCCTGAACCTCTTTAAAGATTTTTATACGGCAATTGAACTTAGAGAAAAGAACAGAAAGCCGGGTTTCCGACACCCGGATTTTCAGGCCGGACACGAAGAGATGCTCATCCTGGAAGCAGCAATCCGCTCCCGGCGGAAAGGTGCCTGGGCAAAGGTGAAAAAAGATTAACAACCACCGGTAATTTTAAAATGGTCACCGTAAGGAGAAAAACCGATATGGACAAGTTCAAAATGGCCTATCATTGCATTACCTGGGGATGGGATAAATACCGCGAGTGCATGAAGTCAATCACCTCCCTCGGATTCCGTGGTTTCGAAACCCTTGCGGCTGCCGCGGATTGGGAGAAGGGCAAGCGCGACGACCTGATTAAAGCGTTGAAGGAATATGGTCTTGTATTGGCCTGCACTTATGGTTCGGCGGGTATGATTGAGAAAGAAATTCATAAAGACGATTTTGAAAGAAACGTTCGTTGGGCGGATTTCGCAGTCACAAATGGGGCGGAGGCTTATATTATTGGAGGCGGTAACCGGCGGGAAAACGGACCGACCGAAAAGGACATGGAAAATGCCGCCGAGATTCTGAACCGGATTGGGGAAAAAATTCACACGATGGGAATCAAGGCATGCGTACATCCCCATCTTAATACATTTTGTGAGGGACCAAAAGAAGTGGACAAGGTTATGGCTCTCACCGACCCGCGTTACGTGTGGCTGGCGCCGGATACTGCACACCTTCATGCCGGTGGTGCAAACGTACCGGAAGTATTCCGCAAACACTTTAACCGTATTGCCTATATACACGCAAAAGATACCGTTCACATCCATCCTACAATCGGCCAGGACGTAGGCTCTATGACCATCATGGAAGTATTCACGGAATTGGGTAACGGTCGGGTTCCGTTTCCGGAAATATTTAAGATTCTCAGGGAACGGGGATATTCGGGCTGGATTACCACTGAGCTGGATATGACCCGGCGGACATCAGAAGAAAGTGCCCGCATATCCCGAGATTATTTGCGAAACCAGCTCAACGTGAGTTTTACAGATAAGTAATGTCGCCTGGCCCGGTCTGTGAAGTTGCTTTATGGGCCCTGTGAATAAGCGGAAGATAAAAACAAAGGGACTGCAGGGCTCGCAATGACCCATATTTGCGAAAGGCTTCCGTATTTCCATCTTTCATTTTTCTTAATCAGGAATTATTGGCAGGCAGTTTTTGTTGACGGAATAATTTAATTAATGGTAAAATATAGATTTTGATGTTTTTGCTAAAATAGACTGCTGTTTCAAATAAAGCAACAGCGGAAAAAACTTATAATATTTCAAATAGGGAGGAAGATGGGCTGGATAGGCATAATTCCAATTATCGGTACCCTGGTTTGCGTGTTATTCGTCTACTTCTTGATTCGTAAAATCAAGTCCTCGGATGAAGGCGACGAAGCGATGAAGCAGGTTTCTTCCGCAGTCCGGGAAGGCGCTTTTGCCTATCTGAAACGCCAGTACACCAGCGTGGGGCTCTACGCTGCTTTTTTCTTTGTCATCCTGATTATTATGGAGTTGACCAACTTCCTGCCTCTTTTTTCCGGAGCCGCCTTCCTTACCGGAACCCTCTGCTCCGCTTTAGCCGGTTTTATCGGAATGAATATCGCCACCCAGAGCAGCCACCGCACCACTGCGGCGGCTCGTTATTCCTTAAATGGGGCACTGCGAATAGCTTTCTCGGCCGGTTCGGTTATGGGGCTGACGGTCGTTGGCCTGGCTCTGGCTAATTTAGGTATCTGGTATCTCATCCTGCATTGGTACTACCGGTTCTGGCCCGAAGCCGAGACGATACGTAAAATCGGCGCTACTTTGTTCTGTGCCGGAATGGGCGCCAGCGGACAGGCGCTCTTTGCGCGGGTAGGCGGCGGAATCTTCACTAAAGGCGCGGACGTTGGCGCGGACCTGGTCGGCAAAATAGAAATCGGCATCCCGGAAGATGACCCCCGGAATCCCGCGGTCATCGCGGATAACGTCGGGGATAACGTCGGAGACATCGTAGGGATGGGCGCCGACCTTTACGAATCCTATTTGGGTTCAATCATTGCGGCTATCGCACTTTCGGTCGCAGCCGGCCTTTCTTACAGAGGTGTTGCCCTACCCATGGTTTTTGCGTCCGCCGCCGCGGTTGCTTCCATTATCGCCACCTTTTTTGTCCGGACCGGTGAAAAAGCCTCGCAGGCACAACTCCTGGCAGCCTTACGCAGGGGCACCTACGGTGCTTCGGTCCTAACAGCCATCTTTGCCTTTATTTTGGTCCAGGTGATCATGCCGGGTCATTTCGGAATATTTTGGGCGATTATAGCCGGTTTAGTCGGGGGAAATCTTATCGGCCTGATTACGGAATATTTTACTTCGGATAATTACCGACCGACCAGACAGGTTGCGGAATCAGCTAAAACCGGTCCGGCAACCGTAATTCTATCAGGGATTTCCACCGGTATGTTGTCCACCCTGGCGCCGGTCCTGGTTGTAGTCGTTGCCTGTCTGTCCGCCTATTATCTGGCCGGCGGAAAAAACCTGTCTGAATTAGGTCTTTACGGCATCGCCATGGCTGCGGTCGGCATGCTCTCTACCTTGGGAATCACCCTGGCAACCGACGCCTACGGTCCGGTAGCAGATAACGCGGGCGGAAATGCGGAGATGACCCACCAGAAACCGGAAGTCCGGGATAGAACCGATGCCCTTGATTCGCTGGGAAACACAACCGCTGCCACCGGAAAAGGGCTTGCCATCGGTTCCGCTGCCCTAACCGCCTTAGCGCTTTTAGTCTCTTTCCGAAACCAAATTACCACGCTTGTGCCGGAAAAATTGACCTTTTCCGTAATGGATCCCAATCTCATCGCCGGAATATTCATCGGTGCGGTCTTCCCGTTCTTCTTTTGTTCCATGACAATTAAAGCAGTGGGCCGGTGCGCTCAGCAAATCGTGGAAGAAGTACGCCGGCAGTTCCGCACCATCATCGGCCTTATGGAAGGTAAGGCCAAACCGGACTATGCCCGGGCGGTGGATATCTGTACCCGGGGCGCCTTAAAAGAGATGATCGCTCCTTCAATTATCACAATCCTCACGCCGATTACGGTAGGAATCTTTTTAGGAGTAGCGGGCGTAATGGGACTTCTGGTGGGCGTCATCACCTGCGGTTTTGCACTCGCACTCTTTATGGCAAATTCCGGCGCTGCCTGGGATAATGCTAAAAAATACATTGAACGGGGATATTTAGGCGGCAAAAAGTCTGACCCGCACAAGGCGGCGGTCGTCGGCGATACGGTGGGCGACCCATTCAAGGATACCGCCGGGCCATCCCTGAATATTATGATTAAGTTACTGGCGATTGTGTCAATCGTCTTTTCTGCCTTTATCGTCAAGTTCAGCCTTTTCTAAAACGGCTGTATTCTCGGCGGTCTCTTAAACAGGATAAATTATGGGAAAGAAATGCGCTGTTTGCGGAAAACACCAAAAACCCGGAATGATGTTAAGCCATTCCCACCACCGGACCAACAGATTCTTCGGGGCTAATCTTCAAAAAGTTCGAACCACGATCGGTCGCATACTGGTCTGCACCGGCTGCCTGAAAAGCGGTAAGGTAACCAAACCCACTGCGCCCCCGGAAAAATCCGCCTGAACCAAAACGGACCGGGAACAACCCTGTTAAGTTCTGTTGCTCATGGTCTACCGGTTAACCCTGATTACGGTGCGGTAAATCTATTCTCTTCGTGCTGAAAAGAAACCTGGTTTCTGACCTGAAACTCCCCTAATTTTGCCGCCAGTTCTGTTTTCCCTGATTCCCATATCCGCCGGCAGTCTTACCGTGAAGTTCCATTAATTCTCTTAAGGAAAGATTTTATTTAAATATTCATGACAATTTTTTAATACCCGGTGAGTATCCCTGGTCAAGAAAAATCCAAGCCGGAAGTGGTAATATGGAAACCGAAAAGACGCTGATAAATATCGGTAATCTTGTTGTAAGAAAAACCGATTTGATAGTGGAAAAAGCGGGATACGGTGACTGCCTCCGGTCCTAAATAACTTTTTGGGCATCTCCCTTTTGCCGATACCGGCGACCTGATTCTTACATCTTTGGCTTGAAATGGTTCTTGCTTTTCAACGTTTCGTAGTTTTATTTGACCGATGGGTAAAAACGTGATACGCTTTAATCTGATTAGATTAGACCGGTTTGCAACGACAATTTCTCTGTTTCTGGCTAATAAGACACATGCATTGAAATGGGGGTAATCGGACAGATGAATACGATTCTCAACGGCAAGTGGGAATTCCAATGGGCACCTGTTACTTCGCAAATATCAATATCCGGGCTGGATTTAAACTGGCTTCCGGCTAAGGTGCCTGGAGACGTACATCTGGACATGATGGCGAATGGTCTCCTGAAGGAACCTCTGAATGGTTTGGCCTCATTTGAAGCCGAGAACATAGAAGACAGGGTATGGTTTTATCGTAAAATTATTGACTTCAAGCGACCCACGGAGATCTTTTTGGCAAGGTTGGTTTTTGAAGGGTTGGATTGTGTTGCGGATATATACCTGAACAGCAAACATCTCGGTAAGACTGAAAACGCATTTGTGCCTCATACTTTCGACGTAACCGATCTGCTTGCAAATGGTCAAAATACAATCTTGATTAAGATCAGCAACGGATTGGAAACGATTGCCTCAAAGGAACTGGCCAGATATCTAGCTAAGGAAAAGGCTTTCCACAGAATCTGGCTCAGAAAACCGCAGTTTTCGTTTGGTTGGGATTGGGCACCAAGACTCATCACTTGTGGAATCTGGAGAGATGTCAGGTTGGAAGTCACTACGGCGGGATTCATCGATGATGTTTTCGCAAAGCCGATTCTTTCCCGGGGTGCCAAGAGGGCAAACGTAAAGTACAGTTTCGAATTTATCCCGGCAAGCATAGCTTCATTATCCGCAGAGGCGACCGTTCGAATTCTCGATAATAATCGAACCGTAACCTGCCATAAAGTCAAGCTGAAGAAAGGAACTGTCAGAGATAAGTTGGTTGTCCAAAACCCTCAACTTTGGTGGCCCGCAGGAGAAGGTAACCAGAAGTTGTACGAACTTGAGATAACCGTGCCAGGGAGAGAGGAAAATACCGTCTGCAGAACAAAGTTTGGAATCAGGCGGTTAAGAGTAGTTGAAAAATTCGTCAAAGAAGGCGGCAAGACGTTTGCCTTTGAGGTTAACGGCAAAATAGTTTTTTGCAGGGGTGCAAACTGGGTGCCGGCAGATTCTATAGTTGCCCGGGTGGACAATGCCAAAATTGACACCTTGTTAGAAGAGGCAATTTGCTGCAACTTTAACATGCTCCGGGTCTGGGGAGGAGGTATTTATGAGGGCAGGCACTTTTATCAACGGTGTGATGAATTAGGCATCATGATCTGGCAGGATTTTATGTATGCCTGCGCATTATATCCCGATGACGACGAGGTTTTCTTAAAAAATTGCGCTTCGGAAACAGTAAAAATTATCAAACTCCTACGTAACCATCCGTGCATTGTTCTATGGTGTGGTGAAAACGAAATTCATGATGCATATTTCGACGTCTATCAACCCGGGGGCGCAAATCACCTATACGGCAGTAAGATATGGGATGAGGTCATCCCGGACGCGCTGAGAAGATTGGCGAAAGGCGCAATTTACAGACCGGCAAGCCCCTGGGGAGGTAGTTACGCCAGGAGCGAAACAGAAGGAGATTCTCATAACTTAGGGGTGAATCTAACCCAGGAAGAGGCCACAGATATACATATGGCTACTCATTCC
Source organism: Candidatus Omnitrophota bacterium (assembly GCA_043826355.1). Classification (GTDB taxonomy): domain Bacteria; phylum Ratteibacteria; class UBA8468; order MWAK01; family MWAK01; genus JAHJUB01. Next base: position 28,857 of record JBDRQI010000031.1, read on the forward strand.
GTCGGCCGATTTATGAGCGAATTCTATACGTGGACTTCTCCTCCCGACATGGTTTCCATGAAACGTTTTCTCCCTGATGACCAGCTCTATCTGGGTTCAAAAGCCTACATCCATCATGCAAACACAATGTTTGAGAGTCGGGAAAAGATGGGTGCAACACGCTATATCACGAAAAATCCAGAAGGTCTGCCGATGGAAATCTATATCCATGCAACGCAGCGGCTGCACGGTCAGCACATGGCCGCTCTGGTAGATGCGTATAGAAGGAATCTCTCGATTTGCGGCGGAGTGTTGTTCTGGATGTACAATGACTGCTGGCCAACGTCGTCGTGGACAACGCACGACTATTATGTGCGTCGTAAAGCGCTATTTTATTACATAAAACGTGCCTTCGCTCCTGTCACCGTTTTTTACAAGGAAGAAGATAGCGCTCTTTCTGTTTGGGTCAGTAACCTATCGAATTATAAATTCAGCGGTAGCATACGCTACGGGAGATACGGCTTTTCTGAAGGAAATGCCCGGTGCGAATATAAAAAGAAGATCGTTGTGCAGTCTCGCGCCTCGATTAAAATCGGCTTTTTCTACACTACGTTAACATGGCCATGGGAGAATCTCGCTTCGTTCGCCTACGCATCTCTTAAAGATACTGAAGGCAAAACAGTTGCCAAAGCCAGCAGATTATTCTCTTCCTGCAAGGGGTTAAGCGGAGAAGAGTTTCATTTCAGCCCGAACTACTGGGCACATAAATCACTTCAATCGCCACAGATACATGTTGATTCGGTTTCAAAGAACTCCGTTAAGGTTTTAACTGATGTTCCGGCTTTCAGTGTGCACGTTGAAGCGGATGAATATCTGCCGGACGACAATTTTTTCGACTTGATGCCCTGGGAAGAAAAAGTCGTCCGGTTCGCGAAGGAAATTCCGAATATAGACATTAAAGTTAACACACTTAATGATGTCATTCTTTTTTTGAGAGATAATTTTAGGAAGGATACGCAGAAGTGACGTCTGTTCTATATCAGACGCTTTCCCGCAGACTCTTTATCTCCAGCTCAACCGAACTGATTCCATCCTCCTGGGATAGTTTGGGGGTATAAGCAACGTCCACCAGAAGACCGGCCGGCAAAGACGGCTGCAATTTTGCCATGCCAAAACCGATCGCCTGACGAAAAGTCCGTCCGTGCTTCAACCATAATTTTAAGTGATTCTTACCCACCACCCGGCTATACCTCTGCACCTCCAGGCCAAAACTGGCCAGAACCGGGGCCGGATTATCCTGACCGTAAGGAGCGAGCAGTTCAATCTCCCGGACAATATCCGGCGTCAGGTTTGAAAGTTCAAGCTGCGCTTCAATCCGGCTGCGCTCATCTAACTCCTCAACCTTTAACCGTTTTTCGGCCAGCATCTCCATCTTCCGGCGAAATTCGTTCAGCCGCTCCGGCAAGATTCCAACACCTATCGCTTTCTGGTGTCCGCCGAAAGAAGTCAGCAGAGAACGACAGGATTTAACCGCTTCAAAAAGATGGAAACCCGGAATGGAACGGCCGCTTCCCTTGGCCAGGTGAGGCGTAATTCCAAAGATAATAGCCGGCCGGTGGTAGCGGTCGGCAATCTTTCCGGCAACGATACCGACCACGCCCGGATGCCAGTCCTTGTTCCCCAAAATAATTATAGAACGCTCGTTTAAGTTTTGCTCTTCAATCTCGCGGCAGACCGCTTCCAGTACTTTCTGTTCCAACCGTTGCCGTTTCCGATTACCCTGCTCCAGCATCTCCGCGCTGGCGGCACGCTCCGATTCACTTTCGGTTAAAAACAACTGAAGAGCTAAATCGGCCGTGGAAAGCCGTCCGGCCGCATTAATCCTCGGACCGATAATCCAACCTACTGTTTGTGTGTCGACACGACCGGGCTTGATTCCGGCCTGGCGAAAAAGATCACGAAAAGCGGGGCGGGGTGCGTGACGGAGTATTTCCAAACCCAGGCGGGTGAGAATACGGCTTTCTCCCCGGAGCGGCGACAGGTCCGCGATGGTGCCGGTGGCGACCAGATCAAGGTATTTTCTCCCCACCTGGTCTTCGGAAAAATGAAGCCGGTTTCCCTTCTGCGATAGGGCAACCGCCCGGACTAATTCAAAAGCCACGCCCACACCGGAAAGACTCTTAAATTCTTCTTTCCGACCCAGGTGAGGATTTACCAGCGGCACACCTTTCGGAACCTGGTCAGCCGGCAAATGATGATCGGTAATAATAAGATCAAGATTGATTTCTTTCGCCTTCTCCACCACGGCCGCCGCTCCGATACCGCAGTCAACCGAAATTACCAGCCCCACTCCGCTCTTCTTCTTAGCTTCCCTTAAGGGGTTAAAATGCAGGCCATAGCCTTCTTCAATCCGGTGGGGAATAAAAGTAAAAACCGGCAGGCCCGCCTCGCGCAAAAAAAGAGTCAACAGCGCAGTGGCCGTTACGCCGTCTGCGTCGTAATCGCCGTAAACCAGTACCGGTTCCTTGTTTTTCAAGGCCTTCCCGACCCGCGCCGCCGCCGATTCCATTCCGGCCAGTTCAAACGGGTCGGAAAGATTATGGAAATCGGGGTTGAGGAAAGTTCTGCCTTCCCGGTCGTCGCTGATACCGCGATTTAGCAGCAGGGAAGCCAGAAAAGGGGAGATGGCCAACTTTCCGGCCAGGTCTGACTTGAGGTTCTCATCATGCGGAACGAACTCCCATACCTTATTATCCATCAAATAATTCTTGTCGGTCAGGCCCAGGCTCCGCCAAAACAAGCAGTTCTTTCGAGGTTACCTCCGAAGGGTTAACCTCCTCAAAACGTTTTTCGCCAATCAGGAGCGCCGGGATGCGACCGACATTATGGTAAGCCATTTCAACCAAACCGTCGGTGGTTCCGATATCATAATAAGCGAAAGGAATGGAGAGGTGGGTAAGTTTTCGCTTCCATCCTTCGCAGAGCGCACAACCTTCTTTTCCGAATAAAATAACTTCTTTCATCTTTTTTTCTTGCGGTCAATGGTTATCCCGGCTTCGGCCAATATGCTTCGGGCGAATTCGTCCGGATAATCTCCGGCAATCACAATCCGGCTGACCCGGCAGTTGATAAACATCTTGGCGCAGGTAACACAGGGCTGGCAGGTGACGTAGAGGGTCGCCCCGGTAATCGGCACACCGTAAAGAGCCGCCTGAATTATGGCGTTCTGCTCCGCGTGCAATCCCCGGCATAGTTCCTGCCTTTCTCCGGAAGGAATCCCGCGCTCCTCACGCAGGCACCCGATATCAAGGCAATGCCTGAGGTTAGCCGGTGCGCCGTTATAACCGGTGGTCAGGATGCGTTTTTCGCGTACCAGGACTGCGCCTACCTGGCGCCGCCGGCAGGTAGAGCGGGTGGCAACCAAGTCGGCAATTTTCAAAAAATAGTTATCCCAGTCCGGCCGTTTTTTCATTCCAACAGACGGGTGGGGGCGGATAAATCCGCCCCCACCTTAAAATATCCGATGCGTTTGTACGGATTATTCAATCCCTGCTATTTTTTCAATCGCTGAAAATACCCCTCCAGCCATCCCTTGATTAAATCCTTGGACCCAAGTGCAAATGCCAGAGCAGCGCCGAAACAAAAAGCAGCCAGCACAATATTAAAGGTGCTGCTGATAAAAGAGGCGGCAATTCCGATTATCTGCAGGGCCAGCACGGTGCCGAAGACAACGATTCCCACTTCGGTTATTTTCGCCAGGAAACCCGGATTATCAATACCGGCGTTGGCCACGGAAGTTTGAACCACCCCCTTAAAAAACTTACCCAGAAACACGGAAAAGATGAAAATGATTATACCCAGCACAAATTTGGGAATAAATTCCAGAAGCTGGCCGATAACGTTGGGAGGTATGGAAATATTACCCACCGTCAGCGCAATGAAAATCACCACCAAGAGCATTATCCAGTAAACCGCAATACCGAGCAGTTCCGAAACCGGTTTGGTGATGTTCCCTTTTTCCAGCAGACCTTTAAATCCGGAATCTTCCACCAACTTATCAATCTTTATTCCCTTGAATATCCTGGTGATTAAAAAACACAAAAGCTTGGCAATCAGCCAACCGATTAAAAAGACCACCAACGCCAGAATCAGCGTTGACAAACCATACCAAAACCTTTGCAGCATCTCCGCCGCCGGCATAAAAAGACTCTCCGTTCCCATCCCCTCCTCCTTTGGCCGCCGCAACAAGGACACCGGATGGTGGCAGAGCCACCCGACAACGAGGTGTCCGTTTTGCTTAAGCGACATTCAGCCCGCCTACTCGGAAGCTACGGCGGGTAAACCTTATGCATGGACGACCCTCTAAACGCCTTATTCCCTTCTTACGATAAGCTGCTTGTTCTATTTTAACAGGATACAAAACGATAGTCAAATATGCGCCTGATTGACAAAACAACAGCACTAACGATAACATAAAGCATGAAGGAGGAAATTATAGCAAGAAGCATGCGTAAGAAAATACCCGACTTTTTGAAGCCGCTTATCTTAATTACCTCATTATTTTTATTTTTTGCTCTCTTTTCTACCGTCCTCACGGGAGTCGAAAGTAAAAATACTACAGACCTTACGAAAACCATCACGCAGGGTTACGTGATTAACACCCGTTATCTACTGGGTTGTGATTATTACAACCAGGGTGTTAAATATTCCAACAACCAGCAGTACGATAAGGCCCTGGTCTCTTTTCGCAAGGCGGTAGAGTTACTGCCAAAGGGCCATCCGGGGTATGTCCTTTCCAAAATTGAAATCCAGCGGTTGACCGACCCCGGATTCCTGGAGGAAAAAAAGAATAGATACGAAATACTGCTTACGGAAGAGGTCACCCAACAGTTAGAGAACATAGAAAAAGAAGCCAGAAAAATAGTCGGCATTGCCGTTGAAAAAGAACTGGAGCCCGCCTCCGAAAATCAGGAGGTAGCAAGAGAGAAACGACTGAAGAAAGCCGCCCGGCAGGTTGCCCTGGAACTCGCAATCGAAAACCTAAAAAAGCAGATTGAACAGGAAAATAATACAACCGAACTCTCGATATCTCAAAAAATACAGCCGGATGAAGAAGGACTATTAAAAGAAAAGATCAGGTCGCTGGTGGACCAGGAATTCGCCATCCGAAAATAGAGGTTTGGCCATGGTATGGAAATGCCCTAAATGCAACAAGGAACTGAAAGAAAACGACGCCACCCGGGGTAACTGCCCTTACTGCTTTCAAACTTTTGACCGGCCCGAAGAGTTTCAGGAAGAAAAGGTTTTGGTTGAAAAAACCGCCGGAAATTTTCGGATTACCGAACGTGATTCGGATTCTATTCTGCTTTGGTTATCGCTTACCGCCCTGTGCTTATTATTAGTCTCGCTCTTCCTGGAAATCTGGCAGCCGCCCCAAAAATACCAGCCGGCCTCACCTCAAATCAAAACGGAAAAAATAGCGCCGAAACGGAATGAGCCGACCAAACCAAAAGAAGAAAACGACTCCGTGAAGTCACTCCAGGCAAAAGAAAAGGAGATTGCCCAGACAATCCTGCTGGAGTACGGGAAAAAAACCTGTCAGAAAATTAACGAATCCCTGGAACAGGACCGTCTCCTGCAGCAAAAAGACGAAGCGAAGCTCGGAGGCCTGTTTGGCAATCCGATCGGACTGGCACACACCCAGTTGCAATCCGTTTATGCCCGATACTACCAGGCCTATTTTTTGCTGTTGGGTGTAAATGAAAATCCGGACGGATTTAAAGTCATAACCAATGATATTGTTGTCAGCAACGCCGATTTCGCAAAAGGGAAACTGGTCATCCAGCTAATCACCCCCTCTTCCCTGAATGCCGAAAATACCGAACTATTTAAAACGGTCCATTCCGAACCCTACCAGTTTATTGTTTCCTGCACCCGCTCCGGAAATGAATGGAAGGTAAAGGAATGGACTACGACCGGCACCGAATGGAATTTCCGGCCCCTGCCCCATTAACCAAAGCAAATGGCAACCAGATTGTTTCAACGAAAACCGGCAAATCGTACGCGAATCCGGTTATAATTATAAAAGTAATTTTTAACGCGGCACAGTCCAGGGAGGAACCATGAGGGAAGAAAATATTTTGGAGTTGAACCGGGACATTTTTTTCGAATACGGAACGTTCGCAAATTTAATTAATCCCAATACGGCCAGACTGGGTAAGAAACCGATTGAGTTTTTCCGGGACATGCTCTCGGTGAAACTGGGAACGGCCAACATCGCCTCTTTCTCCGTTTGCCGCGTAGAGAAAAGGCCTTTTGTCGTCAATGTTAGCGAATACCACAATTCCACCGGAGAGGGCATTCTTCCGCTGGATGGGAACATCCTGATACACGTCGCAATCGCCACGCCGGAAAACAAAATACCGGCAGACAAGATTAAAATCTTCCACGTACCCAAGGGAACGATGGTCAGCCTGAACCCGGGAGTCTGGCACCACGCGCCTTTCGCCTATAAAAACGATGCCGTCAACGTCATGGTGGTATTGCCGGAAAGAATCTACGCCAATGACTGCGAAGCTCATCCCCTCCCGCCGGCAAAACAGGTCCGGATCAAAATCAGCTGAATCATTATTGGAAACCGCCGTCCCTTAACCCCGGCAACTAAAAAAAGGGGCGTTCCGCATCATCCGGACAAGATTTATCTTTTGACTTACCCTCCAATTCTATGATAAAATTTGACCGTTTGTAGTTCGACAATTTCTGCAACAACAATCCCAGTAATAGTTTTATTTTTACTGAAAAAAGCGGAGGATGTATTTAGTCTAATCATCTAATCGGGGATTGCCGCGCTCCCTTCGGTCGCTCGCAATAACAACATTAAAATTATGGGTTTCCGCTATCCGAAATCCTTGGTTCCCGCACTTTTAACCACCCTGTTCTGCCTTTCTTTGAGTTCCTGCGGCAAAGGCCGCGCCGAAAAACTTATCGTGGCTGGTTCAAACTCTGCCTATTCCTATGTGGAATTCTTGGCCGAGATCTATACCGTAAAACAGCCGAAGATAAACGTAATTGTACAGGGCGGCGGTTCCAGCGCCGGGATTGAATCGGCGCTCACCGGAACCTCCAACATCGGGATGTCTTCGCGGGAACTTAAACCGAAAGAAGAGTTTGAGGCCGGAGGAAAAGTAAAACTGCAAAAAGTGCCGTTCGCTTTTGACGTAATTGCCGTAATCGTCAACGCCAATTCCCCCCTGACCAATATATCAAGCGAACAATTGCGAAACCTGTTCGCCGGACATATCAACAAAATTGACAACTGGCCGCTGACCGTGGTTACCCGCGAAGAGGGTTCAGGCACCAGAGCAAGTTTTGAAGAATCCGTGATGAAAGCGCCGGGCTCCAAAAAAACCGACCGGATTTCCAATTCGGCGCTGGTTCAGGATTCCAACGGAACCATCCGGGAAATCGTGGCCGGCGACCCGAACGCCATTGGTTATATCTCGCTGGGCCTGGTTGACAAGCGGGTTAAGACGCTGTCTGTTGATAACGTTATACCGACCGCAGAGACGGTCAAGAATGGAAGCTATAAAATAGCGCATCGATTTCTGTTTCTCCTGAAAACCCGGAATAATCCCCCGGCCGAGGATTTCATCAAATTCTGCCTTTCTCCGGAAGGTCAAAACCTGCTGGCCAAAAAGGGCCTAATTGAGGTAGAAAACATTCAATGAAACGAAACGTGGCCGGCAAAGTATTATTACTAATCGCCCTTTCGTCAATCACTTCCCTGACCGCCATAACCTTCTTCATTTTTAAAGAAGGTCTGCCTTTAATCTTCAAGGTCGGAATCGTCAACTTCCTTACCGGCCGAGAATGGTCCCCTTCCAGCAGAGAGTTCGGAATTCTGCCGATGATTCTATCTTCCGCATGGATAACACTGGGCGCATTGGTCATCGGCGTTCCGACCGGAATCTCCTGCGCCGTATTTTTAGCGGAAATCATCGGGGACAAAACCAGGAAAATTCTGAAACCGGCCATTGAACTTCTGGCCGGCATACCCTCGGTGGTTTACGGATTTATGGGCGTGATAATCCTGGTCCCGTTCATCCGAAAAACCTTCGGCGGTCCGGGCTTTTCCCTGCTGGCCGGCAGTATCATTTTGGGCATCATGATTCTGCCCACCATTATCAGTATCTCCACCGATGCGCTGAAATCCGTCCCAAACTCTTTCCGCGAAGCTTCCATCTCCATGGGCGCGACGCGATGGCAGACAACTATCTTCGTGACCTTACGGGCGGCGCGCACCGGCATTCTGGCTTCCGTGATTCTGGGGATGGGCCGCGCCATAGGCGAGACGATGGCGGTAATCATGGTGGCCGGAAATGCGCTTAACATTCCCCGCTCGCCCCTGGACCCAATCCGACCGCTCACCAGCAATATCGCCCTGGAAATGGGTTACGCCACCGGCGACCATCAGAAAGCGCTCTTCGCCACCGGAATCGTTCTCTTTGTTTTCATTATGATTCTAAACGTAACAGCCACTTACATCTCGCGGCTGGGGCTCAAAACAGAATCACCTTCAAAGGGACGGATTAAATGAAATTTCTGCGGCGTAATCCGGTCACGACCCAGCGGTTGGCTGATACCTATTTCAGCATTATGGCCGTGCTGGTCCTTTTTATCCTCCTCTTTATTTTAGGTTTTATCCTGATTAAAGGATTGCCGGTCCTGAATTTCAAATTTATCTTCGGCCGGCCTGAAGGAATGGGCGAAGCCGGGGGAATCTTTCCAACCATCGTGGGAACGTTTCTGCTGCCCCTGGTCGCCCTCCTCTTCGCCGTCCCGCTGGGCGTGGGAACCGCCATCTACCTGACCGAATATACCCGGGAAAACCGGTTGACCGCATTCATCAGGTTTGGGGCCGAATGCCTGGCCGGCATTCCGTCCATCATCTTCGGCCTCTTCGGCTTTGTCCTCTTCGTGGTTACGCTGAAGATGGGCTGGTCACTCCTTTCCGGAGGGCTGACGCTGGCAATAATGGTGCTGCCCACCATCATCCGGACCAGCGAGGAATCTATTAAGGCAGTCCCCCGTTATTACAGAGAAGTCGCTTTCTCCCTGGGCGCAACCAAATGGCAGGGGATAACTAGGGTTGTTCTGCCCTCCGCTCTTTCCGGTATCTTCACCGGCATCATGCTCGCCCTCGGCCGTTCCATCGGCGAAACCGCCGCAGTAATCTTCACGGCCGGCGCTTCCCTGAAGATGCCCACTTCAGCCCTGGATTCGATCCGCACGATGGCAGTCCATTTTTACATCCTGGCCCGGGAAGGCATCAGTATGAAAAATGCATACGGTACCGCAGCGCTCTTAGTCATATTAATCCTGGTCATCAACACCGTTGCCTACTACACGATGCATAAATTTCTGGAAAAGACCCATCATGAATAAGGGGTTGCAAAAGAATAAAATCATCGAAACAATTGACCTTTCTCTTCAGGGCAACAGCGAAATGGTGCTTAAGTCCATAAACCTTGCCCTGATTCGTAACAGCATCCTGGGCATTATCGGGCCGACCGGCAGCGGAAAGACCTCGTTTTTGCGCATTCTGAACCGTCTGATTGAATTTGACGAGGGATACCGGGTGTCCGGCTCGGTTCTCTTTAAAAACAGGGATGTCTTTGACCCTTCCGTGGACCTTGGCGAATTACGCCGGAGAATAGGCATGGTATTTGCGCTACCGGTTCCGCTGCCGATGTCCATTCGCCACAACCTGACCTTTGGTCCAAAATTATCGGGCGTCAAAAACCACGCCGAACTTAACGGTCTGATGGAATGCGGACTCAAAGCCGCCCAACTCTGGGATGAGGTGAAGGACCGTTTAAGTCTTTCGGCTCTAAAACTTTCCGGAGGACAGCAGCAGCGGCTCTGCCTGGCCAGAATTATCGCCCTGAAACCGGAGGTCATACTTCTGGATGACCCCTGCAGCGGTCTGGACCCGATTTCAACCGCTAAAATAGAGGAAGCCATCATCAATCTTAAAAAGGAGATTTCGTTCATCCTGGTGACCAACAATACCAAGCAGGTCGCGCGCGTTGCCGACCGTACCGCCTTTTTTATGCGCGGGGAAATGGTGGAACATAATGAAACGAAAGACCTGTTTACGGCGCCGAAAGACAAGCGGACCGAAGATTATATAGCTGGAAGATTCGGGTGATAAAAATAGTGAACGGTGTATGGATTATAAGATAGAAACGAAAGGTCTCAATCTTTACTACGGAAAATTCCAGGCGCTCCGGAACATAAACTGCAGTTTTGAGGCAAACCGGATTACCGCCCTCATCGGGCCGTCCGGTTGCGGCAAATCAACCTTTCTGCGCTGCCTCAACCGGATGAACGACCTTATTCCCGGAGTCAAAATTGAGGGCCGGGTCATCATTAGCGGAAAGAATATCTATGCGGCCGGCAACGACCTTATTTCGCTCCGCAAAAAGATAGGGATGGTCTTCCAGCGGCCCAACCCTTTTCCGCTCTCCGTCAGGGAGAACGTCACTTACGGCCTTAAGATACACAACCTCGCAGCCAGGCAGGACTGGGACCGGATTGTGGAAGAGAGCCTGCGCAGTACCTGGCTGTGGCACGAATTAAAAGACGGCCTCCGGAAGGACGCCCGGCTCCTGCCGCTGGACCAGCAGCAGCGGCTCTGCCTGGCCAGAATCGTCGCCACCAAGCCGGAAATCATCCTGCTGGACGAACCGTGCAGCGCCCTTGACCCGATTGCCACCGAAAAACTGGAAGAATTGATGCGGGCGCTGAAATTAACGTATACCATCGTCATCGTAACTCACAACATGGACCAGGCGGTCAGGATTTCCGATTCCTGCGGTTTCTTTCTCCTGGGCGACCTGGTCGAATTCGGGACGACCGAGCAGGTCTTTGAAAAACCGGCTGATACCCGCACCGAAAGATATATTACCGGACACTTCGGTTAAAAAATAAAAATGAACCGCGGAGGTCGCAGAGACCGCAGAGAAGTATAAAGCAAAAAAACTAAAGAAATAGCATTAATAACCTTTATCAATTCTCGGCGTACTCCGCATTCTCTGCGGTTAAATATTAACAATGCAGGCTTAAAAAATGGAGGATTTATGAAACGGCACTTTGACCTGGAACTGGCGGAACTGAAGCGCACCATCCTGGCGATGAGCGGGATGGTTGAAGAGGCAATTAATAAAGCGGTGGCTTCCCTGGAAAGACTCTCCCCGGAAATGGCTAACGAAATAATTCAATCAGACACCCGGATTGACCGGCTGGAAAACGAGATTGAAGAGAAAACAATCGCCTTTATCGTCCGCAACCAGCCGGTGGCCGGAGATTTACGGCTGATTGTTATGGCGACCAAGATCGGTACGGATTTGGAACGGATGGCGGATCTGGCAGTTGATATTGCCGAACGTACCCTGGAACTGGCGGGTCAACCTTTAATCAAACCCCTGATTGACATCCCGAAACTGGCGCGCCTGGCCCAGAAGATGACCCACGAAAGCATTGAATCATTCATAACCCTGGACGGAGAACTGGCGCGTAACGTCCGGGTCCAGGACGATGAAGCCGATTTCCTGCGGGACCTGATTACCCGGGAACTGACCGAAATTATCAACCGCGACTGCTGCGTTGCGGTTAGGGCCATCCCCCTCATACTGGCCGCCCGTCACCTGGAGCGTATCTGCGACCACGCCACCAACATCGCTGAGTCCGTAGTTTACGTGGCGGAAGCAAAACTAATCAAACATGACGAAGCATAAAAGTGCTGTAAAATTAAGCCTCTTTACAATTTTTTAAATAAAGTTATTTCTTAGGGAGGCAGGGTTATGAAACAAATTAAGGTGGGAATAATCGGGTTGGGACGCAGCGGCAGGGATATACACGGTCAATATCTGTACGCTGCAAGGGATAAATATGAGATCGTCGCGGTCTGCGACATTTCAAAGGAAAGACGGGAACGGTCAGGAAAAGAATACGGGTGCGCAGTTTATGCCGACTATAAAGAAATGTTTGCCGGAAAAAATTTGGACTTACTGATAAATGCCCTGCCGAGCCACCTGCATGTTCCGGTAACAAAACAGGCGTTAAGCGCCGGATTTAATGTGCTGTGCGAGAAACCACTGGCAAGAACGGTTAAAGAAGTGGACATGCTGATTGCGGCGGCGCAAAAAAGCGGTAAGGTATTTGCCATATATCAGCAATCAAGATTTGCGCCGTATTTCCAGCAGATAAAGAAGATTATAAGGTCCGGTGTGCTGGGACGGATTGTGCAGATAAGTATCGCATTCAACGGCTTTTCAAGAAGATGGGACTGGCAGACCCTGCAGGAATACAACGGAGGCAATCTGCTAAACACGGGCCCGCATCCGCTCGACCAGGCGTTAAACCTCCTGAATGCGGATAAAACTCCAAAGGTGACCTGCAAAATGGACAGGGTCAACACTTACGGAGATGCTGAAGATTATGTAAAACTACTGCTGCAGACGCCTGGCAAACCACTCATAGACGTTGAAATATCTTCCTGCTGCGCATATCCCGGTTTTACATACAATATTCAGGCAGCCAGAGGCGGAGCGCAAGGAAATAATTCCCGCATAACCTGGAAGTATTTTAAGCCGACGGAAGCGTCGAAAAGGCGTTTACAGCGCACACCCCTGGCAAACCCCGACGGCACACCGGCATACTGCGTTGACGACCTGAAGTGGCATGAAGAAAGCTGGAATTTAGCGGAAGAACAAAAAGACCTTTTCAACACAATGAATAAGTTTTTCTACGACATGCTTCATAAGACGCTGCAACACGGCAAACCGCTTGAGATAACGCCGCAACAGGTAAGACAGCAGATTGCGGTTATTGAAGAATGCCACCGGCAAAATAAACTTGACCCATGAATTACGAGACAGAATCCACATTCACTGCCACGGTCGAATCAAAAATGTTTTTCAGGATTTTTTGGATATGGGACCGGTTGATAGCATATAACAAATTTATGGGCAGAATCAAAAAAATAATTCTGGTGCATCATACTCACACCGATATCGGCTACACAGGCACATCCGCCGCGGTAGCGGTTCAACATATCAAACATCTGCGCACCGTCCTGGCAATGTGCCGGCGCAACCATGAGTTTCGCTGGACGATATATATAAAAATCCAAAGGAATATTTTATAAATATCCCAAATTTTATAAACAAATTGGTTAAATGGGTTAATTATCTGGAAAAGAAAAATGCCGAGGCAAAAAACAGAACGGTAATTGAAGATCTTAGATTATGTTTAATGAATTGGTTGGGGAGGTTAAAAAGTGAAGATAATAGATTTAAACCTCTTAATTAAACCGCACTGGCGGTGGGGGTTTACTTCACCTGACTCTCACAACCGGCGGAGCACATTGCAGATCTCCGCGCCAAACTCACGCTTCTGCCACTTTCGAAATCGTTCGACCCGGTCCAGGGCCTCCGGCGTGACCGGGCATTTTACGGCCAGTTCCTGAATCACGCTGTTGGCACAGACCAGACTACCGTCCAGTTCGAGGTCTGCGGACTGACTGTCGCGCCATTCCTTCAAACCCTGCACTCTCGCCTGGAACCGGGGGCTGCGGTTTGGTCTCCGTCCGACACCCTTCGGATACTCCGGCAACCGCTCATCAGGAATATCCAACGCATTTATTACCGCTGCCAGCACAACAGCGCGGAACGTCCCGCTCCTGCGGCCAAGACCATTAATCCGCAGCAGTTCCCGGTCCGTTTCCGGCCGTTCCCGGATAATCTGCCTAATAGCATCGGGAGACAACACTTTGAACGGCGGGCGGTCACGCTGTTCGGCCAATGATTCCCGCGCCCGCAGAAGGGACTCCAGCATGGCCAGACCTCTTCGGTCCAGGAGAGCGGCGTCCTTGAAACTAAGAAAGAGCGGACCGGGTTCCCTGATACGGTCAGACGAATGCGCCAAAATATCGCACTCCTCTTCGACCCAGGTTAGACGCCCGAGCTTAACCAAATCCTCTTTCATCAGACCCGCCAGTTGAACCAGCCAGTGTACGTCGGTGGCTGCGTAAGAACACATTTCGGCGGTCAATGGTCGCTGCGTCCAGTCACGTTTCTGGAACTTCTTATCGAGAACAACCCCGAAACGCTCCGATAGGACCTCGGCCAAACTGGACCGGCGCATCCCGAGGAAGCGAGCCGCCACTTCAGTGTCAAAAATCGGCCGGCAATTAATGCCGAAGTGGCGTCGCAGGAGCCGGATATCGTAATCGGCACCGTGCAAGACCTTCTCGACGGCGGTGTTCTCGAGTATCGGCTTCAGGGGAGAGATGTCCGTCACCTGACGAAGGTCCACCAGCCATATTTGCGCGCCGTCCGATAATTGTGCCAGACACGCCGTTTCCCCATAATGAAACAGGGTGTCGGCTTCCAGGTCAAGAGCGACGGTAACCGCTCTCGCCATAATGGCGCACGCTTCACGTAAACCCTGCGGTGTTTCCACCATCAGGTATTTCGGCTGTTGCATGGTTATTGGCATATACGGAAACCGTCAAGTTTTATATAAGTGATTTACTTGTGGGCATTTTGGGTAGCTGCGGCTTATGGGACGACGTTCGAACCTGTCTGATAGATAATCCTACCATAATATTACCTGTTTTCACAATACCGGTTTAAACTTGCGTTTAAAACAATTAGATGATATAATCGTTTCATATATTGAAGCGATTAGACAAATTATTCGCTTCAGGAGGTCGAATAAATGAAATATATTTGGGAACAGAAAAATTGGTTTGATTTTAAATACGATCATGCGGTTTTGCTGAAGCCGTTAAGCCAACTGCGGGTTTTGCAAGGAAAACTATTAGGCCGCGCCGCATTTCTTGACATTAACCTTGAAACCGAGGCTCAGGGCATTATTCTGGTTGAAGAGACCATTCGAACCGCGGAAATCGAAGGGCAGAAACTTAACCGGGATGCGGTTCGTTCATCAGTAGCTGCAAGGCTTGGTTTGCCGCGGGGTGTCGGTACGCAAGACAGGAGTATCAACGGGCTGGTGGATGTTTTGCTGGATGCTGTGCGTTTTCATGACAAGCCTTTGACGCTGGAACGTCTTAACGGCTGGCAAGCGGCGTTGTTTCCTTCAGGCTATTCGGATTTAAAAAAAATCAAAACCGGAAGACTGCGGGGGAACGAACCTATGCAGGTCGTATCCGGACCCATTACCAAAGAAAAGGTGCATTTTGAAGCATTGCCGAAAGAACGCCTTGCTGAAGAAGTGCAGATTTTACTGAAATGGTGGCACTCCTCGCTTGGCCAGGTGGACGGCATATTACGCGCGGCAACAGTTCATCTGCGTTTTGTAACCATCCATCCTTACGAAGATGGCGGTCGCTTGGCCAGGGTGCTGACGGATATGGCGCTGGCCCAGGACGAGAAATTGAAAGTCAGGTTTTACAGCGTTTCTTCCGAAATCATGCGCACCAGAAATGAGTACTACAAAATTCTGGAAGATGTGCAAAACTGTCGGGCTGATGTGACGCAATGGTGTTTATGGTTTATCAAATGCGTCACTGCAGCCGTTGAGCGTTCTCAAGAGATAATTGCCAACGTATTCATGCGAGTTGATTTCTGGAATCGGCATGCCCAGACTCAGCTTAACGAGCGTCAAAAGAAAGTTTTAAATCGTATTCTGGAAGCCGGACCAGGAAATTTTGCCGGTGGTCTGACAACGCGTAAATATGCGAGCATGGCCAAGGTCAGCCGTGCCACGGCATTTCGTGAAATTGCGGATATGCTTAACCAGAAAATCATACGCCAATTACCCGGTAAAGGCCGCAGCGTTCATTACGATTTAATTTGGCCGGAAGCGGACACAAATCATGCCTGAAAATATTTGTAACAAACATTGCGCCTCTACTGCACAATATTCGCGGTAAAATAATACACCTACCTATCCATTACCAAACCGCAATTAAATTTGGTCCCGTTTTAACCACTTAATTCCTTTTAGCTATAAATTCCACTAAATATGTGGGAATCTTATAAAGGCATTGTTTGGTCCTATCCAAAAATTTCTTTATTTGAAGAAAGGCGCCTGATTTCAAAAGCACAAAAAGGCTCAAAGAAAAATAAGGATGAGATTATTCTGCGCCATATCGGTTTCTTAATCTTTAGAATCCACCGGAGAGTATTCCCTGACTTAATTCAGCACTTTGGAGAGGACTTGCTTGAAGAAGCCATCCTGATTGTTTACAAGAAGGTTGATAGTTACGACCTTCGCTACTGTGATAAACAGGGAAATCCCTGTCCTGTTAAATTTGTTTCTTACATCTGGAAGCGAATCGACGGGTTTATAACCGATTATTTGAAAAAGGAAACGAACAAACCCACTGTACCGTATGATGAAACAATGATTTAATAACTCTAAAGAAGTTAGGATCTCCTTCGGAGTATACCTGGAAACCATTGAGGAACAATGGTTTCCGAAGTCGGGGTGGCTTAGGGGAGGATATTAGAACCTGTTTAGTGGATAATTTAGCCTCAAAAATACCCGTTTTTCAATGCCAGCTTGATATTTAGGTGTGTTCTCTTGCTATACCCTACCCCTCGTTACACTATTGTTTTACTTCAACATCGGTTAAAGCCATCTACCGCCACCACCCCGTGTTCTATTTGTTGGCAAAGCAAAACGCTTGACCGGACTATGGCGGGGTGATAATATTTATTCAGTTTCAATCACGGTGCCGTTATGAACAAGATTAAAATGTCTTCTTTGCGATATTCATTAACAGGAGCAGTTTTCAATTTACGGGAAAGACTGACCAGATACCGGCATGAAAAAAAAAATTTTAAGAAAGAAAGAGGTTTTAATCTGAATCTGAAAAACCCCCGGAGCTGGAGCGAAAAGGTAGTCTGGAAAAAGCTCTACGATCGAAACCCCCTCCTGCCGGTCGTGGCCGATAAATACCGGGTTCGCCAGTACCTGAAAGACGTCCTCGGTGAAAAAGAGGCGGAAGAGATTCTAATTCCCCTGCTCTACGTAACCGACAGACCGGAGACCATCCCTTTTGACCACTTTCCGGAAGAATATATCATCAAGGCAAATCACGGCTCGGGAATGAATATAGTCGTGGATAAAAATAATCCCGTAAATCGCAAGGAAATTGTGGCCCGATGTGGGAAATGGCTAAGCAAACCGTTCGCCCTTAAAAAGCACGAATGGGCCTACCAGAAGATAAAGAGAAAGATAGTGGTTGAAAAACTGCTGCGCGATGAGAACGGGAAGATTCCGGCCGACTATAAGTTTAAAATATTCCATGGGAGGTGTCATCTAATCCAGGTTCTCTACGATAGGTTTGCAGATAGAAGCATCGGTTGGTATTCTCCAGAATGGAATTATTTGAATATTTATTCAAATTGGGAATTGGCAAATTATATGGAAAAACCGGCGCAGCTTGATTTCATGATAGCCCTGGCGGAGTTCCTGGGAATGCCTTTTGACTTCATTCGCGTTGACCTATACCTGGTTAACGGTCGGATATATTTTGGCGAACTGACAAATTATCCTGAAAGCGGAAGAGCGTCATTTACTCCGGTATCGTATGATTTTGAGCTGGGTTCAAAATGGAAAATAGTTCCAGAGTACTGGAATCAGGGAAATTATAAAATCAAAGATTTCGTGATACGGACCGGGAAATATATTTTTGCTTCTCAAGTTGACATCGGAACGGGGCCGGCTCTTGAAGGCAAGGGAGTTTTTGCGAAACGAGATTTTTCACAAGGTGACCATATCGGTTTTCTTGAAGGAAAAATACGCAGAAATGCCGTAAAGGAGAGTATGCAATTCAGCACTCATCTCCATATTGAACCGGACTTAAACAATCCGGTTAGATATTTAAATCATTCCTGCGATGCAAACGCATATTTTTGCGGCAGAAGTTTCCACGCCTGGCGGCCGATAAAAAAGGGTGAAGAAATAACCATAGATTACAACTGCACCGAATACGCAGTATCCGCTCCTTTTAAATGCAACTGCAATACTGCCGGCTGTGTAGGAGAAATAAAAGGATTCAGCTTTCTTACAGACGACCAAAAGAAAAAGCGAAAAGGGAAACTTGCGGAATGGTGTGTCTACGGCTGATGCCGTACCTTAGAAACCTGTGCCACTTGATGATAGGGTTATCCTGGTTTTGATCGGCGCGAAGAAATTTTCTTAATAGAAAAACAGAATGGGTCGGCCATTCGCTACATTGCTATCTATTCGTCGCAATGTCTGACTTCGCTCCCATCGAATCCCATTTTCAGGCGGGCTTCACAGGGTGGCTAACGGGACGACGTTTGAACCTGTTTACTAAATAATCCTACCTTAATGTTGTGTCCTTCAACACCAACTTAGTTTTATAATGCATTTCCCTTGCCTCACCATTCAATTGTGATTAGTTTGATTGCCTAAAGTAACTTTTGCATCCATACGACATCAAAGTCTTTACCGAGTTTACAACCAACCCTGCAAAATCGTCCGCATCGTTTAAATCCCATTTTCTTATGAAAATTAATACTATGTTCGTTTAGAGATGAAATACCGGCCAAAAGCGAATCGATTTTTTGATTTCTTGCTTTCCGAATAAAACTCTCGATGATTTTTTTACCAATTCCTTTACCGGTATGTTCCGGTAAAATGAAATAAGTTAGTTCGGCCGTTCTTGCTAATGTTTTCATCGGACTATGGGCGCGCATAAGGGCAAATCCGACAACTTTATCGCGGTTATTTTTATCGATCACAACTACGGCGGGATAACCTTTTGCCATCTGTAAAAATAGATTAAAAAAATCATAGGAGACTTTCTTTTCGGGATACGCAGCGAAACTGTTTTTAATAAAGTAATTGAAAATATCGATGACGGGTTTTCTGTAGTGTTTTGAGAGTTTTCTGAACTCGTAATTTTTTTTATTCATTTCGGCGTTTTTCAGCCTTGCGAATTTATCACATTTAAATTTTACCTTAAATTAAAAAATTTCTAAAGCATGTTTATTATAACAGATCTTTTTTTGAAAACTGCCTGGCTTGAAAAGTGCCTGATGAAAAGATTATAACGTTTATTAGGTTTCATTAAAAAATAACAGGGTGGCTTAGGGGACGACGTTCGAACCACTCTAATGGATAATTCTACCATAATATTGCCTGTTTTTTCAATACCGGCCTGATTCTACGTCGTTTTCCTGCTGTTTTTCCCCTTCTTAAAATATACCCTAGAGTGCACATTTTTGTCCAATCTACTATGTCCCACTTTGTCCCACTTTCCACACCTTAATTAATTTCCCTGATTTTACCACGATTACTATAAACGGGTGTTTGGTGCAAGAATTTGACAGCAAGGAAAAAATGGATTAAAATATTTAGCAATATGGCTAAAATATTAAATTGGATGGCGGTTGAAAAGAAGATTAGAGATTCGGAAATCGCTCTTTTCACCCCGGTTGACCTGAAACGCATCCTGGATGTTTCCAAAATCTCGGTTCAATTTTTTCTGACCCGTTACACAAAAAAGGGGGCTATTACAAAACTGCGGCGCGGTTTATACGCGTTAAGCGACCGCATTCCTTCTGAGTTTGAAATTGCCAATGCCCTTCTCCGCCCCTCTTACATTTCCCTCACTTTTGCGCTTGCCCATTATCATATTATTCCTGAAATGACCTACGTTGTCACATCCGTCACCACCCGCCCGACCTATCGCTTTGAAATCCTGGACCGGGAATTTCGGTATCACCGGATAAAGAAATCTGCTTTTACCGGATACGCACCGGAAAAGATTGGCGAAAAAATAGTACTCATTGCCGAAAAGGAAAAAGCGCTGGTGGACTATCTTTATTTTGTAGGCAGGAAAATTTACCCCGTCAATACCCGGCTGGACATTTCTTCGCTTAATAAAGAAAAGATGCATCGCTACGCGGAATTGTTTCGTTCCGCAAATCTCGAACGCATGATAAAGGAGCTCTATGCTTGACAGGGAAGTAATAAAAAAACTGGCGTTACAGTATCAAACTACCGAAACAAACGTAGCTAGAGAATATGTCCAACACCTTTTTCTTTCCATCTTCTATCAAGAGCCGGATTCCGAGAAGGTTCTTTTTAAGGGTGGAACCGCCTTACGGATTGTTTTTCAAAGCCCCCGCTTTTCCGAAGACCTTGATTTTTCAGGTTTCGAAACCAATGTTCCAATGCTTGAAACATTGGTGGTCAATGCTATTAACAAAATCCATAATATCGGGGTGGAGGTAGAAATTTCCGAAAGCAAGAAAACTTCCGGCGGCTATATCGGCGTTCTTGATTTAACGGTTTCCGGCTATCGGACGCGTATAATCCTGGAGGTTTCCTTGAGAAAAAGAAACGGCGTCAAAGGCGAAACAGTCCTGATTGCCGGTGATTTCGTTCCTTCTTACACCATAGCGATATTTCCGCAGAAGATGTTGGTTGACGAAAAATTGGCCGCGGTCTTGAGCCGCGCAAAACCGCGTGATTATTTCGACATCTACTTTTTACTCCGTAAAGGACTGGTGGCGGTTGAACAAAAGAAAGCCCTCAAGGAAATTAAGCGCCGACTTGAACATAAAACACTGTCATTGGAAAAAGAGCTGCGCGATTTTCTTCCAAAGAGCCAACACAAACTTATTCGCGATCTCCCAAAAATACTGCTCCGGGAAATTTCCCGTTATACCTGATGACACACAGATTTTGAGAGACACAGACAAATAGATGATTGGCGGCAACGAATTCATGCTATATTCGGAGACAATAACGAGCAAAACCTGGCTAAAATGGAAAGTTCCTTTAATTTTTTCTTAATCGCCTAGGATATTCTTTCATTTTTTCTTGTGTTAACACCCCCTGCCTATCGCTCTTATATTAATTTACATACCCGATTTGTTACTGGCACAAGCCTAGATTCATCTTATCACAGATTTACCCTACCCTGCTACTCACTATTGTTTTACTTCAACATTGGGAATACCGGCCGCTTCGATATGCTCCATGATTCCCCCAATAACCATGTCCTGTATATCGCAGATAGTGTCACGTCTATTCCCAGCGCATCCTCTAAAAATTTATCAATGAGAACCGGGTGCTGCGACGAAACATTCACTGCTAGACCAGCAGGGTAAAGAAAAAGGTTGAACCTTTGTTAATCTCGCTTTCGGCCCAGATTCTGCCTCCGGCGGCTTCAACGATATGGCGCACAATGGAAAGACCCAAACCGGTCCCTCCCAGCTGTCTGCTGCGGCCTTTGTCCACCCGGTAAAACCGTTCAAAAATACGCGGTAAATCCTCTGTCGGAATTCCAATTCCAGAGTCTGAAACCCTAACTAAAACTTCGTTTTCGGAAAGAGTGCCGTTGATTTCAACTCGTCCACCGGCAGGTGTGTATTTAAAAGCATTGTCGAGCAGATTTCCAAAAACCTGCTCCAGCCGGCGCTTATCCGCCCTTACCTTAGGTAGCTCATCCGGAAGGGTAACAGACAATTGAATTCCTTTCTTTTTTGCTTCCTGAAATAAATCAAGAAAGAAATGGCTCGCAAAATTAGCCAGGTTTATTTCTTCAAACTTATAGGGAAGAATTCTGTCTTCAACTTCTGCCAAAGCTAGTAAGTCTTTGGCTAAAGCGGATAATCGCTGTACCTGCCGGCTGGCGATTTCATAAAAAGATTCCCCCTCCTTTGCCAAAAACTGATGCATGGTCTCGAGAGCTGTGCCCAATGTGGCCAAGGGGCTGCGCAGCTCATGGGAGGCGTTAGCGGTGAATTCCCGGCGTTGCAAAGCCAATTGCTGCTCACGGGTTAAATCATGTCCGATCAAAAATATCCCGTTTTCATCCGGATAAAGAGCGATTGAAAATAACTTGCGTTCCAGGAAAAACTCAACCGGTTCTTTACGGAACTGTTTATCCTGCAGCGTCTGGGCAATCAGCCGGTTCAGGCCTTCGTTTTGGGTCATCTCCCAGTAATTCCGGTCGATTGGTTCCGGGATTCGAAAAAACTTGGCAGTTTCCTGGTTGGCGAACCGAACGATTCCCGTAGAAGAAAGACCGACTACAAACCCGGGTCCTTTATCAAAAAGATTTTTCAGGTAATGGTTCTCTTCGGTAATATCCTCCTTGTTTTTCAGTAATTCGGATATTTGGTCGTTCAGCGCTTCTTTTTCCCGCAACGCTTCCGCGGCCCGTTTTTTTTGCTTTAAATAACGGAACCAGAGAGCGACAAGAAGGAGAAAAAAGAGAACAGCTAAGAATGATGGCATAAAATTTTTAATCGGGTTTTAGGCGGTAGCCAACGCCGCGTATGGTCTCAATCATATTACCTGCTTCATCCAACTTTTCCCGAAGTTCCTTGACGTGTACGTCCACGGTCCGGTCAATCGTGACCCGGTCCGGGGAGACTTCCCTTAAAATCTGGCGCCGGGAAAGGACCCGGCCTTTATTCTCCGCCAAAAACCAGAGCAGTCGGAATTCAAAACCGGTAAGCGACAGGATTTTGTTTTTTAATTTAACTTCGTATTTTCCCTTGTCCAGCGAAAGCGGTCCCACAATCAAAACCTCTTGGCCTCCGCCAGCCTTGAAAGTGTTACGGCGCATAATTACTTTTATCCGCGCCAGTAATTCCCGCATGCTAAAGGGCTTAGTCAAATAATCGTCCGCGCCAAGCTCCAGCCCCACGACTTTATCCGATTCTTCACCCTTGGCGGTCAGCATCAGAATCGGAATGCCGGCGGTCGCCGAGACTCTTTTCAGGTGGCGGCAAACATCCAACCCGTTCATTTCCGGCAACATTAAATCCAAAATAATAGCATCCGGCATCTTTCGGGCGCGCTCCAGTCCGGAAAACCCGTCATAGGCCACCGCAACCTCGTAGCCTTCTTTCTGCAGGTTGAACTTTAGAAGTTCTACCAGATCCTGCTCGTCATCAATCACCAGTATTTTTAGTTTTGCCACTTCTCATATTTTACACCGCTCCCTCTACAAATACAAGATTAACGCTGTCACCGGTGGTTGTTGTCGCCGCAGGATTTTCTTAATCAATTCTTAACATTAGCTTTATACTCACTTAATATCCGGGGCTTAAACTATCTGGCGTACGAGGAGAAACACATTCACTTCTCCGCAAGCAAGGAGGCAGGATGGATAAGAAGATATGGAAAGTGAGGATTAAGAAGACCTACGCGGATGCCACCAACCACGTCGTAGTCGGAGAGGTTTTGGAAATGACACCAATCTACATTAAGCTAAAATGCCGGGCGTATCATTTCAAAAAACCAATGCAGGCATCATCAGGCCCCGGAGGTATTTTCGTAAGCGATACGAAAGTGAGAATCTTCCCGTGGCAGGTGATTTCTTACATTACGGAACTCCCGGAAGATTTTAACTGGGAAGATAACGTAGTTGAACTTACCGGAAAAGGGGAAATTATTCTTAAGCAAAATGAGATGAACGTCACTATTAAGGGTGGTGGCGGATGGATAAATCAATAAAACCCTTACAATTAATGGGAGGAAAAATGAGCAAGTGGATATGGATGTTGATGGGCGCGGCGGTTCTTTTTGGAGGATTGGCCGGTAAGGTGTTGGCGGCTGACCCGGTTATCGAAATGCTGCAGGAAAAAGGCGTCATCACGGCGGGTGAAGCCCAGACACTCTACGATGAAAAAGCAAAGTCGGAGCCGGTCCTGCTTTCTACGGCCGGATCCAAATTGAAGATGAGGGGCCGGATTTTCGCCGGTTACTACGTGAGCGATGAGGATAAAAACTACGCTGCCAAATACGATTCGGGCAGCTACAAGAATTACAAGGACGGCTCCTTTGAACTACCGGACGGCAAGCTCCAACTAACCTGGAACCCGCTGGAACGTCTTTCGGTGGTAACACGCCTGAGTTTCAGCAACGCCGCTGCCGCCACGCCTGACTACTTGTACGTCCAGTACAACGGCATCGTTCCCGGAGACCGTAACAGCCGGTTAAGGGTGGGCAAGATGAAGGTTGATTTCGGCGAGGAAACCCTTACCGACAACGCGGTGGATAACAATGTCGGCTTAGTCTCCAACTCCGCTTCTATCGCCGGCGGATACGACGAAGGGATAGAACTTTACGGTAACTTCATTCCCGGCATCTTCGGCTATACGCTGGGCTTGACCAACGGCTCAAGCGGCACCGGAGCCGATAACAACACGAACAAGGCAATAGCGGCCAAGCTGTTTGTCAAACCGATACCACAGCTCCATTTTTCCGGCAGTTACTACACCGCCGACATTGCAGACGGGAGTACAGCCGATTTCAGGATTGCGGGTATCAATTCGGAACCAACCGGTTCGGGAGCCGGCGGATGGAACCGGAACGTCTGGGAAGTTGACGTCAAGAGCAGGTTCTTCCAGGAGGACAAAAAAACAGAAATAGCCCGGCTGGCAGCGGCCTACGGACAGTTTGCCGATGAAGCCAGTGGAGCCGCGGACCGCGAAGGTACTTACTACTTCCTGGAAGGTATGTACAACTTCACGCCGAAAGTTTTCGCCGGCGCCAGATACAGCGTTGTAAAACTGGATAACAATTACGCCACGACCATGCACGGCATTAAGGAGGCCAACGAGTACACGCGCACCAGCTTAGGCATGGGCTACCGTCTAAATAAACTGGTAACCCTGAAAGCCGAGTACTCCTGGAACGGCATCGAGCGCATCGATGGCGGCACAGGCAACAAATCTCTGTCCGATAACCTGCTGATAGTCGGTGCTTCAGCAACGTTTTAAAAAACGTACTTTCACCCCCACCTACACCTCCCCCGTCAAGGGGGAGGGATGAGGGGTGACTACACAGGAGAATAAGATGAAAAAAATAATGTTAGGCGCAGCGGTTTTTTTTGTCTTGGCGGGAAGCGTTGCCTATGGTCAGAGGGCAAATAAAGTTACCCTCCAGGGTTCCACAACGGTATTGCCAATCGCCCAGAGGGCGGCCGAGAATTTTATGAAGAAGTATCCGACGGTCAACGTGACGGTCCGGGGCGGCGGTTCCGGTACCGGCATCAACGCGCTGTTGGCCGGGACCACCGACATTGCTCAAAGCAGCCGGGCGATGAAACGCGCCGAAAAGGAAAAACTGGCTTCCACCGGCGGCAGTGCAGTAGAGTATAAGGTTGCGATTGACGGGCTCATGCTGGTGGTCAACCCGTCCAACCCGGTAACCGGACTGACTCTGCAGCAGGCAAAAGACATCTTCACCGGAGCCATAACCAATTGGTCGGAAGTCGGCGGCAAAGACGAAAAGATAGTTCTGGTCAGCCGGGATACCTCCAGCGGTACCTATGAAGCGTTTAAAGAATTAGTCTTGAAAGGGTCAAACCCGGCATCAAACGCGCTTCTGCAGGCGTCAAACCAGGCGGTGGCAACTGCGGTCGGCCAGACGCCAACCGCCATTGGGTACATCGGTTTGGGATATGCGTCAGATAAAACCAAAGCTCTTACAGTCAACGGGGTTCAACCTACGGTTGAAACCGTCAAAAAGGGAAAATACCTGGTAAGACGTTATCTCTACATGTACACTAACGGCCCGGCGAAAGGCCTTGCGGGTTCATTTATCAACTTCGTCCTCTCGGCCGAAGGCCAGAAGATTGTAGCTGAAGAAGGTTTTGTGCCGCTGAATTAAAAAGTTGTTTCCTCCAAAGGAAGGAGCGGAGTATTTAACTCCGCTCCTTCCACAGTTCAACCTTTAAAACAAAGATGCAAACGGAAAATATCATTCGCCGGTCGTTCCTCCTGGTAACCATTACCTCCGTCATCTTCCTGATTGGCATCTTGGTTACCTTAATACTAAACGCGTTGCCGGCTCTAAGGGAGATAGGAATCGGGTTTTTTACCACAACCTTTTGGTATCCGACCGCCGAACCGCCGAAATTCGGCGCCATACCCCTGATTGCCGCTTCGCTCTGGATTACCGCCGGCGCGCTCCTCTTCTCGGTTCCCCTGGGCGTTCTCTTTTCGTTGTTTCTTTCCGAATGTCTGCCGGAAAAGATTAAAGCATTCCTGAAACCAACGGTAGAATTATTAGCTAACATACCTTCGGTTATCTATGGATTATTCGGCATGGTCTTCCTGTCGCCCCTGGTGATGCGCCTTTTCGGTCTGCCGGTAGGATTGAACGGTTTAACCGCATCAATCGTGCTGGGGATTATGGCCTTGCCTACCATTACCTCTGTCTGTGAAGATTCCCTTAACGCCGTCCCCCGCACCTACCGGGAAGCGTCATTAGCGCTGGGCGCAACCAAGTGGGAAACCATGATTCACGTTACCCTGCCGGCTGCGGCTTCCGGAGTTTCCGCGGCGGTGGTTTTGGGTTTAGGCCGTGCCATCGGCGAAACGATGACCGTCTTAATGGTGTCCGGAGGCGCGGCGGTGATACCCCGCTCGCTTTTACAGCCGATGAGACCCATCACCGCTACTATTGCCGCGGAAATGGGCGAAACTGCGGTCGGAAGTCTCCACTATCAAAGTCTTTTCACGCTCGCCCTTTTTCTGCTGATTATAACCTTATTTGTCAACCATATATCCGACGTTGTCGCGGCAAGGTCGCGCCAACGGTTTAAGGTTCAATAAGATGAAAAGAAACCGGTTTCTGATCCAAAAATTCTGGTTTGGTATTCTGGGCCTTTCCGGCTTGGTAATCGCCATTATTCTGTTTGCGATTGTCTTTTTCGTTGTAACCAGAGGATCCCGGGTAATAAGCTGGGAATTCCTGACCGCCGCCCCAAAAGACGGCATGACCGCCGGCGGCATCTTTCCCGCCATCATCGGAACTTTTTACCTAACCCTGCTGGCGATTACCGCTGCTTTACCGGTCGGCGTAATTACCGCAATCTATCTTAATGAATACGCAGACCGAACCAGCCACCTGGTCCGATTATCCCGAAAGGCAGTCAATGCCCTGGCCGGCATCCCTTCGGTCGTCTTCGGCCTTTTCGGCCTGGCCCTCTTCGTAAACTTCCTGCACTTCGGCGTTTCCATCCTTTCCGGCGGACTGACCTTGGCAATCATGATTCTGCCGGTAATCATCCGTTCTTCGGAAGAAGCGCTCTCCGCGGTACCCTTCTCCTTCCGGGAAGCATCGTTGGCCCTGGGCGCCAGCAAATGGTACACCATCCGACGGGCAGTATTGCCGACCGCGCTCCCGGGTATCTTCACCGGCGCCATCCTGGGCATCGGTCGGGTGGCCGGAGAGACCGCGCCGATTATGTTTACCGCAGCCACTTTTTTCACCGGCCGATTACCTTCCTCGATCAGAGACGAAGTTATGGCGTTGCCTTACCACATTTACGGCCTGATGACCGAGGGAACACGCCCGGAACAACAGGCGCCGATCGCCTACGGAACCGCGTTGGTGCTCCTGATTTTGGTCCTGGGTATCGATTTAATCGCCATTTTGTGGCGTTACCGGTCCCGCAAAACAAAAAAATGGTAAAATGGAAAAAATAATTGAAATCAAAAAACTGAATCTCTGGTTCGGCGAGAAACATATCTTAAAGGACATCGACCTGGATTTCCAGGCAAACGAAATTTCGGCCATCATCGGGCCTTCCGGCTGCGGCAAATCAACCCTTATCCGAACCTTGAACCGGATGAACGACCTGATTCCTGAAACAAGAATTGAAGGCGGCATACTTCTGGACGGACAGGACATATACGACGGGTGCCATAACGTTGTCAATCTGCGCACAAAGGTAGGGATGGTCTTCCAGCGGCCGAACCCTTTCCCAAAGTCAATCTTTGAAAATGTGGCTTACGGGTTGCGCGTTCAGGGAATTCACAACCGCCGGGAGATTGCCGGCCGGGTTGAAAATACACTGAAAGCCGCAGCCCTCTGGAACGAAGTAAAGGACAACCTGAACCAAAACGCCTTCCAACTCTCCGGCGGACAGCAGCAACGGTTGTGTATAGCCAGAGCGTTGGCAATAGAGCCGGAAGTTATTTTGTTCGACGAACCCTGTTCGGCCCTGGACCCGATTTCCACTGCGCGTATAGAAGAACTTCTGCTCAAGTTGAAAATTTCTTATACGATAATCATCGTCACCCACAACATGCAACAGGCGGCGCGCGTCGCCGACACAACCGCTTTTCTGCTGATGGGCGAGATGATTGAGGTTGGAGCGACCAGCCAGATTTTCAAACAACCGAAAGACAAGCGGACTGAAGATTACATAACCGGGAGGTTCGGATAATGGAACGACATTTTGATTTCGAATTAGAGGAGTTGAAAAGGATGCTTCTGACGATGAGTGGAATGGTTGAGGAAGCTATCGATAAGGCGGTCTCTTCTTTGGAAAAACTGTCTCCGGAACTGGCCCGGGAAGTGATTTCCGCAGACCAGCGCATAGACCAACTTGAGATAGATATTGACGACAAGACCTTTGAACTAATTATGCGGCACCAGCCGCTGGCTAGCGATCTAAGATTAATTCTAATGGCCGGTCAAATCGGTTCGGAGCTGGAACGGATAGCAGACTTAGCGGTTGACATCGCCCAGCGTACCCTGGAACTTGCCGGACAGCCGTTAATCAAGCCGCTGGTTGATATACCTAAACTTTCTACTTTAGCCCGTCAGATGGTCAGGGAAAGCATTGCATCCTTTATCAGCCTTGATGGCGAATTGGCCCGTTTCGTCTGCAGTAAAGATGACGGGGCTGATTTCTTGAGGGATGCGATCTATAAGGAGCTAACCGAAATTGTCAGCCGGGACGGAAGTTTAGCGGGCAGGGCAATACCGCTCATCCTGGTCAGCCGTCATCTGGAACGCATCTGCGACCACGCCACCAATATTGCAGAAGAAGTGGTCTTCCTGGTAGAAGCAAAATCCATCAAGCACTCTGAAAAGGGATAAAAAGACGATGTTGTTAGCAATTGTGTTCAGTAAATAGAGGTGACAAAAATGAAAAACATAATTATAATCGGTGGCAGTGATGCGGGTATAAGCGCTGCTTTAAGAGCAAAAGAAATAAACCCGGAAATAACTCCGACTATGATAGTGGCTGACATTTTCCCTAATTTCAGCATTTGCGGCTTGCCCTATTATATCAGCCGGGAAGTGACTCATTGGGAGAACCTGGCGCACAGAACAAAGCAGGATATTGAAAACGAAGGAATCAATTTGTTGCTCGAACACACTGCTCAATCTATCAATACAGAAACAAAACAGGTAACCGTTCTTGATAAATCAGGGGTTGCAAAAATTCTGGATTATGATAAATTCATAATTGGAACCGGCGCGGTATCTTTAAAACCCGACATTGCCGGATTAGATAACCCGGGGGTTTTCTTTTTGCGTTGGATACCGGAAGGCGTTGCCATTGACGAATTTCTGAAAAACCGGAACCCAAAAACAGCGGTGATAATCGGCGCCGGATATATCGGTATGGAAATGTCCGAAGCATTAACCAAACGCGGGGTAAAAATAACTGTTGTCGAATACGCCGAATCGGTATTACCGTCATTTGACGCTGACCTCGGAAAACAGATTCGAGACCTGCTTACGCGAAACGGATTAACGGTGCACAATAAAATATCTATCAACTCTATCAACAAAATTTCAGATAGACTTTTGGTTAAAGGAACGGACAATTTTGAGATTTCAACGGATATGGTATTAGTGGCCGCCGGCAGCGCTCCGAATGCGGCGCTTGGTCAATCGGCCGGTATTAACACCGGAATAAAAGGCGCGCTTAAAGTTAATCTGAAAATGGAGACGAACATACCTGATATTTATGCGGCTGGCGACTGTGCTGAAACATGGCATAACATTTTACAGAAATACACCTATCTTCCCCTGGGAACGGTTGCGCATAAACAGGGCAGAGTTGCCGGAGAAAATGCGATGGGTGGTGATAAGGAATTTACCGGCACGTTAGGCACGCAATCGGTAAAAATATTCGATAAGGTTGTGGCCCGAACAGGATTAAACAACCAAGAAGTAGTAAATGCCGACTTTCAGCCGGTTGGCGCTGATTTTGAAACCTGGGACCATAAAGCATATTATCCGCCGGCAAGTAAATTGTATATCCGGGTAACCGCAGACAAGAAAACAAAAAGAATTCTGGGCGCGCAAATGATTGGTGCATATGGGACAGAGATATCAAAACGTATTGATATCCTTGCCACTGCGCTATTTTATGGTGCAACAGTGAAAGAATTCAGCAATTATGACTTAAGTTATACGCCGCCTTTAAGCAGTCCGTGGGACCCGGTTCAAATGGCGGTGCAAAATCTTGAGAGAATGCTTTAATTTTCTTCAGTCAAAAATCGAGGGGTATTTAAATAAAATTCAAGAGCGGGAAAGCAACAAGCAAATACATCTCCCATGGAATGCATATCCTTCATGTGGCCGTTAACCGAAGAACTCTGGTCAATCAAGGATTCAGACTATGTTAAACGAAGATTACAAAGACATATTACAAATCTTCTCAAAAAACAGGGTTAAATTTCTTGTTGTCGGAGCCTATGCAATGGCTGCCCATGGATATCCAAGGGCAACAGGAAGACTGAAAGACAAAGCGGATGCAAATTCTCTCAAGAACATTCCACAACATTAAAATCGACAAAACTGAACAGCCGGGTGGCATCGTGGACAACGTTAGAACCAGAATTCAACGGTCAAACGAGTATATTTACATACCAAATTTGGTGCTGCCGCAAGCTTAGATTCATCTTATCACAAATCTACCTTACCCCGCTACTCACTATTGTTTTACTTCAACATCGGGTAAAGTCACGCTGCCTCCACCACTCCGTGCTCTATTTGCTCCAGGTCTCCTCTGCCAACACAAGAACCCTTTTACTCCACCATCCAGGCGCAATTAGTTTTGACTGCTAACCTTGACCAAAGATTGATGGGGCGATAAGGTCGGGAGTATAATATGAAGAGAAAGGGTATCAGGCTAAAACATCTCTTTTTGATGGGCAAACGGAGGATGTCAGTCTCTTCTTCCTTATGAAAAAGACGATCGGTTACGTAGTTCTTTTTCTGCTTCTGGTGGTGGCCGGTTTTTTATTTATAAGGCATTTGTGCCTTCCGCCGACTTTGAAACGGTTTACCGGATTTTTCGAATTGACCGCACCGAGGAAATCAACCTTTATTTTACCCGGGATGAAATGGTTGTTCCGCTGGTAAGGAAAACACCCCGGTTCCGGTCTCTTGACGAAAAGGTTAAGAACGTAATAACTCTTCTCCTGGCTGGCCCGGATGAAACGGAAAAAGCAGCCGGTTACGATTCCGTCCTGCCCCAGGAAGCGCAGCTTCTGAGTGTTTTTATGGAAGAAGACACCGTCTTTTTAAATTTTTCCAAGCAGATTGATGAAGGCGGCGGGACGGAAATGATGCTGACCCGGTTGCGTCAAATTGTTTATACCGCCACCCAGTTTTCCGGGGTAGGTAAAGTCAGGTTTTTAATCAATGGACAAACGATCAAATATTTTAGCAGTGAGGGTTTGACCGAAGTTGAAGACCCCATTGGCCGTGCCGATTTGGAAATGGAGGAAAAATGAAGAAGAATGAGCTTCTTTAAAAATTATCAAAACATTTAATGTGAAATAAAGATGAACATCAGCCACCCGCAGTAAACAGGCGGGTTTTTAAAATAAAGGAGAAGATGTTTTATTAAAACTATACGCTAAACGTTTCAAGCTATACGCTGATTATGCAGAGGTTTGTGGTGAAAAAAAAGATTATTTTTATAACAACCCTTGCTTTAATTATTTTTCTGCCTTTTTTATTCTTCAAAATAAGAAATGGAAAATTTATTAAATCGCAACATCAGGTGGTGGAAGGTTATATTTCCGAGGGAGATGTGCTTGGCGAGGTTCTGCTTGCCCAGAACATATCTCCAGCTGAGGTTTTTTCCATAACAAAGGAGTTGAAGAAGGTTTTGAACGTGCGGAGATGTAACATCGGTGACAGGTGGGAAATTTTTCTTGACAATGAAAAGAGGTTTGTAAAATTTATATATTACGACGGGCCTATTGATTTCTATGTTGTGAAGTTTGACAGGGATAAAAACACTTATCTGGCTTCTGCCCAAGAGATAGAGGCTGAAAGGAGGCTGAGAGGAGTGCGGGGGGAAATAAAAAGCTCCTTATACGAAAGCATGTCTTATGTTGATGTAAATCCTGAAATAATAATCCAGTTTGCCGAAATTTTCGCCTCCAAAATAGATTTTTTTAATGACTGCAGCACAGGAGACGGTTTTAATATTTTGTGGGAGTCATATTTTGATAACCAGGGTAATGTTCTTAAGGATGGAAGAATATCTGCGGCATCTTACAGCGTCGGGGACAGTACGCATTACGCTTTTTATTTTGAGCCTACTGAAGGTAAAAGCGGTTATTATGACGAGAAAGGAAAGAGTGTAGAATCGGCTTTTCTCAAGGCGCCCTTGAATTACAGGAGAATATCATCTCGTTTCACCCGCAGGAGGTTCCATCCCATACACAGGATTTACCGGCCCCATCTCGGCATTGACTATGCCGCTCCGGCAGGTACCCCTGTTTCTGCTTTAGGAGACGGGACTGTTAACTTTGCGGGACGGAGGCTGGACGGGTTCGGCATAACCGTTATCATGCGTCATCCCAACGGCTATGTTTCCTGGTACGGCCATCTTTCCAAAATAGCCAAAGGCATAAAAAGAGGGACAAGGGCAAGAAAAGGGCAGGTTATCGGCTACGTTGGAGCAACAGGTGATGCAACAGGACCGCACCTGGATTTTCGCATACAAAAAAACGGTAAGTTTATTAATTTCCTCACTCTGAAATTACCGCCTTTCTATCCTCTGGCAGATAAGTATCTGCCAGCATTCATGGAAACAAAGGATACGTTTATCAGCAGGATGGAATCCCTGAAGGGTACGAAACCCACGGTTTTCCTCAATTAATAACGGATTGAGTGGTGAGGATGGCTCTGCGTCAAATTTTACGGCTGGTTTTAACACAATATATAAAGGGGTCAGATCTGTTATTTTAGTAATAATAACTCTGGCTCCTTCTTCATCTTAATAGCAAGAGGGGTTAGTACCCCGTTCCTTCAGAAAAAACTGTAGGGTTGTGGCTGGTGTGAAGATGAGAACATCTTTCGAACCCTTAATTGGTTAGAAAACATTCCCTATCCTGAGTTGATGTTATTGAAAATTAAGGAGTTATTGCAATTGCAGCCCAATCTTTAGAAGGAATACCCATCCCCACCACCCAGCGTTC
This sequence comes from Candidatus Omnitrophota bacterium, assembly GCA_043826355.1. GTDB lineage: Bacteria > Ratteibacteria > UBA8468 > MWAK01 > MWAK01 > JAHJUB01. Next base: position 62,123 of record JBDRQI010000031.1, read on the forward strand.
TATCTAATCCAGTCCCTCTGCCAACACAAGAAACCTTTTACCCCGTCACCCAGGCGCAATTAGCCTTAGTTTTAGGAAGTTGACCCCGAAACACAGGAAGAAGTAAAATCTGGAAGGAAAAACATTAACCAAGACAGGCAGCTCAACCCAAACAAGTTATTCTAACCTGACTGTTCAAGGATAGGGGTTCACTTCATTTTTGGAACAAAGAGATGAACAGAGAAAAGAAAATCGATACCAGAAAAATCGGTCTCAATATTGGCTCCATCCTGAACAGGTACTTTTTAAAGTCCGAAGACCTTCACTATGGCTACTGGACCGATGATTTATCGTTAGAACTCTTCAATCTGGCTCGGGCACAGGAGCGCCATTCCGACTTTCTCATGACCAACATCCCAGAGACGGCAAAGACGATTCTTGATGTGGGATGCGGTAGCGGAAAACTCGCGGAGAGGTTGCTAAATAAGGGATACCGGGTTGATTGCGTATCTCCCAGCCTCTTTTTTACAGAGCAGGCAAAAAAACTTTTGGGGGACAGGGCCCATATCTTTGAATGCCGGTACGAAAGACTGGAAACTGAAGATCGCTACGACCTGATTTTGTTCAGTGAGAGTTTTCAGTACGTTAAACTGGAAAAGGCAATTCAGAACTCCTTCCGGTTTTTGAATGAAGGGGGACATCTTTTAATCTGTGACTTTTTTGCCACGGAGGCGAAAGGGAAGAGCAGTATCGGCGGGGGACACAAATTGGTCCGGTTCTACCATCAAATCGGCCGCTATCCATTTAAACTTGTTAAAGATATCGATATTACCAGGTACACCGCTCCCAATATTGACCTGGTCAATGGCTTGCTGATGAATGTCGGCTTACCAATCTGGAATCTCGCTTCCAGTTTTTTGAAGAACAATCACCCATTCATTGCCAGATTTATCCGCTGGAAATACAAGAAAAAGATAGCAAAAATCAGGCAAAAATATTTAACGGGAACGTGGAATGCGGCTCATTTTACAACTTACAAAACATATCGATTGCTCCTGTACCAAAAAACCGGAGTAAATTTACGCCAGGATAATGTGTAGAATAGGTAGGAACGCATAGGACCACATCTTTGGCAGTGGATACCCCGCCCCCTCGGCCGGGTATTTTACTACCAGTCTCCACTGAGAACACAAGGAACCTTTTACCTCACCATGCCGTCGCAAGTAATTTTAACCACAAACCTTGACCGGATTCTGTTGGGGTGATAAGATTTGGGTGGTTTGGAAAAATAAGGCCTATTGCAAACTTAAATTAGGGTATTTTTGTCTACTTTTCCTGAAGACATACAAAATCAAAGCTATACCGGTGAAATGTGTGACCAACAATATGCTAGCGGGACTGCGTGTCCCTAATTTGGATGGAGGAGGGTACATAAAATGAAGAGATTGTGGAAATGCGGTGGGATTGCTGTGTTAATTGTTGTATTAGGATTAACTTACGCGTATTTGACATATGCTGATGAAATTCCAACGACTGATTTCATTAAAGCATCTTTGCAGATGCAAGAAGAAAGAAGCAGCCCTGGTTTATCTGCAGCATGGGAGGTTAGAGTTTTACGCGACGGCAAAGAAATTCCCTCATTTTTGGTTAAAAAACAATACATCCGAACCCCGTCGGTATTCTATTTAAAAACAAGAATATTTAAAAACAACGAAGAACTTTTTGTAAGAGAATTTCGTTATGAAAGAAATACCGATACTTTTAAAATTTTGGAAACACAGGTTTCCACGGGAAACAAAACGGGTGTTATCGGAAGTGGAATCCCAAGCGAATTCCTTCACAGAAGTTTTGTCGATCCACTTTATATTGCTACAATTTGGGATAATCAATTAATTAGTTTATTCAAAACCAGTGGCAAGATTAAAGTACTGGGAGACACAAAAAGCATAGATGGATATATATGTTTGGCTGTGCAACAAATTGGAGAACCTTGCAAAATTTGGTTAGATTCAAATATTAGTTTTTGCCCTAGACTAATTGAAATTAATCAAGGAAACGAAAGAGAGGAAAGTATTTCTATCAAAGAATATAAGGAAATCATCCGGGATGTCTGGTTTCCTATGTTTGTGAAAACAGAAGCAAAAGAAAAAGATAGTACCCTTACAAATCTAATCACAGTAACATCCGTCTCTGCAGGAAAAGTAATTCCAGAAGAAAATCTCGCAATAAATTTCCCCCCAGGGACCACAATAAGGGATAAAGATACAGATTTGATATTTGAATTTCCACAGTGAAGTTGTATGTCTTCAGAGCTTAGGCTCGATCTTTAGATAGAGACCCCTAAGAAATTTTAACTGACGAAGAGACAGTAAGAAGAGTACTGTGCAGTCTGCTCAAAAATGAAGGTTTTGAAGTAATAGAGGCCGAAGATGGAAGAGCGGGTGTAGAGCTTGCGAAAAAAGAGGACCCGGACGTGATACTCATGGATTTAACGATGCCGGTTATGAATGGATTAAAAGCGTGCCAGCTGCTTAAGGAAGATAAAAAGACAAAAAACATTCCGGTTCTTGTAATAACAACGGCAGCCGGTGAAAGCAAGATGGAAGCGATAGATGCCGGGATAGATGATTTCGTGGATAAGCCTTTTGATTCAGAAGAAATTTCCATCAGGATAAAATCGATGCTGAAGATAAAGAAGCTCACGAATGAATTGGAAAGACTTTATGTGTATGTTGAAGATATTAATAAACAACGGAAGGATAAACTTCAGGAAAATAAACCTTAACCAAATCTTACCAAAAACCCCGCCGGGTGGCATCGTGAACAACGTTAGAACCATACTTCAGCGGTCAAATGAGGTAATTTACATACCAAATTTAGCGCCACAAGCCTAGTTTGGCTTAATTGTAGAAGTTTACCCTACCGTGCTATTCACTATTGTTTTACTTCAACATCGGGTAAAGGCACATCCCCCAAACCCGCGCTTTGTTTGATCCGGACCCCTGCCAACACAAGAAACCTTTTCTGGTAAGTACCCACCCCTGGTCGCAATTGGTTTATTCCCGCACGAAGGTTGACCTCGGAATGCAGAAAGAAGTACAATCAGGAAGGAAGAAAAATTACCCAAAACAGCAGCCCGAATCAACCCCAGACTGCAAACTAAAAATCAGGCGATTGTTTCCACTAAATTAGACACATTAGAGGGAATATGTTTAGAAAAATATAAACGGAGGTAATTCTATGATGCCTATCGGTCCTTTAATGAAAGAGCATCGGGTTATTGAACGCATGATTAAATTAATGAAAGAGGAGTCGCGCAGAATAGAAGAGAAAAAGGAAGCAGATGTAGGTTTCATTGATAAGGCGATAGACTTCATCAGGAGTTACGCGGACCGATGCCACCACGGGAAGGAAGAAGGCATACTTTTCAGAAATTTGCTGAAGAAAAGCCTTTCGGCAGAACATAAACAAACCATAGATGAATTGATTAAAGAGCATGTTTACGGAAGAAAGATGACTCAAAGCCTTGCCGAAGCCAGAGAAAGTTACACCAAAGGCAATAAAGAAGCACTGAATGATATAAAAACTTTCATGCAGACATTAGCTGAATTTTATCCCCGGCACATTGAAAAAGAAGATAAGCGTTTTTTCCTGCCAGTGATGAATTATTTCAATAAAGAAGAACAGAGTTTTATGCTGGATGAATTCTTGGAGTTTGATCAAAACCTTGTTCACGAAAAATATAAATCTCTGATAAAGGATATGCAGAGTAAGAAGTGAGTGCCAAGAGTAAATTTTCTGCGTTTCATACAAACTGCACATCTTCAGCCGCCATTAAAAGAAAAGGGTAATTTCTTAGGTTTTTGATCTTGGTTCGGGTGGATTGGGAAGTTACAAAGAAATTTTCTCGGAAAGAAAACACGATACCGAACAAAATACTTACCTTGCCAAAAACCCGCAGGGTGGCTGGGGGGAACAAATTCAAACCGCCCTGGCGATGAAACCACTGTTCTTTATTAAGGTACAAACTCTGCTAAACCATTGTGCTGCTTAGATTTACAATTAAAAAAGAACCTTACTACACTGAGGGAAAAACACCAGATTTCCCGGGTTACATCATTAAACCTGTCTGGCGACAAAACCCCCAATTTTCTGGCAAGATGGGTATCAAAGTCTTATCCCCTCATGGAATTTGTCAAGAGCGAAGATCTGAATCCGTTTCTTTATTTGCCGGCGCGGGCGGCTCCTCCTGATCGCCTTTCAACCCGTGCGCAACGTTCAGTAGCCGATTTGCTACGTCTCTCAGTACGTCGGACGAAGCATACTGGGCGTTACTTATTACGAGCCACGTCAAGATGGAATCCGGCCGAAAGTGACGAATCGGCTTTCCCGAAGTCGTCAAGATCGCTGAACGACGAACTCTGATCATGGCAGGAACCCTTGCAAACAGCAAAAAACCGAGAATTGAGTTCGTCAAGAGTGATTTGATCCTCGGCGCAATCGACATCTCCAGCGCGCTAGAGACAAAACCCTCAGCTGCTGCTCCCGAGTCATTTTCAAGAAGCGTTCCCGCGGGACGAACAAGCACCGAGCAGTCAACCGCGATGATACCGTAGCGTCCTTGACGGCTCGGATGCTCGATCTGAGCCCGGGCTTCCGCCGTCCGCTCTCCAAGCGCTGCATGGGACCGTGGACGCTTGCACTCGATGTCGAGGAACGTACCGTTCCATCGAAACGTGACGTCCGCCTCAGATGAGCAATTCGCATCATGGGCATTGATGCCGTCCACGGTAACGACCGGAACGCCAGCTGCCAAGAGCCAACCAGCCACAAGATAGTTGAATGCGTCGTTTCGAGGCCGGTTGCTCGAAGTCGCTGGATTCTCTTCTTCTCGCAGCAACGGCCCCTTGCCAAGAACCACTCGCATCCTTTCGGCTATCCCTGGAAATTTGGTGACACTGGCTTTCCAGAGTACGAACAGATCGACAATCTCACAACTTTCGCCGTAGGCCAGGATGTGCTGGGGAGAACGTAGATCATCCTCAAAAAACTCTCGGATCAACTTGCCATACCGAGCGCCTCTACCTCTATCTATCCCAAACCAGGCGCATGCCTTAGCCAACAGGGTCATCTGCTCGGTGTATCGCATCTTCCTGAAGACTGGCCCGAGATCCACCTTCAACTCCCTTCATTCATTTATCCAACACCGGACTGACCGCTCCGCTAGGAGCGAACCCGTTCGAACTCTCTTGTTGGCACTCCCCGAATCAGCGCACAGCGTGCCGCCAACGTCACGCATCACCCGCGCCGCGAAGCTGTATCTCAGACTTAGCGCCAAAAGATTAAATTCATCTTATCATAAATCTACCCTACCCTGCCACTCACTATTGTTTTACTTCAACATCGGGTAAAGTCACGCTGCCTCCACCACTCCGTGCTCTATTTGCTCCAGGTCTCCTCTGCCAACACAAGAAATTTTTACCCCACCATCCAGTCGCAATTAGTTTTTTCCCCATTACTTGACCATATCCCGGCGGGATGATAAGATTTAGTTTACCGGCACGCCAATATTTATCGATAAAATCCCATGTTTTACAAGGTTCTTGCAGATATAGTCGTCTTTTTGCACTTTCTCTGGATTATATTTATCTTAATGGGTTTTATCCTTACCCTGGCTGGTTTCTTTCGGAAAAGATTCTTCGAAAAATGGTTATTCCGTTCGTTCCACCTGGCCGGCATTATCTATGTTTCTATCCTGGCTGTCTCGGGCAAGTACTGTCCCCTGACAATCCTGGAAAATATCCTGAGGAGCAAATACAGCCCTTCTCTCGTCTACCCGGGTTCTTTTATCGCCCGGCATCTTGAAAAATTAGTCTATCCCGATATTGTTACCGTAATAATATACGTGCCTCTGTTTTTCATCACCCTTTTTACCATGGCAATTTTTATTCTCAAGCCTCCTGGGAAGACAAAAGATTATCTTCTTAAATATTCCGGAAGGCCTGAAAAGAGATGAGTTGACCCCAATATGTTTCCGAGCCGAAGAATATACCTACTGGTCTTCTTCTGTTCTTTCGCCAGCCTCGCCTACGAAGTAACTCTCACCAGGATATTTTCAATCTCCCTCTGGTACCATTTCGCATTTATGATTGTGAGCATTGCCATGCTGGGCATCGGCGCCAGCGGAACCGTTCTTTCCCTGTACCCGAAACTGAAAAATCTTTCCCGACTGGGTATCTACAGCCTCCTGCTGGGAATAAGCATCCCTTTCAGTTACCTGCTTTTCAACCAGATGCCTTTTGAGCCGGTAAAACTCTCCTGGTCACGGATTCAGCTGCTCTACTTCTGCCTCTATTACCTGGTGTTTTCGCTGCCCTTCTTCTTCTCCGGATTGATTGTTGCCACCGCATTGTCCTGCCGCAGTGAAAGATCGGGCTTACTCTACGGCGCCGACCTCCTGGGCGCGGGAATAGGTTCAATGGGAGTCCTTGCTCTGATGGCTGACTCCGGCCCCGAGACAGTCGTCTTTGTCCTCTCTTCTCTTGTTCTGGTCGCAACCTTCTTTTTTTCCCGAAAATTCCGGGCGGTACCGCTGGTCTTAATCCTGTTCAACCTCTCGTTTCTCCTGCTCCGCCCCGGATTCGGAAACCTTAAAATCTCCCCCTTTAAGGAACTGCCGTCGGCCCTGAAATATCCGGGCGCAAACCATTTAAATACCTACTACAGTCCTTTCTCCAGAATTGATACCTTTCAAAGCCCGGCGGTCCGTTTTGCGCCGGGATTAAGCCTCAAATACACCGAAATGCTGCCGGAACAGATCGGCTTTTCCATCGATGCTGACGAAATGAATGCGGTCACCTTTTCGGCCGATGGCGCCCCGGGGTTTCTGAAATACCTGCCTTCCGCTCTGCCTTACGCGATAGCCGAAAGGAGAGAAGTTCTAACCCTGGACCCCAAAGGAGGCCTGCCGGTGCTGCTGGCACGCCATCACGGAGCCCGGGAGATATCCAAGGTTGAAAGCAACCCGCTGCTGGTAAAAATAGTCCGCAGGGAATTTTCTGAATTTTCAGCTGGAATTTACTCTCGCAACACCTGGACCGGGCTGGGCCGTTCCTGGCTGAAGAAAAGCGGCCGGCATTTTGACCTTATTGATATCTCCCTGATGGGAAGCGCTGCGGTGGGCTCTGCCGGGCTGTCGGAAGACTACCGGTTTACCGTTGAAGCATTCACACAGTACCTTGAGCACTTATCGCCCGAAGGTATTTTGAGTATCAGCCTCTACCTGTTGCCGCCTCCCCGGACAGAATTAAAACTTCTGGCCACCATCGCCGCAGCAATGGAGGAAATGAAGATAAAAGATCTGCCGGACCGGCTGGCAGCCATTCGCAGTTGGGGAACACTGTCCCTGGTGTTGAAAAAGACGCCTTTCACCCCGGAGGAAATAAATAATATCCGGAGATTTTGCGATGAAAGATGGTTCGACCCGGTCTACTATCCGGGCATCAGGGAAGAAGAGACCGGTATCTATATCCGGACGGCCACCGATGAATATTATGCCGCATTTCAGAAACTTGTCAATCCCGATACGTGGCGTTCCTTTGTGGATGATTACCTTTTTGATATCAGGCCGGTTCGCGACAACCGGCCTTTTTTCCGTTATTACCTTCGGACCGGAAAGATAAGAGAAACCTACCGTGTTATGGACCGAAAGTGGACCTATTTTATCGAAGAAGGGTTTATTCTGCCGCCGATGTTGGTCCAGGCAGCCTTTTTGAGCCTTGTTTTGATATTGCTGCCGGCGGCCGTCGGCCGGAAAGAGAGAAAAAAGAGTCCGGCCGCCTCCTCCCGCCGCGGCTGCGCCCTGGCCTATTTTGCCCTGCTGGGAACCGGATATATGTTTGTGGTCATATCCCTGATTCAGAAAATGGTTCTGCCCCTGGAAAGTCCGTCCTATGCCACGGCTGCTGTCCTGGCTTCGATCCTGGTCAGTTCCGGCCTGGGAAGCCTCCTGAGCAATCGCATTTCAAGATTAAAAAATCCGGCAACAACCCTGGCAGTCTCCTCCGTCGTTTTTATTTACAGCCTGACCCTGCCCCGGTTAACCGACGCCATCTCCCCGCATCCCCTGGCGGTTAAATTTCTAGTCGTTTTTTTATTGCTGGCGCCGGCCGGTCTGTTTATGGGCACCCCCTTTCCCACCGGAATCAGAATACTGGGGGAAAGGGACAAAACACTCATACCGTGGGCCTGGGCAACCAACGGCTGTTTTTCGGTCCTGGCGCCGATTGCAGCCGTGATGCTGGCTATAGCAGCCGGTTTTCAAACTGTGCTCTGGACCGGCGCGGCGGTCTACACCCTCTCTTTTGCCGCAATGAAGCGTTTTCTGGCCCCTTGAACGCATACCGAAGCGGCTGACCCCGGAGAAAGCAGGGGTTTTTTCGTTGGAGGTTGTGATAACATTAAAGATGGTTAAGGAGGTCCGATGGTTAAAAAAGGGCGGTTTAAATTTGCGGCATCTTTCCTGGCAGCGCTGTTGCTCTTTATTAACCCCTGGAGCCTTCAGAACCTTTCCGGAGAAACTATGGAGAAAGAGATTAAACTTCCTCCGCCACAATTAAAAGGCAGCCTTTCGGTGGAAGAGGCGCTCTCCCTAAGAAGGTCGCTACGAGAGTGCCTTAACGAACCCCTGACCTTGAAAGAAGTCGGGCAGATTCTCTGGTCATCCCAGGGCGTTACGGCAAAATGGGGCGGAAGGACCGCTCCTTCGGCCGGGGCCACCTACCCCCTGGAAACATATCTGGTTGCGGGCAGAATAGAAAGTCTTGCTCCGGGCCTCTATTACTACCGGCCCGATTCCCACAGCCTCCTCCCGGTGTTGAAATCTGACCTGAGGCGGGAACTGTCCGCCGCGGCTTTGGGCCAGAGGATAGTCCAGCAAGCGCCGGCCGTCGTTGTCCTGACAGCCGTTTATCAACGGACCGCCGGCCGATACGGAGAAAGGGCGGCCCGGTATGTCCATATGGAGGTGGGCCATGCGAGCCAGAATATTTACCTCCAGGCCGAAGCCCTGGGTCTGGCCACCGTGGTAATCGGCGCTTTTCGGGACAGCGAGGTTAAGAAAGTTTTGAAGATTAAAGAAGAACCCCTTTACCTGATGCCGGTCGGCAGAAAGAAGAATTGAACCGCATCCGGGTTTCCGGAATAGTTTTACTTTTCCGCCTCTCCGGTAAAGGGAACAAACCTTACCGGTATCAACTCCCGGAAGGAAAATTTGGCGCCTTTCTTGGTTACCAGCGTCAGCGTCTGATGGTAAACCGTGCTCCCCAGGGGAAGGATGAGCCGGCCGCCTTCCTTTAATTGCTTGAGCAAAAGTGGTGGGATGTGATTGACCGCCGCGGTAATCATAATGGCGTCAAAAGGCGCGTACTCTTCCCAACCAAAATAGCCATCCGCGTGCTTAACCTTTACATTCCGGTATCCTAAATTTTCCAGCCGGGCGGCTGCGGAACGGGCAAGCCGCTCCCGAATCTCGATGGTGTATACCTCCTTTACCATTTCAGCCAGAACCGCCGCCTGATACCCGGAGCCGGTACCCAGTTCCAGCACCCGGTCGGTCGGTTTTAAGCTTAAGGATTCAGTCATCAGCGCTACAATGTAGGGCTGGGAGATTGTCTGTCCTTCCCCGATCGGCAGGGGGTGGTCCCGATAAGCATGCTCCCGGTACCGCTGGTCCACAAAAAGGTGCCTGGGAAGTTTACCCATCACCTCCAAAACCCTGGCATCTTTTACTCCCCTTCCCTTGATATCATGCTCCACCATCTTTTGCCGGCTCTCCTGGTAAGGGTCGGCGGCGGAAAGTCCACCGGATAAAAAAGCCAGCGAAACCAGGACGGACGCGATGGTCTGTATGCCCAATCTCTTATGCAATATAGCCATTTTTACCCAACCTGTAATTTATCATCCTCAAAAAATAAAGTCAACAGTTATCCGGTCCCTCCGTTTAGTACATTGACTGTGCACATATTCAGATTAAGTCTATCCTTGACCCGGGGCTGGACGGGGTGGTAAGATTTGGGTGGTTTGGAAAACAGGTTAACCGCAAACTTTTTAGACCGTTTATAACTGGTAAGAAATGGTCTGGATTACGGGATTATTACCGGTTATTTAATCGGCTCACTCTCCTTCGCCTACTTGATTGCCAGGCTGGTTAGGAAGGTTGACATCCGCACCATCGGCACCGGAAATGCCGGGGCAGCCAACGTTTCTCGTGAGGTGGGCAAATCCTGGGGAATTCTGGTCTGGTTTTTAGATACCGCCAAGGGGATCCTGGCGGTATTTCTTGCGGCCTTATGGATAGGCGCCTTTCCGAAACCAATGCTGTTTCAGATCCCTTTCTTGACCCTCGTGGGTTGTACTGCGGTTTTAGGCCACGCCTACCCTTTATTCTTGAACTTCAAGGGTGGTAAAGGCGCCTCCACCTCCGGCGGGCTGATCCTCTACCTCTTTCCGAAACTTTTTCCCCTGGTAATCATCCTTTTCTTTCTCACGCAAAAACTGGGTTCACATAATAGAACCGTCGTTTTGCTTCCCGTCGCCACTTTCTTTCTTTACCTTTACAGTCTTTACGGAAGTTTCGGTTTCGGGTACTACGTTTTTTCCTTTCTTTGCCTTATTCTGACCTGCTTTTTAACAAACTGTGATATTTTCCGGGTTTTATTTTTGAAGAGATGAAAAAGATGTTGGTAAGAATTCTGATCGATGTTTTTCTAATCATCCTGGGAACAGTGGTGGTAACCGGCTTTCTTTCCCTCAAACCAAAAAGGATGCCTGTTGTTCTCCGGCCGGCGGACCTGGGTTTGGAAAGCCGGGATGTTGTTTTTCAGACCCGGGACGGAAAGACCCTGAAAGGTTGGTTTATCCCTTCGGAGAAGGCGCAGGGCACGATAATCTGCTGCCACGGTTATCCGGCCAACAAGTCTGACATCCTGCCAGTAGTCAGTTTCCTCAGTCCGGAATTCAACCTCCTCCTTTTTGATTTCCGGGCACACGGTGAGAGCGGGGGTTTCGTAACCACCTTCGGCGCCAAGGAGATTTGGGACCTGGAAGCCGCCGTGGATTATTTGAAGAGTGAGGCGTCTGCCGGAACAAAACCGGTTGGCGTTTGGGGCTATTCCCTGGGCGGCGCGGTCGCCATCCTGACCGCCGCCGGAAACCCGGAGATAAAAGCCATAGTAAGCGATTCCGCTTTCGCCAACTTTCCGGAGATGGTGACCGTCAATTTTCAGAACCTGGGTCCTTTCAAACATATTTTTTCCTTCTTTGCTCGGCTCCTGGGAAGGGTTGTATTCCGGATGGATTATATCAAAAACAGCCCGGAGTTCCATGCTGGAAGAGTGCGCGCCCCGGTCCTGTTAATCCACTCGCGTGACGACGAACTGGTTCCCGTAGAACATGCCCAGCGGCTCTATCGGAACGCCAACCACCCGAAAGAACTCTGGGAAAAGGGCGGAACCCACACCAACCTGGAACACGCCTACATTTCCACGTACGAGGCGAAAGTGAAAGACTGATTTGAAAAATATCTTAAATAAATATTTCCCGTTAACATAAGAGGTGATTTCTATGACTATTCACTGGTTGGGACATGCTTGTTTCCTTATTACTTCAGAGGCAGGTGTAAAGGTATTAATCGATCCTTTTGATGCCAGCGTGGGCTACAAGGTTCCGGCGGTGGAGGTAGATGTGGTCCTTACCACCCACGACCATTCCGACCATAACGCCATCAACGTCGTAAAGGGCCAGCCGCAAATAATAAGAGGCTCCGGCCAGCATCAAGCCAAGGGGATAGATTTTACAGGCGTGTCAAGCTTTCATGATACCACTGCCGGTAGCATGCGGGGGCGCAATACGATATTTGTATTTGAACTGGACGGCATTCGCATCTGTCATTTAGGTGATTTAGGACATATCTTGGAGCACAAGCAGGTGGGGCACATCGGGCCGGTGGATGTTCTCTTGATACCGGTAGGCGGGGTCTTTACCATCAACGCAAGCGACGCCGACAAGGTAATAGAACATCTACGGCCAAGAATAGTTATTCCGATGCATTATAAGACCCCTGCCATTAGCTTGCCGATCGAACCGGTAGACAGGTTTTTGGCAAATAAACCAACTGTGTGGAAACCAGAATCAAGCGAATTGACGATAACCAGCGAACAACTGCCAACAGAAACAACCGTTGTAATACTGAAATATAACTAAACCCGAAAAGGCAATGGGAAGGTAAAATGGTTAAGAAAGTCTTGGTAATCTATTATTCTTTAGGCGGTAATACGAAACTGCAGCTAAAATCCTGGCAGAAGGAGTAAAAGAAGCCGGTGGAATTCCAGTGGTCAAGAAAGGACTGGCGGCTACTATTGATGATCTCTTGGGGGCCGATGCGCTTGCGGTGGGCACCCCGGACTATTTCAGTTATATGGCCGGTGGTGTGAAAGACTTCTTCGACCGCACTTTCTACCCAACCCAGGGAAAGGTGACTGACAAACCGTACGGCACTTTTGTTACCCACGGTGGAGGCGGCGCTGCCCGAAAAAGCCTTGAAGACATGGGCCGGACTTTCAAACTTCGGCATATCGCTGATACGGTTCTGGTCAAGAACAAACCAGACGACAAGGCTATTTCGGAACTGAAGAAACTCGGAGAGGCACTCGTTCAGTCAATCTGAAACCTAAACAGTAAACTCCGCTGAACTGGAACGAACAGGAAACAGGTAAAACAACCGGAGGCCCAATGAAAAACCTTTTTTGGATTATCGTTGTGTTATTTTACGCAGCACTTCTGACCGGCTGCAGCAGCTGGTCCGGTAGTTTGTCCATCGGCAAGTAATGTCAAAAGCATTACAGACCTGAAGCTTTAGTGGGTGGTATAAAACTGAAGTAGGGAAGAAGTATTGAAAGAAATCGACAAGTTTCCCCGAAAAGTAAAGTAGGATGAATAGCCAGAAGGTTATCTGGAAAAGGACTGTTGCTTCGGTACAGCCCCGCATCAGATTCACGCGTTCCTTTGACCAGCACAGTCATACATATCAAGAGTATCTACTCCACATAACTGGAATAATGGATGGCAGGGAATGAGAATTTCTTGTTGGAATCGGAAAAACGGCTCATGAAAAGCACCACTTTCGTATAGGAGATGTGGTAAGCGGCGAATCGCATCTGGTTGAAAATAGGCAAGTGGAAGCAACAGATATTTACAAGACCAGCAAGCTCGTGGTTCTCGAACCCACTGACTTGCAAGAACCTGCTCCCCCACCGTGGACTGGTGTGGCTCCAGGCCTACAAACTTACAGAGAACGAGGCCACCGGCGTCTTGATGAAGAAACCTATGGAAACAAGTGTTTTGCCTGTATTTGGGGCTGCCGGATGCCTGTTGAAATGATTATTAACCAATGGAATCCTAAAAAGAAACGTTACCGGTTTGAAACATTTTGCTATGGGCCAAAGTCGTGTACTTACTACAAGGCTGGTCCTACCCGGAAAGTTCCTGGCAGGCGCGGCATGACATGGGAAGAAGAGGACTGGGTCGATGAGGATGTAACTTCACACCGCGGCATGGACGATTAGAACTGTACCTGAAACAGCAGAACAAGTATCGCTTGACCAGGACTTGTCAGAGCGCTAAAATTGAATCGGCATCCGAAACAGAAAATCGGTTTGATGCCAACTGCACAAGTATCGAATGAGTAATTTAAACAAGACAAGAAAGCTCTCCCCGTCCGCATTAAACCTCTTTCTTGATTGCCCCCGCTGTTTCTGGCTGGAGAAGAATAAAAACATAAAGCGGCCAAGGGGTATATTTCCGTCACTTCCCGGGGGCATGGATTTAGCCATCAAGGCTTATTTTGACAAGCACCGACAGAGTAATGGCCTGCCTCCAGAGGTCAGCGGTAGACTTCCCGGTAAGCTATTAGCCGATATTAATCTACTCAATAAATGGCGGAGTTGGCGCGCTACGGATTTACGTTACGAAGACCAAGGTTTAAATGCGGTACTGTCCGGTGCTTTGGATGATTGCCTTGTTGACGATGGTTTTTATATTCCCCTTGATTACAAGACCAGAGGGTTTGAACTCAAGGACGACCCGCGCAAGTATTACCAGGCCCAACTGGATTGCTATTGTTTAATCCTGGAAGCAAGCGGATTTAAGACCAAAGGGCTGGCCTATCTTCTCTATTATTGGCCGACCGACGTCTTAGAAAACGGAATGGTAAGGTTTGAAGTTACGCCGGTTAAGATAGAAACTAATCCCGAATCAGCAAAAAGCATCTTCAAAAACGCTGTCCTTTTATTAGCCGGTGAATTACCAAAAGCTAATCCGGCTTGCGAATATTGTAGTCTTGTGGAAAGCAGAAAAACTGAGGGATAAGAACGAGACTGATCCTGGAACGTAGAAAGAAGTAAAATTTGAAAGGGTAGAAACATTGACCAAAACAATAACTTGGATCAGTACCAAGCTGCAAATAAGAAATTAGGCGGTGCCTATTACTAAATTCCGAAAGCATACAGTCTTAAATCATGTGGCTAACCGTATATAACTTACCGGCCATTTATCCGTCGCTTGTTTTCGGGTTATTTGTAATCTTAACGGTTTTTGTATTGGCTGTTTGGCTAATGAAAAGAAGACGACGTCAAGAGATACTTTCGGAATGGTCAACGAGAATAGGTTTCTCTTACGAGGCTACACTGTCCGCAGGGGAGAACTCCCGGGATGTTTTACTTGCTCCATTGAGGATGTCGGGGTTACTTAAGGAATTAACAAAACTTATGGTACGCAACATCATGCGCGGGCGTTTTGAAGGCCATGAATGGTTAATTTTCGATATGCAAGGGTGGCGTAAGTACAGGTATGCGGAAAGTGATCCCATACAATGGACGGTAACAATTATGTTGACGGAAGAATATTTTCCGACGTTACACATAGAACCGGTAGTTCCAATGTTCTCTCGTTTGCATCCCGACCGGTCTTCAGCGATAAAAACGGGAGACAAAGAATTTAATCGCCATTTTATGGTATTCGGTAAAAGATTGTCTGCAGAACATATTTTAAATCAGGACCTCAGGGAATACCTGTTGGGACTGACCCGCGCATCTAAACGATGGTATCGACATTTATACTTGCATGACAATATGATAATAGTGGTTGAGGCAACACTGGCACCGCCCCGACATATAGAAGATATGATAAAGATTGTCCTTGGAGTTCGAAAACGTATACCAGTATCTGTAGATAATTAAAGCACCCACCTCTGTTCCAGTAAAATGCCTGAAGAAAAAAAGAATTATCCGAAAACTGCAAACAAAAACATAAAACGATTACGCTCAATAACAAAGGAATTCTATGAGAAGAAATTCAAGCAATATACGGAAGAGAAGGAAATGGCGGTTGAATCAATCAGGCAGCATGGCACCGGCCAGACAAAATATTTCGAACTGGGGATAAATATCCTGGAATTGGCACAGAGAGCCAAAGAAATCTATCTCAAGCGTTCGGTAGAGGAAAAACGGCAACTTCTTGGTTTAGTATTTTCGAACCTTTCCCTAAAAGACGGAAACACAAGCTCTGTCTATCATCCCGCCTTCCAACTTATCGCCGAAAGGGTCAAAATAGGACAACTGCTCCCCAGACAGGACGATTATCGAACCATCAACTGGAATAAGATGTTTGAAAATCCTGAGGTTATTTTATCACAAATTCAGCAACTATTACACCCGGCACTATAGCCACCCGACACTTCGGGTAAGGTTGCTAAAGCTATTGCCAGCAAAGGTTCTTGAGGTGTTACACTCCTGCGAGTCTGGCCTTCCTAATATTCCGGCAAAATATTGCCTTACCATCCAGGTGTAGTTTTAGTTCTTGTTCTTAGGCGAGTATGATTTATCCACCTGTCCCCGGGTCATCTATTTCAGGGGTACCAGGGATAATTATGAAATATAAAATGGGTGGGATATCCCTCCCCACCGCCCCTTGTCAAAATAACTATTAGTCCCCTCTGATAGCATAAGAAAACTTTCACCCCAAACGTAATTACCTTGACCTTATCCTGATGGGGTGGCTAACGGGACGACGTTCGAACCTGTCTGTTGGATAATCCTACCATAATATTGCCTATTTTTCCAATATCGGCGTAAAATATAGAAAACAAAGATGTCAGGTTAAAATATTTATTTTGATGGACAAGCGGAGGCTCCAAATGAAACAATGGTATGAAACACTATTTGAAAATTACGGGAAAAAATACGATAAAGAAGGTTTTACGCAGGGTACAATCGGAGAGTGTGATTTTATTGAAAAAGAAATTAATTTCGATAAATCGTTAAAAATAATAGATGTCGGATGCGGTACAGGCAGACATTCAATTGAGCTAGCAAAAAGAGGCTACAAGGTAACAGGAATTGATTTATCTGATTCGCAGCTTGGGAGAGCAAAGGAAAAGGCAAAAACTAAAAATCTGCAAATAAACTTTCAGAAGCAGGATGCCAGAAAATTGCCATTTAAAAATGAGTTTGATCTGGCGGTTATGCTTTGTGGAGGAGGATTTCCTTTGATGGAAACGGATGAGATGAATTACGAAATACTGAAAAATGTATCTGATTCTTTAAAGGATAATGGCAAGTTTATTTTCACAACACTTAATGGATTATTCCCACTGTTTCATTCAGTTGAAAAATTCCACGCTTCAGTAACGGAAAAGGGAAATGCGACCTACAAAAGCAATACTTTTGATTTAATGACTTTTCGGGAGTACAGTACAATCAAATTCAAAGATGATTTTGGAAATAAAAAAGAACTGGAATGTAACGAAAGATATTATGTGCCATCCGAAATTACCTGGTTGTTGAAAACATTAGATTTTAAAAAGATTGATATTTATGGAGCAAAACTTGGAACTTTCTCAAGAAATGACAAACTTAGAACTAAAGATTTTGCAATGTTGGTTATTGCTCAAAAATAGTAGTTTATTTCCTGTCAAAAGTAGAACCCTCCCGGTTAATCATCACAAGAATTTTTTTAATAGAAAGGGACAGGTTCGAACATCCCGTTAGGGTATTCTGAAGAACGTTGCAGGACAACAACCTTCAAAACAGGGTGGCTAACGGGATTCGGCTGTCTCACTTCACTACGCTCGACTAGGCCACCCGCTGCCACTGCTCCTTAATCAGTCGCAGCGGCTTACTTCGCTCCCATCGAATCCCCGTTTTCAGGCGGGTTTGACAGGGTGGCTAACGGGATTCGAACCCGTGCTGCAGGAGCCACAGTCCAGTGTGCTGCCATTACACCATAGCCACCATTTCTCCGACTCTATTTTAACACTGGAAAGACAATTACTTCAACAGGACGAGATTGCCACGCTACAAATTACGTTCCTCGCAATGACGGGAATTATGATTTTTCAATTTCAGGAAAAAATGCTATAATATCGATGGAAGAGGTTACACTTTTAACTTTATACGCACACCAAAACCCGCCTTCGCAATACAGACGCCTCGTGAACAAGCGGTTTTACCGTTACGAGACGCGCTTGCTACGGCGGACAAAGGAGGAGAAAAATGGCGGTGAGTTATAAAGATTTGGGGTTGGCTAACACGACGGATATGTTTAAAAAGGCGCTGGCCGGAGGTTACGCGGTGCCGGCGTATAATTTCAACAACATGGAACAACTGCAGGCGATAATCTCCGCCTGCGTGGAATGCAAATCCCCGGTTATCCTGCAGATTTCAAAGGGTGCGCGACAGTATGCGAACCAGACTTTGCTCCGGTATATGGTGCCTGGTGCGGTGGCGATGGCCAAAGAGATGGGCAGCAACATTCCCATCGCCCTGAATCTGGACCACGGGGATTCGTTTGAACTGGCCAAAAGTTGCGTCGATTACGGATTCTCGACCGTGATGATTGACGGTTCTTCCCTGCCCTACGAAGAGAACGTTGCCCTGACTAAAAAGGTGGTTGGATACGCTCACGAACACGACGTAACCGTTGAGGGGGAATTGGGGGTTCTGGCCGGTATTGAAGAACACGTTTCCTCGGAAGTAACCCACTACACCAAACCGGAGGATGTCCAGGACTTTGTAACCAAAACAGGCGTTGACCACCTGGCCATCTCCATCGGGACTTCGCACGGCGCATACAAGTTCAAACTGAAACCGGGCGAATCGGTTCCGCCGCTGCGTTTTGACATTCTGGAGGAGTGCGAAAAGCGCTTGCCGGGATTCCCGATTGTTCTGCATGGCGCCTCGTCCGTACTGCAGAAGTATATAGACATCATCAACCAGTACGGCGGCAAGATGAAGAACACGGCCGGCGTACCGGAAGAACAAATCAGGAAAGCCGTCAAAACCAACGTCTGCAAGGTGAATATCGATTCCGACGGGCGACTGGTTATGACCGCCGTCATTCGGAAGTGCTTTGTGGAACACCCGGAAGAGTTTGACCCGCGCAAATACCTTGGCCCGGCCCGGGAAGAGTTGAAGAAGATGTATATCGCCAAGTGCGAACTTCTGGGAAGCAACGGGAAGGCGTAAATAAAAGAACGGGATTGCCGCGGCAAACTAAACGCGGAACACTGTAGGGGGGGATTACATCCCCGCCCGCCAGAGGGGGACTTGGTGAAAATCAGCCCGTGGGAGGGGACAGAGTCCCTCCCCTACACAAAAATTCTTCAATGAGTTTAGATCAGTAGGCGTAGAGACGGCCATAGGGCCGGCTGGTCTGGGAAATAAGTTTTCGGAAAGGAACCCGGAGAATCGCCGCAAGGTCCAGGTTGAAATCCCGGCAGAATTCCTCCAGGCAGGATCTAATCAGCGCGGCGTCGTCATCGCCGAAAGGCGACTCGCTCACCTCTTTGCCCAGAAAGTTTTCCGGCACCGGACCCCGCAGGTAAATGGTGCCTCCGTGCATGCCGGTCCCGAGAAACTTGCCCACCAGCGGCCTTGGCTCTTCGGGAACGCCTAAAACGATAATGATGCCTCCGGACAAGTATTCCCCCAGGTAATCCCCGGCTCTGCCTCCAACAATGATTACCGGAAACTTGTCCTGATAGGATTTGGCGTGGATGCCCCCGCGCCAGCCGATGTCTCCCCGGACGAATATCTTCCCGCCCCGGGCGGAATGACCAAGCAGGTCGCCGGAATTTCCGAAGATGGTTATCTTGCCGCCTGAGATGGTATTGCCCACCCCGTCTTCCCCGTTTCCATGGAGATAGATTTCCGGTCCGTCCATAAAAACGGCCAGGTCGTTGCCGGCAATCCCGTCTATTTCAATACGCACTTTGTCTCTAAGACCGGCGGCGATAAAACGCTGTCCCAGCACGTTCTTAAGCCGGATATCTTTCTTCCCGGAAATGATCGCCCGGCGCAGGTTCTCGTTTAAAGTCCGGTGCGTCATTCCGGCCGCATCAATCTCCGCCATATTTATCATCATTTCTCACGCTATACCTCTATTCCCTCTCCTTTGACCAGATGCTTCTGGTAGTCGGAAGGCAGGTAAATCAGCCCGAAATCTTCGTCGAGCAACTTATCCTTGAAAGAACCCACTTCAACCCTTTCTTTAATCAGTCCGGTATAAATACCGGAGCGTTCGATCTTACCGATGAAGATGTACCCGACAACCAGGTTGTTCTTGACCAGAATCTTGCGGTAAATCTTCTTCTCCGGCTGATAATCGGAAAATACCTCGGCTTCCGCATCCTCGGTAATACCGACGGAAATTGTCGGCAGGTCAAGAATTTCCATGGCGTTCATAACCAAACCGCCCTTATATTCCGGCGCCGGCTGGTCTGGGCCGGACTTCGGCAAAGCCATGTTGGCACCGGCTACCTTGCCCTGCCGGAACGCTTCCGGCCAGAGCGGCAGCGGGTGTCTTGCCCCGGACATAAGGTTTTGGGTCTGAACACAGTCGCCGGCGGCAAAGATATCCGGCGCGGCGGTCAGCATCGACAGACTGGTAACGATACCCCGTTCCACCGCCGCACCCGTCCCTTCCGCCAGTTCGGCCCGAGGCCGGACACCGATCGCCAATATCGCTAGGTCAACCGGGACTTCGCCTCCCTTTTTCAAAGAGGCCTTCTTGACTTTTCCTTCTTTTCCTTCGAACGAAACCACGGTGTCTTCCGTCACTATCTTCACGCCTTTGCCGAAAAGGTGACCCGCCAGGATTTCCGAGGCCTTCCGGTCAAAAGTCGTGGAAAGAAGCGAAGGCGCCAACTCCACTATCCGGACCCGGCAGCCCAAACGGGCAAAGGTTTCAGCCGTTTCCAGGCCGATGAGTCCACCGCCTAAGACCAACACATCCCTGACCTGGTTTGCCTTCAGGTGTCTTTTAATCCGCTCAACCTCTGCCACGCAGAGAAAAGTGAAAATACCGTCCAGGCGGAGGCCTTTTATTTTAGGCCGGAACGGAACGGAGCCGGTTGACAGCAGGAGTTTTCCGTAATTCAACCGCTCGCCCCCTTCCAGAAGCGCATTCTTTTTTTCCGGGTCGATACGGGTGACTTTTTTGCCCAGTTTAACTTCCAGCCGGTTTTCCCGAAAAAAATCCTCCCGGCGGAAAAACAACCTTTCCAACGGGAATTCACCGGAAAGATAGCGCGGCAGAAGCGGGCGGGAATAGGAAGAGATATTCTCTTCGGAAACCATCAGGATGGAACCGTCCTTATCCCGGCGCCGGATCTCTTCTCCGGCGGCAACCGCAGCCGCGGAATTACCTACAATCAGATAATCAACCATTCTCATTTTTTACAGCACAACGAGGATGTTTGGTAAGCAAAACTTGCGGAGCAACAGTGCAAAACAAGCAAAATGACGGCATGAGTAGCCGGAGCCCGCCTCAGGCGGGAATACGGCGAGGCTCGTGCCGGAATTGCGTAGATTTTGCCTGATGCGCAACTCCGTTTTGTGAACCAAATACCCGAGAGAATTATTCATAAGTCAGCGCTTCGTTGGGACAGTTCTTCACGCAGACCGGTTCACCCTCGCAGAGGTCGCACTTGGAGGCGATCCGGCGGTCCTTGCGGTTGGTGCGGATGACGCCGAGCGGACAGACCATGACGCACATCCAGCACCCAACGCACCGGTTTTCGTCGCAGAGGATGGCGCCATTCTTGTCCCGGTACATCGCGCCGGTCGAACAGGCATACAGACATGGAGCGTCTTCACAGTGGCGGCACTGCACCGCAAAAGAAAAAGAACCTTTTTCTTCCACGAAGAGCCGCGGAACCGGCTTAAGGCCTTCCTCGCGGAACGCCTTGATTAATTTCCGGCTCTTGGAATGCTGGACAAAACAATAAATCTCGCAGAGCCGGCAGCCGATGCAGTATTCCTCTTTCGCCCTAATCCTTTTCATCTTCTTTTTATTTTAACACAAATTTAATTTAAATTTTTTCTTAAAAAGAGGGTGTTTGGCCAAGTAAAACTTCACGGAGTGTCAGTAACAAAACAAGCAGTACGAGTGGATGAGTATCCGGGGCCCGCCGGCTTTCTTGGCGGAAACACGGAGAGTCTCATTCACAAGTTGCGTAGTTTTGTCTGACACGCAGGGCGTTTTACGGACCAAACACCCTCGCGTTACCATCCTTCGCCCGCGTGTTTCACCCCCAGAATCTCCATCTCTTTTTCGGTCAGGCCGATACCGCGCAATTGTTCCCGGTTGCCCCTCAGACTCTCCAGAGCGTTGATGCCCATCCCGCCCAGCATCTCCTTTATTTCCATCTTCCAGGCGCGTAAAAGGTTGGTCAGGCGGCGGGCGCCCACTTCCGGGTTAAGCCGCTTGGTAAGGTACGGGTCCTGGGTGGCGATACCCCAATTGCACTTTCCGGTGTAACACTTCTGGCAGATGTGGCAGCCCAGGGCCACCAGGGCGGCGGTGCCGATATAAACCGCGTCCGCGCCCAGGGCGATCGCCTTGACCACGTCCGCGCTACTGCGGATGCCGCCGGCTACTATGATTGACGCCTGGGGCCGGATGCCTTCCCGGCGTAACCGGTTGTCAACCGCAGCCAACGCCAGTTCAATGGGAATGCCGACGTTGTCGCTGATTACCATCGGGGCGGCACCGGTGCCGCCCCGAATGCCGTCGATGCAGATGATATCGGCGCCGGCGCGAACCGCGCCGCTGGCAATGGCAGCCACGTTATGTACCGCGGCAATCTTAACCGCCACCGGCTTGCAGTATTCGGTCGCCTCCTTCAAAGCAAAAATCAGTTGTTTCAGGTCCTCAATGGAATAGATGTCGTGGTGTGGCGCCGGGGAAATGGCATCTGTTCCTTCCGGAATCATCCGGGTGGCGGAAATTTCCGCGGTTACTTTTTCTCCGGGCAAATGGCCGCCGATGCCCGGCTTGGCGCCCTGACCGATCTTAATCTCAAGAGCAGCCGCCTGTTCCAGGTACTCCGGACTGACGCCAAACCGGCCGCTGGCCACCTGGCAGATAGCCCGGTCGTTGTAAGAATAAAGTTCTTTGGGCAATCCACCTTCACCGGTGTTCCAATAGATTCCGGCTGCTCTGGCAGCCCAGGCAAGACTCCGGCAGGTATTCAAACTGATGGAACCGTAACTCATCGCCGAAAAGAGCACCGGCATCTCCAGACGTAATTGGGGCGACAAATCTTCCTCCTCCTGAAAGGAAACCGGCTTGCGTCCCAGGTAAGTGCGCAATTCCATCGGTTCCCGCAAAGGGTCAATGGAAGGATTGGTTACCTGGGCCGCATTCAAAAGCAGGTGGTCCCAATAAATGGTGTAAGGCCGGCCGGTTCCCATCGCCGATAGAACCACCCCGCCCACCTCCGACTGTTTTTGAATCGCCAGAAAGAAACCGGATTGCCAGTTGCTATTATCTTTAATCAATCGTTCCTTCTGGACTATCTTCAAGGCGCCGGTCGGACAAAGAACTTCGCACCGGTGGCAGCCGACACAGAGACGGCTATCGCTTTCCACCGCACCATCACTATCAGTATGCGTGTCAAAAGCACACTGTCTCGCGCAGGCAAAGCAGGAAATACATCGTTCCTTGTCGCGTACCACCTCAAATTCCGCGGAAGTAAGTTTCAACGCCATAAAAATTGTCATTCTGAACGAAGTGAAGAATCTAAAACTACGAGACCCTTCGCTTTGCTCAGGGTGACATCTAAGTTTTAAATATCAAAATAGAGATAGAACTCGTACGGATGGGGCCGCAGAGAAACCGGCGCCAATTCCCGTTCTTCCTTATATTCAACCCAGACGTCAATTACGTCTTTGGTGAAAACCCCGTCCTCCAGCAGATACTTGTGGTCTTTTTTCAGGGCGGCCAGCGCCTCGGCCAAAGAACCCGGCACGGTCGGAACAGTGCTCTTGCCCGACTCAACCGCTTCGTAGGTATTGTAGTCACAGGGCTTGCCCGGGTCGATGCGGTTGCGTATCCCGTCAATACCGGCCATCAGCATCGCGCTGAACGCCAGGTATGGGTTGGCGGCGCAGTCCGGGGGCCGGAATTCAATCCGCTTGCTCTTGGGGCTGTCGGTATAGACCGGTATCCGAATCGCGGCGCTCCGGTTCCGCGCCGAGTAGGTCAGGTTGACCGGCGCTTCGTAACCGGGCACCAGCCGCTTGTAAGAGTTGGTGGTAGGCGCGCAAAAAGCCATCAAACTGTCGGCGTGCTTCAATAGACCGCCGATATAATGACGCGCCGTTTCGCTGGTAAGCGCGTAGCCCTTAGGGTCAAAAAAGATGTTCTTGCCGCCCTTCCAAAGCGACTGGTGGGTATGCATGCCGCTGCCGTTGTCTCCGAAAAGCGGTTTGGGCATAAAGGTCGCCACCAGTCCCTTCTTTTTGGCAATATTTTTAACGATGTATTTATACATCAAGCACTTGTCGGCTACCCGCACCAGCGTATCAAACTTCATGTCAATTTCCGCCTGGCCCCCAGTTGCCACCTCGTGGTGGTGCACTTCAATCGGAATTCCGGCCGTAATCATAGCCAGCACTATCTCGCTGCGCAGGTCCTGCTGGGAGTCGTGCGGCGCCACCGGGAAATATCCTTCCTTGAAGCGCGGTTTGTACCCCAGGTTTGGTCTCTCCTCCTTGCCGGAGTTCCACTCGCCTTCCGCGGAATCAATAAAGTAATAGCCGCTGTTTTCGGCCTGGTCAAAACGGATGTCGTTGAAGATGAAGAACTCCATCTCCGGACCCCAGTAACTCTTGTCGGCAATCCCGGTCTGACGCAGGTATTCGGCCGCTTTCTTGGCGATGTAGCGGGGGTCCCGGCTGTAGGGTTTGCGGCTTATCGGGTCAAAGATATCGCAAATCATGCTCAGCGTCTTCACCTCGCAGACCGGGTCAATCACCGCGGTATCCGGGTCCGGGATGAGAATCATGTCGCTCTCCTGAATCTTCTGAAAACCCCGGATGCTGCTGCCGTCAAACCCGATGCCCTCCGTAAAGATGGTCTTGGTGGTTAAATCGTCCAGTTCGGTCAGTTCACTGGCCGGAATACTGAAATGCTGCCAGAGGCCCGGCAAATCGTTAAACTTCAAATCAACAAACTTAACGTCGTTCTCTTTCACCATCTTCAATACTTCCGCTGCTTTCATTTTTTCTCCCCGGAAATGTAGGGGAGGGGTTGTATCCCCTCCCACCCAATAAAAAAGGCGTCTTCTCCCCGTTGAGGGAAAGACGCCTTCGTCCTTAAAATAAAAATGCCTCCGAAGCAACATCGCCCTTTCGAGCAACTCTGCCTTAGGAGGCTTCCTTGCCTCTAAATTCTTTGGAAATAATATACCACATTAACTCTTCTTTGTCAAATTTTATCAGGGGAAACCGAAAAACAGACGACTCTCTGCGATATTACGTCCGACATTATCTTCAGGTTTCGGCCGCTTACGTCGTAAACGCCGATGACGCATTCATAACCGGCGGATTGGGGCAAAAGTTCTGCAAACAGATTCTTCGATTTCGTGAACCACGCTTCGCTGAATACGACATCTTTTTTACCGGGGAAGAGCGCGACGTAGAATATCTTTGTCTCCACCAGGTCCTGGAAAAAATGCGTCCCGAAAGACAGTTCGGGCATCAAGTTTCCGGCGGAAAAAGCAACCTCCGCCAGGACCGCTATGTTGTTTATCTCCGCAAACTTTACCGGCACGCCCAGAGACGGCGTTGTCGTACCCCATCTTCCCGGCCCCATCAGCAAGGTGGCCGTCTTTTCCCGGTCTTTTATCCCCCGGTTCAGTTTACCCACTATCCGGGCTATTTCATACTTGCCCGACAACGTAAGAACGCTGTACTTCTCCGGTTCAACGTATATGATTCGGTCGAGTTTCCGGGAAACGTTGCCGCCCAGAAAATAGCCGCGAGATTCAAAAAGAATATTCTCCCTCCCCACGCTACCCGGCATTTCAACCTTGCGGCCCTGCCCGAGCGTCTGCAGCGGCCGGCACTGCAGGAGATTTATCTTAAACGTATCTTCCGCCGGCGGCCCCCCGGTAAAATTCACCGTAAACTCTATCTCCACGGGGTAACGGTAACTCTGTTCGAGCGATTTCAATATATTCCGGAAGGAACCCGCCAGCGTGTTATCACGGAACAACTTATCGAGGGTAAGTATCCAGTATTCTTTATCTTCTGCGCCGTTCCTGTGCATCATGCGCATGGCTTCGTGGTCTCTCACCGCCACGCGGTCTATGTCTGCATAATCTTTACCGCTTACAAGATTTTCAAACGGGACGGTTTCAAAATGGTTTTCTTCCGTATTGATAAGGTCGACCTTGTGCTGGGAGAATTTCCTTAAATCATCCTTCTCCGCATACGGCCTGCGCAAAGGGTCGTCAAGCACAACCATCCTCGGGTAATCGCCTTCAACGCGGTTGACCGCCCTGGTGCCGAGCCCAAAGACCAGCCTGAGCATACCCGCCTTAGGGTCCATATCCTCGTTCCAGACGTAAGTATTGTGGGACACCCCGACCCCGGCGAGGTCGGGAAAGAAATAATCTTTGTGGTGCGCTCCGGAAACTCTCTGTACCAGGAGCGCCATCTGTTCGTCCAGTTTATCCAGTCCTCTCTGTTTCCGGTAGACGAGGGCGTCCTCGCTCATCGTGCTGGCATAAATTCTTTTTACGGCCTCGGCAAACCGGGCGTATCTCTGCTCTGGCGCACCCTGGTTCGCCAAAAATATGCTCTCGTATTTTCCGGCGAATGCGTTTCCAAACCCGTCTTCCAGCAGCGAACTTGAGCGCACGATGATGGGAGAGGAACCGAAATATTCTATGACCTGCTGGAACTGTTCCGTGATTTCTTCGGGAAACGCTCCGGAAAACATCTTTTCTCTTAAAATCCCCGCGGCGGTGAAATACCATTCATCCGTCTTCTGCTGCATACGCAGTTTCCACCACCGGTTCTGGACTATGTACGAATAGAATATGTCGGAACCGATGTAAAACGAATCGTGCGGTTCCGAAAGTTCCCGCCAACCAAGCGCGCTCTTTTTCAACAAAATTTTCCGGGCCAGAAGCATGCCCACGCTTTTCCCGCCGATAAAACCGGTTCCAATCAATCTGGATTTTATGTCTATGAGTTCTTCCAGTGAAAAATTACGTACCGCCAGAGATAAAATCTTTTTGTCTTTAGTTATCATTAGACTGCAGAGTTTCTTTACCGTATCGCTTATCTTCTCTTTCGGGCCGGGTTTTTTCCCGAGTTCTCCGGCTTCAAGAAACAGGCGGTCCCAGTAATCGAGATTTCTCTTTGCGGTTTCCGCTCCTTTTTCGCGGATATACGAAAGTATTTTTACGGCATTAATGCTGTCCGTAATGGGGACGAACCGGCCGTCGTCCATCCTCTGGTGGGGCAGAAACATGGTCGGCGAATACCGGTCCCATACCTTCAGGGGGTGTATATAGCAGCCGCCTTCACAATGGTATACGTCCAAAAGCAGCTGCGTTGTCTCCCGTATGCGGGCTATGGATTTAAAAGAATGGTTATTGCGCAATATCGAAAAATACGTAACGGTCTTAAGTTCGTAAAGATAGGGACACGTAACCATGAAAAAATTGCCTATCATAAGGTCCGTGGCCCAGGCCGAAAGAAGTTCCGACAGGCAGTCAAACACGTAATATGCACCCTCGCCTTCCTGAGTGATGATGGCGTTCACCCTGGTGGCGAAAGACTCAAATCCGGCGTAAGCGTTCAATTCATAACGCTTTATCTGTTTTGAGAGCGGCAGTAATTCCCGGTGTAAAGCAAATCTCAGGTATATGACTTTCTTATTCTCCCTGAGCGCCTGCCGTACAAAAGGTTTTACAAGGTCAGCGTAATCTTTGATATCGTCTATCTGCCAGACGACGTTATCGCCCGGCCTCAAATCGGTGATTATTCCGTCCAGGCCCTTGATTCCCGTGCTAATCATATCAGTTATCCCTTACTTTACCGGTCTGTTTTCCGGAAGATTATTCCTATATGATTCGTCGGCGTCTTTCTTGATTTCGGGTAAATCCGCTTCCTTTTTCGCCTCTTCGCGCCCGCGGGCTTGATAAATCAAGTTCCGCCAATTGTTTTCTCTGTTTGCGCTAAAACCAACTCGCCGCCTTCCGGATGCCACAGTTCCGCAACCCGCGGTTCCAGTTTCCGTATTGCGGCTTCCTCGCTGGAAAGGTAAAAGTGATCCGGGCTTTTCGCGGCCACCATCGGACGCAGTTTCACCCGGTCGATCAGACCGAACATACCGCCCTTGAAACCCACGATGATGCTGAACGGACCGTTCAGAAGAGCGGCGCCGTAAATAATCCGCATCCTTTCACACTCCCTGCGCCCTTCCTCGGGTTTGAGGTCTATCTCAGACCAGAGCGGCGCCGACAGGATCGACCCTAATTTCGCCAGGGGGATCCGGTGGCGCCGGACCAGAAGGTCAACAAGATAGGTGATGACTTCCGTGTCGGTAGCCAGGCAGCAGTTATAACCGAAGTTCTCCAGGTAGCGCCGGTTGACGCCGTACGAAGATATCTCGCCGTTATGGACCACGGACCAATCCAGGAGATTGAACGGATGCGCCCCGCCCCACCAGCCGGAACTGTTTGTCGGAAAACGGCCGTGGCCCAGCCACATATATCCGCTGTATTCATCCAGCCGGAAGAACTCCGCGATCTCCTCCGGCCAGCCGACTCCCTTAAACACCCCCAGGTTCTTGCCGCTGGAGATGACGAAAGCGCCTTCTATGCCGCTGTTTATCTTCATTACGCTTGCAACCATCTGCTCCTCTTCCGAAAGGAGCGGGAGCAGGTTCGGCCTGACCCTGACAAAATAACGCCACAATAACTGCGGGCAATGCAGGCGCCCGGCCGCAACCGGAATCGGTTCGTCCCGGTCAATTTCAAAGATGCTCCCCAGGTATTCCTCGGTTTTCTTCTTGACGCTCGAAGAATCATAAAGCAGATGCAGGGCAAAATGTTCGGGAAAATCCGGGTAGATGCCGTATCCGGCGAACCCGGCGCCCAGGCCGTTTGCGCGGTCCCGCATCACGCTGATGCCCTCGGCGATGCGGCCGCCGGAAAAAGGCCGGGACTGCAGGTTTAAAATTCCGAAGACGCTGCAGCCGCTGATATCCTTCTCCATTCCTGTTTTGTTGTTTACCATAAAAGGTTTACCATAAAAAAAAGCCTCCAGAAGCAACGCTGCTTGCCTCTGGAGGCTACTTTGCCTCTTTTTTCGCCAATATTATATCATGCTATTTTTCCAGATGTCAAATTAAAGTGACGGTCTTTGCCGGTGAGGTTAATTTTGACCCGGCTTATAACGATAGTAGTCTTCCGGAACGTTTTTTACAACCTCATTAACCGCATTCTCCAGCATTACCGTTATCGCCTTTTCCATCGGCGTATTTTTATACTTCTCGAAACCGCCGGCCAGAACTACTCCGCCCACCAGGCCGCCGCCGACCACGCCTAACTTAAAGTCGGACGCCTTTCCTTCAACCTTCGCGGAATTTATTATCCGGCTGGTACGCACGTCAACCAGGCGAATGCTGGCGGCAATATAAGCCTTATTGCTCTTTATTCTCACGCCGGCGCCGATCTTAAGCGGAAGCGGAATAACAAGACCGCCGCCGCCGGAACCCTCTGATTCGGGTTCAAAAGCGGTAATTGCACCGGTTAACAAAACGTCCGCACCCTCCATGCTTCCTTTTTCCGCCGCTTTGCCCTTTTCGGTATAGCCGGATTCACCGAGGGCCAGCTCCTCTTTAATATCAGAAAGTCCCTCACCCCTTTCCAGAACGATAAAGCGATTGGTCTTGAAGAGGGCGTCAATCAGCATATCCGACATGCCGGTTCCGATTTCGCCGTAGCCCCTGGCCGCTTTCATCTCAAACCGGGCAACCGCGATTCTCGCCTTCGGTCCCTGGTAGGTGGTAACTTCGGCGACCGTTGGACCGCCGGTGGTTACGGTAGTGCTGATTGCCTCTTCAGACGTAGCACAGGAAGCGATAAAAAAGACCAGCGCCAGCAAACCCAAAACCCCCATTCCTTTCTTCATATATCCTCCAATAATTTTATTATTACGAGCCCTTTGCGTTGCTTAAGGGTAAACTCTGCAAAGCAATTTCGTCTCTGGATATTTGAAATTGCCACGCTTACGTGCCAAAACGCGCATTTTGACGTGCAGGCATATCGCAGAATACGCTCCTCACAATAACATTAAAAATCCGGGTAGTTCAGGGGACAACACTCGAATTTGTCTATATAAATAATTTTATCATGCCATTGCCTGTTTTTTCAATACACCTCTAATTAAATGAATTCGCCATACCAGGAATCCAGACGCAACTAAAACGAACGATTGATAATACAACGAAAACAGAGGAGTGAAAAAGTATGACGGGTGTATGACAGAAATCGCGCTACACTTATATTTTATCACACAAACGATAAATTTTTGTAGAGGTGTGCAGTCCGTTGGTACGCAAAGCGTTTCAGTGGTTGGCTTAAAAAGGATTCTTCAAATCATAATAAAACTCAACGGACTGTCCGTCCGTTGGAAAATAGTTGCATTTTTGTTTCCAAGATCACTAATTGGTGTTTTTTTCTTACTTCCCTGGTTATGGTTCTTTTTTCACTCACCGTTACCCCCGTCATTTGTCCCCTTTTTACCGTAAAGAAATGGCCTTATTTTCATATAGATTTTTGATGATGAGGTACTTCGGAAGGTTGACCCCGGAACGCAGAAAGAAGTACAATTTGAAAGGTAGGAACATTACCCAAAAACAACAGCCCGAATCAACATCAAACGTGAAATTAAGTAAATTTGTTTAAAAATAGACAACATACGCACAAAAAGCCAAAGAGGTGGGGGATGAAAACAAAAGGCCAGATAGAGGCAGAAATCAGCGAGGCCATTATAAAGTTCGAAAAGGAATATATGGGTCGAGGTCCCGAAGAAACCAAAACGTATATTATTGATAACATGGTCTTAGTCTTTTTGCGCGGGGTTCTGACACCGGCAGAAAAGAATCTGGCTAAAATCGAAGACAATTTCCAAGGTCGGGCTTTAATCAAACAGGTCCGGATTGAGTTGCTGGAAAAAGCTCGACCCCTGCTGGAGGCAATCATTCAGGACATCACGGGTCAGGTCCCGAGAAGTCTGCATACGGACATTAGCACCAAGACTGGCGAACGAATAATAATTTTCACACTGAACGAGTGCCCGCAGTTTGAAGAATCAGGAATAGAAAAGTAGCCGTTATTCCATTTATACACTCCAACGATACGCTGAGCGGCTTTGGCAGAGTACAGTTACATCTGGTGATGGTACCCGTCAGACCGGTAAAAGACGGAACGTAAAAGTTTTTTTTGACAAAACACACAATCGAATGATATAATAATTATAAGAAAATTCGGGCAGATTGACAGGAGGTCGCTCAAGCGATCTGCTGAAGAGATAGGCCGGCGGTTAATAGCTGAAACATGAAAAGCTGACGCCGGTTTTTTTATTTGCCTCCCCTTAATGCAAGTGCGTTGACGGCAACCTGTAAAAGGTCCGATTAAATCATTGGCCAACGCACATTTCCGTCCGGAAGCGTCAGCCGTTTTTTTACCGGTGCATCGCCATTGGAATATTTTAGCGCTATTTGTGTCTATCACGTCTGCCGGGTTGGCTTGCCAAAAACGGCTGTCTGAGAAGGGAATCTCCATGCGTGAACAGACTAATGTGCAAAAACGCATTCTGGAAACTATAACCAGATTCGAAAATACGTATATGTCCGTCCGACCGGAATCGATTCTTGTGAATTTGCACGATTCCTATGTTTTGGTGATTCTACATCAAGCTATCTGCACAGCCGAACGAGAGTATGCCCGCGAGCGCCCAGCCCAGGAACTCCTGGAAAGGCTTTACGCCGGAGTTTTCGATGCAACGAAATCGGAATTGGAAGCGGACATTGCGAAAATCGTGGGACACCCGGTTCAACAGTCCCGCATGAACGTCGACACACTTGCGGGCAATATCCTATTGGTTTTTTTGTTGAAAAAATAAAACGCATCATCCGGTAGGCAGACGGTCCGGGTAAATTTCACAGAAATCGTAAACTAAAACATGGGGGGGATATGACGAATCTTTATCTGAAGCATCTGGAACCAAAGATGGATGACAACAACTACCGGAAGTTGGCGTCCATTGACAACGCCCGTCTGCACGCGTTTGTAGCCGACGCCGTCGCACTATGCGAACCTGATTCAGTGTGGATAAGCACAGATTCGGTTGAGGACGTTGCGTACACCCGTCGGATGGCGGTGCAGCAAAAAGAGGAAATTCCTTTGAAAGCTGAAGGGCACACCGTCCACTTTGACGGTATGAAAGATCAAGGTCGTGACCGGGAGGTTACCAAGTATCTGGTTTCAAAAACCGATACTTTAAGCAAGGCGCTCAATCAAATTGAGCGGGAGGAAGGTCTGAAGGAAGTCCGCGCGTTACTAAAAGGCGTAATGAAGGGCCGAACGATGAGCGTACGTTTTATGACGCTGGGTCCCAACAACTCGGAATTCAGCATTCCGTGTGTTGAGTGCACCGACTCTTTTTACGTTTCCCACAGCCTGAACTTGCTGTATCGCCTAGGCTACGAGGAGTTCAAGCGGCTGGGTTCTAAAGCGCAATTCTTTTCCACGCTGCACTCCGGCGGCAAGGTTGACGACCGAAAGGTCAGCGCCGAACCGGAGAAGAAACGTATTTATATAGACTACGCTACGGAGACTGTTTACAGCGTCAATACGCAATACGCCGGCAACACGGTAGGACTTAAAAAGCTGGCGTTGCGGCTGGCGATCCGTAAGGCTGATCGCGAGGGCTGGCTGGCCGAGCACATGTTCCTTATGGACGTGTGCGGCCGGAACGGGCGCAAGACTTATTTCGCCGGCGCATTTCCAAGCGCTTGCGGTAAAACCTCAACGGCCATGCTACCCGGCGAAATCATCCTCGGAGACGACATTGCCTATTTTCGTGCGGTCAATGGTCGGTGTATGGCTGCCAACGCCGAAGCAGGCATCTTCGGCATCATCCAGAAAGTCAACGCCCAGGACGACCCAACGATTTGGGGTGTGTTGACCAATCCCGGCGAGGTGATCTTCTCCAACGTGCTGGTCAAGGCTGGGAAACCTTATTGGCTCGGCATGGGCATGGATACTCCGGTAGACGGCGAGAATTTTTCGGGCGCGTGGTACAAGGGCAAGAAAGACGCCAAGGATGTTGAAATATCCTGCGCCCATAAAAATGCCCGGTACGCCGTGGCGCTAAAGGCACTGGATAACTGCGACCCTGAACTGGATAATCCATCGGGAGTGGAACTGGCCGGGATTATGTACGGCGGTCGTGATGTTAAGGCCTATGTACCTGTTCAGCAAAGTTTTAGCTGGGAACACGGCATCATCGCCTACGGCGCCTCACTGGAAACGGAGACTACGTTCGCTACCATCGGTAAGGAGGGTGTTCCTGAGATTAACCTGATGAGCATCCAGGATTTTGTGGCTATTCCACTGGGTAAATATATCCGGAACAATCTCGAATTCGGCAAAATTTTGATGCGGCCGCCGGTGATCTTCGGGGTCAATTATTTTCTCTGTAATAAGGAAGGCCAATTTGTCAATGGTGTTCGTGACAAGCATGTTTGGATAAAGTGGATGGAACTCCGTGTCCACGGTGATGTGGAGGCCGTCATGATACCGACCGGATGGATTCCCAAATATGACGACTTGGCGCTTCTTTTCCAACAGGTATTGGGGAAAAATTACGCGCGGGAAAATTACATTGAGCAGTTCACTGTCCGCGTTCCGGAAAATCTGGCCAAACTGGACCGCGTGGAGAGGTTTTACCGTGAAAAAGTGGATGATGCACCGTCGGTTATCTTCAAGGTGCTGGAACAGCAGCGGGTTCGGTTAAAAGAGACTCAAGAAATGTTTGGGGATTACGTATCGCCTGAAAAGCTCGCCGAAGCGCACTTTTAATGGACCGTGAGGTGAAATTATGATAAGTCCGCTTGCAGTCGAACTGAATGAATCAATTCTTCGGGACAACCCGCACGTGTGGCGAATGCTGTCCAAACTCGGAAAAGAACTGTACTTTCCAAAGGGAATTCTGACCCAGGCGGCGGAAGCCAAACAGAAAGCGCATCGCTATAATGCGACTATCGGGATCGCCCGGGAAAATGGCCAGGCAATGTACCTTCAGGCTGTAATGAAGTACTTTACCGATCTGGTTCCCGACGAAGTTTTACCTTATGCCCCTTCAACCGGTCTTCCCAATCTGCGCGTCAAGTGGAAGGAACTTTTGATCCAAAAAAACCCTTCGTTGAAAATCAAGGCATTCAGTCTGCCCGTCGTTACCAGCGGAATCACGCATGGGCTGAGTATCGTCGCAGACATGTTTGTCGAACGCGACAACCTTGTGTTTCTGCCCGAGAAATTCTGGGGCAACTACAATATGATCTTTGGCGTACGGAGAGGCGCCAAAGTAGCGAAGTACCCTTTCTTCACGGACGCCGGAAAGTTCGATACCGAAGGCTTCCGACGTTGCCTGCTGGAAAATGTCAGCGGCAGTAAAAGTATTGTAGTATTGAACTTTCCCAATAATCCTACCGGGTACACGGTCACGGAGCGGGAGGCCTTGGCGATCTGCGCCGCCATCAGCGAGGCGGCGGACCGCGGGCGCGACATCGTGGTTGTTTGCGACGATGCCTACTTTGGGTTATTCTATGAACCGGAGATTACAAAAGAATCTCTTTTTGCCCGGCTGGCCGACCAGCATGAGAAAGTCCTCGCCGTCAAATTGGACGGAGCCACCAAAGAGAACTACGTCTGGGGCTTTCGGGTGGGATTTATTACTTTGGCGACGAAGAACGCAAGTATAACGACCTACGAAGCGTTGGAGAAAAAGATCGGGGGCTGCATCCGCGGGGTAATCTCCAACTGCCCGCATCATTCCCAATCCGTTCTGCTGAAGGCAATGTCCGACGGCAAGTACAACCAGCAGCGCCGGGAGAAGTTTGAGGTACTTCGCCGGCGCGCTGCTAAGGTGAAAGAGGTTTTATTACAGAAACGCTTTTCGGCCGTTTGGACAGCATATCCGTTCAACTCGGGATATTTTATGTGTCTGAAACTCAAGGGTATCAATGCGGAACTCTATCGCCTGCGGTTGCTGGAAAAATATGGAATTGGTGTGATTGCCACGGCCGAGACGGATATCCGCGTGGCGTTTTCGTGCATAGAGGAACGGGACATTCCGGATCTTTTTGAACAGATGTTTCAGTGTGTACAAGAAATGGTTTCGGATAGTGATGGAGGCACAGGGAAAACGGTTAAGTTATGACAATATAGGCGAACTCATTTGGTCTAAACCAGGACAAAAAAAAGACTTGAAAAGCCGAGAAATATCTCATTTTATGTCAGAAATATTAGACAAAAACTCAATATGGGTAAGAAAAAAGGTCAAAATAAAGATTTGATTCAAGGGAAGGGGGTGAATGGTTATAGGCTAATATAGGAAGATAATCATTGTAACGTAATTATATTAGCAAATTCGCCCGTTTAAAACGGGCTTTTTTATTGTTTATAATCTACCTTTCGCTACATAACTGCTACATAATTCCCGCAGCCGCGCCACATTTCCCCTGCATTTTTTCCGTTTTCAGAGCCCTTTACTGTAGGTTATGATTTCCGCAAAGGCCATACTTGTGGATCAAAATATTATTATGGAAAAGGAGGGAATATGCAGGGACCAACGCCACTACGATTGGTTAGGGAAATATGTTTGGATTGTGCATTGCTTCCATATAAATTCTTGCATTATCACAAGGTTAACGATTGGGCTAATAAGGGAGGAAACAAGGGGTTGCAAGTGAACGGGGCATACAGTGGGAATCAAGAGTTAATAATAACTTATTAGAAAAAAAGTAAGTATGAACATTAAAATTACTTAATTTAGATGGATACAAATTCAAGAAACGTTCCTGTCCAGGTTATTAACCAACATAATCCAAGCACTATGAAAAATCTAAGAAGTAAATTGTCCGGCGGTGGTGAGGTTTATACCTGCTTCCCTTTTATCAATAAGCCAGGAGCTTTACGCCCGGACAATCAATTGATCCTTCCGGCTCTGATTCGGCAACCTTGTCAACCGGAAGCCAAAGACTCCTCTATAGGAGTTCAAGGCAATCTTCGGCAGGAGGCGGGAAAGGTATGTAAAAGAGCATACCGTGCCGAACTAAAACTCAACCGGCCTCGGAGCGAATTAAGGGGTTTGCCCCGAAGAATAAAGAAAATTACCCTTCGTCTTTTTTAGATGATGAGTGCGTAATTTATATCTCTCTATCCTATACTTAAGACATAAAGAGATACTTCTAAAAAAGCCAGAAACTTCCCTACCATATCTTTGGTAGGAAGAAGGTTGACGATATGGTCGGGAAGAAAAAAGAGGTGAAAAGGTAGAACGGGACCATCTTAAAACTTTTGGTTGCCGGTAAGGTTAACAAAACGGCTAAGGGTAGAGGGGGTGATCTAAATCGGTCAAAACAGGGTGCGTAGTGCGTAGAGAGACATGCCTTTACCCGGAGAATTTAATTATGAATATGACTACTCAGCATGATAAGCCAGAATATTCCACAAAGATTGACTTTGCCGGAATATTTAACGGTTAACCGTAAAAATGAAAAATAAGACACCGGAAAAATTTAATAGCGCTGTTTTCTCTTACATTAATAGCCCCATGCGCTGGATTGAATATTTGAAAAGAAAGCATGGGAAAGAAGCGTACAAACTTGCCTTCTTATACCGAGTAATTTGTGATTTAAGTTGGAAAAAAGGGGTTCAGCCTCAGTCTGGCCGGCCCTTAATAACCACCTATCGCGAACTGGGAGGTTTTTTCGGAATCAGCTATTCCAAGGTCAGAAAGCATCTGGAACGATTACAAAATACAGAACCATCACTGATAAGATTTGAGGTCCACGAAAGAGAGCCGGTAAAAATCTTTATAACTTTTCCTATACCCAAGCCCGCCTGCATACCACAAAATTTTCCTGAAGATGTTCCCAGAAATAAATCAGAAAACAACGTAACCCGGGAACAAAATAATGAAATCTTTGATTTAATGAAGAAGTTCCAGATTAATTCTGAATCAGAAGACGTTTTTATTAAAGACGTTACAGGCAAAAAGAAACTACCAAAAAATTTAACGAAAGAAGAGGCTGAAAAAGTGATTAGGAAGATAAAAGAATACTGTTCCCACATAGAAGGGGAACAACAGAGTGTTCCTAGTATAGAGGAAACAGAGAGTGTTCCCTGTATAGGGGGAACATATAAAGAGTAATATGCTTTTTAATGGAAGGTGTTTTAGTAATAGAAAACATTAAAAGAGAGAATAATGGAGAAACGACTGTTGGATATTAATGAAGCCTCCGGATACTTGGGGACACCGGTCGAGGATACCTGGATTTTACGTCAGAGGGCAAAAAGTTATAAAATAGAGACAACTGTAACCTGGCTCTTTGACAATCTGCGGTTTTGGTTTTCAGGAGAGAGCCTCCCAAAGAATCGGGAGGTTCAGATGTCTCTTTATAAGCGCACACGAAGCAGATACATATACATTAACATCTCCTACGGCGGAAAGAGAACACGGGTCACTAGCCGGTGTGAGAACAAAAGGGATGCAAATAAAGTAAAACTTTTGCTTCTCACCAGATTGATTCAGAGCACCTCTCCTACCGATCGGATGTTCCAAAATGTTTCTCTTTCACCGAAACCAGTATTACCAACCTTTACAGACGCCTCAGGGCAGTACCTGAAGGAAATGTGTCAGGGTAAGAAAATCGCCTGGAAACGAGAGGCTCTCTGCCACCGGGACATGGTTCCTTTCTTCGGGGAACAAAGGATTGACCAAATAACTCCACAACTTGTGATGAAATGGCGAGAAGAGGAGATGCAGAGAATTGTGCGGGGAGGAAAACAGATTTCTCCCAGGAGTGTCAACTACAACCTCGGGTATCTTAAGCGGCTTTTTAACTACACTGTTGATATCCAAGGGTGGTTGAAGGAAAATCCTGCCATCAGAATAAAGCCCCTGCCTGAAAAGAAAAGGGAAGTCCAAGTGGTTTCCGAAGAGGAGGAACAGAAACTTCTGGATGCCTGCGAGCATCCTTGGTTGAAGCGATTGCTCATCTTCGGCAGCGAAACAGGATTCAGAAACGGTGAGGTTGCTTCGTTAAGGACGGGCGACTTTTATCTGGATTATGGGATTCCTCACTTTAAAAAAGAGAGGGAGAAAAATAAAGTCCTAACTGAATTTCCCATTGTTTCAGAAAGACTCACCAAAGTGATTCAAGAACAGATGTCCGCATACAGAACCACTGACTACTTTTTCGTTGATGGAAATGGAAAATCCCTCAACATACACAATATAAATTACTGGATTAAGAAAACAGCCAAAAAAGCCGGCATCAAAAGTATAATCTTCCACTCACTTCGAAAAACATTCTGTAGCAGGCTGAACTGGCTGGGATGCAACAAAATGTTTATTGAGTATCTTATGGGTCACACGGTAAAGGGAATAGAGTCCCATTACCTGGCGCAAAACCTAACCAGACTACAAGAAGAATTACAACGGGTGGAGGAAATAAAGAAGAATCGTGTCACACACCTGTCACACTTTGAGAAAATGGAAGGGATTCCGGTTTCTGTCAAAACTGCGGAAACCGTTGTAGGACAAATGGTTTCACCTATGGAGAGGTCGCATAGCCCGGTTTAGTGCGGCGGATTGCTAATCCGATTCTACCGTTTTTCGCCATTCCGCAAAAACACTCACAAAATCGTCAAATCCATTGTCATTCTTTCGTCTCCGCATTGTTTCTGTTTTAGGTTCTGTCAGGTCAATTTAGGCCGTTTTAGGGGTCTTATGGACACTTTTTGGACACCAGAAAAGTGCCAAAATAACGTCGGATTGCCACTCCGGCGGAGGGAAAATTTTGGCTTTTTTCAGCCGTTTTTTGCATTTACCCCCCTACTCTTTAACGGCAATGCCTCCCAATGAATAAGCGTAATCTAATATAATCAGATACAATCGGATATAGTTGATGTATCCGATTATTTTGGGCTTCCGGAACGCATCATCCTCGAGGTGGTGTAATCAAAAAGGTTACGATTGTAACCGAAACGGTTACAGGGGTTTACCCCACTCCTCTTCTTGACTTATCAAATCGGATACTTTAAACTAAAGGTAAGAATAATTCTAATGTTTAGTTTATGAAATACGGGAAAAAGCCAATTTCAGAGATTTTACGCTCAAAGAATACGGTCTTTACTTTCAAAGATATTTCTTTAATTTGGGGTGATACCGACAGGAGCACCGCAATTGCCGGCGTTAATTATTATGTAAAAACAGGTGTTCTTTATAGGATTCGCCGGGGTGTTTACGCAAAGGACAAAAATTACGACAAATTGGAACTCGCCGCAAAAATCTATAATCCTTCCTACGTCAGTTTTGAAACCGTCCTGACAAAGGCCGGAATCGTGTTTCAGTTTTACACGCAGATTTTCGTGGCATCATATCTGACACGGGAAATAATCGCTGACAAACAAATCTACTCGTATAAGAAGATCAAGAATTCTGTTCTGACCAATCAAGCCGGAATAGAAAGAAGAAACAACTACGCCATCGCCTCTGCCGAAAGGGCGTTCCTGGATGTTCTCTACCTGAACAAAGATTACCATTTTGATAATTTATCTTCCCTTGATTGGGATAAAGTTTTTGAGATTTTACCCATCTACGCTAATAAACGAATGGAAAAAAAAGTAGAAGAATATCAAAAGGCGTCTAAATCTGGCGTCAAATAATCCTATGACCTTACACATAACAAACCACAGAACCATATTGCTTCAAATCCTAAAAGACATTTATACAGACACTACACTCGGTCCTGTTCTGGGTTTCAAAGGAGGCACCGCCGCTCATTTCTTTTACGATCTGGGTCGTTTTTCGGTTGACCTTGATTTTGACCTGCTGGACGAAACCAAAGAGGCTTATGTTTTTGAGAAAATAAAAAAGATACTACAGGGCTTCGGAACGATAAAGGAAGAATATAAAAAGCGACACACGCTCTTCTTTATTCTTTCGTATGACGACAAATCGCAGAATATCAAGGTAGAAGTCAACCGAAGGATTTTCGGTTCCCGCTATGAATTAAAAAACTATCTCGGCATTTCAATGCTGGTAATGGTTAAAGAAGACATGTTTGCCCATAAATTGGTTGCCATGCTTGAACGTACCAAAATCGCCAACCGCGATGTTTTTGATGTCTGGTTTTTCTTGAAAAACAACTGGCCAGTCAACAAGGAAATCGTGGAGAAGCGGACAGGGATGGATTTTCAGAAATATCTCAGCAAATCTACCAAGTTTGTGGAATCGTTGAGCGACCGCAGCATTCTGGCCGGTATGGGTGAACTTTTGAACACAAAACAGAAGGCTTGGGCAAAAACGCATTTGCGGAAAGACGTTTTGTTTTTATTGAAAATTCGACTGGAGCAGGAGAAAGAATAATATGTCCGATTTGATCAGTAAAAAAACTCGCACGGAGCTTCGTGAGTACTTCGTAGGAACAACGCTACGCGAAATCTCTGAAGAATTCGACGCGGCCGATGTACCCGTAGACTCAAATTACACACCGCCTGTACCGGGCCAACGCCGTTCTTTGGTTGAACAATACTATTATGTCATAGACTTCACCTCTTGGCGGGATGTACAGAAGATTCTACGCGTGTTCGAGAATGTGCTACTTGCTCTTGATGAAAAAATTAAACACCCAATGTCGGGAACAAGAGATGAATATGCAGAACGGAAGCTTTCAATCTTGGTGCGGTGTCTCGAGCGCGATGGGTTCATATGGGAAAATGGGAAGATATCTACGGTAGCCCATAACCCCACAATAGACGAACTAACTGAGGTCGCTGGCGCCTTCGACAGTCGAATTTTGAGGCAGCAGATTGATCGAATCAGAAATGCAATTGAAGATGATCCTGACCTTGCGATTGGCACCTCCAAAGAACTCCTGGAAACCGCATGCAAGACAATCCTGGCTGACTACGGAGTGACTGCTGACGTAAACTGGGATTTAACCCGGTTAGTTAAGGAGGTCAGGGTGGTTCTCGAGTTAGTTCCAGAGGATGTTCCGGACAGCGCGAAAGGTTCAGAGACAATCAAACGCATTCTTGGTAGCCTTGCACAGATTCCTCAAGGAATTGCAGAGCTAAGAAATCTTTACGGTACAGGACACGGCAAAGATGGTGCATTCAAAGGTTTGGCAACACGGCATGCTCGTTTGGCGGCTGGTTGCGCAACCACACTGGCAAGTTTTCTCTTTGAAACACACGAATCCCGCAAAGAGAAAGCGATTTGAGGTATATAAATTGCTCCAATAGAGGTTGATATGGGATTTTTTTTAATACCTTACGGTAAAGGAACAGGGAAGTATTGGTTGATAGGAATTTTTGTGGTGATTTTTTTAAGTGTAACTATTGGGGGGTGAGGATTTGACCAAAGGATTAAATTCCGGTCAAATAACCAATCCTTTCCTACGCTCACTGGCAATACTTATACATCCGTTTTATGTTGGAAGCGTAAGACTTTTGAATTTTATTATTCATTGGGGAATCTTGGCGATTTTTGCAATATTTATTGTTGTAACATTGAGTATCTTTATCGTTCTGGGATTGATCTCTATTTTCAGGAAAGCGGTGAATAAATCCTGAATTCTTTTGTGGTTAGTACCATGGACGTTGTTTGTGGGTATCCTCATGAAAGCAGACGATTTTTATTATTCGCAACGCAAGGAAAAACAAGGCGGACCCAAATTCGAAATTTCTTCTAACTTTTGGGTTGCATTCCTGACCTATTTTGAACGTTTAAAAAGAGAGGAATACTTCTGCAAATCCTTTCCGTCTTATTGCCCCGGCGAAATCGTAGCTGGTACAAACAATTCTGCAATAACTGAACGCGTAAAAGAAGAATTCGGCAGGATATATTGGCCTCCGGAAGAAGATCGGTTGCCGGGTGGAAATGAATACGTTTTTAATGTAATCGAATTTATTTACAGATATCTCGCAAAACCAACAAAATGGCAAAATTGTGAATATTGCGAATATTCCCACCCAGAAGAATATGACGTTAGTCAGGGTAGGTATGAATATACCATTGTCGTAAACCAAACGTTTTCCCGATTTAATCATCCTTTCAAGTTAAATAAAGGAAAAATTGGACATCTTACTTCTGAGGCGCTTGATGCAAGAGTGTTATCAACTAATCTTAACACAAACGATTATCATCTGAAAAAGTTACTAGAAAGAGCGCTCGATAATTTTTATGATCGCACAGGTAAAAAGAAATTGGACGGTTTACGAAATTTGGTGGACGTGTTTGAACGACTAAAAACTTTGGAAAATCCGGACAAGAAAAAAAGCGTAGATATAGTAATGGAAAAAATATCTTATGCACCCGACATAATTCCACATTTTGACTCTCATTTCAGAAAGATGACCGAATTGGCAAATAAATATACAATTAGACACCATGAAAAGGATAAAATAACCCTAGAAGATGAATCGCTAATAGATTTTCTCTTTTACGGTTACTATAATCTCATTCGCCTGTTACTCGAGAAATATAAATTGCTTAATGAATAATCAATCACTGAACGTTATGCCAGACAAGAAATGAGAGAACTGCCTACGAATTATCCTAGGAACATCTGCGCATATTGCGGCGCGACTGATGGTTTGACCAAAGATCATATTCCACCCGAACAAATTTTTCCAAGTCCTCGTCCTTCCAATCTGATTACCGTACCTACTTGTGGTAACTGTCACTCTGATACTTCAAAAGATGATGAATATTTTCGTCTTAAGGTGTGTCTTCGTGAAGATGCCGGAAATCACCCAAAAGCTCGTAAGAATTGGGATGCAATTTTCCGTTCGCTTAACCGGATGGAAGCAAGCGGATTTCAAAAATCATTTTTCGCCGATATGCATAACGTTCAATTGAGCACGCCGGCTGGCATCTTTATTGGTCAACAGTTAGGTTACGATGTTAACATGATTCGTATCAGACGGGTTGTAGAACGCATCACGCGGGGTCTCTATTTCGCCGAACGTGGCAGTTTCTTAGGATTTCACAACGAGGTTCGCGTGCATGCAGATGAAGATCTTCACCAAGAAACGAAGAAGGTGCTAGACGAACTAAGCAAAAACGTCTTGCTTCCGCTCGCGGCCCAAACACCAAAAATTATCGGGGACAATGTCTTTTCGTACAGATTTCATATAACCGACGAAAATCCAGCATACTCGGTTTGGGGGTTCAGTTTCTA
Source organism: Candidatus Omnitrophota bacterium (assembly GCA_043826355.1). Classification (GTDB taxonomy): domain Bacteria; phylum Ratteibacteria; class UBA8468; order MWAK01; family MWAK01; genus JAHJUB01. The sequence goes on from JBDRQI010000031.1 coordinate 105,002, forward strand.
TGGGTCCGTTCCTTTCTTGTGTTTTACCGGACCTGGTTCAAATTCTGAAGTAGGGTTGGATAGATGCCAGAATGGATATTTTACGGACACCGAGTGATTTTTACTTCAAGTGGTCCATAACTTATTACTCAGTCGGAATTGCCAATCTTTACCATTATTAACTTTTCCGAATTAGAATGATTACATATAACAAGGTAACAAATGAAAATAATTACTACTGTAGGGTTTTGACAGTAAACATTAGGGGTGTAATTACATGAAGAATCAGGTTGATCAAATCAACGCTGTCCCTTCAAAAAGGCTCTTTCTGTCAATAATTGCCGATTATGACCTAAATCGGTCTATTTGTGAACTTATTGACAATGCTCTCGATATTTGGATTAAAAGCGGAAAAAGCCATCAAATTGAAATTAATATAGACCTAAATAAAGACCAGCAGACTATACAAGTTTCTGATAACGCTGGAGGTGTAAAGAAAAGTGATTTACATTTCATTGTGGGCCCTGGACAAACAGGTAATGTGCCTTCTGACGAAATCGTTGGAATTTTCGGTGTAGGAACTAAGAGAGCGGTTGTTGCCCTAGCACAGGATATAAAGATTAAGACACGTTTCGGGAAAAATGAAACTTATCAGGTGGAGTTTGATGAAGATTGGTTGCAAGACGAAAATTGGGAACTGCCCGTATATCAGGTAGATAACATTGCAGAAGGGATTACTTTTGTGGAATTGCAGAAACTTAGAATCAAAGTAACCGAGGAAGCACTAACCCAACTTAAAGAACATCTACAAGCAACATATGCACGTTTTTTATGTAACAGCAAGGTAACGATTAAATTAAATTCAAATTATTTACAACCGCGTGATTTTGAAAATTGGGCATATCCTCCAGGATTTTCTCCGCGAAAATATTTCGGTGTTTTATCAACAGATGATGACAAAATAGTTAAAGTTGAAGTACTTGCCGGACTTACAAAGGAATCTAGTCCTGCAGGCGGAGAATATGGGGTTTATTTTTATTGTAATAACCGTTTGGTTGCAAGGGGTCTCAAAAATTATGATGTAGGATTTACAAAAGGATTGGCTGGACAGCCACACCCAAGTATTTCTTTGACCAGAGTTATCGTGTCGCTCAGTGGAGAAGCAACACTAATGCCTTGGAATAGCAGTAAGTCCGGAATAAATCCAAATCATCATGTTTTCACTGCGCTTCGTAATTGGCTTGTGCAAGTCGTTAAAGATTATGCGTCCCTTTCTCGTAGATTTGAGGGAAATTGGCCTGAAAAGGTGTTTAAATATCAAGCGGGTGAGATTGTTGAGTGTAAAATCGACAATTTTCCAAAGGCGAAAAAATCATACCTTCCGCCACTACCTAAATCAAAACCGCGCTACAGCGATTTAGTAAAACAAGCAAACCGAAAAACAGCAGAAAAGAAACCTTGGACTGTGGGACTTTACGAAGGGATGATTGGAGTAGACATAATTTTCAATCAGAAATTAGAGCAAAAAAACCGTATCTGTCTTATTTTTTTGGACAGCATTATAGAAATTGCATTCAAGGAATTTCTTGTTAATGATTCGGGAAAATATTATAGTGACACTCAGTTACGTGCATTATTTAACATGCGAAAAAATGTTCAAGATGAGGTAAAAAAATATAAAAAATTGACCGATTCAACATGGAAAAAGATTAACTATTATTATCAACTTCGTTGTAAATTAATCCACGAACGTGCTACTGTTTCAATAAGTGATGGCCAAGTCGGAAATTACCGTAGAGTAGTTCAGGATGTGCTTAAAAAAATATTTGGCCTTAGATTTAACATTTGACGGTTTTCTTTTTCTTGTGCTATATTATCTCCCGAAGTTCATCTTTCATCAGTAAAGTGAAATTCCTCGTTATCTGCTCCGCTCCCAAAGTTCCTGTCTAACCCGCATTTTTCCTTCAATTTTTGCAATTGTTGTAACCCGTATTAAATAATCTGCTGTGGTACTTTTCTGCCTTTTTTTATTATTAGTCCTACCTCTATGCCTTCCAAATTCCGCACCACTCCTCATAATCCCACGTTTTTCCGCAGAATAAAAAAGTTCATCAATCTGATGAAAGATGAACTTTTCCCGGGGAAACCAAAGAAGAGCCGGTTTTCCTGGGTTCTGGATGAAACCAGATATCTCAACTTTGAAAAAGTAAGCAAATTAAGGGAATCTTGCGAAAAAGCAAGGGGTTCTGCCTTAAAGAAAAAACAAATTATTCCTGTCAGGAACTGGTTTATGGTGGAACTGGGGCTCTTTACCGGCTTAAGGGTCTGCGAAATGGTCAACCTGCAATCTGCGGACCTGCATATTCAGGAAGAGCAGTCTTCCTTGACGGTCCAGGCGGGAAAAGGCGACAAGCCGCGAACCGTCTATTTCTCGGAAGCATTCAAGCATGAATGCCTTTTTTATTTGGAATGGAAAGAAAAACATATTCCCGGGATATATCTCTTCGCTAACCGGGAAGGAAAGCAACTGTCAAAGCGGACGCTTCAAAAGTCCTTCAAAAAATGTCTTGGATTGGCCGGACTGGAGAGCCACTACTCCATCCACAGCCTGCGCCATACTTACGGCAGCCATCTCTACAAGGCAAGCGGCCACAATCTGCGGCTGGTTCAGGAGCAACTGGGCCACAGCAGCATCAGGACTACCCAGATCTACGCCAGTTTGATGGACGAAGAAGTCAAGAAATCACTGGAAGAACTCTATCGCGAGTGAAAGGGGGTGAGCGAAAGATGGCCGATAATGCGAAGAAGGCTTTCGACAAGGGATATGCTGACGGGACAAAGAAAGCCGAAGCGGACAGGAATTCCAGCACCGTCGCAACCGCGATCGGGGAATTCATAAGTTCCTCTTACCGCGGCGATTCCAACTTTCCGGAATCCTACCGGGAAGGGTTTAAGCAAGGCAAGAAGAACAGTTAAAAAGATTTCGTAAAGAAAACAAACAGTGATTTACCGGAGGGGGTGGTTGGTGCGAAACATTTTTGTCTATTTTTTCGGGCAACAATTCAAGGAAAACAAAAACCGGAGGAGAAGATGGTAAAGAAAATGGTTGTTGCGGGAGTTTTGTGTTTTACGCTCCTGGCTGCGGTCAGAAGTTTTGCCGAACCGCCGCAGGTGAATGCCTGGGAATTGGGAATCGGAGTATCGGGTTTCACCTACGACGAACCGGGGTTGATGAAAGAAGAGGGCGTGTTGGTCGGACTCAAGGCTTCTTACGCGCACCGCAGAAAACTCATGCTCAAAGCAGAGGCGGAGATTGGTTTTGGCACAGTATCGTACGACGGATCAACCTGGGGAGGCGACCCGGTCACCGCGGATGGCGGCGATTACAAGTGGGAACTAAGGGGTCTGGTGGGTTACGATTTCGTTAAAGGGACTGTGCTTCTTACCCCTTACACCGGAATTGCGTACCGGTATTTGAACGACCAGCTTTCCGGCGTGGGGGCCTACGAAAGAGAATCGAATTATTACTACAGCCCGATCGGCCTGGAAATAAACAAGGAATTCGCAAACGGCTGGTCCTGGAACACCACCCTGGAATACGACATCTTCTGGAACGGTCTGCAGGTGAGCCACCTGAGCGATGTGGACCCTGGCCTGAACGATATCAAAAATGACCAGACCGATGGTTACGGTTACCGGATTTCGATGAAATTCCAGAACAAGAACGGTTTTGGCATAGAACCCTACTACCGGTACTGGGACATCAAGCAATCGGACCCGGCGATCGTCACCTACGAAGGAACTCCGGTGGGTATCGGAGTGGAACCCAAGAACAATTCCCGGGAGATCGGCATTATGTTTTCCAAGAAGTTTTAACCGCCAGGGAAGTTTCTGAATATGATAAAACTTATTTCTGACCGCAGTCTGCCTTTTCCTGGCAGGCTGCGCCGAAGTGTCCGGTATGCTCGGCGACACCGGAGGAATCAATACCAGCGTCACTAGCGGAATCAGCGAGATAGTCAAGAGCGTTCCGGAGGACTATTACCGTTACAGTCCCGGGAAGAAATAGACAGTGTCTGATGAAACTCAAACGCGCAAGAGGAGAAAAATAAATATGAAAAGAACAAAGATTTGGGGGAGAATCGCCGCGGGTTTGATGATAGTGGGATTGGCCGGATGCGCCACAGCCGGGCTGCGGCAGGCCATGATACCGGAAAACGCGGCGCAGACGGATGCGGTGAACGTGACCATGAACGTTCTGCTGGAGAGGGGTTTTGTCCAACAAATGTCCCACCTGGGCGGAGGAGCGGCCGTAATGGCGGTTCTGGTCGGTCCTTTCAGCAACAACAAGATAGTTATGTTCGGCGAAATCAGGGAAAAAGGAGAGGGCGGCAAGGTTCTGGGTAACTTTTCCAAAGGCCTGGAATGGGGTGAAAACGAAGTAAGCGTTTCGACGCCTGTCAACAGCGAAATCAAGCTTTCGCTGCGGGTCGGAGGCACGCGTTCCGGAACCGGCGATATCGGAACAGTCGCGGTCGGAGACGGTCCAACCCAGACCATCCGCATTAAACTCACCGATAAAGGAGCAAATATAGAGTAATTTACCGGTCATTCCTAATAATAATTTCTGATAACTGAGGAGATACAACTATGAAGAAGCTATTGATTATCTTGGTGCTTACTTTAGTTGTAACTGGTTGTGGAAAACTGAAAGAGGTTACCGCTCGAGAACCTACGGCAAACGCCTGTAAAAAAGTACTCGAAAACTCTTTAAAAGGATTATGGCAAGGGTATTATTCAGGTCAAGAGCGACTTCAAGTTTTATCGGCAGAAAAAATCCAGGCTTACGAGAAAACAGAAAATGGCACACCTGTTTGTTATGTTACTACCAGATTTAAAATAAAATACCTGATTTCCCTAGACGATACTGTTCATGACCCGTATGGCCTGTACACCAACCTGACGTTTATTGGAAATACACTCTCCAACATTGCTCACGACCAAGTAGACTGTCCTGAGGGGAAAAAGGGGGAAATTAAATCAATAGTGTTCAAGGTTAGATTTGAAAAAACCAATAAAGGTTGGTTGGGCTGCGATGGGAATTTTTATTGATTCTTACTTGGCGGCAGCGTATCCGCGCTAAACGGCGTTGATGTTTTTCCATCCACCATCAGTTTCAAATAAATGCTGTAGCAGGGAAGATTAACCAGGTCTTCCTGGTCAAAGACCGGAAAGAACTCCTGAGTCAGGTACTTGGCGTCTTCGGCGCCGACCTTGAAAGAGACAAGGGTCCCGACATTGCCCAGAATTGCTCCCCGTATCTTTTCGTCTATCTGAGTCAGGTACTGGTTGGCCAGGATAAGGTTCAACCGGTATTTCCTGGCTTCCGAGAGAATGTCGGTGAAACTGCTGGTCGCAAAACTCTGGAATTCATCCACGTAAAGATAGAAATCCTTCCTTTCTTCTTCGTCTACATTCTGCCTGCTTAAAGCGGTCAGGCCTATCTTGGCTATCAGCATTGCTCCCAAAAGAGAGGCCGAATCCTCTCCGATCATACCTTTGGCTAGATTCACCAGAAGAATCTTCCCTTCGTCCATTATTTTCCTCACATCAAAACCGCTCTTCGGCTGGCTGACAACCCTTCTTAAAACCGGATTAGACAAAAACTGCCCGATCTTATTCTGGATAGGCGAGATGGCTTCCTGCCGGAAATGGCTGGAGTATTTTTCAAATTCGTTAAGCCAGAAGTTTTTTAACAGATTGTCTTCTAATTTCTCCACGACAACCTTCCGGAATTCTTTCTCGGACAAGAGCCTCTGTAGATGAAGCAATGTAGAGTTAGGAAACTCAACCAGAGTAAGCAGGGCATTTCTTAAGATATACTCCATTCTCGGTCCCCAGGAATCATTCCAGATTTTCTTGAAGGCGCTGATTAAGAAAGAGACGACAAGGTGGGATTCGTAAGGATTGTTTACCTCCAGAGGATTGAAAGTAAGGGTCTCTTCGCTGTCCATCGGATTGAAATATATCAGGTCTTTAAGCCTGGATTTCGGGAGATTCTGAAGAACTTTTTTTATCAAATCTCCGTGCGGGTCCAAAAGCGCCAGGCCTTCGTTGTTCTTCAAATCTGAAGCGACCATGTTGGAAATCAGGGTGGATTTGCCGACCCCGGTTTTCCCGACAACGTACATGTGATACCGCCTGTCTTTTCTTTTAATCCCGAACTTCTTCTTTTCATTCCGGAAATTAGTCTCGGCAAAGATTGTAATTTTTTCATTTTCTGGTTTTAGCATGTTTTTTAAAGACAAAAAGGACTTGTGTCTCCACGCAAATTCTCCATTCTTGTGAGAAGGCCCTCCTTAAAGGTTTAATTAGCCCAGTTATTTTACATAAAGGCGACCTAATGAGATGGGCTTCATCTCTTTTAGGATCTGAAAACCTGTTCTTTAAGAATAATAAATAAGGAAGATTTTCAAGAAAAGACGGCCAAATTTACCTTTTCGGGTATTTTCTTCGGCCTTTAAAATCCAAAGGGGTGATTATGTGGTTTAAGGTAAAGATGCTGACGGATTGGGAAGACCTGGGAAAGATTTTTAAGAAAGGAAAGATTTACCGGGCAAGAGAGCCTGAGCTTGAGAGCGAGTTCTACACGGACGGCTATTACCTTATTCCTAAAATGTATTGCGAAGTGGTGAAGACCATTCAGCGAAAGGAGGTGAAATCATGAACACACGTATTCCTTTGACGATTGAGCAGTTGTGGACCATCGCACCGAGTATTTTTGCAGTTACACCGGTCAGCAATGTCAGTACCCGGTATTGTTTTGTCCCGACCATGCGGGTGATTGAGACCTTAGGGAAAACAGGTTGGTATCCGGTTTCGGCCCAGCAGACAAAGGCGCGCACTTCGGAAGGAATGATCTACAAAAAACACCTGATTCGATTCGGACACGCCGACCTTCCGGCAATCAATGGATGCGCTCCGGAAATCGTGCTTTTAAACAGCCACGATACCACCAGTTCTTTCTGTCTGATGAGCGGTCTCTTCCGGTTCGCCTGCTTAAATGGTCTGCTGGTTTATGATGCGATGTTCTCCGCGTTTGTGATTCGGCACATCGGCTATCGGGACCAGCAAATTTTGGAAGCTGAATACAGACTGGTTGACGAATTTCCACGCATCAGCCGGAGAATTTCCGAATTCCAGAATATTCCGTTGAGTTGGGAAGAAAGAATTGATTTTGCCGGTTCTGCGGCTCGCGTAAGATGGCATACAGAAGTTCCTGCCATCAACCCGGTTGATCTTCTTGTTTCTCGAAGATCCGAAGATGCCGGTGAAACCCTTTGGACAGTCCTGAACGTTATTCAGGAAAACCTGTTTCGGGGAGGGATAGCCGGTTTCTCCAGAAAAAACACAGCGAGACGA
>JBDRQI010000032.1:0-14072 GCA_043826355.1 Candidatus Omnitrophota bacterium
CGGCCTTTTCTATTTTGGTATTTTCGCAGTCAAGGTAGCCCTGGTCATTTTCAATAATCCTGCCCGCCTCGCCCGGATGTCCGGTCGCCTCCGTGGCATTCCAGAATCCGTGCTTGACAATCGCCAGTTCGTTTCTGGGAAGATTGTATCCGATGTAAAACCCGCCCAGCTGGTTGCTGCCCCGGCAAATGACCAGGTACGTATTTGTCAGCAGGTCAAAATTATCGGCATAGCGGTATTTTGCGGTAATCGTATGCCAGGTGTCAATTGCCAACGGTTCGGAAATATCGGCATCCTGGCCGTTAACATCTACGCCCAGGTTCTTCGGAGTCGCCGCCAGCAGGCATTGCGCCGAAACGCACACCAGCATGCTGACGAACAGAAAAAAAATCCTTCCTGTCTTCATAATACCTCCCTCGCTATTATTGGGCCACCCAGCTTATCACTTGTCCACTGGAAACACACACCGTGCAATTCCGCATCATCCTCTACCGTATCCGCCGTATCAGCCGATAATCTTGTTAGTCTGCAATGCAGACATATATCATCGCTGTCAGGAGCGTCTATACCCGTAAAGGTTGCGGTTACCATTCCTTCCGCCTTCCCCGATACGGAGGTGGTTTGTGTTAGCGTTTCTTGTGCGGCGACAGTCGTATCCCCACCTAACTTTGTCCACAGATATTCCAACTGCCATTTAATATTACCCGAAGTCGCTGTTGACGACCACACTATTGTGAGTGTCGGTGCAACGGTTCGATCCATATCATGAGCAATTTTCATATTAAACGATACCATGTTTTGGTTGCCCTCCGCAACTTCATTGCTAAACTTCCAAGCGGGAGTTTCAAGCGTGCCGTGTGCTACGGCGGTAGCTGGTTTAGCTCCGGGAGCTTTTATGCCACCAGCGTCCACCCATACGGAGTTGTAGTGCCGTGCGTTTCCTGCGAAGGTAACTACACCTGAATCGCCAAACCTTGTTTTATTGATGCCATCGCCTATATCAACCGAGCCAAGTTCACCCTTGCCTGTGGTAACAAGGTTCTCGTCTCCAAAACTTACATTCTCACCTGATGCGGTTATGGTTAAATCTCCATTACTATCTATAAGGAAATCTGCGTAGGTATCGGCTGAACCATCAGCATCGTTGTAGGCTAATCTCATTCCACCAGGAGCGGCACCTGCGTTTATTTCAAGTTTTCTGTTTGGGACAGTAGTCCCGATGCCAAGGTTGCCGCTATTATCAAACCTGGCCGCTTCGTGAAAATAGGGCAAGGCAGAATTGTTGACATAAAATCCGAGATACCCGTTCACGTCCCCCGAAGCGTCGTTAAGTTTTCCTCCCTTCAATCCGGCAAACATTACGCCAGAATAAGGCTGGCCTGAAGTCTGATACATGCCACCCAGCCCCAGCACGCCCCCCACATCTTGGCCTTGGTCGGTACTGGTCATAATCGCTACATTTGAAGATTTGGGAATTGAATTTCCGGTTGAAGTGCCTGAAAATGCGCTTGGAGCATATACGTGAATACCATTGGGGCCGTAAAGATAGGCTGGGTCATAATTTATTCCAAATTTTCCAGCAATTTGATAATTACCGGTTAAACTTAAGGCGCTTGCAGACAAATCGTAACTTAAATTACTATTTGTAATTAAGTCTTTATACCCAAAGACAAATGAGGGTATTGAACCATAAAAATTATCTGATATCACAAAGTTATCAGATGAACGCGTTATGACTGGCGCGCCGGAAAACCAGTTCCCTTTCAAAAAATTTGTTCCGCCGCCGGTTAGGGTGAAGGCAGAAGCGCCGAAATTATTTCCCTGGATATTTATCCCGGCGGAATTGTTGACATATATGTTGCTGTACCAGTTCTGATTCCCGACAATCGAAAACCCGTTGGCCGCACCGTCAATATAAAAGCCATAAACGGAATTATGGTTAATGGTAGAGCCGGTTATTGTTCCGTGAGCGTTGTTGTAAGCATCGGTTATACTTACACCATAACCATTCGCATCAAAATGGCTTGTCGAAATTGCCATGTTGCCGGAATTTACGATAAGACCAGTCCTGTTTTTATGGCAGGTAATGTTTGAAAATTTCATATACTCGGCTCCGTTCTTTACCCCTGCGCCCGCACCCACACCGGTGTCTATTCCGACATAATTGTAATATGTATTAACACCCGATAAAGACGGAGCGCCCGGATACCCGGGCAATGACGCTACCCCGTTAAATCCAATGCCGATGTTATCGAACCCGTGTACCGAAAGGTTGGTGATGCAATTATTGGGCAAATTCGAAGACATGTGGATACCGCTTCTGGATCCGGCACTTATTGTTCCTGACTGGTCTATATTGCTTCCACCATCAATATCTAAATCGGCAAATTGGACGCTGAAAGTTGAATTTTCAAACATATACCCGGTTGACCCTACTTTAAACCGAAGAGAGGAAGAAGTTCCATCTCCAAAAATACGCTGATTGTTGCGCGGTGTTAAATTTGAAACAATATAAATACCGGTTGGAAAATACACACTTAAAGACGCATCTAAAGCTGCTTGGATAGCAACAGTATCATCGGTAACGCCGTCTCCTTTAGCACCGTACGCACGAACATCTGCCCGGGCAATAAAATCGCCATTATTGTGCAGTTCTGCTGTTGGACTCATCGTCCCGATGCCGACTTTTGAATTAGTCGTATCTGCATTTAATGCATTAGTAAGTCCGTCAGCTTTACATATCCCGAAAGCATTTGCAGGGTCATTATAACTATACGAAAAACCATCTCCCGCTACGTTCATATACGGGATTTGAGCAGCAGTGCCAAAAGAAATCGAGCCACCGCCGCCGCCTATATTCCCCGCCCATAGGAAAGCAGGCAAAGCCGGTAAAAACAAACCTAAAAGTAGTTTGCGCATTAACGCCTCCTTGTTTTCAGAAATTAACTTGAACCGTGCCGGATACTGCAACACTTCCGATAACAACAGGAACAGATAACACATTGGCCGCAAACGGAAGGTTAAAATCCGCAACATCTATAGAACCGGAAACCGGCAAAGAGATTCCGCTTACTTTTCACCTATTCCATTTGCCGGTCTGGTTGGGATGGACGCGGTACTGGCTGTCCTTGTATCCTAATATGCACCTACCGGAACTCTTCCAGTTTTTGGGAAAGGCTTCAAGAGATGCGGCCCCTTATATTTTATTGTGTTTGCTTTATTTCCTGGTCAGGAGCAATGCCCAGGGCCAGAAGGGTTCGCTGGCCGATACGGTTAAAAGCCGGACCGACGACCATCCCGCCGTAATAAGAAACGCCCCTGGGTTCATCCACCATGACGTAAATAACCAGATCCCGCGCCGGATTTTTAATGAATCCGGCAAAAGAAGCGACATACTTGGTGCGAGAGTAACGGCCATTTTCCACTTTCCTGGCGGTTCCGGTCTTGCCACCTACGCGATAACCGGGAATTGCGGCCCACCGCGCAGTTCCCTCTTCGGAAGCAACGTCCACCAGTATTGAAACCAGGGTATCCGCCGTTGCCTGAGAAATAACCCGGCGTACTAAAACAGGCTTGCGGTCAGGAGTGAACCGTCCGCCACGGTCACGTACCCCTTTCAAAACAAGATACGGTTGATAGAGATTACCGCCGTTGACGATAGCGCCGAGGGCTGCAGCACACTGCACAACCGTAGCGCTGACTTCATGGCCAAAAGGAATCGCGGTCATGGAATAATCGGACCACTGGGAAACAGGTCTCAGGACTCCGGATGCCTCTCCGGGAAGGTTAATACCGGTCTTTTTGCCAAAACCAAACGCAGTGGCATATTGATACATCCGCTCTTCACCTAATTTAAAACCAACCTTGACGGAACCGATATTACTGCTTTTGGCGATAACTTCCCGGAAAGTAATCATACCATAGGGGTGTGTGTCATGAATAGTATGGTTCCGCACGAAATACTTTCCGTTTTCGCAAAAGATGTTATCTTCCGGTTTAACTACCCCTTCTTCCAGCCCGGCCGCTGCCGTAACTATCTTAAAGATGGAACCCGGTTCAAAAATGTCGGTGACCGAACGATTGCGACGATAGTTAAGTGGAGAGGTCACCGGAGGATTCGGGTCATACGTGGGACGGTTCGCCAGGGCCAACACCTCTCCGTTATCCGCATCCAGCACAATTCCCGCCGCGCCCAGGGCAGAATATTCTTTAAATACTTTTTCAAGCTCCTCTTCCAGAATACGCTGAACTTTAATGTCTATCGTCAAAAAAAGGTCCTGGCCGGGCCGGGCCGAAATGCCTTCATTCAGGGATGGAATAGGGTTTCCCTTTCCATCCCGCAGGATAGAAATTTTTCCGTCCTGTCCGGAAAGAAACTGGTTGTATTGTTTCTCGATACCTTCCAGTCCCTTGCCATCCACATCCACCAGACCAACAACGTGACTGGCTATCTTCCCCTCGGGAAAAGACCGGGAAAAAGTTTCCTGAAAGCCAATTTTTTCTATGGCCAGTTTCTTAACGGCAATATAATCATCGTAAGGAATCCGCCGCCTTAACAAGATGAATCCTTTACCGGATGAAAATTCAGCAGTTAATTTTGCCGGAGATTCGCCGATAATGGGCGCAATCTTTTTGGCCACCTCGGCAGGCGCTTCCTTAAGATATTTCGGCTCCGCGGAAAGATCGTAATAGGGAATAGATACCGCCAGCGGCCTGCCTTCCCGATCGTAAATCGTACCGCGGGGCGCCGGCTGGAATATCACCCGGTAATTTTTATCTCGCGCCTTTCGCTTAAATTCCGGCGCTTGCTTAACCTGAAGAAACGCCAGTCGTAAAAAAATCAGGCCGAAACAAACGAAAAAAAACCAACCAATGATTTCCAGACGTTTTTTCCGTTCCACTTTTTTACTTTTTGAAATCAAACCGATAGATGTTCCAGGACTTCGGTTCCACCAGGGGCAGACCGAATTTCTGCAGCCTGAGCCGGACAGCGGAAACACTTTTTAACGAAAGCGACTGGGCCCGCAACTGCCGGTTTTCCGTCAAGAGTTCCTTGTGTCTGATTTCTGCCTCCCCGAGCTGGTACCCCAGGTTGATAATCAGTCCCTGCTGCCAAACATAAAAAAATATGGCGACGAGAAGCAGAAGAACGATGTGCCAGAATTTAAATCCCTGCTTCTTTTTCCTGCGCATAGATTCAACCAGATTACCGCAGAGCACGCGAAGTACACAGAGAATTACTTTTAAAAATTATCTTTAAAGTTGTCTTTTCGCTTCATACTCCTCTGCGTTCTCTGCGACCTCTACGGTGTATCTTTTATTATTCAATTTTTACCGCGCCGCGCAATTTTGCACTGCGGCTGGCCGGATTAGCAACAATTTCTGCCCGGACGGGCCGAACCGGTTTTTTGGTAATAGTGTGCAGTTGCTCGTTTTGTTTCAGAAAGTTTTTAGCGATACGATCTTCCAAAGAATGGTAGGAAATTATCGCCAGCCGGCCGCCGGGATTGAGGATTTCCACCGCTTGGGAAAGTGACATCTCCAGACTTTCCAGTTCCCGGTTAACGGCTATTCTCAGGGACTGGAAAACACGGGTGGCCGGGTCAGACTTTCCGTGCCGGCGTATTACCCGACGGCTGATCTCCGCCAGCTGGGTTGTGGTGTTCACCGCATTACAATTTACCGCTTCTTTTATCCTGGCGGCCAATCGCCTGCTCTCCCGGATTTCACCGTACTGGTAAAAGACATCAGCCAGCTCCTCGGCCGACAAATCCTTCAGCAACTTAGAGACCGGTTCACCTTCCGCCCGGTTGAACCTCATATCCAGCGGCCCTTCTTTTTGAAATGAGAAACCCCTTTCGGCCTCGTTCAATAGATAACTGGAAAGACCTAAATCGTATATTATTCCGTCGGGTGTGTTGAAACCGGCGCTGCCGGCCAGGAATTTCAAATCCCGAAAATCTCCTTCCCGAAAAGTTGTTTGACCGGAAAAACCCTTCAGCCGGTTGCGGGCTTCTGCTAATGAACTTCCGTCCCGGTCCAAACAGAGTAATCTTAATTCACCTTTAGCCGCCGACAGCATTGCCAAACTGTGTCCGGCGGTACCGGTGGTGGCGTCAATAAAAAGACCGCCTTTTTCCGGCTGAAGTATATCCAGGACTTCCGCGGTTAATACAGGTGTGTGCAACATACAAAACAGACTGCAGATTTCAGACGCCGGATTTCAGACTAAAAAAATAATGAAATCTCATATCAGACGTCCGGAGTCTGTCATTATGGGAGGGGGGGGCGATAAGCCGGGTTCTGTTTAGATAGCCATTTCTCTTGACCCTGCCTTACGACAGGGCTCAAGCAGCCTACCCGGGGTTTTTGCGGAGCGGGCGTCCATCCCCCTGCTCGGCCTTGCTCCAGAGAGGTGTTTGCCAGACGGCAACCTTATGGTTGGCGCCGGTGAGCTCTTACCTCACCTTTGCACCCTTACCCGCTTTCGCCAAGGCGAAGACAGGCGGTCTATTTTCTGTGGCACTTTCCGTTTCCTTGCGGAACCTGGGTGTTACCCAGTCCCGGCCCGACCGGAGCCCGGACTTTCCTCAGTTACCGGTACCCGGTAACTGCAGCTATCCCGCCCCCCCACTTAAACACAGTGAATCGCAAATGGTTAACGGTGAATGATAAAAGTTTTAAGAATTAAAGCGGTTACCGTTCACTGTTCACGATTCACGATTTACTGTTTTTTATCCAACACCTTATTGGCTAACCGGTCCGCGGTTTTGTTTTCGTCATGGCTCAATTTTTCAAAGGAAACTTTTTCCAAACCGGAAATAAGGCGCTGCGCCAGCAAATGAAGCCGTTTAATATCTTCGTTCTTAACCTGGTAACGGCCGGTCATTTGATTTATCAAAAGTTCGCTGTCGCTGTAAATCGTTAACTCCAAACCGTTAATTTTATTCGGAAGTTTATGCACATACAAAAGCGCTTCTCCCAATCCGTAAAGGAGCGCGGTATATTCGGCTACGTTGTTGGTGGTAACTCCGATTTCAAGGCCAACCTCTTTCAGGAGTTGGCCTTCCGGGTCGTAAAGAGCAATCCCGATAGCAGACCGGCCCGGGTTACCCCGGCTTGCTCCATCAATAAAAATGGTCAGTTTCATAATATTAATGCAGGGGCTTGATTTATCAAACCCGCGCGGGTCGGATAAATCCGACCCCTACTCTAAATACAGCAGGCGGTTACATCCTTCGCAAAAAACCAGGTCGGCCCCTTTATGCAGTTGGTCCAGCGTGCCGGTAGGCAGTCGCGTCTGACATCCGGTACAAATGTTGTCCTTCACCCCGGTTAAGGCTTTACGATTCGTTTTTGCTTTCAGAACCCGCTCGTAGGCAACTAACATTTCTCGGGGAATCGCTCCGGCAAGAATTGGCCGGCGTTTTTCCTCTTCGGAAAGTTCCGCCCGCAGCCCCGCTTCTTCCCGGGCCAACCCCTCCAAATTTTCGTCCAGCGCACCTTTTTCCCTCTCCATGCGCTTCTCTTCTTCTTTACGTATCTTTTTAACCCGAATCACATTGTCCATCAGCAAAAGCACGTGTTCTTCCAAGCTGGAAATCTTTTTTTTAAAACCGTCAATTTCGGACGTCAAAGCGGCATATTCCCGGTTGGTTTTGACATTCATCAGGTTCCGCTGCGCTTTCTTTATCTCTTCCTCCAGACTGCTAACCTCCAACTCTGTTTCTTTCAGAGTGACTTCTTCTTTTTTAACCTCTTTGTTCAAAGTAGCCAATTCTTCTGTTTCCCGCTTAAATTTATCACTTAGTTTTCCAATTTCAATCGGAATTTCAGCAAGCCGTTTTTTTTGGCGGTAAATTACCAGGTCAGAATTTTGTAAATCCCGCAACCGTTCAATTGTCGTGGCCATAGTTTTTAACTACCCATTCCCCCTCCCGAATCAAACCCAGTTCCCGCCGGGCCAACTTTTCCGTAAGAAAAGGGCTCGTCTTCAACGCTGCTATCTCTTCCCTTAAAAGCCGGTTTTGCTCTGACAACTCAACTTCCTGCTGCCGGCAGAAACGCAGGGTGGCGCTTAAACGATTCATCCTTAAAAACCCGGGCAGGTAAACAACTACTGCCAACAACCAGATTAAGACCGTTACCAATCTCATTCCCGTCAGTCAACTTTTTCCGAAATCAGTAGAAATATCTTTAAAATATACTACTTGCAGTACTGTTTTGTCAATTTTAATTGTCCTGCAGTTCAAAATCTGCTATAATTTTGTATTTTCATATGAAGCTAAAAATTTGGAGCTTTCGTTCAATTGACAAATAGATATATCGGAGCATAAAATAAAGATTTTGACGCTACATTATCATGGGAGTAAAATATGCTACGAGGAGATAACATGAAGAAGATATCGGCTGTATTGTCTGTCTTATTCGTTTTTATGGTCGGCGCATGTTTCGGTGAAGCACCGAAAGAAGAGCGGGTTCCGTTAAAGGAAAGAATGTTCGTCAAGGTTACCAAGGATGACGCTGTGCTTTTAGCCGGTGGAGCGATGTACGTCATCGGGGCAGACGGCATTACTTTGCCGAAGAGCCTGCTCTATTTTTCCGCCAAAGATTTTACCACCAATAAAGAACTTCTTGTCAAGAAGCCGGAAAATATTGAACTCAGTGTCGATAACCCGCAGCGGAAGCTGGTTAAAGCAACGTTCTTGCTCGGCGATAACAAAGTCGAGAACGACATCAACCTCAATTACCGGCTCGAGCTTTACGCCGAAGTGAGAAAGGGTTATCCGCTCATAGCTCTTATGTTCAGGTTTGTCTACATGGGCGGGGGCGTTCATGATTGCGGGACAAACTGGGGAGTGTGTTCCGCGAACGAGGAGGACCCTTTCAAGTATTACACGATTCCTGATAAAAGCGGGAAGGAGCAGACTTACCGCCTGGTAGCCGCCAGTAAGTTAAAAAGCAACAAGATCGGTTACGCCAAATGGCTTTATCTTCACAGTGGCAAAGGCTACGGCATCAGTCTGGTCTGCCCGGCCATGTTGGGGAAGGGTGAAGATTTTATCTTCATCAACACGGTGCCGCCGAAAAAGAAACTGAAGAAGGGTGAATCAGCCGACGTTTTCATGGTTTTTTTCCCGGTGGATAACAACTTCAAGTCCATATCTAAAACATACGAAGAGATTAAGAAGATGGAATGGAGTTTTAAGTAAACTTAAAAGGTTTATCTTAAAGGAGCGATTATGGGATTTCTGAATGAAGAAGATAAGAAAAGGATTGCAGCGGAAGAGGAAATCCGGAATCAGGTACGCCGGAAGTACGAACAGAAATCTTCAGGCGTAGCCGGGGTTCTTTCCACCCTCTGTCCCGGCCTGGGCCAGGTCTATAACGGGCAGATAGGTAAAGCTAGTCTGTTTTTTTTCTGTTTTATCTTCGGCCTGACCATTCTTTTTCTCGGAGCCATCACTCTGGTTAAAGGGCCTTCTTCCGGCGCTTCCTTTAGTATGATTAGCGATACCGGCATTTCAGAAGACCGTCCGGTGGAAATGAACGAGGAAGGTATTGTGCCGGAGGAGGTTGGTGTCGAAGTGACTCAGCCGGGTCAGGTGCAGCAGGCGCCGGAAACCGAAAAGGTAAGCAAGGAGCAGCAGACGGTTATCAAAGCGCTGACGCTGACCGGCCTGGGCGCAATCGTTGCCATCCTGACAGTCCTTTTTGCTATCCGGGACGCTATCCGGACCGCCCACAGGAAAAACCGGGAATAAAGGGGATAGCCCATGATATGAGAGGTTACCGCAGCATAAAAAGATGGGTAAAATGAGCGAGTTTGACTTATATCTCTTTTCGGAAGGCACTCTTTACCGGGCCTACGAAAAACTGGGCAGCCACCTGAAAATCGCAAACGGAAAGA
Organism: Candidatus Omnitrophota bacterium; assembly: GCA_043826355.1. GTDB lineage: Bacteria > Ratteibacteria > UBA8468 > MWAK01 > MWAK01 > JAHJUB01. The sequence goes on from JBDRQI010000032.1 coordinate 9,911, forward strand.
ACGGCGTTTTCTTTGCCGTCTGGGCTCCTAATGCCTCCGGAGTGAGCGTGGTTGGTGACTTCAATCACTGGGACGGTCGGGAAGATACGATGAGTCCGGTCGGTTCTTCGGGAATCTGGGAGACCTTCATCCCGGACCTGGCAGAAGGAACCCTCTACAAATACGAAATCAAAACCAGGAAAGGAGAACTTCTGCTGAAAGCAGACCCCTATGCTTTTTATTCGGAGGTCAGACCAAAAACCGCCTCAATCGTCTGGGAGATTAACCGGCATGCCTGGCAGGATGACGATTGGATGAATAACCGGAAAGAGGAACAACACTTATCCGCACCGTTAAATATCTACGAAATCCATCTGGGTTCCTGGATGCGCGGGGAGGAAAACGCCTTCCTAAGTTACCGGGAACTTGCGCCCAAACTGGCCGAATACGTGTTGCAGATGGGTTTTTCCCACGTGGAATTTCTACCGCTTACCGAACACCCGCTGGATGAATCCTGGGGCTACCAGACTACCGGTTACTTTGCGCCGACCAGCCGGTTTGGAACACCCGACGATTTCGCTTACCTGGTTGACTACCTCCACCAAAACGGGATTGGCGTTGTCATCGACTGGGTACCGGCTCACTTTCCGAAGGACGGCCACAGTCTCGCCTGGTTTGACGGAACCGCCTTATACGAGCACACGCACCCTAAACAAGCCGAGCATAAGGACTGGGGAACGCTCATCTTCAACTACGGCCGCTACGAGGTTGCCAACTTCCTGATTAACAGCGCCTTGTTCTGGCTGGATAAGTACCACATTGACGGCCTGCGGGTGGATGCGGTCGCTTCCATGCTTTACCTGAATTACTCCAAAAACCCCGGTGAATGGATTCCCAACCGTTTCGGCGGTAATGAAAACCTGGACGCGATTACCTTTTTAAAAAGACTCAACCAGGTCATTTACGGCTATCATCCGGACATCTTCACCGCGGCGGAAGAATCCACGTCCTGGCCGATGGTCTCCCGACCTACTTACGCCGGCGGTCTGGGTTTCGGATACAAATGGAATATGGGCTGGATGCATGACTCGCTCCACTATATTTCCCGGGATGCCATTTACCGGAAATTTCACCAGCAGAACCTGACCTTTGCCCTGCTTTACGCATTCAATGAAAATTTCATCCTGCCGCTCTCGCACGACGAGGTCGTACACGGCAAAGCTTCACTCCTGGCCAGGATGCCGGGAGATGACTGGCAGAAATTTGCCAACCAGCGCCTCCTGTTGGGTTATATGTACACTCATCCGGGCAAAAAACTGCTCTTCATGGGCGCGGAAATAGGCCAGTGGCGGGAATGGGATGTTTTCTCCAGCGTTGACTGGCATCTTCTGCAGTATGAGCCGCATTCAAAACTGCAGCGGTTTGTCCGGGATTTAAACCTGTTTTATCGAAACCAGCCGGCGCTTTACCAGTTGGATTCAAACCCGGCTGGATTTGAGTGGATTGATTTCAACGATGCGGAAGGAAGTATCATCTCCTACCAGCGTTACGGACAGGACAGAGATGATTCCCTGGTGATAATCTGTAACTTTACGCCGGTACCTCGTTTCAACTATTGCGTCGGTGTCCGCCAACCCGGCTTTTACCGGGAACTCCTCAACAGCGATTCCGGATACTACGGCGGCAGCAACCTGGGTAACAGCGGCGGCCTGAAAAGTCAAAAAATCCCCTCTCACGGCAGACCTTTCTCCCTCTCTCTAACCCTCCCGCCCCTGGCGACCCTGATTCTAAAACACAACAATTAGATACCCTCGTTGTAGTAAATGTACAAACCATCTTTGCCTGGGGCTACAAGGTCGAGACGGCCGGTCTGGCGCAGGTCAGCCAGGGCGAAGTGGATGCCGCAGCCCTTGGCCTCGCCGATTGACCCGTAATCAACAATCTGTTTGGCAAAACCCTCGCCGGTCCATTTGAAATAGTAGATACCCAGGTCGTCCCATTCGCCCGGGTCGTTACCGCAATGAGCGCGGTGGCGCTTACCGGTCACCAGTTCACACTGTCCGTCGCCGTCAATGTCGGCCCATATCAGGTCATGGTATCCCGCATTAAACGGGTCAATAGGGTGCTTGGTCCATTTGCGTTGACCGCCGGTGAGATTCTGCTCCCACCAATCAAGGCCGTAACCATGCGCCTGACCGACAATTAAATCGCTAATCCCGTCTCCGTTGACATCCGTTACAAGGATAGGAACGCTGGCACAACCGAGGTCAAACTCGGGATGCCAAACCCAGGTTTCGCGCATCGGGTTCGGCGGCGCTTCAAGCCAGCCGTTGCGCAGGACGATGTCCCAACGCCCCTTGCCGGCAATGTCCCCGCAACCCAAACCGTGCCCCTGATTCTGGTCGTCCGGAAAAGTAAAAGCGATATGGCAGTCAAATACACCGGCCCCTTTACCGGCCGCGTCGGTTTGAAGTTTGTAAATCCGCACCTCGCGGGTACCCGGGGTATTAGGAATCACTTCCAGATGGTTGTCACCGTCAATATCCCACGCCCGCGTCGTCTCCACGCTGCCGCACGGGCCAATTATGTGTTCCGGCCAGGACTTGGTCGGGTCAGCCGGATTCTCGCGCCAACGCAAAGTTTCACCCCACCAACCACCCGTAACGTAGTCGGGACGGCCATCACCGTTGATATCCATGGCAATAGTCGAAAAATCGTCGAAGTACTCTCCGGCCGATTTAACCTCGCCGATAAAATGTTTCTTACGGAAATCCGGTCCCTGATACCAGAACGCCCCCGATACAATATCAGGGATTCCGTCCCCGTTCACGTCGAATACGCCGGCCGACTCGTAAGTTTCATCCGACACCCATATTTTTTTCCATTTAATTGGCATAATTTTATTCTCCGGTTAAATAACAAACTTCTTTCAGACGTTCGGCCGCATACCGATAATTGTCCCAGGGAACGTCCGGCGGAATAAGGTGGTCAAAACCGGGGATGTAGCGTCCAAACCGCACCATCTCGGCCGCTCGTGCGATTTCCCGGTCAATGTCTGCCCGCGTACCGGCCAGCGTACGCTTGTCGAGTCCGCCTATGATTCCCAATAATGGGTATCGCTTCCGGTAATCACTAATATCATTGCCCGCCTGCACCTCAAACGGGAAGAATACGTTGACGCCATGTTCCGTCATAATGGGCACCAGTTCCGAACAGTCACCGTCGGTGTCAACCGAGAGCAACTGAACTCCGGCTTCGCGCGCGAAGGCCGCGATACGGTCGTAGCACGGCATCATAAATCTCCGGACCATGGCCGGTGAAATCAGCGAACCCTGATGCCCTGACATGTCCTCCCAGATATGGATATGGTCAATCGGCACTTCGCACAAAACGCGTTTCCACAGCGAGATCCATAAGAACGTCAGATGTTCCATCATATCACAAATCAGCTCCGGCATTTCGTAGAAATATACCAGCAGCGCTTCCGCGCCGAGCAAATCGCGCGGTGTCCCGAAAAGACCGAATGGAAACCATCCCACCTGCACCGCTTCGCCGGTCCGGCGCAACCGTTCCCGAAACATATCCCAATCTTCCGTAACGCGGCCGGGGGTATCGGGATTGAATCGCTCGGCTTTGAGTCGTTCCCAGTCCGCGCGGTTTTTGACGGGATAATCAAGAAACTCAGGCATTGAACCGCCATCCTTGCGGCCACGTGCGGTGATTCCCTTCTCGTCCCGATATACCACGAGGTCGCCTTCTTCGGTAATCACCTGGCGTTCGAAAGCCGGAAAAATACCGGCCTGAAGCGCCGGGATGGCACAGGATGGGTCGAAATTAAATTCGCGTTCAAGGTCAAGGTCGGGCCGGCCCGATTCGCGTTTCCAACGTTCCATCGTTTCACCCCATGGCAACCAGCCGATGCCGACGCCGTAGGGCGTCCGGTCCACCGAGTGACCAGAGAGACAACGAACGAACCGTTCACCGGGACTCATAAGTGTATTCCAAGACTGGCCAATGTTGATGGTCAGGCAACGGCCTTTTTCCGGCACTGCATGTATTGACGGGCGACCTTCAGGTCCTCCAGGGCCTCGGCAACTTCACAGGGCGGTTTGGTTTCGCCTTGAATCGCCTGTACGAAATTAATCGCCTGCTGGCGCATGGCGTGTATCCACGGTAGCTGCGG
>JBDRQI010000033.1:0-8611 GCA_043826355.1 Candidatus Omnitrophota bacterium
ACATTAGCCGCTCCTTTGGTTGGTATAGAGTGGCTATATTCTACAGGCGAATTCAAGTCGTTTACGAATTCAATGGCATTCAATCCATTGCAGGACATAGGTTTTCACCGTTTTGGTTTATAAACAACCGGACAGCAGTGAAGATAAATACTAAATACTTGAATAGTACTTTTGACAAAAAAGAACGGGGTGTGGTTTAATTGTAGTAAAGTGACCTTACGTGTGCGCCAACTATAACAATCCCTACGAAGTGGGTTTTGGGACCACTTTTCACTCTGTTGGTCGTAATGTCCTTTATCTTGGTAGTCATATAGAGCGGCGAAAAGCGTTACCCGAAAATCCTCCTTATTCCGTACGTTGTTGGGATGGCCAGTAATAACGGTTCTTCAGGAAGAGGCGCTTCCTTGCGTTGGGAATAATTTAAGGATAAGGTATTTGCGGGTTTGGGCTAAAAAAGGAGAGGTTATGTTAAAAAAAATTTCTATAGCAGTGGGAAGCATCGTGTTTTTGCTGTTAGGTTTCAAGGCGGTAAAAGCAGCAGATTTGGCGCTGAAACCTTATCTCTATACCCAGAATTTTGAAGGAGAAGCCGACCCGGTACAAGAGATTGGCGGGGGCTGGGGAGCATTTACCGTAAATTTTAAAGGTTTAACCCGGGAGAAGAGTTTCTCCGGCAAGAAATCTTTTAAATTAGACATTACCTTTAAGGACGAAGGCGCTTACTGCTTCTGGGCCGTTCCAACAACGGTTCCTGCCGAAGGAAAGCTCCAATTCTCCGGCTATATCCTTTTGGATGAGGAGAGTATCGGAAAAGCTGGTTTAGGGCTAAATTTCATATCTTCTACCAACTACGGGGCCAGCGATTCTTTTGATGCTTATGAATCTACTAAAGGGGAATGGAAATTGATAGAAGGGGACCCGGTTAAAATGAGCAAGGGAATTAAAAGTTGGATGATGGGGAGAAATGACTGGCCATTGATAGCAACGGAGGAAAATTTTGGGCTCTTTGTAAAAGGAGTGGGGATTTTCCTTCACGGAGGAAAGGGGCAAAGGGTAATTGTATATGTAGATAATTTAAAAATAGAAGGAGAGGCTCCGTCAGAGGAGGCCTATCGGGAAGAGATGGAGAAAAGATGGTTTTCCGTCAAGGAAAAGACCGCGGAGAAAATATCCTCTTGGGAGAAAACAGTACAGAAACTGGAAAAGGAACTTGATTCCCTGGCCGATTCTTCCCCGGACGTAACGATTCTGAAAGAAGCGGCGAGAGAGGAAGGAATAACCCCTTTTAAGATAAGAGTAGCGAAAATAAAGGAAAATGGATTCTTCAATTCCGCCGATATCCAGGAGATTAATTCCCTTATTGAACGGCTTGAAAATGTCCTTCATAATATTAAAGAAATGTAGCTGCCCTCGGGTATAGCCCGCAGCGCTTGGCCGCAGAACGCTTACAGACCGCTCAAAGGAGAGGTTATGTTAAAAAAAATTTATATAGCAGTGGGAAGCATCGTGTTTTTGCTGCTGGTTTTCAAGGCGGTAAAAGCCGCAGGCAATAATATGGTTATTTATGTCACAAAACCTATTTCGGGGGTGAAAAAATTGTCAACCGACACCCTGGTCATGGGGAAGATCTCCCGTGAGATTAAAATTACCGCTGCCCCCGGCGAATACGAACCGGCCAGTTTTATTGTCTTTGCCCGTTCAGACATCAATTCTTTGACCCTGAAAGCAAGCGACCTTACCGGAGAAAGCGGGATTATCCCTTCGGGGAATATAGATATTAAAGTCGTGAAGTGCTGGTACCAGGGAGGGGGAGCCTGGTCCGGTTCCGGGGACGTGCAGGACCAAAATAAAAGGGTGCTGGTTCCGGAGCTTCTCCTTAACGATGATACTTTGGTTAAGGTAGACTATAAAAAAGAGAAGAACTATCTGAAGGTAGTTTATAGCCGGGGGACCGCTTCTGAAAAAGAAAAATATATTTGGATGAGCGAACCCAATGAAGTAAATCCTCACCCGGGCCGGGACGCCCGCATAAGGAATATAGAGGATATTCCGGTTCAGGACAGCCCGGTTCTTCTGCCGGTGGATATCCCGGCCCGGACCAACAAGCAGTTTTGGATTACGGTAAAAGCGCCGGATACGGCCAAAGCAGGGGTATATACCGGCACTATTATTCTTTCTTCAGGAGGTGAGAACTCCGCCCTTACCCTGACGGTAAGGGTTCTTCCCTTCAAACTCGCTTCTCCCAGGAGATACGACCTCCAGGAAGATTTTGTGAGCAGCATCTACTACCACGGAAAACTGAATCCCGACCGGCCGGAGGGAAGCATCTCTTCTGAAGATAAGAGCAAAGAGCAGTTGAGGGCAGAACTAAAGAATATGTTCAGCCACGGGGTGACCAACCCGCAGTGCAACCAGGGCTTCAGTGAAGCGCTCTTCCGGACATATCTGGATATAAGGCAGGAGGCGGGCATGGGCGGGCAGCCCCTGTATCTCTTAAACTGGTGCCCGGATTCGGTGCATGCTTCCAGCAATCCGGCTGATATCAAGAAGACCATAGAAATCACCCAATCCTACGGGATACCTGAGGTCTATTTTTATGGTGCGGATGAAGCGAGAGGGGACGCTTTAACAGCGCAGAGGCCGGCCTGGGAAGCGACCCGTAAAGCCGGGGGCAAGATTTTCGTTGCCGGTTACGTAGACAGTAATTTCGAAAAGATGGGCGACATCCAGGACCTGCTTGTTTGCTGGGGCGCTCCATTATCGGAAGAGGCGGCAAAGTGGCATTCGGTCGGACACAAAATCTGGTGTTACTTCAACCCTCAGAGCGGAGCAGAAAACCCGGAAATCTACCGCAGGAACTTCGGCCTTCTTCTCTGGCTGAAGAACTATGACGGAGCAGCAACCTTCTCCTACCAGGCTGCAGCGGACAATGTCTGGAATGACTTTGACAATGCGGTTCAGAGAGACTTTGTCTTTGCCTACCCCACCGTAAACGGAGTGATCGACACTCTTGCCTGGGAAGGCTACCGGGAAGCGATTGATGACATCAGGTACGCCACTACTTTAAAACTGGAGATAGCGGAAGCAAAGAAATCAGCCGATGCCGGGATAAAAGAAACGGCTTTATCGGCTGAACAATGGCTCTCACAACTGGATATAAACAGGGACCTGGATACCGTTCGGTTGGAGATAATTAACCATATCCTCAAACTTAAAAACCGCTCCCCGATAACAGAATAATTACGAGCCGTATAATGCCCCCGGGTTAAAACCTTTCATTGACGAAAAAGGGATGACAGTGGTATTATTTGCCTTGGCGAAAGTGATGTTGCCGGCCACCTTTTTGCTTTTTCCCGCAAGAGTCCGCAAGAGATAGTTTTAGTGTAATTCGCCATATCGGAAACTGATATTCGCTTAAACTGACTCACCCCTTACTCGGGGTGAACGACATGAAAAATCAAAACAAATGTTTCTTTTTACTGGGTAAACGGAGGATACTGGGATGACGCAAAAAACGCTTTACGGCTGTGCATGGTTGTGGCTTATTTTGTTTCTGGGGCTTGCCGTTCACCCGGCAACCGGAAAAGAAGCGGGTAGTATGGAGAATATCGCATTCGGAAAGACCTATACGTTGAAACCGGCGCCCAATTACGGTTACTGCACCGAACCCGGGGACGTCACCCAATTGACGGACGGCCAGTACGCACCCGAAGGAATGTTTTGGACGCAGAAACAAACTGTCGGGTGGTCTGGAATCTTCTGCAGTGTTATTACCATAAACCTTGGTTCCGTGCAGCCGATTCGCGGTGCTTCTTTCAGCACCGCAGCCGGCACAAGCGACGTTACCTGGCCCGCAAAAATATTCGTGTGGGTGAGTGCCGACGGAAAGGAATACCACAGCCTGGGAAACCTGGTTTCCTTAAGCGCGGTCAACGGCAAACCTCCCTTGTCCGGTAGGCACCGGTACTGGACAGACCAGATGAAGGGATACGGCCGGTATGTCCAATTCCTGGCGGTCTCCAACGGACCATATCTATTTTGCGATGAAATTGAAGTCTACCGGGGGGATGATGCCTGGTTAGAGATGCCCCTGCCCGAACCGGTGAGCACCGACCCGGAAAAATACATTAGCGAACCTGCGGCGCGCACCATGGAGGGCGTTACCGAAAGACTGACCAACGACCTGGTGGCTGTCCAGGATGAAATTGAACAGGCCAATATTCCTGCAGACATAAAAGCGCGATACCAGCAAGAACTGGAAGAAGCGGCCCAAAATATCCCCCTCCTTCCGGCAGTGGACGTTGCGGCGTTCAAGGCCATCCTGCCTTTCAACGATCTCCACCGCCGCATCTTTGCGGTGCGGGGCGCGGCCTTGAAGACAGCCGGTTTACCGCCCCTGGTTGCCTGGACGGCAAACCCCTGGGATAACCTGCGCCTGATGCAGCTGCCTTCCGCCAGAATAAAACCCGCGCTGGCCATAGCAGCCATGCAAAATGAGAAACGGCCGGGCGCGCTAAACCTTACCAACGCAACCGGAGAACCGATGACAATATCATTCCGGCTGGAAGGACTGCCGGACAGTCCCCTGCCGGAATACTTGCGGATTTTTTCCGTAGAATGGACCGACACGAAGGAACTGAAACCGGTTGCGACAGCCATCCTGCCGGCACCCGTAACCGCTGCCGGCTACAACGTTTCCATACCTGCGGGGATGACCCGGCAGGTATGGCTGGAATTTAAGCCGGAAACGCTCAACCCGGGACAATACACCGGAATGCTCCGGGCGGTAAGCGACGGAAAGACGACCCTGTCAATACCCGTATCGCTAAAGGTCTTCAGGGAAACCTTCCCCGAAAAGCCGTCCTTACGTTCCGGCGGATGGGATTATACAAACGAGGACGCCGTATGGGACGTAACCCCCCAGAACGTGTTTCCCATCATAAAACACCTCCAGGAAAACTACGTTAACTGCCCCTGGGCGACCGGTAACGCCATGCCGTTTGGCCCCTTTAACACCTCGGGCGCTATGACCGGAACACCATCCACGGAAAACTTTGACCGCTGGCTCAGCCGCTGGCCCGGAGCTGACCAATATATGGTTTACCTGGCGGTCACAGACAAAACGATAACCATACCCACCGGAACTGCGGCGTTTGACCGCGCGATTCGGGAATGGATTACCTTCTGGGCCGAACACGCCAAGAGCAAGGGAATTAAACCCGAGCAGATAGTCCTGCTGTTGGTGGACGAACCTCATACCGAGGCGCAGATACCGTTTATAATGGCTTGGGCAAATCCCATCAAAGCCGCCCGGACCGGAATAAAGTTATTCACCGACCCTTTGTGGGAGGGCCTTTTTGGCAATCTTGACCAGGCCCCTTCCGACTTATGGAATGTCCACGACATCATTTGTCTCAACCGGATGAAAGTTGACGCCCCTGCAGGTGGGGTCCAATACCTTAATTTTGCGAAGCGCATGGTCAGCGAGGGTCGCGAGATATACCTCTATGCTTGCGACCCTAACGGGAAGAATGCCGACCCTTACAGTTACTTTCGAATGCAGGCCTGGGCAGCATTCAGAGTCGGAGGCAACGGCTCGATGTTCTGGTCATTCACTGATACCGGCGGAACCGACTGGAACCCGTATTTCCAGAAACCCTTTACCTTTTCTCCGTTGTTTATGGGAGTGGATTCGGTAACCCCCTGCAAACAGATGGAAAGCATCACCGAGGGAATAAAGGACTATGAATACCTGTCGCTGCTGAAACAACGCATCGCGGAAACAGAAAATACAAACTCCTCCCACCCGGCGCTGTCCCGAGCCATGAAATTGCTGGATACAGCCTGCGACCGCGTGCTCCGCGCTCCGAGAGCCAGGCGTTGGGACTCGGATGATACGGACCGGACGCTGGCCGATGAAATCCGGATTGAAATCGGAGAGGTGCTGGATATGCTGAAGCAGCCCTGATTAAAGAGCAGGCAGAAACAGGACAGGAAAGGAATAATTTATCGTGTAAAACACTTATCGGGAGGACCGTATGCTTAAAGTAGGCGCGTTTTTGGGTTCATTCAGGCTGGGTGTTAAAAAAGGTCTGGATAAATGCCGGGAATTGAAACTTGACGGTATTGAAATGTCTGATATCCCGGGCGAAGTGGCTATTGAGCGCTTAACCGGGACGGAGATAAAAGGACTAAAAGATTTAATCGACTCTTATGGATTAACGTTGAATTCCACCTGCGGGGATTTGGGCGGACACGAGTTTACCGATGAGAGTGACGTGGAAGAGCGTATTAACCGAACCAAAAAGATTATGAACAATACCAGGGCGCTTGGCTGCAGCATCGTCCAGACCCATATCGGCACAATTCCGAAAGACCGCGGCTCCAAACCCTGGAAGGTCATGCAGTACGCCATGGATATTCTGGGCGCATACGGGGACAAGATTGGCTGCTGTCTGGCCACCGAAACCGGCCCGGAAGAACCGGCTTTAATGAAGGAATTCCTGGACCAGGTAAAGCATAATTCTATTAAGGTCAACTATGACCCGGCTAACCTGGTTATGAAGGATTTTGACCAAATCGGCGGCGTTTCCATCCTGCATAAATATATCGTTCAAACCCATGCTAAAGACGGAAAGACGAATAATGGTGAAGTTCCGCTGGGGGAAGGGGATGTGGTCTTTCCGGAATATCTGAAAGCGCTGGACAAAATAGGTTTCCGGGGATTTCACATCATCGAACGGGAAGTAGGCGCAGACCCGGCAATTGATATCGCTAAGGCTGTATCTTTTTTACGGAAATTTTAATCTATGGCTGAATTTTACCGCGGATAATCCGGATCGGAGAAAACATCGTGGGTAATTTTTATACCGGAAAGATTAATTTTCAGACACACAACGAAGAGGTAAAAAAGATCTGGGAAGCATACAATAACCGCAAGCCATTTCGGGTTCCGGTCGTTATCGGCGGAAGCATCCGTAATCTGTTCGGTAACCCGGAGATAAACGGTACCGGATATACCTTCAAGGATTTTTTCAAAAACCCCCAGGCCCAGATAGATTGCCAGTTGGCTTTCCAGAAATGGGTACGCTATAACCTTATTTGCGATAATGAAATGGGACCGCCTAAAAACGGCTGGCAGGTTGCGATTGATTTCCAGAATTCCTACGAAGCCGGCTGGTTTGGATGCCCCTTGCGTTATTTCGAAAATGGGGTGCCAGATACGGTGGAAATATTGAAAGAGAACAAAAACAAACTTTACGAGTTGGAACCGCCTGACCCTTTGAGGGGTAATTTTTTGGCCAGGGCGATGGAATTTTTTGAATATGCGCAGGATAGATGCCCGAAGATGGAGTTTGAGGGTCTCCCCGTGAAATCAGCGCAAACCATTCCCGGCGAAGGCACCGACGGCCCGTTGACCGTTGCTTATAAACTAAGGGGCGCCGCCGAGGTATGCCTGGATATGTACGAAGACCCGAAATATTACCACAATCTGCTGCGTTTCGTTACGGAAAACACGATCCGGAGGATGAAGGCTATCCGGCAGTGGCGCTGGTCAAGGATTTCGGATTCCCCGGACAAAGGCAAATTTAAAGTGCCCAATTTCGGTTTTGCCGATGACGCCATCGCCATGATTTCCACCCAGGCATATAAGGAGTTTGTTTTTCCTTACCACCGGATGCTGGTGGAGGAATTCAGCGACGGTGGGTCGGTCAGTATCCACCTTTGCGGAGACGCAACTCGCCATTTCAAATTCCTGAAGGAAAACTTGCGGGTAAATTCTTTTGACACCGGCTTTCCGGTTGATTTTGGCAAATTACGACAGGAACTTGGTCCGGAGGTTCAAATACTCGGCGGCCCCACCGTTATGCTTTTGAAAAACGGCACACCGGAAGGAATCAGGGCGGAAGTTAAGCGAATCTGTACTTCCGGAATTATGGAAGGCGGCCAATTTGTCCTGCGCGAAGGCAACAACCTGGCGCCCTGTACTCCGGTTGAAAACGTTGAAGCAATGTACGAGTCAGGCAAGACATTCGGCGTTTATTGAGCAAATAACCTGCAATCCACCAATTTATCAAAAAATGCTATCTTATCAAATAACATTTGCTGAACTTCAAAAAACCGTTCCTTGGAATTGTGGAAGCGAGAAATCCCCTGTCTGGACAAAAACAGGCGTTCGAACCTATAAAAGGCGTTGAAACACTGGGTAAAATGAGGAAAACCAACCTACTGTATAGCTCCGTCGGGGCGACTGGACGCAATTAGAACCTCTTTTCTCTCCCTAGATAACCCCGTCGAATTCGAAACCCAGCTTGATTGCCTGTCATCCCTTTGTCGGCAGGAGACAGTCAATGAGAAAAAGTAAACTTAACCTGTCTGTGTGTAAAATCTTTCCATAGAGGGATATAACCCCACAAACCCCCACCATCCGATTCAGCGCTTCACACCAATCCGGAGCACCCTTGTCTGGCCGAGTTTCATCGGCAGGACGAGTTTCGGTCCCCGGCCGAGCGTCTCGCCGGTCAGCACGTCCCTCACCGCGTCAGCTCTGCCGGTGTCCAGCGTGACCGGTCCATCCTGCGATGCGTGCAGCGAGAGGTACGGCCCGTTC
>JBDRQI010000034.1:0-37241 GCA_043826355.1 Candidatus Omnitrophota bacterium
TCTCCCGGGCCTGGCTGAGCGCCGGCAGGAGCATCGCCGCCAGGATGGCGATGATGGCGATAACCACCAACAACTCAATCAGGGTAAATCCCCCTGCTTTCCGCACCGCTTTCCTTATCTTATCCATAATTGCTCCTCCTATTGTTGCCCGCCTGCGGCGGGCTTATCCGGCGGCCTCCGAAAGTCTATCCGCCCGGGCCAGTCGTTGGCGCGGACGTTAAGGCCGCTTTACCACCATTAAAACACATCCTTTTCTTTTTGTCAAATTACGTTTTAGCGCAACTTCAAGATGTAGCCAATTATCTCCAGGCGGATGAGGTCCGGGTTCTTCTCCGCATCAAGGTTTGCCAGGTATGCTTCCGCTTTTCGGGCAACCTCTGCTTTCGGGCTGTTTTTATCTGTTTGCGCAATAAACAGTTTCAAAGTAGTGCCGTAGCGGATGTCGTCAATCGCTTCCCGGTAGCCCTCCCAGGCAATCGTGTCAACCACTCCGTTTACGGTGGGGTAGACGAAGTTGTAGAGCTTTCTATATGTTCTGGTTCCAAAATCATTCCAGGGCGGGTAATAATGTATGTAGACCCAGGTGGCCGCTCCGTCGTATTCTGCCTTCCAGAGCCCGAAGCCGAAGCCCTTCCGGAAAAGCGCGGGGTTTTCCGGACCGGCCTGGGGGTTGGCGTAAGCCCAGATCTTGTTGCCGACCGAGTGCCACTTATCCGCCTCTTTCTTGAAAGGCTCTACGGCAGAAACAAACAGGTCCTGGGTTTCGCCCACCAGTTCAAAGTTGCCAAGTTTATTACCCATTACGCCGGCCCGGTATCCGGCCACCCAAATCTTGCCGCCGGCTTCCTGTACCGCTTCCCACGCCGGTATCTGGGCTATTACCTGCTCATCCTTGGCTTCGTCGGCTCCGTAGAAGTAGACCTCGGTAATCCCGTAAGGCTTAACAAAATCCATTATCTCTTTGACCCGGGCCTTTAGAGCCTCCAGCTTTTCCGGGGGCACCGGTAAGCCTTCCCCGGTATAGAAGTTGCATCCCAGGAAAGCCTCGATATCCAGGATGCGGGTGTAGAGGGTCGGGCTTCTCATCCCCGCCTCTTGCCGGAGCTCCAGGGCCCTTGCGAACCATTTTTTGTCATTCCAGCTCTGGGTAACCTGCGGGTTGGTTACCCCGTGGTCAAACATATTCTTCAGTTCTGCCCTTAATTGTTCCTTGTTTTTTAAAAGAGCGTAAATAGTTCCTTTCTGGTCATCAGATGCGAGCTGTCCGAGGTAATAGATGGAACTGGTAAACTCCCGGGTTAAATCATAGTAGGTCTTCGGAGACGCGAGCTTGAAGGGAAGGACCCGCAGTTTTAAGGTAACAGCGCCCAGGGTTTTTTCTCCGGCGGAGAGGTTGATGGAGCCGGTATAGACACCGTCCTTGGCATCTTCCGGAACCTTTACGGTAACCCAGAACTGCTTGTTGGTTCCTGCCGGGATATTTACCGGTAAGAGCGCCGGGCTGTCCTTGACCGGAAACTCCTCTATTGTGAGCCAGGTTTGGAAAACTTCCTCCGGGTCGCTTATCCAGGCATACTTTTCTCCTTCCGGGAAGCTTAGTTTAAGGTAGTTTTCTTTCTTTTCGTGGTCGACCTTAACCAGCGTATCATCGTTCAGCAGCAGTTCCGGAACAAGGTCTTTCGTCCCCTCTTGGAATATACCGCTGTTCCAGACTATCCCGGTTTGATACCAGCACTTAACCACTTTAAGGTCTATGCTGGATGACGGGATAGTCCCTTTTGTTCCTTTCAGGTCGGTTGCTTTGAGGGTCAGGCCGTTTAAGTCGTTCTTGGAGTAGAGCGCAAAGCTGGCCGGTTCGTATTCGCCCGGGGTGGCTACTATCTTGATTTCGCCCGGGACCTCATCCGGCAAAAAGGGGTCAAAGGGAAGTACCTTTGTACCGCCACCGGGTGAAACAATAAAAGTAATCAACCCGGGTCCGGCCGGAATGATTTCCATGCGGGCGATAATATCTTTTATCTGCCCGGCAATAAGGTCGCCCTCTTCTTCCTCCTTGGTTTGGAAAAAACCTCTTCTCCGGGCGTTTCTAACAATCGTTCCCAGCGCGTAAGAATTTATCTTCCGCTCTATCTCTTTCTCCATTACTTCAGCGGCCGCCGGCGAATCATAGAGGCCGAAAAGCGCTTTTTCTTTTTCCGTTATTTCGTCTAAGGCCTTTTCCCAGTTACTTATTTTCCCGTTAAACCTCGCCTCTTCCGGTTCTTCCGCCCGCGTCTCACCGGCAGACAAGAATAACGTTACCAGGCCCAGAATAATCAGGGCACCCCGCAAAATTTTCCGCTTTGCCATTTTCTCTCTTCGCGCGTTTCTGAGCCGGATATTGTCAAACCAGGCAATGCCTGTCGTGCCTTTCGCAGCGGTTCTTCCGGCGCAGATTTTTTTATTAAACCATTTTTTCTTTCGGTCTGTCAATTTTTCTTCTACCCTGCGTCCGAATCGATTAGCCCGAAAGCAGTTAACTTGACATTAACATAGATTTTAGGTAATAATACATAATTAATTTTCCGTCCGGGTTGCTTAACTTGATGCGTACAGGCTTAAAACATGAACACTGTTCTTGAAAAGAGGTTTTTTGTTGAAAGGTTCACGGCCAGGGGAAAGACCTCCGCCTGGCCTGGCGGGTGGATTGGTCCATCCGGGATTTACAACCGTCAGCCGCAGGTTGCGGCCTATCGCCTCAAATTCCGCATCGGCAAACTTTCAAAGATAAAGGTTTATGTCAGCGCGGATGAGCGGTACGATATCTTCCTTGACGGAAAACGTTTCGGCCGCGGGCCGGAACGGGGCGACCGGGAAAACTGGTTCTTTGAAACCTACAACCTCAAGTTGTCCGAAGGGGAACACGTTATCGTTGCGCGGACGTGGTGGCTGGGCGAAGACGGTCAATCGCCGCATGCCCAGATAACCTTACGTCCGGGATTCATCCTGGCGGCTGAAGGGCGGCACGAAAAGGTCCTGAATACCGGTATCGCCGGATGGGAATACAAAAAGCTCACCGGCTATCACTGGATTAACCCCGCCTGGGACTGGCAGACAGGCGCAAAAATGCATATCCGCGGAGCGGATTTCTCCTGGGGCTTTGAAGAAGGAAGCGGGAACGGGTGGAAAAAAGTGAAGGAAATCTGCCCCGGTTTTATCCGGAAACCAACCGTAGGCATCTGGTCCGGGATTTGGGTTCTGAAACCGGCGGTCTTGCCCCCAATGCTGGAATCGCGCGTGAAAGGGGGGAAGGTCCGCCACGTCCAGCCGGTTGATAGCGAGGAGACCCGGTCTCTGCCGGTAAAAGCGAAAGAACACCTGAAGAAAGAAGAGACGCCCTGGGAAAAACTGTTTGAAGGCACGGCGCCGCTTACCGTTCCTCCGCATACCAGGCGCCGGGTGATAGTGGACCTGGAGAACTATTTTTGCGCCTATACGGAGGTTATTTTATCGGGCGGTAAAGGCGCGCAGGTAAAGTTAGCGTGGGCTGAAGCGCTCTATCATGATTTTTTTAAGGATAGGTATGGATACGGCAAAACGCCGAAGGGCAACCGGGATGAAATTGAGGGTAAGTTCTTTTTCGGCTTCGGAAATATCTTCGAGCCGGACGGCCGGGAAAACCGTCGGTTTGAAACGCTCTGGTGGGAAGCCGGAAGATACCTGGAAATCTTTGTTTCCACCGGGGACCAGCCGCTTACCATAAATAGCGTGGGAATTACGGAAACCAGGTATCCGTATAGGTTTAAAGGCCGTTTTGAATGCGGCGATTCCCGATTCACGGAGCTTACACCCATTATCCTCAGGACGCTGGAAATGTGTTCCCATGAAACCTATCTGGATTGCCCCTACTACGAACAATTGATGTA
Organism: Candidatus Omnitrophota bacterium; assembly: GCA_043826355.1. Lineage (GTDB taxonomy): Bacteria > Ratteibacteria > UBA8468 > MWAK01 > MWAK01 > JAHJUB01. The sequence continues at coordinate 3,906 of JBDRQI010000034.1, forward strand.
TATCGGAGACACGCGCCTGGATGTTCTGACGGCCTATTGCCTGACCCGGGATGACCGCCTTGCCAAAAAAGCGCTCCTGATGTTTGACAAGTCGCGGGATATATCCGGCATTACCCGGTGCAGTTACCCCACCCGGGTTGACCAGGTGATTCCTCCTTTTTCGTTGTGGTGGATTGCCATGGTGCACGACTATGCCATGTGGCGCAACGACCCGGCTTTCGTCGGCGGTTTGATGCCGGGGGTGCGCGCCGTTTTAGAAGCATACCGACGCTGGGTCAACCGTGAAGAATTGGTCGAATCACCGGAGGGCTGGAATTTTGTGGACTGGGTCCCCGGCTGGCGCAACGGAATGCCTTCCGGCGCCGACAGCGGAATCAACGCCACCCTGAACTGGCAGTTTGCGCTGGTCCTGCGACAGGCGGCGGAACTGGAAGAACTGGCCGGCGAACCGGAACTGGCTGTGCGTAACCGAAAGCTTGCGGCACGGGTCGCCGCTGCTGCCGCGAAAATGTTCTGGGACGAAAACCGTGGACTTTTTGCGGAGGACCGGGCAAAAAAGCACTTCGGCGAACATGCGCAATGCCTGGCAATCTTAAGCGGGTTTGTTTCCGGTGAAGTGAAAAAACGCCTGGTAAAAGGGCTGATGGAAGACAACGCTCTCGACCGGACCACCATCTATTTTACGCACTACCTTTTTGAAGCGTACCGGCGGATTAACCGGATGGACCGTTTCTTCAAGCGGATGGATTTGTGGTTCAAACTCAAGGGGCAGGGGTTCCGGACTACGCCGGAAAAACCGGAACCGAGCCGGTCGGACTGCCACGGTTGGAGCACTCACCCGCTCTTCCACTCTTTTGCTTCGGTTTTGGGCATCCGTCCGGCTGAGCCGGGTTTTGCTTCGGTAAGAATGGAACCTCAATTGGGTCCGTTGAAATGGGTAAGAGGCGTCATGCCGCACCCGGCCGGTTTCATTTCGGCAGACCTTAAAACAGAGGGCGGTCGCCTTGCCGGCGCGGTGGAGCTCCCGGACCGCATCCGCGGAACGCTGGTTTACAACAACAGGACAATTAGATTAAAACCGGGCATGCAAAAGATACAAATGTAAAACCGCAATTCAAAATTCCGTCCGAATTACTTTCGCGGCCAGGTATACACAAAAAAGGAGGCGTTGAAAATGGAGCCCAAGCTTAAAGTCGGGACAGCCAAGATTAATATTACTCCTCCCCTGGACCAGGCAAGACGGCTTGGTCCAAAGGGTTTAGCCACCGATATTATCGGAGAACTGTGTGCCCGGGCGACCGTATTTGACGACGGCAAAAAGAAAACGGCGATTGTTCTGCTGGATATCAGCGAATTCTTTCCCAACATCACCAATGGTATCCGACAGTTGGCCAACAAGTGGACCGGGATACCGGCCGAAAATATCCTGGTCTGTGCCACCCATACCCATTCTTCGGCAAAGGTTATCGACTACGACGACCCGTATGATACCGGCGGCGTGATGATTGAATATGGAGCGCTGAGCGAAGAAACGCAGGCATATCTTAATATACTTTACCGTCAGGCGGCCGGCGCGGTCTTTCTGGCAGACAGCCGTCTTAAGCCCGCCAGGGGAAAGATTGGCGAAATCTCCGTACCCGGAATCGGGAAGCCGCGGCTTCGCATGAAGGACGGAAGCGTGGCAAGTTTGACCCATGCCGCAACTATGGAGAACTTCAATATAGAGGATGTTGAATCCGCGTCGCCTTATGACGACGCACTGCGCGTGGCGGTATTTGAAGATACCGGCGGCAACCCGTTATGCGGGCTGGCAAACTTCGGCTGTCACAATGCGCTTGCCATGGGGGGAATGACCCTCAACAGCGATTTCTTCGGGTGGGCGATGGAAAGGATAGAAAAAGAAACGGGCGAACGGTTTGTGTTCTCCCTTATGGCCGGGCCGGAGGGTAACGTACATCCTGCAGCCTTTTTTGAACACAACGTTTCGGCCCAGGAAGCGGAATCTTTTGTCCCGGTGGCCGGAAAAATGCTTTACGACGGCATCAAAAAAATCTGGGGAAAACTGGAACCGTTTCAGACGGATATCGTTTCTTCGGTGAGCAAAGAGGTATATTTTCCTTTACAGCAGCCCCTGCCTTTGCGCGCAAAGACCTATCTTCACGGCCGCGGAGTTGCCGGGGGAAAACAGGACGAAAAAGGCGTTTTTGCGGAAGTGCAGCTGCTCAGGGTTGGCGATCTGGCAATCCTGGCGCTCTGCGGGGAAGTCTTCCATGAAATTGCCCTGAATTTAAGGACGGGTAGTCCTTTCAAACATACCTGGGTAACTTCCTTGTGTAATGACGAACTATCCTATCTGATGCCTGCCCACGAACATAAAAGAGACAGGGAATCCGGTAAGATGAACACCCAGAAGGAATTTGCCTTGTCCGACGAGAAAGCCGAGGGGCTCATCTCCGAAGCATACCGCGAGCTGTTCGCGCGCGTCTTTACGGGCTAAATGCCGGGACTGGAAAAATTTACGGGCCGCGTTACTTCATGCGCTTGACCGCTTTGCCTTCAGCGACTTGCTTGTCAACAAACAGATAAGTGCCCGGCCCCAGCTCGCGGACGTGATGTGAATAAGGCGCCCTTGTTGTAGCCGTACTCCCCGGCGGTACGGTCACGCTCCATTGGAAACGCCGGTTCTCGCAGTGCCATTTGCTGACGATGCGTCCTTGGGGAGAGTCATGGTGGGCGCGCGCCCAGGCCAGTCCCGGTATTGGGTGCGGTTCAAGGAAGAAATGCTTAAAACCGGGGCGGGCGGGGTCGGGTCGGATTCCCGCCAGCGTATTATAAAACCAGTTGCCAAAACCGCCCATCATGGGGTGATTAAGCGAACGGGGGCCTTCGGCCTCATCCACTTCCCTTTCTCCCCAATACTCCCAGAGCGTAGTCGCTCCGCGCTTGATGAGATCACCAAAACTTGGATACGTGTTCTGATGCATAAGGGTAAGTGCCGTATCTCCATGGCCGTTACGAGTCAACACTTCAAAAAGAAACCGCAGGCCCATGATGCCAACGGTATGATGGCAATTGTGGGTTTCCCGGATGTTTTTTACCAGGCTGTTGATAACAGCCATTTTCTCTCCCGAAGGCACAAGTTGGAAGTATAACGCCATTGCGTCTGCCGTCTGGGAGCCAAACGTATGATTCGCCCGGTCGTAGAAACGCGCCTGGAATGCCCCGCGGATATGGCCCTCCCATTCATGGTAACGGCCGGCATCTCCTTTATGTCTCAGCAGGTCAGCGATTTTTGCCATAACCCGCGAACACTTCCAGAACCACATCGTGGTTGTAACAACCTCCTCCGTATAGGTTGGCCGGCAACTGTTGCCCGGGTCACACCAGTCGCCGAGCCCACCCGACAGAATCCAGCCTTCCGCTTTCTTCCCGCAATATTCGATTGCCGCGCGCATTCCGTCCCAATGTCGTTGAAGCGTCTCTTTGTTCCCATAATAGAGGTAGAGATACCATGGAATCTGAATGAAGGCGGCCATCCAGTCCGGCGTGGCTGCCCCGCGGGTGCAGCGTCTTCCGGGTGAAACCATTGCGGGCAGGCCATCGTTCAGCGCCCTGGTCGTTTCTATGTCATCCAGATATTTTTCCCAGAACGTCATGCCCTGGAAGTTGTAGATGGAACACTCGCAAATGATATTGGCATCGCCAAGCCAGCCGCAGCGCTCACGCGCCGGACAATCTTCCGGAATGCCGTGGACGTTGCTTCGATGAGTCCATAAAACCATGCGGTGAAGCTGGTTAATCCGCGCATCAGAGCATTCAAAAGCGCCTGCCTGCGGCAACGCCGTATGGACAACGATGCCGGTGATATCCTTGATTCCTAACGTGCCGGGCCAACCGGTTACCTCCACATAGCGGAACCCATGATAGGTGAACCGCGGTTCCCAGACCTCGATTCCTTTCCCGCGGCAGATGTAGGTGTCGGTTTGTTCCAGGGTTGTGGCGAAAACCCCCGTGCTTGCCGTGTCAATTCGTCCGTCAGGAAAAATTTCTTCGGCGAATCTCATCCGGATTTCGGTTCCTTTCGGCGCCTGGATACGGATACGCGCCCAACCGGCAAAGTTCTGTCCCATGTCAACCACATAGTTATCCCCTTGATGCTTAGCGATTGAAAGGGGGTTGATCTCCTGAATCTTCTTGACGGAGGGCATTGTTTGTTCTTCCATTACACCGCCCGGCGGCGGCATAATTTCAACACATTTCCAGTTTAGGTCATTGAACTCCGGCGAAGCCCAGCCGGGTATTTCCAGGCGTGCGTCGTAACACTCTCCGGCGTAAGGATTGTTTCTCACGATGGCTGCCGTGGCGCATTTCCACCTCTGGTCCGTAACAATCAGATATCGTTCACCACTCTCCAGCCGTATTTCCAATTCCGCCCACAACCGGGGGGCCCCGTATGAGGACCCTTTTCCAAACCACCCGAACCGGTGATCGGGAATCATATCCTGGTTAAAAAAACCGTCTCCCAGCATAACCCCGATGGCGTTGTCGCCCGGGCCAAGGTGCTCCCTTACGTCGTATTTCACATAGAAGCAACGTTTCTCGTAATCGGTTTGGGCCGGGTCGAGCACGTGGTCACCCACCCGAAGGCCGTTAATCCATGCCTCGCAGTAACCCAGGCCGCAAATGCTCAGACGGGCAGACCTTACGATGCTTTTTACGGTAAAAAACCGGCGCAACAGGGGCGCCGCTTTACCCCTTGGCTCATCGGCCATCCCGATCCATTTTGCGGAAGAATGAGTTACCATTTTTTACCCCCCTGTTTTAAGCGGGTATTTTGCGCTGTCTCTTCGGTCCGGTCCGCAAAGATACGCGGGAGGGAAGACGCAGTAAGATGAAACGGCCCCCGGAGATTGTTCCGGGATGTCGAAGCGTTACCGAACCTGCGCCGGTCAGCGTTATGCGCTGGAGGGCCAGTGCCCCGCCGATAACGGTTAATCGGACGGTCAGGCCGCTGCGGGTCTTTGTCAGTTGACACCGCCCCCACGCACAACCGTTGGACCAGAAAAATGACCCCGGTTGCGCCGCAAACGTGATGGTCTTTGTGACTCCGGAATATTGGAACCCCGTCAGGGCCGGCACCGCGGCCCACGAAGCCATGGCCCGGGCGTAGTGATGGCCGCATTCCGCTTCGTCAAAAGGATTGCGCTTCAGTCCGTCATACCGTGCGCGGATTGCCCGGATGCAGCGAAGCCCGTCGCGCGTAAGATGTTCATACAACATGCCGGCGGCGGCGGTGTACTCAAATCCGGTCATCACTTCGTTATAGTAGGGAAACGGACGCTTAGGCCGCTTGTTTCGGGGGTAGGTCGCCATCAGCAATGCCGATTCATCACCAAGGACGAAACTGCGCCCGTTGTTAAAGTGATTGTTGAAATCCCGTTTGAAATTGTATTTCATGATACTGGCCAGCGCGGTGCGGACGTGATTTTGGTTAAGTATGTAGCCCAATCCGCACACATGCGCCATGAACTGTCCGGCTAACTGGTCCACCAGACAGCCGGCTCCGAGCTGGTAATCGGGCTCGGTTGCCTTTATCGGGTCGTCTGTCAGGTGGAGACCCGGAGCGACAGCGGATGCATCGTCGGGTGGCCGGATTTCCTGTTCGTAGTATTCACCGTTGAACAGGTGAGTGTCTGTCCATCGGCTGCCCCGCCCGAATAAATCACGGCAGGTTGCGGCAAAATCTGTTTCACCCAGGTGACGCGCCATTTCTTCCGCGGCGCGCAATGCGCCCAGGTACCAACCACCCATCAAGGGGTTGGGGCCGTAATATTCCACGTCCATGGTATTATGCTGGCAACCCTCCATTACACCATCCCGGTCCGCATCCCAACCGCCGGGAACCCAACAGAATTCCAGCGCCTTGCGTGCCCTGGGCCACAAGGCCTTCAACATGCCGTCGTCGCCCGATAACTGCCAGTCGCGGTAGAGTTTCATAATACAGCCCATCTGGCCGTCTGCCGCCGCTTTCCCATATTCTTTGCCGCGGTCCAGCGGCAGGGAGACGCGGAAACTCATCAAACCATTTTTGTCCGTGGCGTGAAGTAACTCGGTCTCCCGCATGGAACGCGAAAGAGTCCCAAACAAAAAAGCGGTGGCTTGCTCGTAATTCCATACGTGGGTAGCGCTGCCCATACAGCAGCCGGCGTTGTCCCGGCATCCTTCCCACCCAAAGAACCGTCCGTCCGCGGTGCGAAAGCACGTTTGCGAACGGAGCGTGCTGAGGTTGAAGAGCGCCGCTTCCTTTACCGCGTCCGGCAGACTGCTGTCACAAAAAGTGCGCACAAACCGCACCGTGTCGAATTCAAGCGCCGGCAGTTTCGCCGCAACCTGCTGCGCCGCTTCCCAGGCGTCCCGAAAACGAGTGGTATATTCGTTGCCAACCCTTTCATTCTCCGGGTAGTGTCCGGCACACCGTCCGGTGCAGCCTGAGTCAAGTTCCGGGCGGGGTGTCCAGGTATACCGGTTGGGAAAATGCCAGGTCAGCAGGAAGGTCACGGTTCGGGAACCGCGCGGAGGCACGCGCATTTTTACTGCCAGCGATCCGGTGGGTGCGTCTGCCCCATCCACCGCCCGTTCTTCCACTATTCCGTCCGTGCTGAAATCATCCCAGAAATCCAGGAGGGAATCGACCCAGTTCATTTTAGTCTTAGTCCAGGCGGTGCGCCAGCTTACGCCGGCACCGGCGGTTGTGGTTAGGGCCACGGTTCCCCATCGTTCGTCCAGCCGGTTAATCTCCCCGGCGCGCATCAGAAGTCCCTGGACCTTTTCGCCTTTTCGGAATTCATTGCGATTCGCCCCGGGCCCTGCCGGAAAGAGCGTTCCGTTTACCCGCCGTTCGGCGGGGGAGCCATCGTCACCGATGAAGTTTTGAAGACTGCCGCACACGGACGCCTCGACGTTTTTATTCGTTTTGTTTATCAGGACAAATCTCAAAACCGCCACCGGCATACCGCTGCGGCTAACATCCGGGGGAATCAGCGGGTTGAACGCTTCCAGACGAACATCAAGCGGAACGTCGGGGTCGGACAGCATAACCTGGCCCAGCGGATAGGCTGCGGCAAACGTGCAGTGGCGGAATTTCGGCAAACCGTGGTTTGGCACCGGGCATCCGGAATGACCTTCGTAAAGAAAGGATTCAATGGGCCCTTCCAGCGCCCTGGCAACCGCGTTTCCCCGGGAAGAGCGGGCATACAGCGCAAAAAAAGCATTCTTGGGGCTGAAACCTTTGGCCGGGCGATTGACAATCTCCCAATCCCGCAGGTCTCCGCGGCCGCCGAGCGAAACCGTACCGGTCCCGATTCCGCCTAACGGCAGCGCCATGCGGTGAAGATGCGCGGCATCATAACGACGGAGTACGGGCCAACCGGAAATAGTTTTTTTATTCATATTTAAAGAAACAACGACGGCGGCGCCTCGGTCAGATTACGGCCGAGTTCCTCCGGCAGGCGGACACTCCCTCTGCAGCCCGATGACCCCGCCGCCTAAGACCGTGTCTCCCTGGTAAAAAACGATTGATTGGCCTGGGGTTGCGGCAAATTGGGGTTTGCCGAATTTCACCCGCACTTTACCGTTTATGGGTTCAACCGTTACGGAAGTTTCCGGGTTTCGATAGCGAATCTTTGCCCTCGCCTTAAATATTTCCGAAGGTTTTCCACCAATCCAATTGAGGTCTGACACCAGAAGTTCCTTCCGGTAAACGGTCTCCTTTTCCGCTACGAGCAAGGCGTTGCGCGCCGAATCGATCTCGGCTACGTAAAGCGGCCCGGGCAAAGAGATTCCCAGGCCTTCCCTCTGGCCTACGGTGTAAAAAGAGATTCCTTTGTGCCGGCCAAGTAATTTTCCGTCCGGGCCGAAGATGGGGCCGGGGGTTGCCGCCTCCGGAATTCTGTCCCGGATAAACCGGCCGTAATCGTTATCCGGAATAAAACAGATCTCCTGGCTGCCTTTCTTTCCGGAATTGGGAAATCCTAAAGACCGCGCTTTCTTCCGCACCTCCTCCTTGGTAAACCCTCCCAGCGGAAAAAGGAGGGCGGATAGTTGTTTTCGGGTAAGGTTGTAGAGAAAATAGGACTGGTCCCGTTTGGCGTCAACGCCTTTTTTGAGAAAAGACTGTGCGCCTTTTCTGATAATTCTGGAGTAATGGCCGGTGGCAACGTATTCGGCGCTGATTTCCTGCGCCTTTTTTAAAAAATACTCAAACTTAATCCGGCGGTTGCACATAATGCAGGGGTTGGGTGTCCGGCCGGAAAGGTAGGTCTGACAAAAATAGTCAATCACTTCTTTCTGAAATACCTTACGGCAGTTCAGGACATAATGGGGGATATGGAGAATCCGGGCAACTTTTCGGGCGTCTTCAATGGCGGAAAGACCGCAGCAGCCGCCCACCTCTTTTTCAGCGGGTTTACCCGCCGAAGCCCTGGCGTAGACGGGCCATAGTTGGAGGGTAAATCCGATAACTTCACAACCGGCTTCCTTCAGGAGGCCGGCGGCAACCGAAGAATCGACGCCTCCGCTCATCAAAACCGCTACGCGCTTTTTTTTCATTATAAACGTAATTTGTATGGGCGCGATTCATCGCGTCCGCGGGTCGGACGTCGCAAATCCGCCTCAGGCGGGAATCCGACCCCTGCTTGTCGGATTAAAACTGCCGGTACGATAGCCTTCTAAATCGAGAACAACAAATTTAAAACCTATTTTTTTAAAATATTTTGCGATTTTGAGATGCGCGTCTAATATTTTATGGAAATTGTATTTATCAACTTCAATCCGGGCGATTTCCTGGTGATACCTGAGCCGGATATTCCCGGAAACACCCCGGCAACGTAAATATCGCTCGGCTTTGGCCACTTTTTCCAGCGCTTCACGGGTCAGGGGAATTCCGTAGGGAATCCGGCTGGCCAGGCAGGCGGCGGCCGGCTTTTCCGCGGTGGGTAAACTGAACTTCCGGGAAAGAACGCGCACTTCTTTTTTGGTAAGCCCGGCTTCCAGCAGGGGATGGCGAACCGAAAATTCCTTTGCCGCCCGGCTGCCGGGCCGGAAATCGGAAAGATCGCTCCTGGTGGTGCCGTCAACCACAAAAGGCAGGTTTTCCCTGCCGGCAATTTCCGCCAGGGTCTTGAATAATTCCTTTTTGCAAAAATAACAGCGGTTAACCGGGTTGGCGCGAAAATGGACGTCTGCCCACTCTCCGGTTTTTACTCTTTTGTGTTTCACGCCGAGCCGACAGGCAATCTCCCGGGCCGCCTTCAATTCTTCTCTCGGATAGGTTTCACTGGAAGCGGTCACTGCCAAAACCTTTTCGCCTAACGCATCAACCGCAACCTTAAGGAGCAGGGCGCTGTCTGTGCCGCCGGAAAAAGCGATGACCACACCCTTCATTTCTTTGAGGATGCGCTTTAATTTTTGGAGTTTTTTCTCGGGATACATGTTCTGTGTCATCCTGAGCGCAGCGAAGGATCTCAACCGTTAACTGCGGGATTCTTCGCAAAACCGGCTCAGAATGACACCGGATTTACTCAGAATGACAGCATGTTGGTGTTATTTCTGCTCGTTTTGTTTCTTTCGGTAATCGTCAATGGCGGCCTTCAGCGCTTCTTCTGCCAGGACCGAACAGTGCATCTTGATCGGCGGCAGTCCGCCTAAGGCCTCGGCCACCGCCTTGTTGGAAATCTTCAAGGCTTCTTCCAAGCTCTTGCCTTTAACCAGTTCCGTCACCATGGAACTGGTGGCGATGGCCGCCCCGCATCCGAAAGTACGAAACTTGGCGTCGGCAATAATCTCGTTTTCCACCTTGATGAATAACTCCATAACGTCCCCGCAGACAGGATTTCCGACTTTTCCCACGCCGGACGGATTCTCCATCACGCCGACGTTCCTGGGATTGCGGAAATGGTCCATCACCTTTTCACTGTACGGAAGAGGGGTGTCAGCCATTTTTAACTCCGGGGTTTGCCCCGTTGAGAGGAGTCCTCTTTACGGGGTAAAGCGGGGACATCGCCCGCAATTTAGCTACAATTTCAGGGAAAACGTCCAGTACCCGGTCAATCTGCGCCCGGGTAGTCCATTTGCCCAGGGTAAAACGGATGGAACCGTGGGCGGTTTCGGCCGGAAGGCCGATCGCCAGCAGAACTGAAGACGGCTCCAGGCTGCTGCTGGTACAGGCCGAACCGGTGGAAGCGGCAATCCCCTCCAGGTCAAGGTTTAAGAGCATGGACTCGCCTTCCACGTAGGCAAAGGAGATATTCACGTTATTGGGCAGCCGTTGCGTTGGGTGGCCGTTCAAGCGGCTGTCCGGCACCGCCTTTAAAATCCCCCGAATCAGCGCGTCGCGCAGTTGAGTCAACTCTTTTCCTTCCGCTTCCATTTCTGCGGCCGCAATCTCAACCGCCCTGGCCAGACCCACGATACCGGCCGTATTTTCGGTCCCGGCCCGGAACCGGCGTTCCTGGTCCCCTCCCTGGATTAAAGGCCTGATTTTTGTGCCGCGCCGGAGATAAAGAAAACCAACGCCCTTCGGACCGCAGAACTTATGGCCGGAAGATGAAAGAAGGTCAACCGTCAATTCGGAAACCCTGGTCAACAGATGACCGACGGACTGGACCGCGTCGGTATGAAAAAGCACGCCTTTCCCGCGGCAAATCCGGCCTATCTCCGCGATGGGCTGGATGGTGCCGATTTCATTGTTGGCGTGCATGATGGAAACCAGGATGGTCTTGTCGTTAAGCGTCTTCCGCACCGCATCCGGGTCCACCAGTCCATCCTTGTCCACCGGCAAAGCTATAATTTCAAATCCCTCTTTAGCCAGAAATTTGCAGGGCTCGCCAATCGCATGGTGTTCCACCACGCTGGTGATAATGCGGTTTCCTTTGCCTCTCAAAGCAAAAGCCGCCCCTTTCAGGGCGGTATTGTTGCTCTCGCTGCCGCCGGAAGTAAAGACTATCTCTTCGGGCCTGGCGCCGATGAAGTCCGCCACCTTCTGCCGCGATTCCTCCAGGGCCGCCTTTGCTTCCTGGCCGAAAGAATAGAGGCTGGAAGCATTGCCGAACTTATCGTAAAAATAGGGCTGCATCGCCTTAACCACCTCCGGGTGGCAGGGCGTGGTCGCCGCATAATCCAGATAGATTCGTTCCATGTTTTAAGACGGTGAACGGTAAATGGCAAACAATTAAATATTATACAATAAAGATTGTCCGTCTACTTTTTTACTGCGCTGCTGCTCGGCCAGTTTTGCCAGGGTCCAGCGCTTCAGAATCGTCTCCATCGCCTTTTTCATCTCCAGCCACAGGTCCCGGCTGGCGCACATTTTACTCCGCTTGCAGAAAGAGGTATCTTCAAGGCATTCCACGATGGAAAGAGAGCCCTCGCTCGCCTTAAATATTTCCAGGAGCGTAATATCCTCTGCCGGCCGTCCCAGGATAAAACCGCCTTTGGCGCCCCGGATACTCTTGACCAGGCCGGCCGTCTTAAGGTTTAGAATCAACTGCTCCAGATACCGGGAAGAAATCTCCTGACGTCTGGCAACCTCCCGGAGAAGCACCGGCTTGTCACCCAGGTGCAGGGTAAGGTCAAGCATCAGCCGTACCGCATACCGTCCCTTGGTGGATAATTTCATTTTATTAATATATTATCAAATCACTAATCTTTTGTCAAATCCTTGAAACTTTTCGTAGTCGCCAACCTTGGTTGGCTCTTTTGACAACGCCGAGCAAGCTCGGCAACTACAATTTCAGATTTTAAATCTTTTCAAGAATTTCCCTTTACTGTACGGGGGTCGGATAACCCCCTGGTCGGTGATAAAGGCGGCAACCAGGGAAGCGGGCGTCACGTCAAAAGCCGGGTTACAGATTTTGATGCCGGCCGGAGCAATCCTTTTTCCGCCGAAACAAACAATTTCATCCCCGCACCGTTCTTCAATCGGGATAGACCCCCCATCCGGAATATCAAAGTCAAAGGTAGTTGCCGGCGCCGCAATATAAAAGGGTACCCTGTGGTACCGGGCCAGAACCGCCAGGGAATAAGTGCCCACTTTATTGGCGGCGTCTCCGTTGGCCGCTATCCGGTCTGCGCCGACCAGAACCAGGTCCACCCTCTTCTGCCGCATCATCCAGCCGGCCATATTGTCACAGATAAGGGTAATATCGACTCCCCGCCTCTGTAATTCCCAGGCGGTCAGCCGGCTGCCCTGCAGGAGCGGCCGGGTCTCATTAACGAAGACGGATATTTTTTTGCCCTTTTCTTTTGCTTTAAAGATTACGGCCAGGGCGGTTCCGGCTCCGGCAGTGGCCAAAGCGCCGGCGTTGCAGTGAGTCAGGATGACAGCGCCGGCCGGAATAAGCGGAAGACCGGATTCGGCAATCCGGTCGCAGAAAGTCTCATCTTCCTTATGTATCTTTTTTGCTTCCAGCAAAATCTTCTTCTTTCCCTCCTCCAAAGAAGAAAAGGGCTTGTTTTTAAGTTTCTCTTCCACCCGGCGCAACGCGGTGAACAGATTGACTGCGGTGGGACGGCTGGTTTCAAGGTAGGACTTGACTTGATGAACCTGCGCCAGAAAATCCGAACGCTGCTGGCCCTTAACGCCCAGATAGAGGCCGTAGGCGGCGGCAACCCCAAGGGCCGGCGCGCCCCTGACCCTTAAATTTCTGATAGCCTCCCAGACATCCTCTGCGTTCTTCAGGTCACGATAAACTTCTTTCTGCGGCAGTTCGGTCTGGTCCAGAATCCGCAGGGCCTGACCGGTCCAGGCCAGGGTGAAGTATTCGTTTTTTTTCAGTTTAAGCATTAGGAAATTATTATATCATGGGGTATAATAAAAAACTATGAAATATGATGAAAGAACCAGGCGGGTTTTGGATTTTATCACTGTCATCCACAACCCGGACATACGGGATTTAAAGAAGAAAGCCGGTCCGGGGGAAGCGGAGATTACGACGGAATGGGTTTTGGCGCCGCCGAAATCTGATTCTCCGGTCGTTAAATACGCTCTTTCCGATTTCTCCGAATACCTGCGGGTGTCGCAGAAAGTAAAGGTCAACACGGTCAAAACCGGGGTCCGGAACGGGCAACCCCGGATTGAACTTGAGATTTTTAAAGATAGGTCCGGGGAAAATTATGAGATGGAAGTAACGCAAAACGGCAGTCGGATTAAAGGCGGAGAAAAAGGTCTGATGCGCGCGCTCTACTCTCTGGAAAACGAAATGAATTTCCGAAGAGGTCCGTTTCTGAAGATTGGCCGTCAGTCCGGTAAATCTCGTTTTACGCCCCGGATGTGTTGTTCGGCCTTCTCCGAAATACTGGATGACCCGGTAAAAGACCCGGGATATCCGGAGGCATACCTCAGGAAAATATCACACCTCGGATACGATTCGGTCTTTCTCTTTTCCGACTTCACGCTCTTTAACCGCTCAAAAATACTCCCGGAATTGAACGACGATAAGTATGAAAAAAGGATTGCCGGCCTGAAAAAATTTGTCTCCCGGGCCGCTTGTTACGGGCTGGATGTCTATATCAACTTTGTGTGTCCGCCTGTTTTCAAGGAAGGAAAACTTTACCGGAACCATCCGGAAGTCTTCGGCGCAACCAAGATGCAACCCGGCGCTTTTGCTTTGTGCTGCTCCAATCAAAAAGTTCGGGACTATTACCGGGAAGGGTTTGGAGAACTTTTCCGGAACGTGCCAAAACTCAGGGGAATATTCCTGTTGGTGGGCGGGGAAGGGTTCAGCCACTGCTATATGCGGTCAACGAAAACGGTGAGCAACCAGACCGACTGTCCGGTATGCCGGCACAAGAACCCGGAAACTACTGTGGCTGACCTGCTGAACCTGGTCAACCGGAGCATCAAAACCGCAAAAGAAGAAGCGGAACTTGCCGTCTGGCCTTACAGCGGTTTCGTCTGGACCCAAGACATTTCCATGGCCGGGTTCATCAACCGCCTGGACAAAAATATTACTTTTATGCAGAACTTTGAAACCGGCCAGGTCAAGGATTTCAGCGGTGTGAAATCCCGGCTCTTTGACTACAACATCTCCTCTGTCGGCCCTTCTGAAATCTTTAAAAAACAGGCCGAACAGGCCCGGAAAAGAGGCCTGCGGCTGATGGCCAGAGCCGACGTCGGTTTCTCCATAGAATTTATGAACCTGCACTGCGTGCCGGTCTATCTCCGTTGGGCGGAAAGGTTCCGGCGGATGGCGAAAAATGGTGTAGACGGTTACGTGGCCACCTGGCGCTTTGCCAACCCTGTCGGCGCCCTGTCCGAAGAGGTCTGTTTGGCTTATAACTGGCAGCCGAAGAGACCGCCGGAACAAGTCCTGGCAAAATTTGCGGAACGTGATTTCGGCCCGGAAAATAAAGAACAAACATTGGAAGCGTGGAAACATCTAAGCCGGGCCATGAAATACTTCCCGTTTTCCGCCTACACCTCCGGTGGAATATATTTCAAAGGACCTTTTACCCTTGGTCCGGCCCATCCGTTTATCTTCAACCCTAATCTCCAGACCGGATTACCCCCTTCTTTTTACAACGCTTACGCCGCCAGCGGGGAAGAGGGGACCAGTAAAAAGTTAAAACAAATCTGGCGTAAAGAACCTTTGTTCTTTAACAACCTCCTCTGGGTACAGCCGTTCGGTGCAGAAAAGATTAAAGAACTGTTGTCCGAATTTTTACTAAACTGGCAAAAAGGCACAACGATTCTGGCCGGTTTAAAGGGTAAAGACCGGCATACATCCGTCCGGATAAATTTTGAGACCGGACTGGCTCTCTTTCTGGAATACACCGTTACCACCGCCCGGAACCTGGCCGCCTTTTACCAGACCAGAGACGAGCTGTTCGCTTCCAGGCAGAATATTGAAAGCAGCCTGGAAAAATACCTGGCTCGGCTGGACGAAATCGGCCGGCGGGAGATGGAAAACAGCCAAAAAGCCTTAAAAATAGCGGAAAAATACCCGATTCTGGGTTATGCCTATACCTACGGTTCAACCTCTATGTCCGCCCAAATGATCAGCGAAAAGATTAAACACCTCCGGCATCTTCTGTCCGTCGAATTGCCTGAATACAAAAGGGAGTACATCTTCCACCTCCGGTTTAAGCACCGGCCTGAATAACGATAAAACAACTGGATTTTGACAAAAAGGGATTGTCAAATATAAGGTCAAACTCGTACCGGCGGCAGAATGCCGGCTTAATCTGTCTTTCGCTTTTCCGCGCTTCTCCGACAGACCGGCACTCCAAATTACGGCTGGCTGCGGTTGACGGTCACGGCGGGTCCTCTATCCGCCCTCTTCCTTCGCTAAATAATTAGCCATCTTCCAGAGTATCTTCTTGAAGTTGTCCCCTTTATCCCTGACCAAACTTTCTAACCGCCGGGTAAAAAGATCCTGGTCGCTTTCCAGGTAGGCAACCGGTTCTTTCGGAGGGGAAAAAAGGTTCTGGACGGGTACCCCCAGAGCATCGGCGATTCTCTGCATCGTCTCCAGGCTTGCTTTCTTGGCTCCCCGCTCCACATGGCTCAAGAAACCGGGACTTATCCTGGCTTTAAACGCCAGCCTTTCCTGGGTTACCCCCAGATTCTTCCTGATCTCCCTGATGCGCCTGCCTAATTGCCGGTAGATGTTCTTTTCCATCAGGAAATATTATCGCTTATTATTCCTTGATTCTTAATAGTCCATAAGAAATATATTTAATTTGACTTATGGATACCGTTATGATAACATTTTACATGCAACATTTTTCAAGGCGCAGCACACGGATAACGGATAAACAAAACGAACGGGGAAGATTCCTTTAATGCCGGCCCAACCCAAAACAGCGGATGATTTTATCGTAATTGAAGCTCCTTCCGGCAGAATACGCAAAATAACGGGGCAACAGATAGCAAACCTGAAAGATCAGCCGGGAATACTTTTTTCCGAAAGATCGACAAAAAACCTGGCCGCCGGACAGATAGAGGTAGTTGTGCCGGCAGAACTTGGCGGGGGATATATCATCGGAGCAACCCCGGCGCTGGCATCGGCCTTCAACAAAACCGGCATTACCGCCGGACTCGTTCCGGAAAGAATTATCCGCTCCCTCTTGGAAATATTCGGCATGTCAAAGATTACGATTACGTTGGCCGAAATTCTTATTTTGGTTTTAGATAGATTTTCCCGGTAATCAACATTTGAAAAGAGCCAAAAGGCGGGTTGCTAAAGAACGCGGGCGGTTTCGGCCGGACTCCGGTATCAAACGGTGCGATTTTCGACAGAAGGCTTAAATTACCCGCAAAGAACCGCGGGATCGCGCCGTTCTCTTCTCCGGTTGAATAATTTAACCAGTTCTACAGTCCAAAGCGAAAAAGAAGAGAGGAGCAGAACGATGACAATATCCGTAAAACTCAGGGGTTGGGTCCGGAATATCCGGCCGGCGAATGGTGTGTAGACTGCTACAACCTGCAGTAAAAAAGAGACAGCGCAAGCGGCAATAAGTTTCGGGTTGCTGAAGAAGCCAATCTTAAAGATAGATTCCCGGCTGTTCCGGCAGTTAAACGAATGGAATAGTTGGGAACAGGTGAGAACCAAGAAAGCGCCGGTCCGGGCCCGAACAATACCGCCCTTTTCTCCAAAAAGGATAAAAGCAAACGCCAGCAGGGTATAGAAAGCAATTAAAGCGCCCTGGCCTAAAATCACAAGCATCTTTTGTTTGTTGATAACCGCTTCGTTCTTTTGACGGGGGGGACGCGCCATAATCCCGGGTTCAATCGGCTCGACGCCCAGGGCAAGCGCCGGCAGGCCATCGGTAACCAAATTTAACCACAGTATCTGAACCGGCAGGAGGGGCGCCGGCGCGCCCGCCAGGGAAGCGGCAAACATTACGAATATCGTTCCGCTGTGGCAGGAAAGCAGAAAGTAAATAAATTTCCGGATGTTATCGTAGATGCCCCGCCCTTCTTCAACCGCGGCGACGATGGAAGCAAAATTGTCATCGGTAATGACCATATCCGACACTTCTTTGGTAACATCGGTTCCGGAGATGCCCATCGCCACGCCGATGTCCGCTTCTTTAACGGCCGGCGCATCGTTTACGCCATCTCCGGTCATCGCCACAACTTCGCCTTTTTTGCGCCAGGCGCTGACGATTCGCAATTTGTGCTCCGGGGAAACCCGGGCGTAGACGGAAATTCGGGGCGCCGCCTCCAGAAATTCCCGGTCGTCCAGCTGGTCCAGTTCCGGTCCGGTCAAGACCAGAGAACCTTCTTCAAAAAATC
This sequence comes from Candidatus Omnitrophota bacterium, assembly GCA_043826355.1. Lineage (GTDB taxonomy): Bacteria > Ratteibacteria > UBA8468 > MWAK01 > MWAK01 > JAHJUB01. The sequence goes on from JBDRQI010000034.1 coordinate 21,202, forward strand.
CCAGTTCTTTAGCGACGGCAACTGCGGTATTTTTGTGGTCGCCGGTAATCATGACCGTCCTGATGCCGGCAGCCCGGCATTTACTGACCGCCTCCCCGGCCTCTGGCCGCGGCGGGTCCATCATCGCAATCAACCCGGCAAAAATAAGGTCTTTTTCAATGCTGTCTGCTTCAAACTCCTCCGGAACTTCATCCAGGTAACGGTAGGCAACTGCGATGACCCGCAGGGCCTGATTGGCCAAAATAAGATTTTGCTCGAGGATTTGTTTTTTTCGGGCTTCCGTAAGGATGGCCCCCTCACCTTCGTCCTCTCCCCCGCGGGGAGAGGAAACGTATTCATGCGTACAGTCGTCAAGCAGGATGTCCGGCGCGCCCTTAACGAAGACCGCCAAGCGCTCTCCTTCCCGTCCGCCTTCGGCGAGACGATGGCGAATTATGGTCATCTTTTTGCGTTCGGAATCAAAGGGTATTTCTTGAAGAAACGGCATCTCCGCTTCAAGGCCTTCCTTCTGAATATCCGTCTTGGCCGCCGCAGTCAGGATAGCGCCTTCGGTAGGGTCGCCGATAATCCGGTAGGCGCCGTTTTCCGAAACCAAACTGGCCGCATTACACAGAACACCGCAAAAAAGGTTCTGTTGCAATGCCGGGTATCCCTGCGGATTTACCGTCTTCCCGTCAATCAGAAATTCTCCGGCCGGCTCATACCCGACGCCGGCAACCTGGAACAAGGTCCCGCCGGCGTAAATGGCCTTAACGGTCATTTCATTTTTGGTCAGGGTTCCGGTCTTGTCGGTGCAGATGACGGTGGCGCAGCCCAGCGTTTCCACCGAGGGCAGTTTCCGGATTAAAGCGTTTCGCTTAACCATCCGCTGCACGCCCAGGGCCAGGGCGATGGTTACCACTGCCGGCAGACCCTCGGGTATTGCAGCCACGGCCAGGCTTACTGCAGTAAGAAAAAGGTCGATAACCCGGCCGCCCCTCAGCAACCCTACCAAAAAGAGCAAACCGACCAGCAACAGACACAGGTAAACCAGCCACTTGCCGAACTGTTCCAGCTTCTTCTGGAGGGGGGTCGGTTCCCGGGTGGCTTGCTGGATCATGCCGGCAATCCTGCCTAATTCCGTTTCCATGCCGGTTTCCACCACCAGCGCCCTTCCTTTACCGGAAGAAACCGAAGTGCCCAGGTAAACCGTATTGGCCCTTTCCGCAAGCGGGACCTCTTTTTCGGTCAGGGCGAAAGTTGTCTTGGCCACCGGCAGAGACTCGCCGGTCAGGCTGGCTTCCTGGGCGCTGAAATTTGGAGTAAGATAGACCAGGCGGCTGTCCGCCGGAACAAGGTCTCCGGCTTCCAGTTCAATAAGATCACCGGGGACCAGTTGGGAGGCAGGCAGCAGAACCGGCTTACCACCGCGAATTGTCTTTGAAACCGGGCTGGAAAGTTTCTTAAGCGCAGACAGGGACTTTTCGGCGCGAAACTCCTGGATGAAACCCAAAATGGCGTTCAGAATAACGATTCCGATAATCGCGAATGCGTCAACCCATTCCTTCAGAAAGCCGGATACCAGAGCCGCGCCGATTAAAACCCAGACGATGAAACTCTGAAATTGCCCCAGGAATATCCCCGGCAGACTCCGGCCTTTCTTCTCCTGCAGTTGGTTTAATCCGTGTTTTTCCAGTCGCAAAACAGCTTCCGGGCCGGAAAGACCGCTGGAAAGGTTCGTTGCGAGGGTTTTTTCTAAATTTCGGACGTCTAATTGCCAGTATTTTTCCACGATTAGGTTTGGATTCCCGCTTACTACGAGCGGGAATGATAACAGGAAAATATATTATAACCTTTCGGTTATACATTCACAAAATAGCTTTTCTGTGGTAAAATATAAAAAATGAAAAAAGGGGTGGTCTATCCGGGAAGTTTTGACCCGGTTACCCTGGGTCATCTGGATTTAATCAAACAAGCGCTGACCATTTTTGACCGGGTAATCGTGGCCGTAGCGGACAATCCGGAAAAAAATCCGGCCTTCAGCCGGCAGGAACGAATCCGAATACTGGCAGAGGCAACCGAAGGGATATCCGGAGTGGAAGTGGACTGTTTTTCCGGCCTGCTGGTCGATTACCTCCGGCAAAAAAAGGTTAATGTCATCCTGCGGGGCCTGCGCGCGGTTTCCGATTTTGATTATGAATTTCAGATGGTCCTGACCAACCGGCGCCTGGCGCCGGGAGTGGAAACGGTCTTTTTGATGCCCCAGGAAGATTATTTCTTCCTGAGTTCCAGTATGGTCAAGGAACTGGCCGTTCTGGGCGCAGACCTCTCCGCTTTCGTCCCGGTGAAGGTGGCCGCGGAACTAAAGAAAAAATTAGGTACAATTAATAAATAGGAGGACAAAATGCCAAATCCTTTCCGGAGACATTCACATTCCCGGGGCGCCAAAAGACGGTCTGCAAACCGCCTGGAACTGCCCGGACTCGCCAAATGCAGCAACTGTCAGTCGGTCATCCTTTCCCACCGGGTTTGTCCGGATTGCGGTTACTATGACGGCCGGCCGGTGGTAGTAATCAAAACCAGAGAAAAAGAAAAATGAACCCCTTCCTGATTTCCCTCCCCGGCAAGCGGGGAGGGAAATCAGGAAGGGGGCGTGGGGTTGAAATGTCTACTCTTATCCGCATCGCGGTTGACTTGTCGGGCAGTGAAAAAGGCCCGGGTGAAGTTCTGGATGGCGCGATGCTCGCCCGACAGGAAGGAAACCTGGAAATAATCCTGGTCGGGCAGAGTTCCGCGGTGTCCGGAAAAGAACTGGCAGGATGTTCATTCCTGGAGGCGCCACTGGCCATTCCGACGTCGGAAAAGGTGAGCCGGGAACTGCTGCGCAACCAGGACAGTTCCCTTTTTAAGATTGTGCGCCTGGTGCAGGAAGGCAAGGCGGATGCGGCGGTAAGCGGCGGAAATACCGCCTGCTTCGTGGCGCTGGCCACGACTCTTCTGGGAACCATCCCCAACGTGGAACGTTCCGGCATCGCCATCTTTCTGCCTAAAATTAGCGGAACCACGATTCTGATTGACGCCGGAGCCAACACCGCCACCGTTTCCAAACACCTGGTCTCTTATGCGGTAATGGGCAGTTATCTCCACCAAGCCCTCTTTGGTTCGGAAAAACCCAAAATTGGCCTGCTTAATGTAGGCGAAGAAGAGACCAAGGGCAGCGACCTTTACCGAGAGGCCAACCTTCTTTTAAAGCAGGACCGGCTTCTGAATTTTATCGGCAACATTGAAGGCCACGATATCTTTAGCCCAAAAGTTGACGTGGTTGTGGCTGACGGCTTTACCGGAAACTGCATCCTGAAAACAGTTGAAGGCGTGACCGAGGATTTTGCCTCGTTTCTTAAAGGAGAAATTGTCAAAAAAGGGCTGGAACATGAACCCGACGTTGCCGAAATACTGGGTAAATTTATCCGCAGGGGTGATTTTGCCGAATACGGCGGCGGCTTCCTGATGGGTGTTTCCGGACTCTGCGTTATCATCCACGGGCGGTCAGGCGCGGAGGCTCACCGGAAAGCAATTCTGCGCGCCAGGGATGCGATAGCCGGCAACCTGATGCCCCACCTGCGTCAAGGCTGCGGCGGGTAAACCCGCCTTCATTCACCTTTTAACTTATTTTAGATGGAAAACTTGAGAATACATTGTTTCCCGGACAAAGTACTGAGACAAAAAACCAAGAAGATAGCCAGGATAGACAATACCGTCAGGGAACTTTCCGAAAAGATGCTCGGCGCAATGAAAGAGGCATCCGGAATAGGCCTGGCTTCCAACCAGGTGGGACAACTCATTCGGGTTGCGGTTATCGGCAACCTCCCGGACATCCTGGACGAACCCTTAATTTTAATCAACCCGGTAATCAATGATTTCGAGGGCTGGACTACCCAGGACGAAGGTTGTCTTTCCTTCCCGGGGATTTCTGCGGCGGTGCGGCGCCGGGTTAAAATCTACGCCACTTTTTGGAACTTAAGAGAGGAAGAGATGAAGATTGAGGCCCAGGGAATTCTGGCTCGCGCCCTCCAGCACGAATTGGACCATCTGGACGGCGTCCTCTTCCCGGACCACCTTTCCTTACTTTCCCGGCAGTTACTCCTACGGGAATACAGGAAGAAAAAAGCGCTTTCTTTTTGACCGGACGAATACAATTATAGTAAAATATTTATGGAGTGCGGCCCTTTCAGGGTCGCGGCGAGGCTGAAAGCCTCGCACTGCGAAAAGCGCACGACAACAGACCTGAAGAGGAAAAAATGGCTGAAACAATCAATTGTCACACCCGGACCGAAAAAGGAACCAGCGCGGCCAAGAAACTGCGCCGGCAAGGTCTGATACCCGGAATCGTATACGGGCACAAAACAAAACCGGTATCAATTACCGTTTCGGAAACCGAGTTCCTGAAAATCTGGCGCAGAATTACCGGAAAACAGGTACTGCTTGACCTGGTTGTTCATAAAAATGACAAGGAAACCAAAATACATGGGTTTCTTAAAGATTACCAGCATGACCTGGTGGATCGAAAATTCCTGCACCTTGATTTTCATAAGGTCAGCGCCTCGGAAAAAATTCGCATGGCCATTCCCATTGAACTGACAGGGGAAGCGCCCGGCGAAAAACAGGGCGGCGTCGTTGACCAAATCCTGCGAGAGATTGAGGTTGAAGGATTGGCGGGAAAACTTCCGGAAAAGATTACCGTTGATGTCGGCGCGCTGGAAATCGGAGATTCAATCTTTGTCTCATCCTTAAAACTAACCGATGAGCTTGAAATTTTAAAACACGGCGAGGAACCGATCGTATCCGTATTGGCTCCGAAGAAGGTGGAGGAAGAAGTCGTGGCGCCGGTGGCGCTTGAGGAAACAGCGGCAACGGAACCGGAAGTCATCAGCGAAAAAACGTCCGAAGAGAGACGCAAAAAGAAGGAAGAGGGCAAACCCAAGGAAGAAGAACCCAAGGAAAAGGAAGAGGAAAAACCCAAAAAAGAAAAGAGGTAGCCGCAGGTCCGCCTGCGCCAAAACTACGGCGAGATAAACTTTAACCTGCGTTACCGTTAGGTATTTATGTCTCCTTACTTGGTGGTGGGCTTGGGCAATCCCGGCGCCGGCTATCAGAAAAACAGGCATAATCTGGGATTTCGCGTTATAGACAAACTGGCCCGCCGCGACGAAAACCTTTCCTTGCCCGGCGCAGCGTCTTTCCGGAGAACCGGCAAGGCGTTTGTGGCGAAGGCGAAGATTGCAAACCGCAACCTGATTCTCACTAAACCGCGTACTTACGTGAACCGCAGCGGCGAAGCGGTCTTAAGCCTCCTGACGCGCAACCGAATCCCCAAAGAAAATATCCTGATAGTCTGCGACGACCTGTCGTTGCCCCTGGGAAAATCACGACTGCGTTTTAAAGGCCGTTCCGGCGGGCACAACGGTCTGCAATCGGTCATTGAAGCAATCGGAAACGAATTTGCCCGTCTCCGGCTTGGCATCGGAACACCGGGGTCTTCGGCAGAATGGGCTGATTATGTTTTGAAAGATTTTACATTGGAAGAGGAAGAGAAACTCCCAAAAATAATAGACGAAGCAGTAGCAGAAATTATCAAATTTACAAAAAGGTAGGGGCTTGATTTACTATGTCCGCCATAGCCTCGCGCCCCCACAACTATGGATTATTTTCAGGAATCACTCGCCCTGCACCTGGCACACCGGGGGAAGATTGAAGTGTGCAGCAAGGTTGCGCTGAAAGACAAGGCCGACCTGTCCCTTGCCTACACCCCCGGCGTGGCCGCTCCCTGCAAAGAGATTGAACAGAACCCGGAACGTCTCTACGACTACACCAGCAAGGGAAATATGGTGGCGGTGGTAACAGACGGCAGCGCGGTCTTAGGCCTGGGCAACATCGGTCCGGAAGCCAGCCTGCCGGTAATGGAAGGCAAGGCGATTCTCTTCAAGAAATTCGGCGGGATTGACGCTTTTCCAATCGCCATTGCCAGCCAGGACGTGGATGAGATTGTCCGCACCGTCGTTTTAATTTCACCCGTCTTTGGAGGCATAAACCTGGAGGATATTTCCGCGCCCCGGTGTTTTCTGGTTGAGGAACGGCTGAAAAAAGAGTTGAAGATTCCGGTCTTTCACGACGACCAGCACGGAACCGCAGTGGTAACCTACGCGGCCCTGTTAAACGGCTTAAAAATAGTAAGGAAAAATAAGGAAGATATTAAAGTGGTCATTTCCGGGGCGGGTGCCGCGGGCATTGCGATTGCCAAATTTTTGATGGCGGCCGGCGTTACGGAAATCATTGTCTGCGACCGCCGCGGGGCCATCTACGAAGGAAGGGACGTCGCAACCAATACCGCCAAGGAAGAAATTGCCCGGCGCACCAACCGGAAAAAACTCTCCGGGAGCTTATCTTCCGCGCTGGCTGGAGCAGATGTCTTTGTCGGGGTTTCGGTGCCGGGCCTGATTACCGCAGAAGACGTGAAGAAGATGGCCGCCGGGTCCATTGTCCTGGCAATGGCCAACCCGATTCCGGAAATTCCACCGGATGAAGCCAGGAAAGCCGGCGCCGCAATCGTGGCAACCGGGCGGAGTGATTTTCCCAACCAGGTTAATAACCTGTTAGCTTTCCCGGGGATTTTTAAAGGCGCTTTTCAAGCAAAGGCAGGCAGTATTACCGAAGAGATGAAGATTGCGGCCAGCCGGGCCATCGCCTCGCTGGTTTCCGATAAAGAACTCTCACCGGATTATATTATTCCCTCACCCCTGGACCGCCGCGTGGCCGATGCGGTCGCAAAAGCGGTAAAGAACGCCGCGTGTCAGCGGTAGGAAGCACCCCAGTCGCTGTACTCGGAGAGATAGACGTTGTAATCCTCGGAAGCCATATTCAAGACCGGGCCCAATCCTTTATTTTTGTGCCAGAGACAGCGCACAACCGGCGTATGTCCCTTGTACTGGGATGCGGTAAGCATGTATTGAGAATACTCCCGCCAGGAAGCTCCAACGGGTATGTCCGGATAAATTACCGTTTCATCCGAAGGCGCCGGGTCCGGATTCCACATATAAAGATAACTGCAGTTTGCGCTTGAATTACTGCGGGAACCGGCAGCGGTGTTTACCTCAGCATCGCACCCGGCCCAACCATTGGCCTCAGAAGCGCCCCAAGCCTCAAATCCATGTCCCAGCGCTCCGTTGTTCTGGTCGGTCAGACAACGCAAAATTTTCGGGTTGGTACCCAGGTAAGTCGGTTGCAGATCAGACAACCAGTACGGAAACTGGTTTAACCAGTCCTGGCGGTACATCTCAATCGCGAGGGAAAATTGTCTCAGGTTACTGATGCAGTTTGCCTGGCGCCCTTTTTCACGCGCAGTGGAAAGAGCCGGCAGCATCTGGCTGGCTAAAATATTGATGATGGCGATTACCACCAGCAGTTCAATTAAAGTAAATCCAACGCGTTTTTTACTGTTCATTTTATCGTCATTTTTCTTCCCTGGCTTCAATTTCCTTAACTGCGACGACGGCGGCGGCCCTCACCGTAAAATCCGTCCCGCTGCCGCCCAGGTTCTTCAGCCGGTTCAGAATCTCCGGTCCGGCCTCCCGGCTTAGAACGGAAAGAGCTTCAACCCGCAGGGAACTGTCTTCCGTAATTTTCTCTGCCAGGCGTAAAATAACGGCGGTTTTTTCCGGGCCGGGCATCTGCGCCAGAAAAATCAGGGCGGTACGTCTCACTGTAAGCGATGGGTCGGAAAGGCCTTCTTTCAGGTAGGGATATGCTTTTTCTTTTTCCTTGCGGGCAATGGTTTCCAGACCGAGCGTCCGGATGTTTACGTCCGGCGATTTCAAAAAATTGAGAAATTTTTCCCGGTCTAAAATCAGAATGGAATGGGCGGCGGCCCGGCGCACTCTTTCATCCGGGTCTGAAATGAAGATATGCTCAAGGTTTAGGACCGCACCCTTCGCGTTGATTCGTCCTAAACCAAACACGGCATCAAGACGGTTTTCCGGCACCGGGCTGGCAAGACCCTGCAGGTATTTTTTCGGACTTTCCCCTTCCGGCCTGCGGCAGGAACGTACGATGAAAACCAGAAGGAAGATAAAAATTAAAACAAGCAGAAAACCGGCGGCAAGCTTTCGTCTTTCTGGAATATTCCAGAAATTGTTTATCGGCATTTACCTTTCCAACGAATTTTATTCTTTAACCCTTACTTTTACCGGGACCGGCGGGGAGGGCTGCTTTTTTACGGCCGACCCTTCACGCTCTCCGCGGGGAACTGAAGGAATCATTTCTCCCGTCGGGATTGACGAAGGTAGAATTACAGACGGCGGGACCGGCGTTGTCTCGGAAACCTTCAAAATAGAATTGAGAACGTTGGGGTTGGCAACGCCCTGTTCCGCCTGGCCAACAACGTAATAGTAATAACCGCCGAGTCCGACAAGAATCAGAGAAAGAATTAACGCAACCACAAACTTTGGCTTACTCACTTCCAATACAATCAAAGCTAAAATAATTCCCAGTAAACCCACCGCTACGACAACCAGCGCCGAAAGGTAGCCCATCACGTATTCCATCCCTTACCTCCGTTAAGAATTAAAAATGTATTGATTGCTTTTATCTTACCCCCTTTTCCCTTTCCCTGTCAATTCTTCTTTACACCTTTACACCGGTATGCCCGGGGTATGCCCGGCTCGGGACGTAAATCAGCATCAGCGAATCTTGAGGGTCACCAGCGAAAAGAGCGCGAAGATAATGGCCAGAATCCAGAAACGGATAACTATCTTTGATTCCGGCCAGCCGTGCAGTTCAAAATGATGGTGGAGCGGCGTCATGGCAAAGACCCGTTTCCCCCGGGTTTTAAAGGAAGCAACCTGGATGATTACCGAAAGCGCCTCAATCACAAAAACTCCTCCGGCGAAAAATAAGGCAAATTCCTGTTTGGTAAGGATGGCCACCACGCCCAGACTGCCGCCTAAACTGAGGCTCCCGGTGTCACCCATGAAAATTTCGGCCGGATAGGCGTTAAACCAGAGAAATCCCAGGCTGGCGCCGATAAGACTGGCGCAAAAAACCGAGAGTTCGCCCACGCCCCGGATAAAAACAAGGCCTAAATAATTGGCAAAAACATAATTGCCCACCACGTAGCTGATGAAGGTAAAGGTTATTGCCACCATCAGCACCGACCCAATCGCCAGGCCGTCTAAACCGTCTGTAATGTTAACCGCGTTGGAACTGGCCGTCAAAATAAAAATTACCAGCAAGAGGTACCAGACACCCATATTCCAGATAATTTCCTTAAAGAAAGGCGGGTAAATGGTCGTTCCAAGTTGAAAGGGACCCAGAAAAAGGGCCAGACCGATAACCAGGCCCAGGCTGACCTGGCTGATTATCTTCACCAGGGGACTGATTCCCTTTGCCTGTTTCCGGATGTATTTGGTGTAATCATCGTAAAAACCGGTTGCGGCCAGCCAGGCCAGGGAAAGGAGTGTCAGAAGCAGATATTTATTGGAAAGGTCCGCCCACAAAATTACGGAAATGATAACGGCGCCAACTATTAATACACCACCCATTGTCGGGGTGCCATATTTGGAAGCATGAAAATCCAGGAGGTCGGGGTGCTTCAGGTGCTGCATGGCCTTAATAAAGCGCGGACCGAAATAAAGGACCAGAAAAAGACTGGTAAAAGCAGCCAGCACCATCCTGACCGTCAGGTAACGGAAGACGTTAAATCCGGACCAGTAATCACTCAGGAGATAAAGTAATTGGTATAACATTGTATTAGTAGGGGCGCGATTCACTGTGTCTCGCCGTAGCCCCTCCTACGCTAAAGCTACGGCGGGTAAACTTGGCGAAGGCGGATCGCGCCGGTCAGCCCCAGGTCGGCCAGACTTCGTCCAGACGAGCTTCGCCGCCCGGGCGAGCCCGCGCGGGTCGGATAAATCCGACTCCTGCATTACTACCTAACGACTACGACGGCCCAATCCAGCGTCACTCCGGTCTTCTTGTCTTTAACCGTCAGGACCTGTTTGCCCGGTGTGCCGAATATAACCAGAAACTTATCAGAAAATTGAAAATTACGGTCGGAAGACGTGCACTCAAAGTCAGCGGCGTATTCCGAAATTACATTCCCGTAACCGTCACTAAGAATAACCGTGAACTTGTATTCCCGGCCCATAACCACCACCCGGGGAACACCGTCGAGCCTGATCTGGGCCGGAAGAGCCGGCTTCACCTCAAACGGGTTGGACTTTCCAAAATGGTTGTTTCCGTCTTCCACCGTCAGGAAAGTCTCTTTGGATGCTTTTGTAATCAAAACTTCCTCCAGCCTGACTCCGGAAATATAACTCTCCCGGGAAATTTTCAGTGTACCGGTAGCGTCGTTCAGATAAAAACCTTTAACCGTATTCTCCCAGCGGTCTTTGGAATGAATCATAACATTAAACGTTTCTCCGGCAATCTTCGGAGAATTAATCTTATCAATTGTAAAATGGTCAATTGCGCCCGGATTTATCACAAAGGCTTTTCCGCCGCTTATCGTGCGGCCGGAATCAAGGGACGCGGTTATCATTAACTTCTGGCTCCCGGCCTTAAAAAAGACCAGCGGTATTTTTTTGAGGCCGCCGTCTCTTTTTTCCAATATCAACTCTTTCGGCATTCGGGCGTCCGGGTCGGAACTTTCCAAAATTAGTTTTCCCTCCCACTCATGACAGACATTTCCGCTCCCGTCCTGCATTAAAACTTCCGCTTCAAAACTCTCACCGGCCCTCAGGGTCTTATCCGGTATATTCAAACTGACCTGTTCCCAAGGCCCGGCGCCTATGCCGCCAACCACTGCAGCTGAAAAAACTTTCCCCGCCTCATCCACAATCAGGATTGTATCCCCCTGCACACTCTTTGAAACGGGAACTTCTCCCTCCCAGACGCCCTTGGAAAGCATCACCGTTTCGGGCTGAATACTGTCATTCACGCTCACAACACTCACCATCTTATCAACCGGCACCAGCTTTTCCGATGCATCATAACCGACAATCTTCATTCGTAATTTCCCGGCGACGATTTTCTCCGGTAGGTTTTCCACCCGAATCTTACTCGGCGCCTCCGCCGGCTTCACCGTTACTTCCGGTTCCGGCTCCTGTTCCTCGGTAACAGCCGGCTGTTTCGGAGAAGGTTTTAGCACCGGAAAATTTACCCTGGGTCCGACGTTAACCGTACCATCCGCGTAAAGAATATGATAGCCCCGGGTATGCGGCGTCGGCGCATCAGGGCTAACTGAAGTTACCTCGATCATCAGCCAGGTGGAATCCGGAAGCCCATCCAGATTCTTACCGCTCACCGTATCGTTCCAGAGATAGTTTGTGCCGCGTTTATTAAGTTCGGAAGGAATTGCCGGGCAGAAAAAAACGTCCTTGCTGCCGCCGAGATTATCCTTGAGCAAATTATTGATTCCCTTTGGGTCATCCGGAGAAATCGGAAAAAAAACAGCGTTGGGCAGGAAACCGTTGTTCATCTGAAAATCAACCAGCGCCAGATAAATCTGCTTCAGGTTATTCTGACAGGCAGCTTCGTTCCCTTTACGAATAACCTGGTAAGCGGTAAAAGAAACCGAAGAAACAAAAACGGCAACCACCGCTAATTCCAAAAGCGCAAACCCGGATTTCCGCCAAGCGCGTTTCATAATGTTGTTATTGTATCATAAACTGCTCAACGATTTCTTCTAATTTGAGAAAACGGGAACCTTTAATAAAAACGAAAACGCCGGGATGAAGGTTTTTCCGCAAAAAGAAACCGGCGGCTTGATTATTCTCCGCCCGCAAAATTCTGTTTTCGGGAAAACCGGATGAAAGAGCGCCTTCCCTCATTGTTTCCTTGTCCGGACCAGCCAGGATTAAACAGTCCGGATTTACCTGCGCCAGAAATCTTCCCAGGCTGAGATGGCTCTTTTGGGAAAAACGCCCCAATTCCGCCATAGAGCCGGCTATGATTACCTTGCGGTTATTCCCGGCCAGGCGCCGAAAAGCAGACAGCGCCTCCCGGAAAGAGGCGGGGTTGGCGTTATAGGTGTCGTCAACGATATAAGCGCCGGACTTTTCCAAGACCTGAAAACGGTGCTTCGCTGGCTTGAACTTAGACAATTGTTCGGTCAGGACATCTTCCGAAACTCCAAACCGCAGGGCCAGGGCTGAAGCCGCCAGGACATTTTTGAGATTGAAGAGACCAAAAATCGGAACAAAAAGCGGCCGGGGCTTTCTTTCTTTCCGTCCGAGCAGAAAATAAGTACCCTCCGGTGTGAACCGGATATTTTTCGGGAAGTAATCGGCTCCCTTATTCAAACCGAAAGTAACGCGTTCCCGCACCGGAAAAGAGGACAGAAAAGAAAAGAAACGGTCATCGGCCGGAAGGACTGCGCAGCCGTATTTGAGATAAGCCAACAGTTCCGCTTTGGCAGCGGCTATCCGGCTTTTGTTGCGCAAAAAACCCAGGTGCGCGGAACCGATATTGGTAATCAAGCCAAAATTTGGAGATGCGGCCCGGCTCAAATCCGCAATCTCGCCGGGGTGATTCATTCCCATTTCCAGAACCGCCGCCTGGTCAACCGCGCTCAACTTAAGAATAGAAAGGGGAAGACCAATTTCGTTATTGAAGTTCCCGGCATTAGCCGTTACGCGACAGGAAGCAGAGAGAATATGCACGATAAGTTCCTTGGTTGTGGTCTTACCGCTGCTTCCGGTTATGGCGATGACCGGTATTTTGAATTTCCGGCGGTAGTTTTCGGCGATGCACAGAAGCGCTTTTTTGGTGTCGGGAACAGAGATTAAAATAAACCCTCCTTCTTTCCGGCGGGGAGAGGCGAAGCGAGGGGGATTAAACTTCCCGGTGGAGAAGAGAGCGCCGGAAGCGCCTTTAGCAGCGGCCGCAGCCATAAAGTGATGCCCGTCAAAGTTTTTTCCGGCAATCGGGATAAAAAAATCCCCCCGCTTAAGGGTGCGGGTGTCAATTGAAATAGAGCGAACCACAAAATCTTTTCGTCCCCGTTTCAACGAACCGCCGGTCCATTCCAGGAGTTCTTTTACGGTTATCTTTTCCATCTGGATTAGTGTTGCCGGCAACTCTTCAAAAGAAAACCGATTTCAGTACTGGTTGACAACAAAAATTCTTCTCCCTTTTCCGTCGCCTCCGGAAGACGGCAGGGTCCGGGCAGAATGGAAAAAAATGCGGTAATGCCGGAAGAATGCAGTTTCAACGCGTCCTGGCTGTAAGAACCGCAAAAAGCAATCAGGGGTATCTTTAGTTTTTGAGCGGTTTTTCCCAGACCAAACAGGGCTTTGCCAAACTTAACCTGACCGTCAATCCTGCCCTCGCCGGTAACGATCAAATCCGCATCCTTCGCCTTCCCGGAAAAATTCAGCAGGTCAAGCACCAGGTCAATCCCGCTTTTGATTTCCGCGCCCAGAAATGCGGAAAGACCGGCGCCCAATCCGCCGGCGGCGCCGCCTCCCGCTAAAAGAGACACCTCTTTTCCTAAATCACGGCGGATGATACGGGCAAAAAAAGCAAGGTTCCTGTCCAGAATTTTTGCCTGTTCCGGTGTCGCGCCCTTCTGGGGGCCGAAAGTATTGGCGGCGCCGTCCTTGCCGACAAGCGGATTGGTAACATCGGACGCAACCAGTATTTCGGTCTTTTTCACCGCCGGGTTCAAACCGGAAAGGTCAATCCTGGACAGTTTTCCCAGACCGCCGCCGCCCTCAGAGATTTCCGCGCCGCTCTTATCCAGAAACCTGACACCCAGCGCCCTGGCCATGCCCAGACCGCCGTCAACGGTTGCGCTGCCGCCGACTCCCACGATAACGCGCTCAACACCATTCTTAAGAGCGTCCGCTATCAACTGGCCGGTTCCGTAAGTTGAGGTCGGGAGAGGATTGCGCTCCGAAGGCTTGAGTAAAGAAAGACCGCTGGCCTGCGCCATTTCAACCACCGCAGTCTTGGGGGCATTATGGGTTGCCGCACCGTCCGGTAAAATTAAAAACGAGGCGCGGACCGGACGACCCAACGGGTCGGAAACGCCGCACCAAACCTTACGGCCGCCCAGCGCGGAAGAAAGCACCTCCACCAAGCCTTCCCCGCCGTCGGAAACCGGCAGTAAAAGGTATTTTACGCAAGGTAAAGCCCGGCTTAGACCTTTTTTGATGACCTGGGCAGCCCGCAGCGAGGTAATACTCTCTTTAAACGAATCCGGCGCAATGACAATCTTCATTCTACTTTTCAGAAAGGAGTTTGCCGGCAACCAGCCGGTCGTCAAAGGGAATGACGGTATCCTTCAAAATCTGGTAGGTTTCGTGGCCCTTGCCGGCGATTAAAACGATGTCCCCTTTTTCCGCTAAAGAGATAATCCGGTGAATCGCCTCGGCGCGGTCCGGAATTATCTCGTATCGGCTGCGCCGGGAAGAGAGAATTCCGGCTAAAATGTCACCAATAATGGCGGACGGTTCCTCGTTGCGCGGGTTGTCAGAGGTAAGGATAAAGTAATCGGCGCCGGCAGAGGCGATCCGGCCCATTTTGGGCCGCTTGCTCTTATCCCGGTCTCCGCCGCAACCGAAAACCAGAAGAATACGGCCCGGCTTTTCTTCCGATGCCTTCCGGACCGCGCGCGCAGTCATCAAAAGGTTTTTCAGTCCGATGTCGGTATGGGCGTAATCAACCACCACCCGGAAGCCCTGCCCTGTTTCTATCTCTTCAAAACGGCCCGGCACCACTTTTAATTCTTCAATTCCCTGCCGAATGGTCTGGAGAGGCATCCCCTCACCAACTCCAAAAGCAAGTGCGGCCAATGCGTTATAGGCGTTATGCCGCCCCGGCATTTTTACCTTAATTTCCGTTTCCCCCATCGGCGTCCGGACGCGGAAAAAAAGACCGTCTTCCTCTAAAACCAGACCAAAACCCCGGACTGTGGCGCCGGGACGAAACCCGTAACTGATAAGCCGGACACCACTGGGAACCGAACGGTAAAAATACCGGGCCGCCCGGTCGTCACGATTGATAACCGCCACCCGATTTTCCTTAGCGCTCTCAGCCAGGTAATGCGAAAAAAGACTGGCCTTTGCAGCCAGGTAGTTGCGAAAGGTTTTGTGGTAATCAAGGTGTTCGTGAGAGGTGGCGTTGGTAAAGAGACAGACGTCAAAAGGAAGACCGCTGACCCGACCCTGGGCAAGGCCGTGCGAAGAAACTTCAATAACCGCATAGCGGCATTTAGCTTCTACAATCTGGCTGAAAATTTCCTGGAGTTCCAGCGGTCCCGGCGTGGTATTGAGAGCCGGCACCTGGCGGTCAGCCACCCGATAGTTAATAGTGCCGATTACGCCGGATTTTTTTCCGGCGGCCGCGATGACGCTTTCAATTAAATAGGTGGTGGTAGTCTTACCGTTTGTGCCGGTCACGCCGACTATCCGCAACTTCTGTGCCGGGTAGCGGTAAAAACGTCCGGTCAACTCCGGCAAAACCTTTTTGGTATTCTCCACAACCACGGTTACCGCCCGGCCGGCTGACTCAAAATCAGTCTGGGTTAAAATTGCCCTGGCCCCGCGCTCCAGCGCTTCCGGAAAATAACGATGGCCATCGTCTTTTTCACCAATAATCGCAACGTAAAGATAGCCGGGCCGAACTTTCCGACTGTCAATCGTCAGTCCGGTGATTTCCGGATTTTCAGAAGGCGGAAGAACTTTCTTTACCGCCAGCCCTTCTAATAGGTCGCGTAGTTTCATTAATCCAGTGCGGCCCTTTCCGGGCCGCCGAATTTTTGTAGACTTTCCATGTCACACCAATCGCGCTGACTTGTGGAGACAACTCTTGGTAATTTAGCGCTATCATTGGTTTTGAAGCAAATGCGGGTATCTTTGAAGTTTCCCCCGGAAACCGGAAACCGGCGGAACCCTGATGGGCATATTTTAACATATATCAGGATAACACGACAGGAGGAGGGGGATGCGAAAAACATACGGGGCCGGATTCAAGGCAAAACCGGCATTCTCCGGATACGCTGCCGG
>JBDRQI010000035.1:0-46064 GCA_043826355.1 Candidatus Omnitrophota bacterium
ACATTAGCC
This sequence comes from Candidatus Omnitrophota bacterium, assembly GCA_043826355.1. Lineage (GTDB taxonomy): Bacteria > Ratteibacteria > UBA8468 > MWAK01 > MWAK01 > JAHJUB01. The sequence goes on from JBDRQI010000035.1 coordinate 10, forward strand.
GCTCCTTTGGTTGGTATAGAGTGGCTATATTCTACAGGCGAATTCAAGTCGTTTACGAATTCAATGGCATTCAATCCATTGCAGGACATAGGTTTTCACCGTTTTGGTTTATAAACAACCGGACAGCAGTGACCTTAAATATTTAGCAAATGTTTCATCTTGTCTTTTTTAGTCTTGAGATACCTCCGGTTATGTCGGCCGGCCGGTATTTCGATCGGAATTCTCTCCGTAACTTCAATCCCGTATCCGGCCAGCCCGACAATCTTTTTGGGATTGTTGGTCAGGAGACGTATTTGGGAGAGTCCCAAATCTTTCAGGATTTGCGCGCCGATTCCATAATCGCGCAGGTCTTCCGAAAAACCGAGCGCCAGGTTGGCTTCCACCGTATCCAGTCCCTTTTCCTGGAGTTCATATGCTTTCAGTTTGTTGATGAGACCGATGCCCCTCCCTTCCTGCCGCATGTATAATAATACTCCGTTTCCTTCCCGGGCGATCATCTCCAGAGCGCGGTGTAGTTGTTCCCCGCAGTCGCAGCGCAGAGAGTGAAATATATCTCCGGTCAGGCACTGGGAATGGACCCTGACCAGGATACTCTTTCTTTTACTCTTCAGGCGCAGGTCTCCCATGGTTAAGGCAAGATGGTATTTTTCGTCCAGCAGGGACTTGTACAGGTTGAGCGCAAAACTACCGTATGGCGTCGGCAGTTCTACCTTCAAAATCCTGGATACCAGTCGCTCTTTTTTACGGCGATAAGCGATTATGTCGGCTACCGAAGCCAGCGAAAACCGTTGTTTGGCGGCTATCTTCCTTAATTCCGGCAGCCGGGCCATCCGGCCGTCTTCGGCCATTATTTCACAGATAATCGCCGCCGGGTAAAGTCCGGCTATCTTCATCAGGTCCATGCCTGCTTCGGTATGGCCGGCCCGGACCAGAACGCCTCCTTTCTGACTGCGCAGCGGGAAGATGTGGCCGGGCATTGCCAGGTCTTCGGGTTTTGTTCCCGGAGAGATCAGGGCCTTGATGGTTCTCGCCCGGTCTGCCGCTGAGATACCGGTGGCAACGCCCTTTCTGGCATCTACTGAAATGGTAAAAGAAGTTCCATGTAACGCGGTATTGTCTGCAACCATCGGTTTTAAACCGAGTTTCTCCAGTTGTTCTTCTTCCATCGCCACGCAAATTAAACCCCTGGCCTGCGAAGCCATGAAATTAATAGCGGCCGGCGTAACCTTTTCCGCGGACAGGAGCAGGTCTCCTTCGTTTTCCCGGTTTTCGTCGTCGACCAGGATTACGAACTTCCCGGTTTTTAAATCCGAAACAACCCTTTCAATCGTATCCATCTGCGGTACATAAAACCTACAAAAATCCTCATTTTAGGTATCTCGCGATAATGTCAACTTCCAGGTTCACCTCGTCACCCACCCGTTTTTCTCCAAGGCTGGTTTTGTTTAAAGTATAAGGAATCAGCGTGACGGAAAGCCGGTTTCCGGAAAGACCGGATATGGTAAGGCTGATACCGTCGATTGCCACGGAACCCTTGACGGCCAGGTATTTTTTAATTTCCGCCGGGAAAAGAACGGTCATTTCTTTGCCGGTGCCGGTTTTTCTGACAGTTAAAATTTTACCTTTTCCGTCGATATGTCCGGTTATCAGGTGGCCGCCAATCCGGTCGCCCAGGCGAAGCGCCCGTTCCAGATTGACCGGTTGACCGATTTTCAGTTTTCCCAGGCCGGTTTTTTTCAGGGTTTCCGGGGAAAGTTCAAACGAGGCCAGTTTTTTTTCCGTCCGGATGACGGTGAGGCAGACGCCGTTAACCGCTACGCTCTCTCCGGCCCGGAGGTCGGGAAAAGAGTTTTCCAGGGTCAGAGCGCCCTTTTTCCCGATAATCCCTTTTACCTTTCCAATTTCTTCAATAATTCCGGTAAACATATGGTTTTATGATAGCATAAGAAGAGGGGAATAACAATAAAAAAGTTGTAAAAGGGAGAGATGACCCCACAAAAAACAGTTATCTTTTTTCCGTGCCGTAAACGGATAAAAGGTCGGCGTCAAATTGTCTGGTTGATTCAAGGCGGAGATGAAGGGCGGAATCCGGGGACGGGAAGCCCTTTCCGGCGATTGAAGTTTTTGCCTCCTCACCTCCGATTATTAAGGGTGCCTGGAAAAAATAAACCCGGTCCACCAGCCCGGCGTCAATAAAAGAACCGTTCGTGGCCGCACCTCCTTCCACCAGGATGGAACCGACCTCCTGGTTGTAAAGAAAACCCAGTAACTTTTTCAGGTTTACTTTTTGACTGCCGGCAACGAGAATTTGGGCGCCCTTTTTTTCCAGGCAACGCAAGCGGCCGGCCGGCGCCTTCTTTGTCACGGCAACCACTACCCTACTCGCTTCTTCCCATATTTTTGTCTGCAGCGGAAGCCGTGCTTCGCTGTCCAGGATTATCTTAAGGTAACGTTTGCGGGCCAGGAGATCCCGGGTTATCCCAGCCGTCCGGTAGTTCAGGGAAGGTTTGTCGTTTAAGACGGTATTGATGCCCACCAGGATTGCGTCATATTCAAAACGCAGTCTGCGGCCGAATGTTCTCGCTTTCTCCCCGGTTATCCATTTTGATTGGCCGGTGTGCGTGGCAATCTTACCGTCAAGACTCTGGGCAATCTTCAGAGCGATAAACGGCCGTCGCTCCTTTAGTCGGGTGAGGTACGGTTGGTTAATCTCCCGGCTTTCTTTTTCCAGCGGTCCGATTTCTACTTCGATTCCGGCTTTGCGCAGTTCTTTAAACCCCCGGCCGGAGACCGCAGGGTTTGGGTCAGCCATTGCAGCCACCACTTTTTTGATGCGGTTTTTAATCAGCGCTTCAGTGCAGGGCGGTGTTTTTCCGAAATGACAGCACGGTTCCAGGTTAATGTAGAGAGTGCTTCCTTCCGGAGACTCCGTCAAATTTTTCAGGGCGTCTATCTCTGCGTGGTCCCCACCGAAATAACGGTGGTAACCTTCTCCAATAATCCGGTTGTTTTTTACCAACACCGCCCCCACCAACGGGTTTGGACTTACCAGTCCTTTTCCCTTGGCCGCTAAATAGAGTACTTTTTTAAAATATTTATCTGTTTCCGACATGGATTATTATATTGTCAATCAAACGGGTGGAGCCGAGAAAAACCGCGATTGCGACCAGAATTTCATCCCCCGTATTTTCCGGCGGCTCCAAGGTATTTTGGCCAACCGCTTCAAGATACTGCAATTTAATAAAACGGTTTTTCTTAAGACGGGTTTCTCCTTCTTTCAGAGACTCCCTCAAATTCCTTCCGCGTTTTTCGCAATCGTTCTTAATCTGCAAGAGGGTTTGATATAAAACCGACGCGGTTTTTCTTTCTGTGGGAGAAAGATAAACGTTGCGGGAACTCATTGCCAAACCATCCGGTTCCCGGACCGTGGGGACGCCGATAATTTCCACCGGAAGGTTAAGGTCCTGCGCCATTTTTTTGATGATTATTAACTGTTGGGCATCTTTCCATCCGAAATAGGCCTTGTCCGGTTGAATCAGATTAAAAAATTTAAGAACCACGGTAGTTACCCCACGGAAGTGGCCGGGCCGGTATCTTCCGCACAATCTTTTAGAAAGTTCTGCTATTTCTACGAAGGTCCGATATCCGGCCGGGTATATCTGTTTTGCGGTCGGAGTAAAGATAAGGTCGGCGCCGGCTTTTTCCGCCAGATTTACGTCTTTTTTCAGGTTACACGGATATTTCCGGTAATCCTCTGCCGGTCCAAACTGGGTCGGGTTGACAAAGATACTGACTACGCAGAACAGCTTTTCTTTACGGCAGGCGCGGATAAGCGCCAGGTGGCCTTCATGGAGTGCGCCCATGGTCGGCACAAACCCGATTTTTCTGCCGGTTTTACGGATGGCGGACAGGTGTTTCTGTAAATCCGCTGTTTTGGAAATGATAATCATAAATTTGAGCGCGCTTGATGAATCAAGCCTACAATTTTAGCGACCCTGAAAGTGTCGCACTACGTCTTTCAGTCTTTTTTTCAGGACCGGGTCGTAGAAATCAGGCGCCGCCTCGGCCGCCGGCGTCATCACAAACCGACGTTGCAGCCGCCTGGGATGCGGTACTTGTAATCCCGGTTTGTCAATTATGCGGTCGGCGTAATAGATAATGTCAAAGTCCAGACTTCTTGTTTCTTTCGGTTGGTGCGGCTGGGGCCTTCCGGAATTTTTCTCGATATCTTGGAGCAGCATCAGGAGAGGTTCCGGTTCCAGGTCTGTTTCCGCCAGGACCGCGGCGTTCAGGAATTCTCCTCCGGCTGTTCCCTCTGCCGCCGGGTTTTTAAGATACGAGGAAATTTTAATTATTTTGACTCCGGATTCAGCCAGATGCTTCAACCCTTGTTGAATATTTTGGCGCCGGTTGCCGAGGTTGGAACCCGCTCCAATGATTATTTTGGCCACAGGTTTAAGAATAAGTCTATAATTTTCCAACCCTCTTTTACGTAGATGCGACTGGCCGCCGCCTGTTTTTCCGAAAAGACCGGAGCGCCTTTTCCGTTGACTCCGGTTCCGGAGATGAGAAAAGGCACCGGGTCCGGCGTATGGGTTTTTTGGCGCAAAGAGGTGATATGGTCGGACATGACCATCGCCCGGTATTCCGGGAACTCCGCCTGCAGGGCTGAAACTGCCGGACCGACTACTTTCCGGTCAAAATCGATAATTGCTTTTATCTTGAGTTTTGTGTCTCCACTGTGGCTGGTCTCGTCCGGCGCTTCAATGTGAAGGACGGCAAAATCCACCGTTTTTAATGCGGTGATTGCCGCGTCAACCTTTCCCTGGTAGTTGGTGTCAAGATAACCGGTGGCGCCGGGAACGTTAATGGCTTCCAGTCCGACCGCTTTGCCGATGCCCTTGACGATATCCACCGCTGAAACCGTAACCCCTTCCAGGTGGAACCTGTCCCGGAAGAGCGGGAGCTGGGCTTTTTCACCCTGTCCCCAAGGCCAGATACTGTTGGCCGGATTTTCCGCCAGGTCCACCCTGGTTTTGTTGATGGGATGGTTTAGAAGAAGACTGCCCGCTTTTTCCATGAGATTAAACAGGATTTTATCTCCGTCCCCTTTGGGAAGGTATGCGGTGACAGTTTTGTCGAGAATATCATGCGGCGGAACCGTAATTGATTTCCGCCAGTTAAAAACGGGTTTTCTAAATACCATTATATTGCGGTAACTTTTGCCCGGATAGAAGAGAATTTCCTCCGGGCTGAAATTTTTCTGGAGAAAAGTAATTAAGGTGGCCGCTTCTTCATCGGTAATGTGCCCGGCGGAATAGTCGGCCATCTTGTTTTCGCTGAGCGTGACCAGGTTGACCCTAAAGGCAATCTCTCCGTCGTGCAGGTCTATGCCCAGGTTGATTGCTTCCAGCGGTCCTCTTCCCGGATGATATTCCCTGGGGTCACATCCCAGGATAGACAGGAAGGCGGTGTCACTGGCCGCTTTTACACCCCTGGGAATTGTTCGTACCATCCCCATAATTGCCTGGTTTCGGGCGAGAGAATCCAGGTGGGGTGTCGCCGCTGTTTCCAGGGGCGTTTTCCAGTCCAGTTCCGGAATAGGGTAATCCGCCATCCCGTCACCGATTATCAGTAAATACTTCATCCTCTTTTTTCCGGTCAGAGCTTAACCGGTTTTCCGGTTTCCATTGATTTTACGGCGGCCAGAGTTACCTTTAATGTTTTTAGGCCTTCGCTGTAATCGCAAAGAATCGAGTTTTTGTTTCCGGTCTTTACGGCATTGATGAAAGCCCGGTGTTCGTTGAAACTAAAATCATTTTTTACCGCGTACTCTTCTTTTTTTTCCGCGGTGATTACCTGCATCGTGGTAATTGGATTCCAGTCTACCTGGAGGCCGTCGGTTACGATGCCAAGAGAGGACTTAAAGCCAAAAGCGAGCCAGGTGCAGTTGATGCTGCCAATCGTGCCGTTGGCAAACCGGAAGATGGTAGCGCTGGCGTCTTCCACTTCGTAGTCGGGGATGCGTCTGTTGATTATTCCGGAAAACGGTTGGCTGTAAACCTCGGTAACTTCTCCGCCGAAAAACAACATCAGGTTTACGATGTGGGTTGCCTGTTCCACCAGCTGTCCGCCGCCCTGTTTCTTTTTAATCAGCCAGTTTCGGCCCGGAACTTCTCCGTAATAGGAGCCAGTAATCAGGCCCAGGGAGCGGCCGGAAAGGAGTTTGGCGGTTTTTTCCACGATGTCCATATAGCGAAGTACGTAACCGACCGAGGTTATGACGCCGGATTTCCTGACCTGCGCTTCAATCTCTTCCGCTTTTTTCACAGAGAGAGTAACCGGTTTTTCCACAAAGAACGGAATCTTTTTCTGACAGGCGATCAGTTCCTGGTCCTGGTGTGCGAAAGGCGGTACGCAGATATAGAGAGCATCTATCTTTTCTTTTTCCAGCATCTGGCGGTAATCAAGATAGATCTTTCCGCCGAACTTTTGACCGGCGGTTTCGGCTTTTTCTTTAACAAGGTCGCATAACGCGGTGATTTCCACGTCTTCCATCCGTGCCAGGTTGTTCAGGTGGGCGTTGGCGATGCCACCGGTGCCGATAAAGCCGATTTTTACTTTATCCATTTTCCTCCTTTTACCTGCTATTTTTTAAATTTCCTTTCATCTCTTTCATCTCCGGAGTGATGACCGTTTTTCGCTTCGCGGCCTGTCGTTCCGCGGGATTATCGAACTTAAGCAGGAGCGGCAGTCTCTTTTCCACCGGCAGGAGGTCAAATGGTTGGTGGGGTTCCAACTGATACCAGTAGGCGGTGCTGGAGTAGTCGTTGGCGGTGTGGTTGGCGTGGCCGTGCTCGATGGTGGCTTTGAGCGATTTTTTGAAATGAACCGGATTGGTTAAGTGAAAAACATAAGAGGTCTGATAACCGCCGGCAAACCGGTTGTGGTTCGCACCGTCCCATGGGATGCGGCCGATAACTGATTTACCCTCAAAGATGGAGGAACCGTTTAATAAAAAGGCATTTTCCTGCATGCCCCAGGCCTGGTTAAAATAATCCTCGCTGCCGGTACCGTGCAGGGAAGGCGGCCATCGCTCGCCGTCGACGAAAATCATATCGTCGCCCTCGCCCCACCAGGTGCCGTGGAGGTTGGTTACCGAAAGGTTGCAGCCGATGTAGTGACCGATTCCGCTCGCTTCAACAATTACGTAATTATTTAATTGTGCTGTATTACCCTTATTGGCGACGTCCGCCTCTATCGTGTTGACGCAGACTTCCGGATTCCAGCCCGGCGTCGGGTTTTCCCGGCGCCACTGGGCATGGAGATAGGCGATATCATCATCAATTTTTCCGTCGTAGGTTTCGTAATCCACGTAAAAATATTGATTGTAAGCGTGTTTGCTCCCGTTGACCATTTCGATCCGGGCGTGTCTGCGGAAAGGCATCTGCAGGTAGCAGTTTAAGGCGCAGCCGGCCCCAAACTTATAAGGACTGGCGGTGGAGGCGGTGAAAGGCAAGGAACAGAAGGAGTTGACCAGGGAATGGCCTAAGCAAAAAAAATCGCCCAGGGGAACATTGATGCTGGGATTTTTTTCGCCGTCCCAGCAAATATTCAATGCCACTTCCCGGTAGAGGAAAGGTTCTCCGCACTGAGTCATCCAGATGTGGGTTATGCATCCTGGCCCGTCTATTTCCGCCAGGACCTTCTTTTCGCCTGGTTCGAATCTACAAGAATCCGCGTTTCGTCCGGTGACATCGTAACTGGAAATTCTTTTGGTCTTTGCCAGACGTATCCGGCAGAGTCCGGATAAAATTCCGCAACCCAGCGCTCCGTTTTTATTCACCCCATTCTCCTTTTGCGCGGCAGATAACACTGCGGCACCGTTTTACTCTACGGTAGACTCTTAATATTTTAGCATACGGTTCAGGGCCACCCGGGCGCGCCCGGCAATTTCGGCCGGGACGATTATGGCCGGCTTCAATTCCTTTAAACTCCAGAGTATTTTCTCCGGAATTATTTTTTTCATGTTGGGACAGGACGCCCGGGCTGAGCCGGGAATGTAAGTAATCTGTGGATTCTCCCGCTGCAACCGGTGAATCATTCCGATTTCGGTTCCAACAATGACTTCTTTAGGGTTGTTCTCCTTTACCCACTTAACCATACCGCCGGTGGAGAGGACCAGGTCGGCCATATGGCGTATCTCCCGGCGGCATTCCGGGTGTACCATCAAAATTGCTTCGGGGTGTTCTTTTTTCAGCGCCGCCAATTCGGTTGGCAGGAAGACCATGTGGGTTGGGCAATAGCCGGGCCAGAGGACCATTTTTTTGGAACTTTTTTCCCGGATGAAATCGCCCAGGTTCTGGTCGGGAAAGAAGAGGACGGTTTCCTCCGGAATCTGTTGGACCAATTGCAGCGCATTTGAGGACGTGCAGATATAATCGCTTTCGGCTTTAACCTCCACCGAAGAGTTGATGTAAGTAACCACCGCCGCCGAAGGATATTCGGCCCGGCGTTTGCGGATGTCATCCGGCGTGACCATGTCGGCCAACGGACAGCCGGCGTCAATATCCGGCATAAGGACCGTTTTTTGCGGAGAAAGTATTTTGGCGGTTTCCGCCATAAAACGCACCCCGCAGAAGACAATCACCTCCGCTTCCACCCGGGACGCTTTTCGGGAAAGGTCCAGGGAGTCGCCGAGAAAATCACCGATTTCCTGGATTTCTGCCGGCTGGTAATTATGGGCCAGGATAACTGCGTTCCGTTTCTTTTGCCAGTCCTGGATTTCAGCGACGATATTTTCCATCTTGAAAAATCAGCGCGGCGGCGGCCTTGATGCCGCTCTCCTGACCAAGGGATGCGGGTAATATCTTGATATTTTTGCTTAAGAGCGGAAAAGCGCGTTTTATAATCTCTTTTTTGATGGCGTTGAAGAGCGGTTTGCCTGCCTGGGCCACCCCGCCGCCGATGATGATCGCTTCCGGGTTGAAGATGTTCACCAGGTCGGCCAGCATTACGCCGACGTCTGCGCCGGTTTCTTTCCAGATTTTGGCCGCCACCCGGTCTCCCTTCCGGTAGGCCTCCGAAATAACCTTCGGCGTAATTTTTTTCAGGTCGTTATCGACCAGTTTCGGAATAATTGAAGAGTTTTTTTTTAAATATTTTTTCACCCTGGCCACGATGTGGGCCGACCCGACGTAACTCTCCACACACCCCTTGTTTCCGCAACCGCAGCGCGGGCCTTTGGCATTGATGGTTATGTGTCCCAGTTCCACCGCGGAATAATTTCCGCCCCTGAGTAGTTTTCCATCCACCACTACCCCGCCGCCCAGGCCGGTACCCAGCGTGATACAAACGATGGTATGGAAACCTTTTCCGGCGCCGAAAAGGTATTCTCCCCAAGTAATGGTGTTGACGTCATTTTCAACTTTGACCGGCAGTCTGAATTTTTCCCGGAAGATTTTAGCCAGAGGGATGTTGTTCCAGTCCGGCAGGTTCGGCGCCATAAAAACAGACCCGGCGCTGTTTACCAGGCCCGGCGTTCCGATGCCGATACCTTTAATCTCAGAAAGTTTGGCTCCGGAAAGCGCTTTTTTAATCGCTTCTTCCATCCGGAACAAAACCTCTCCCCTCCCCTTTTCGCCGCCGCTCTCCTTCTGGCCCTGTTTCAGGATGGAGCCGTCTTTTCCAACCAGTCCGAACTTGATAAACGTGCCGCCCAAATCAATCCCAACCGCTTTATCCATTTTTTCCTTTTATTAATTTCGCCAACTCCCGGCCAAATTCCTGCGCGGCTTTTTTCTCTTCCGGGCCGGGCCGGAATCTGGTTTCAAAGACCGGCAGCGGCATCTGCAGCCCGGCGGATTTGATCTCTTCGCCGAACTGGGGCAGAATTCCTTTATTCCAGCCGTAGGAACCGAATAAGGCCCAGATCTTGTTTTTCGGTTTCAATCCTTTCAAAAAGGTAAAGAGTTTTACCATTTCCGGAAAGGGAAGGTTGTTCAGCACCGGCGATCCCAGGGCAACCGCCTTTGCTTTGAAAATGGCGGCGATGATGTCACCGGGGTCATTTTCTTTTAAAGACAGAATTGAAACCGGTACGTCCTCTTTCATTATTCCTTCGGCCATTTTTCGGCCGATAATTTCGGTGCTTCCCCACATCGTGTCGTATACGATAACCGCTTCCCGGTTCGCCTCGCCTTCGGCCCAGCTCCGGTAGGCATTGATAATCTTTGCCGGCGCCTGCCTCCAGATGATGCCGTGGCTGGGAGCAATCACTTTGAATTTGAGTTGCATCTCGGTGATTCTGGCAATCATTTTAAGAATCAGCGGTGAAAACGGCTGCAGGATGTTGGCGAAATAACGGAGCGCTTCTTCCATCAGGACAGGTTCCGGCACCTGGTCATCAAAGCGCCGGCTGGTTGCGTAGTGCTGACCGAAGGCGTCGTTGGGCATTAAAATCTCCTGCTCCGCGAGGTAGGTGAACATGCTGTCCGGCCAGTGGAGCATCGGCGCTTCAATAAAGGTCAGGGTGTTTTTTCCCAGCGGGATTTTATCTCCGGTGCGGACCTGTTGGACCGGAAGGCCTGGGCCGAAATACTTTTCGGCGCCTTCAATCCACTGACCGGTCGCCAATATTTTTGCTTTTGGGCAGGCTTTAGCCAGTTCCGCCACCGCTCCGGCGTGGTCCAGTTCCAGGTGGTTGGAAACGATGTAATCAATCTCTTCCAGAGTTGTCAACTCCTTTATTTTTGCGATAAACTCAGAGGTAAACGGTGTTTTGACCGTATCCACCACGCATCTTTTTTTATCCAGAATGAGATAAGAATTGTAGGTGCTGCCGCGTCCGGTGCGGTAACCGTGGAATTCGCGCAGGTTCCAGTCAATTATGCCGACCCAGTAAATTCCCTCGCCGAGCGTTATCTTTTCCATTATTTACCTCCACCTAAGATTTTTCCGGCAGTTCCCTTAAGGCGGTGTCAACCGGCCCCGCTTCCGGCAATTCTTTCCCGCCGGATACGGCGCCCAGTTCTTTCAATTTTCTCAAACCGGGCAAGAGCCGGCTCTCCCAAGACCCGAGCGCGGCATTGTAGGCGTTTGCCGCATCGTTTAGACCTTTCCGGATTCCGGCCAGATGTTCTGCAAACTTGGTGATTCTTTCAAACAACTCCTGACCGGTTTCCCAGATGCGCTGCGCGTTTTCAGAAACATCCTGCTGCTGCCAGGTATAGGCAACCGTCCTCAAAAGGGTAATCAGGGTGGTGGGTGTGGCCAGGACCACTCCGCCGGCGATGCCGTCTTCCATCAACTGGCGGTCCTGTTCCAGGGCCGCACTGAAGAATGATTCGCCGGGCAGGAAGAGGACGACAAAATCCGGACTGGGGTTGAACTGGTTCCAGTATGATTTAGAACCCAGGTCTTTCATGTATTTACGGACTGCTTCCGCATGGCGGGAAAAGGCGGCGTCCCGCGCTTCTCCGCTTTGCGCCTCAATGGCTTCCATGTATGCTTTCAACGGCACCTTGGCGTCTACCACGACGGTCCGGCCGGCCGGCAACTTCACGATTAAATCCGGTCTCCTCCGGCCTTCCTCGGTATCCATCGAGGGCTGTTCTTCGAAATCACAGTACTGAGACATTCCGGCCATTTCCACCACCCGGCGCAGGGTAACTTCACCCCACCGGCCCCGCACCTGCGGCGCCTTGAGCGCCGTGACCAGGGCCCCGGTCTCTTTCTGCAGCGAATTCTGCGTCTTCTGCAGGTCGTCCAGATGCCGGGTTAAAGTTCCGTGGTCTTTGTGGCGGAGATTCTCCATTTCGTGAAGCTGGGTTTCGTAGCGCTTGAGCGTTTCCCGAAGCGGTTTCACTATTCCGTCAATCGCCTCCTGGCGTTTCCCCAGGTCACCCTTGGATTCGGTAATCAAATTCTCCAGGGTTTTTTTCGCCAGGTCCAAAAACGCCTGGTTGTTGCTTTTCAACGCTTCCGCGGATAACGCGTGAAAGGTATCGGTTAATTTAGCGGTTGCCTCGGAAAGTAATTTTTTTTGCTCCTCCAGGTTTACCTGGACTGCGGCCAGTTGGGTTTCCGCGGCAACCCGGTCCGCTTGCTCTTTTGTGAGTTCCGTCTGCAACCGGACGGACTGCGCTTCTTTTTGCTGAAGCTGGAGCCGCAGTTCGCGGCCGGCGCTTTCGGCGGACGCCGCCTGATTTTCCGATTCGGATAATTTCCGGCTGTGCATCAGCCAGACCGCAATTCCGCCTAAAACCAGGCCGCCGACAAATAACAATATTTTGTTTAACATAGGATCGGGGCACTATATTTTAACCGCTCCAAGATTTTTTAGAAAGAATTCAGGAAATTCCGGACTTTTTCCAGGGCGGTGCTCCGGTGGCTCAGGGCGTTTTTTTGCCGTGGAGAAAGTTCCGCAAACGTTTTTTTCAATTCCGGCAGAAAGAAAATGGGGTCGTATCCGAAACCGTTTTTCCCGGCCGGCTTCAGTGCAATAAACCCGTTCCTCCTTCCTTCAAAGAGAAACGTTTTACCTTCCGGTGTGGCTATGCAGGCCACCGACGTGAAAGAAGCCTGCCGTTTTGGCATCGGTACCTCCTTCATCAGGTTCAATACCGCGGCGATGTTGTCGGCGTCTTGTTTTCCCGGACCGGCGAACCGGGCGGAATAGACACCGGGTTTTCCGTCCAGGGCGTTGATTTCAAGGCCGGAATCCTCGGCCAGGACCGTCCGGCCCAGTTCTTTGGCATAGTATTTTGCTTTAGAAACGGCATTCCCGGCAAAGGTTTTTTCGTCCTCCGGGGGCTCCGATATTTTGGGAAAGTCAGCCAGGCACCGGATGCGCAATAACTTTCCGGAAAGTATTGTCTGAATTTCCTTGAGTTTTTTGCGATTGCCGGTTACAACCACCAGTTCCATCTTTTTATTTTATTTCCAGGGAGAAATCCAGGGAAGGCGCCGAGTGGGTCAGCTGGCCGATAGAGATGATGTCGGCGCCGGACCGGGCGTACGCCTTTACGTTTTCCGGGTTGATTCCTCCGGAAACCTCAATCTTTCCCTTGTAGCCGGATTGTTTCAATTCCGGTATGATTTTGGCGACTGCATCCGGTTTGAAGTTATCCAGCATGATTATGGTTGCCCCTGCTTTTGCCGCGGCAAACGCTTCTGCCCGGTTTTCGACTTCCACTTCAATTCCCCGTATTTCTTCGCGTCGGGTAGACAAAAGAGTCCGCATGAAGGAACGCGCTTCTTTAATCAGGGAGATAATCGCTTCGGTTCGATCGGCCGCTATCCCGATTTTCACCAAGACGGAGATGTGATTATCTTTAATCAAAATTCCGTCAAACAATCCGGAGCGGTGATTTTTTCCGTCACCTGACCTGACCGCGTATTTTTCCAGCGGCCGCATGGTAGGCGTTGTTTTGCGGGTGTTGCAGATCTGGACCTTTGTTCCGTGAACTTCGTTCACAAATTTTGCAGTCAGGGTTGCGATTCCGGAGAGCCGGCTTAAGAAGTTTAAAGCGGTGCGTTCCGCCGTAAGAATGGAACGTCCCGAACCGGACACTTCCGCCACCTTTTCTCCCGGAGATACTTCCTGCCCGTCTTCCGTGAGGCATTTAAATTCCAGCCTTTTGTCCAGCGAGGAAAAGGTCAGTTGTGCCAGCGGCAAGCCGGAGATTATTCCTTTTTCTCCGGATATAATTTCCGCCGTTACCATCGCTGATTCCGGTATCAACCGGCCGGTTACGTCACCGGAACCGATATCTTCCGCCAGGGCGGTCTTAACCTTTTTTTCCAGGTCCGGCGCGGATATTTCCAGCAGCAGCTTATCTTTTTTTCTGGTACAACTCAATCTCTTTTTCGCCATTTAGCTCCTTTATTTTATCTCTTATCCGGCCGGCCCGCTCAAAATCCAGTTCCCGCGATGCTTTGAGCATCTCCTTTTCCAGACGTCTGATAACCGCCAGGAGGTTCCGGTCGGTAATCTCTTCTGCTAAAAGTTTATCCGAAACTTTAGGTGTTTCATTCAGTATTTCTTCGATTCCCCGGTAGATTCCTTTTTTAATTGCCGCCGGTTTAATATCGTGCGCCCGATTATATTCCAGTTGGATTTTACGCCGACGTTCTGTTTCGGTGAGGGCAAGGCGCATCGCTTTTGTGATTTTGTCCGCATAGAGAATTACCTTACCGTTGACGGCGCGGGCGGCCCGGCCGGCGATCTGAATCAGGGATGTTTCCGAGCGCAGAAACCCGGCTTTATCCGCTTCCAGGATAGCCACCAGACTTACTTCCGGCAGGTCAAGTCCCTCCCGGAGCAGGTTTATGCCGACCAGTACGTCATACTTCGCTTCCCGTAACTGGCGCAGGATTTCTACCCGGCGGAAGGTATCAACTTCATAGTGGATATATTCCACTTTAATTCCAAGATTTTTCAGGTATTCGGATAATTCTTCCGCCGTATTCTTGCTGAGGGTAAGAACCAGCGTCCGCTCTTTTACCGCGGTCCTTTTTTTAATCTCTGCGAGCAGGTCGTCAATCTGATTAGTGGTCGACCTCACTTTCATTTCCGGGTCAAGGAGTCCGGTCGGCCGGATAATCTGTTCGGCAATGCAGGGTGATTTGTCACCAAGGTGTTTTGCGCCGGAAAGCTCCAGTTCGTATGCACCGGGTGTGGCCGAGGCAAAGATTACGGAACGCATGAATTTCTGGAACTCTTCCCATTTCAGGGGCCGGTTATCGAGCGCGGACGGAAGCCGGAATCCGTATTCTACCAGCGTTTCTTTTCGGGACCGGTCTCCGAAGTACATGCCGCGAATCTGCGGTACGCTGATGTGGCTTTCGTCAATAATGAGCAAAAAATCTTTCGGGAAAAAGTCAAGCAGGCAGTAAGACTGTTTCCCGGGTAGGCGGCCGTCAAAGTGGCGGGAATAGTTTTCCACGCCGTGGCAATAACCCAGTTCCCGCAGCATTTCCAAATCATAATTTGTGCGTTGTTCCAACCGCTGAGCTTCCAGTAGTTTTCTTTTCTGCCGGAGTTCCGTCAGCCGTTCCTGTAGTTCTATTTCGATAGTTTCCAGCGCTTTTTCCATTTTAGGCCGGGTGGTGACAAACTGTTTTGCCGGATAGACGAAAATATCGTCTTCCCGACTGATTTCTTTGCCGGTCAGCGTATCAAAATAGGCCAATCCGGCGATTCGGTTCGCCTCTATTTCAATCCGCAGGCCCCTTTCTTCATAAGAAGGTATCACTTCAATCCGGTTGCCGCGGACGCGGAAACGACCACGGGATAGGTCAAAATCATTGCGCTCATACTGAATTTCAAGCAACCGTCTTCGGATCTCCCGGCTGTCAATCTCCTGGCCCCTGGTCAGATATAGGGTCATGGCGGCGTAGTCTTCCGGGCTGCCGGAAGGATAGATGGAGGAGACCGTAGCGATCACAATCGTGTCCCGCCGCGCGATAAGACTGCTGACCGCGTACATCCGGAGCCGTTCAATATCCTCATTGACAGAAGAGTCCTTTTCAATATAGGTATCGGTGGTCGGGAGGTAGGCCTCCGGCTGATAATAATCATAGTAACTGACAAAATAAGCGACCTGGTTTTTGGGAAAGAAACTGCGGAATTCGCCGTATAATTGGGCCGCCAGGGTTTTATTGTGGGATATGACCAGGGTTGGTTTCTGGATTTGCGCGATGACGCTTGCCATTGTGTAGGTTTTGCCGCTGCCGGTAACGCCCAAAAGCGTTTGGTATTTTGTCCTGGCCCGCAGATTGTCCGTCAGAATTTTGATGGCAACCGGCTGGTTGCCGGCCGGTTGAAAGCTGGAAATCAGTTTGAATTTCACCTTATTATTATACTCTTTTGGCGTTATTATTTCAAGCCCCCGGTTCGGACTTGACAGACTAAATATTGTGTTTTAAAATATAACAAACCACAAGATATAGGTTAATATCGTTTTTTTCGATTACGATTCGCTATATTACTGTTTAATATTTTTATGCGTTGCCCATTCTGTGGTTACTTGGAAGATAAGGTTGTTGACAGCCGTCTTTCGGATGACGGAGGAAATATCCGCCGGCGTCGGGAATGTCTTTCCTGCAACCGGCGTTTTACGACCTACGAAGTGGCAGAGGAAAAGCCCCTGATGGTTGTAAAAAGGGATGGTCGTCGGGAACCATTTTCGCGTGCTAAGCTCCATGCCGGAATCGCCCGGGCATTTGAAAAAAGGCCGGTTGCCACCCAGGAGATTGAAAATCTGGTAGAACATATCAGCGGGGAATTGCGGAGTCAATACGAAAAGGAAGTGCTGTCGGCCAAGGTCGGCGAACTGGTTATGAAGAATCTGGCCCGGATGGACCCGGTGGCTTACGTACGTTTTGCTTCTGTTTACCGACAGTTTACTGATATCACTGAATTTGAGAAGGAAGTGGCGCGGTTAAAAAAAGATGGAACCGATTAAAGAAGTGCGGAAGCGCGACGGAAAGGTTGTTCCTTTTCAGAAGGAGAAGATCGCCGAGGCGATCTTTAAGGCTGCCGCCGCGGTGGGCGGCGCGGACCGGAGCTTGGCTGACGATCTGGCCGATGCGGTTAATATCTACCTGAACAGGGAATTCCGCGAATCTGTTCCAACCGTGGAAGAGATTCAGGATATCGTAGAAAAGGTCCTGATTAAAACCGGTCACGCCAAAACGGCCAAGGCCTACATCATTTACCGCCAGAAAAGAACGAAGGTCAGGCAGGTCCGGGCTGGTTTCCTGCCGGAAGAGACGAAGCTGGCTGCGGCCGAAGCGGGCAAAATCCGGGAGTCCACGGACCTGGCTTTGTTTGTACGCACCAGCCAGGAAGACATCGTTTCCTGGAGCCGGGAAAAGATTGTGGAGGCGCTTTGCCGGGAAACAGGCATTGAAAAGAACATAGCGGAAATAATTGCCCTGGAGATAGAGGAAGAGATTGTTGCCTCCAAAACTCAGACCCTGACCGCACCCCTCATCCGGGAGATGGTCAACGCCAAGCTGGTCGAGTATGGTTACGAAGAAGAACGCAGGCGTCACACGCGGCTTGGTCTGCCGCTCTATGATGTGCGTCAGGTAATAACCCTGCCGAATAAAGAAAATGCAAATATTCCCCATAATCCGGAAGCGACAAACCTCTCCCTTTCGGAAGCGATCAAAAAGGAGTTTGCCCTGCTGGAGGTCTTTTCTCCGGACGTGTCGGACAGTCACCTCTCCGGGGATATTCATCTGCACGATCTTGGTATGGTGGACAGGCCGTATTGTTCCGGACAGTCGCTGGAGTATGTGAAGAAATACGGTCTTTCCCTGCCAAACGCGCTTAATATTGCTAAGCCGGCGAAACACCCGGAGACCCTGCTGGCCCACATGGTTAAATTCTCCGCGGCTCTTCAAGGCCACTTTGCCGGCGCCATCGGCTGGGATGCGGTTAACTATTTCTTCGCGCCTTTCCTGACCGGGATGTCGGACAGGGAGATTAAACAGCTGGCCCAGATGATGATTTACGAATACAGCCAGCAGGCGGTGGCGCGTGGCGGACAGGCGATATTCAGCGATATAAATATTTACTGGGAGGTGCCGGACCACTTTGTCAAAACACCGGCTATCGGCCCCGGCGGCCAGTACACCGGTAAGACCTATAATGACTATCAGAAAGAGGCCCAAAAGTTTGCCTGGGCTCTTTTTGAGGTTTACCTGGAAGGCGACGGTCTGGGCCGACCCTTTTTCTTTCCCAAACCGCTTTGCCACCTAACCAACAAACTTTTTATTACGGATGGAGCCGAAGATTACCTGGCGCTTATCAGCCGGGTGGCCGCCGAAAAAGGCAACACTTATTTCGTTTTTGACCGGGGCAAGACCGCCAAAATTTCGGAGTGCTGCCGGCTTTCTTTTGTTTTGAATTCACAAGACCTTTCCGAGGCGGTTACGCCCTGGAAGATGCGCTTTTGTGCTTTGCAGAACGTAACGCTGAATTTGCCCCGGTCCGCGTATCTTGCCAATGGCAGCGAGGAACGACTGTTTACAGAACTGGACCGGATGCTTTCGCTGGCAATTAAGGCGCACCGGCAAAAACGGGTTTTCCTCAACCGGCTTCTGGCGCTGGGAGACAAAAGCCCGCTTGCTCTTCTTACGATGAAGCAGGATGGGGAGACCTATCTGAGAATGCAACGGGTAACTTATCTGGTTGGCTTGCTTGGACTCAACGAACTGGTGCAGAGCCATCTGGGCCAGGAACTGCATGAATCCGAAGCAGCGCTCCGGTTCGGTCTGAAAGTTATCGCTCACCTTAACCTTGCCTGTCAGCGCTACAGCAAAGAACTGGGCATGAAGTTTGTGCTGGAACAGACCCCGGCCGAATCAACCGCTTACCGAATGGCAAAACTGGACCTGGCGCATTTTCCGCTTCAGGCGCAGAAAGTGGTTAAGGGAACCCCGGATGCCGGCGCAGCTTATTACACCAACTCTACCTATTATAATGTTTCCATGCCGGTTTCTCCGATTGAAAAAGTGAAGATGGAAGGACTGTTCCATCCCTTGATTGAAGCCGGCGCCCTTTCGCACGTTTGGCTTGGTGAATCTAACCCGGACCCGCTGGCGTTGGCTAGTTTCGTCAAAAAAACTTTTCTTCATACCCAGAACGCGCAGATTGCTTTTAGTCCAGAATTCACCGCCTGTCTTGATTGCGGCAAGACAATACGCGGATTAAAAGAACAGTGTCCCCACTGCAAGGAAGCTGCTGCCGCATAGCATACAAATAACGATTTTAAAAGGAGGCCGTGATGCAGAAACAAAAGTTTGTAGCGTATCTTTCTCAAAACCCGGAAGAGTTCGCTTTCCGGGAACAGGAACAGGCAGGCGTGCCGGGACTGATGGTGGAAAACAAGTCTTTCCAGACCAAAACATTCTTACCTCAAGAGGTTATTTCCGCCCAGGACCTGGCCCACCTTCTGGCCAAAACCCACCAGGGCAGAAACGTGGAGCATATCACCCGGGTCACCGGCTACTTTTCCAAAGTGAGCGGTTGGAACAAGGGCAAGGTTGCGGAACTGGCTGACCGCCACCGCACCCCTGTTTCCTGAGCAGTTCCTTTAATTTCTCTCCCCTGGGGGAGAGATGAAAGGGAGGGGGAATGGTTTCCATCGAAGATTTCAAAAAGTTAAAGATTAAGGTGGCGAAAGTGCTGGAGGTTAATTCCCATCCCGGCGCAGACCGCCTCTACGTTTTAAAGATTTTTCTGGGTAATATTGAGTGCAAGGACGAGACCACCGGCGAAATCGTCTGCACGCCCCAAACCAGGGAGATAGTTGCCGGTATCCGGCCGTATTACACTCCCGAAGAACTGGTCGGCAAGCAGGTTATCGTGCTTGTCAATCTGGAACCGGCAACCATCAGGGGCGTGCAGAGCAACGGGATGCTTCTGGCCGTCAAAGACGGCGACAAACTCGCCATCCTGACCGTTGACCGCCCCATCAAAGAAGGCAACCTCATAAGTTAAAATGCGGTCATTGCACGGGTTCCCTTTCTGTGGGATTTGAACGGGGCGTAGTTTGTGCGGTAATCCTATATGAGGATTTATACTCAAAGGATTAACGGTGTTATAATTTGAAGGAATCCTGATTTATCAAATCCGCGGGTCGGATGTCAAGGATCCGCCTCAGGCGGGAATTCGACCCCTACGCAAAGATATTTAATTTATTTGTATTAAGTTGCGGGTTTTGATTTTTAACGGAGGGGCTGATGGCGGAGATGGGCAAGGTTCGGGGGATGGGCTGGCTGCCGGATTATCCGGACGCAAGGGATTATACTCCGGAACACGTTCTGGTTAAGGCGATGGTCAGGCGGGTCGGGCTTTCTTCCGGTTCCGGCCGGCAAGTCCTGCCGGTTTCCGTTGACCTCCGCCCCTGGTGCCCGCCGATTGAAGACCAGGAAACGCTCGGTTCCTGCACCAGCCACGCCGGAGTCGGCGCGGTGGAATATTTCCAGCTCCGGGCTTTCGGGAAACACGTGGATGCCTCGCGCCTCTTCCTTTACAAAACCACCCGTAACCTTTTGCGGCAGAGCGGGGATACCGGCGCCTTCCTGCGCACGACGATGGCCGCCCTGGTATTTTTCGGCGTTCCGCCGGAGGAGTACTGGCCCTATAAGACAAGCGGGTTTGATGCAGAACCGCCGGCTTTCTGTTATGCTTTTGCGCAGGCCTATCAGACGATTCAATACCTCAGGCTGGACTCGCCGGGAACTGCGCCGGCCGACCTTTTGAAAATAATCAAATCTTACATCGCCGCCGGGATTCCGCCGATTTTCGGTTTTACGGTGTACAGTTCCATCTCCCGGTCCGCGGGAAACGGACGGATACCATTTCCTCAGGTTGGGGAAAAGGTTCTGGGCGGGCATGCGGTAGCCGCGGCCGGATATGATGATAAGATGAAGGCGCCGGCCGCCGATTCCTCGGGATGTTTTCTGGTTCGCAATTCCTGGGGCGGGGAATGGGGCGAGAAAGGATACGGCTGGCTGCCGTATGATTACGTTCTCCGGGGGCTGGCAGAAGACTGGTGGTGTCTGCTGAAGGCGGAATGGATAGATACCGGAGAGTTTAAACTGTAAACCGGAGGCGGCAAATGGTCAGGATTCTGGTGACGTACTATTCCCGCAGCGGGAATACCAAGAAGATGGCGGAAGACGTGGCGCGGGGAGTGAGGAATGAAGGCACCGAAGTTGATTTAAAGGAGGTCGGAAGAGTCAAGCCGGAGGAACTGCTTGATTACAACGGAGTAATTATCGGTTCACCTACCTATTACGGAGCGCCGGCCTGGGAGGTAAAGAAACTTTTGGACGAGAGCGTGAAGTTTCACGGAAAATTAGAGGGGAAGGTCGGCGGCGCCTTCAGTTCTGCGGCCAACATCGGCGGCGGAAACGAAACGACCGTCTTGAGCATCCTGCAGGCGCTGCTCATTCACGGAATGATAATTCCCGGCGCTTATTCCGGCGACCATTACGGCCCGGTGGCGATTAACGCGCCGGACGCCCGCGTAAAGAAGCAATGCCTGGCCCTGGGCAGCCGCATCGCCCGGCTGGCGAAGAAATTGGCGGCGTAAGGCAAGGCCCGGATTTTATGTTCGGATTCCTGCTTACTGCATGCAGGAATGAAAAAACATGGCAAGGGATAAGAATATTGATTTGGAAATAGGGAAACTGGAAGGCGAAATGACGGGAGCGCTGATGAACTTGGTCAGCATCCCGGCGGTCAGCCCGATTTCCGTCGGCGGAGACGAAAAGAGAAAGGCCGGATTCGTAGAGCGAATCTGTCGGGAAACCGGTTTTGACGAAGTCCTTCATTACGACGCCCCCAGCCCTTCAGGTCCCAGACCAAACATAGTAGCCAGGTTGAAGGGGAAGGATGCCCGTGCCGGCCGGTTATGGGTTATTACCCACCTGGACGTTGTTCCGGCCGGCGCTCAAAACCTGTGGCAGGGCGACCCGTTTAAACCCGAATTAAAGAATGGCCGGATATACGGACGGGGAGCGGAAGATAACGGTCAGGACCTCATCGCCTGCCTCTTTGCGGTCAAGGCGCTGAAGAAACTCGGACTGATGCCGGAGAGGGAAATTTGCGCGGCGGTTGTTACCGACGAAGAGACGCTCAGCGTCTACGGGATGAAGTATCTTATCTCCCGCGGTCTTTTTAAGAAAGGAGATTTTTTTTTGGTCCCGGACGGCGGCAGTCCGGACGGGTCCCTGATTGAATTTGCGGAAAAATCGCTCCTCTGGCTCCGGGTTGATACGGTTGGCCGGCAAAGCCACGCCAGCATGCCGGATAAGGGCATCAACGCGATGGAAGCCGCCTCCGCTTTTATCAGCCGGCTTGGAGAGGTCCGGAAAAAGTTCGGAAAGAGAGACCGGCGGTTCCAGACACCCGCCTCTTCTTTTGAACCCACCCGGCGGCTGGAGAACGTCGGTAACATAAACACCATTCCCGGCACGGACACCTTTTTTATAGATTGCCGTATCTTGCCCTGTTACCCTGTTTCCGGGGTTCTGTCTTATCTGGACAGGTTGAAAAAGAGGGTTGAAAAAGAGCGGAAGGTGAAGATTACCATTAAGGTCGTCCAGCAGGAAGAGGCAACCGTTACCGACCCGAAAAATCATTTGATTCAGGATATGGCGAAACTGGTCCGGGATGTTTTGAAAGTCCGGCCGAAAACGAGAGGGGTGGGCTGGGGTACCTGCGCTTCTTTTGTCCGGCAGGCCGGTTATCCGGCGGTGGTCTGGAGCAAGGTGGACGGAACGGCTCACCAGCCCAACGAATACGCTTCCGTACGGAATTTGCTGGACGATGCGGTTCTCTTTGCCCACGCTTTTCTGGAGCTGTAAAAAGATGGTGCGTGAAATAGCGATTCTCGGGAAGAAGCCGGCAGACCTGGTTGAAATCAGCCGGAAATGCCTGCTGGCGTTAAGCCGGGAGGAGATGGAGGTTATCCAGACCCATTTCCGTTGCCTGGAACGCAACCCCACGGACATTGAACTGGAGATGCTCGCCCAGACCTGGTCGGAACACTGTATTCACAAGGTCTTCCGCGGTATCATTGAATATGAGGAGGACGGTCGGAAAGAGGTAATTGACAACCTTTTGAAGAGTACCCTTTTCCGGGAGACCGAAGAACTCAAAAAACCTTATTGCCTTTCGGTTTTTAAGGACAACGCCGGCGTGGTTGAGTTTGACCGGGAGTATGGGGTCGCCTTCAAGGTAGAGACCCACAACCACCCCTCGGCCCTGGAGCCGTACGGCGGCGCGGAGACCGGAATCGGCGGAGTCATCCGGGACATCCTGGGCGTAGGTCTGGGCGCAAAGCCGATACTCAACAGCGATATTTTTTGCTTTGGACCGCTTGATTATCCTTACGAGAAACTGCCCTCTTCCGTTTTGCACCCGCGCCGGATTTACAAGGGAGTGGTGAGCGGCGTGCGCGATTACGGAAACCGTATGGGTATCCCCACCGCCAATGGCGCCATCCTTTTTGACGAAGGTTTCATCGCAAACCCCCTGGTTTACTGCGGCACCCTGGGACTTATCCCCAGGGATAAGATTGAGAAGGAGGTAAAACCGGGAGACCTGATTCTGGTAATCGGCGGCCGGACCGGCCGGGACGGTATTCACGGCGCCACCTTCTCTTCCCTGAGTTTGAAAAAAGGAATTTCCGCCAGCGTGGTCCAGATTGGCGCGCCCATTACCGAAAAGAAATTTCTGGACGTCCTGTTGGTGGCCCGGGACCGAAACCTTTTCCGCTCCATCACCGATTGCGGGGCCGGCGGGCTCTCTTCCGCGGTCGGCGAGTTAGGCAGCGAGACCGGCGCGGATGTCTATCTGGATAAGGTGCCGCTCAAGTACAAAGGGCTGGCTCCCTGGGAGATATGGCTTTCTGAGGCGCAGGAGCGGATGGTCCTGGCGGTACCGCCGGAGAATAAGGAAAAGATAAAGTCCCTCTTTGCCTCCGAAGAGGTGGAAGCCACCTTTATCGGGGAATTTACCGGAGCCGGAATCCTGCGCCTCTTTTATAATGAGGAAGAAGTTGGAAACCTGAAGACCTCTTTCCTGTATGACGGTCTGCCCCGGATCCGAAGAAAGGCGGTCTACCAGACGCCCCCGTTCCGGAAACCGGATCTGCCCCCCGGCCCCGATTGTGCGGCTGTCCTGACGGCGCTGCTCAGCCATCACAATATCGCCAGCAAGGAAAAGGTTATCCGGCAGTACGACCATGAAGTCCAGGGACAGACCATTCTGAAACCCCTGGTCGCTTTCGGCGGGCCTTCGGACGCGGTTGTTCTGAAGCCGCTTTATACCAAAGGCAGGAAGGGAATCGTCGTTTCCAACGGGGTAAACCTGTACGGTAAATTTGACCCGTACCTTTCCGCGGCCAACGCCATAGACGAGGCCTTGCGCAACCTCGCCGCCGTCGGCGGAGATATCCGGAACGCCAGTTTGCTGGATAACTTCTGCTGGGGCGATACCGGAGACCCGGAAGTCCTGGGCAGTTTGGTGAGGGCGGCCCGCGCCTGCTATGATATCGGTCTTGCTTTCGGAACGCCCTTCATCTCCGGCAAAGACAGTCTCAACAACTATTTTGTGACCGAAGAAGGCGTGCGAACCTCCATCCCCCCTACCCTGCTTATCTCCGCGGTCTCCGTTATCCGGGACGTCAGCCGGGTGGTCTCCATGGATTTAAAGGGGCCGGGAAACCTTCTTTACCTGTTAGGCGAGACCAGAGGCGAGGAATTGGGCGGTTCGCACTACCT
Source organism: Candidatus Omnitrophota bacterium (assembly GCA_043826355.1). Lineage (GTDB taxonomy): Bacteria > Ratteibacteria > UBA8468 > MWAK01 > MWAK01 > JAHJUB01. The sequence goes on from JBDRQI010000035.1 coordinate 24,322, forward strand.
CCGGATATTAAAGCGGGGCGGCGGCCGGGTTCCGGAAGTAAATGCGGCTGAAGCAAAAAGAAGGATGATTATTTTACATAAAGCGATTGGTTCAGGGCTGGTCCTTGCCTGCCACGACCTTTCTGAAGGAGGACTTGTTGTTTCCGCCGCGGAGATGGCTTTCGGCGGGATGACCGGCCTGGAGATAGATTTAAGACAGGTCTCTTACTCCGGCCTGTTCCGGCCCGACGCAATCCTCTTTTCCGAATCGGCCAGCCGTTTCCTGGCAGAGGTTTCTCCGGCAAACAGAACCAGGTTTGAGAAACTCTTTTCCGGTCAGTCGTTCAGTTGTATCGGCGAAACCCTGAAGAAGCCGGTTTTGAAGGTAAGAGGTCCGGAAGGAACTATCCTCATCTCCGAAGACCTGAAAACGCTCTTCCGGGTCTGGAAAGGTTCCCTGCCCTGGTAATTTTTTGCAACTTCTTTTTTAGGTTTAATGCTAAGAATGGGTTCAGGGGGTGTTTATGACGGTTTTTTTAATCGTGGCTCAAAACGGCTTTCGCGACGAAGAATACTTTAAGCCGAAGGCGGTTTTGGAAGAAGCCGGTTATCAGGTTAAGACCGGTTCCACGGACTATTTTACCGATAAGACCGCATTAAAGCTGGCCGCCGGCGCCTATCAAAAAAACAAGGTGGTGGGCGCAATCTGTATTGCTCCGGGAATCCTGGCCCGGTCCGGAATTTTGAAAGGCAAGCGGGCGACGGTCTTTCCCGGTGAAATTGAAACGTTGAAACGTGAGGGCGCCGTTTACGTTGCTTTGCCGGTAGTGGTTGACGGCAGGATAGTTATGGCTGACGGTCCTGAGGCGGCGGAAGAATTCGGGAAAACGTTGGTAAAAATACCGGGATTGTAGTATAATCAAAAAAAGTAAAGAACGGGAAGGAATTCGTTTTTTGTTTTAAATTGGGGAGGATTATATGGGCAAGAAGACTATGCTCGGCGTTGGGTTCTTGGCGGTGTGCTTCCTGGCGTCCGGCTGCGCCGGTCGGATAGAGTTAAAGAAGCCGGTGCAAGCGGTACCGCCCGAAGCAGCACCCGAAGTTGCGGTTGCAGAAGTGAAACCGGCTCCGGAGCCAACCGAGGGCCTGGCCACAAAAGAGGACCTGGCAAAGGCCGTGAGGGGCGAAGAAATACCCGTTGCCATTTCGGAAGGTACGACCCGGGAACCGCTGACAGACGAAGAAAAGGTGGTTTTTAAAATGATTCACTTTGATTTTGACAAGAGCGATATCCGGGCTGACGCCCGTTCCGTCCTGGAAAAGGTGGCCGATTACCTGAAGAAAAACCCGAAGGTCAAAATTGTGATTGAAGGGCACTGCGATGAAATGGGGACGGAAGAATACAATATGGCTCTCGGCGAGCGCCGCGCCCTTTCCGCCCGGCGTTACCTGGTTTCGCTGGGGGTTGCTCCGGAACGGATAGGGACGATTAGTTACGGCGAGCACCAGCCGATCGACCCGGCGCACAACGAAACAGCCTGGGCGCTGAACCGCAATTGCCAGTTCAAGATTATGGAATAATTTTCTGCAAAAGAACGGATAATGATAAAGAACGCGGTCTTGGTTTTGGCGTTTGGTCTTACTTTAATGCCCCGTCCTTTTCTGGCCGGAGCCGCGGAGAGCCGGATACCTTTTCGCGGTTTAAAAGAAGTGGCTGTATTTGTGGAAGAGATAGACCCGGAAGCGATAAAGGATGGTTTAAGCAAAGAAGAGATAAAGACCGAAGTAGAAACAAGGCTTCGTAAGGCCGGCATCAAGGTAATTCCCGCGGACGAATGTTTAAGACCCCCAACTTCACCCCACGGAACTGATAGTTACCTCTATATTATCGTTAATACGGTGAAATTTGTCTCGGGGTTGGAGTATGTTTATGGTACCTCGGTGCAATTAAAGCAGGTGGTGGCGCTTGAACGGGGAAAAACGGTTAAACCGTCAAGGGCTCTTTTATGGGCCACAACCTGGGAGAAGAGCGAAGGAGTGGAAATTGCCTGGGTGAAAGACCTGGTTGGGGACATTCGACAGCATATAAACGATAAGGTCGACGCTTTTATCAGTGATTGTTTAGCCGCAAACCCGAAGTAATTTTAAAATAGCGCTTTAACCGGAAGAGAAAGAAGAAGACAGGCGATAAAGAGTTGGGGAAAGAAAAGGGAGAATCCGGCGGGCTTTTTTTGTTCTTGCCCGGCAGCAGTTACGGATAGCCAGGCGAGCCCGGAAAAAGATATTCCTCTTTTATGCCGACGTAGACGGTTTGAAACGGATTAACGACCACTTTGGTCATCAGACCGGAGACAAGGCTTTGGTTGACGCGGCTGGTGTCCTTAAGAAAACTTTTCGCGAATCGGATATTATCGCCCGGATTGGCGGAGATGAATTTATTGTTCTGATAACCGATACTGTGGTTAAAGGCAAAGAGGTTTTACTGAAGCGTTTGTACGAAAACCTGGCGGTTCACTATCTGCAGAAAGACCGAAAATACAGGTTATGTTTAAGCGCCGGCGTCGCGTTTTGCGATTCACAACACCCCCATTCTCTGGATAACCTGATTGCCCGGGCCGATAAGTCAATGTACACCCGGAAAGAAAAAAAGGCGGGAACCCGTCTGCCCGACGAAAGCAAGCAACCTACAACGTAACTTGCTGGCGGTATTTTGGAATAACGATATCGCTCTTGATATTCTCCCGCAAGAAATCGGCAAACTTGACCGCCGTCTCTTTTTCGCCGTGGATGATGAATATCTTTTGCGGCGGTTCTTCGAATCCGGAAACCCACCGGAGGAGTTCATTCCGGTCGGCATGGGCGGAGAAACCGCCCACGTTTTCAATCCGGGCGCGAACCGGATAGGTTTCATTGAAGATTCTGATCTTTTTGGCTCCCTCAATAATTTCCCGGCCTAGGGTCCCCCGGGCCTGATAACCCACAAAAAGGATAGCGCTCTCCGGCCGGGTGATGTTTTCCCTGATATGGTATTTCACCCTTCCGCCCGTGCACATTCCGGAACCGGCCAGAATAATTGAAGTTCCTTTCGTCGCGTTTATCATTTTTGATTCTTCAACCGTCCGGGAGATATTTAACTGGGGAAAACTGAACGGGGATTCTCCCTTTTCAATCAATGCTTTTGTTTCCGCATCAAGATAGCCGATAAATTTTTTGAAAATATCGGTAATATTTATCGCCATGGGACTGTCAATAAAGACGGGAACAGATTTGATTTGGTTGGTTCTGAGCAAAATACTCAAGTAGTAAAGCAGGTCCTGGGCTCTTTCGGTTGCAAAGACCGGAATGACAATGTTGCCCCCCCTGTTCTGCGTTTCCACGATTATTTTTTTGAGTTGCGCGATTGAAGTCGTTTCTGATTCATGCAGACGGTCTCCATAGGTGGACTCCAGGAAAAGAAAGTCGGTTTTTTTCGGTGTGACCGGGTCTTCTACGATGGGCCGGTTCCAGCGGCCGATATCCCCGGAAAAGACCGCTGTTTTCCTGCTCCCGCCTTCAATCGCTTCCAGTTCTATCGTGGCCGCACCCAGGATATGCCCGGCGTTGTGAAGCGTCAGTTTGATTCCCGGCGAGACCGGAGTCGGTTCTTCGTACGGGATGGTTCTAAATAAAGGAAAGACATTTTTTGCATCTTCAACCGTATAGAGGGGAATTTCCGGGTGCGCTCCTTTTCTGCCCTCGCGCTGGTGCCGTGCTCTTTTATTTATCGCGTCTTCTTCCTGTATTTTAGCGGAATCAAGCAATATAATTTGCGCAATTTCCCGGGTGGGAAGCGTGCAAAAGATGTCACCCCTGAACCCTGATTTGACCAGTTTGGGTAAATACCCGCAATGGTCAAGGTGGGCGTGGGTTAAAAATACGTTGTTGATGCCGGAGGGAACTATCGCAAAATCTTCCCAGTTGCGGTTAAGGAAATCTCGCTCCTGGTACAGGCCGCAATCCACTAAATTACGCGAATCTCCGCTTTCCACCAGGAATCTGGAACCCGTCACGTTTTCCGCTGCCCCGAGCAAAGTAATTTTCATACTTTAATTGTAATATTTCTTATGCTTGAAGGTCAATTTTAACTTTGGTTAAAATCGTGTTATTATATCTCAGTGGTTATGACCGAGGCGAGGTTTTACCGGAAGATGGAAGACGATAAGGTACGCTGTCTTCTCTGTCCGCACCATTGTTTAATCAGTTCCGGAAAAAGGGGCTTGTGCGGCGTGCGGGAGAACAGGGGCGGGGTCTTTTATTCCCTGGTTTACCAGAAAGCGGTCTCCAGCCACGTAGACCCGATTGAAAAGAAACCGCTCTTCCATTTTTTGCCCGGTTCCACCTCTTTTTCCGTAGCCACGGTCGGTTGCAACCTTTCCTGTCGTTTCTGCCAGAATAGCGATATTTCCCAGGCCAGCCGGGAAACGGCTGAAATTTACGGATACGACCTGCCGCCGCCCGAGGTCGTCCGCCAGGCGAAGCAATCCGGATGCCTGTCCATCTCTTACACCTATACGGAACCGACCGTTTTTTTTGAATACGCTTTTGATACGGCGGTTCTGGCTAAAAAGGAGAACCTGGCCAATAATTTCATAACCAACGGGTACATTGAAGCAGAGCCGCTTAAGGCGATCGCTCCATACCTTGACGCGGCCAACGTTGACCTGAAGAGTTTCCGGGATGAATATTACCGTAAAATCTGCGGAGCAAGGTTAAAGCCGGTCCTGGACACCCTGGTTTTGATGAAGGAACGGAAGATTTGGCTGGAGGTGACTACCCTGGTCCTGCCGGGTCAGAATGACAGCGAAGCAGAGTTGCGGGATATCGCTTTTTTTATCAGGGATAACCTGGGTTTGGAGACGCCTTGGCACATCAGCCGCTTTTTTCCCCGCTATCGGATGGATACTTTCCCCTCTACTCCGCCGGAAACGATAGAACGCGCCCGCCGGATCGGCCTGGACGCCGGGCTTCAGTTCGTCTATTCCGGTAATCTGGCCGGCGGTTCCGGTGAGAATACTTTTTGCCCCGGGTGCGGCAAGGCGGTAATCAGCCGTTTCGGGTTTGCATTGACCGAAAATAAGATACGGGGCGGCCGCTGTTCTTTTTGCGGGACAAGGGTTGCCGGGGTCTTTTTGGTCGAAGTCAAAGAATAAACGGGTTGGTCCAGGCGCGGTTACCCTGTCGGTCAACCACTTCCACCCGGACGTATTTCCAGTTTTTGTCGATGGGGCATTTTAAGTCCGTTATCTCCTTTTTACCGTCCGCATAGAAACTCTGCCCGCTTGCCTGGCGGCCGATTAAATGCGCCTCTTTTACCGCCGAGCACCGCAGTACGACCTCATTATTTTCGATGCGGCAGTCTTTGATGGTCGGTCCGCAGGAGGCGTAAAAGGACCCGGCCCGGAGCGCCTCCATAATGGAATCCGCATCGAGCCGCCGGGCTTTAATCATGGTCCACCCCATAAAGATGTCCCTGTCCCTGTGGACATCATCCGAAGCGACCGCGGAGACTATTTCACCGGAAGCCAGGAGGTCATCCCACTGAACCGAACTGAAGCCCTTGCCGATTTTGGTGCAGGTGGCGTTATAAACCTCAACAGCGATGTATCCTTTAACCGCACGCAGTTCGTTGATGGTGTGTCCGCACCAGTAGGGATGGGCGAAGATGGTTTCGCCGCCGGCTTGGCGCGCTATCTTAATCCGGGTATTCGCGTCACTGTCTTCCGAAAATTCCAGGCTAAACGGAACGTTAAGGCAGACCAAATGGTAAAGATTTCCGCCATTTGGACAGGCCGGATGAGTTTCGATGCCGCTCAATACCAGGAACTTTTCGGATGAGAGCCCATTAACGTCGTTGATTTTTCTGTGGTCGGTAATCGCCAGGACGGAATAGCCCTTTTCCCGGTATTGCGCGATTCGTTCCGGGACGGTGCTGTCTCCGTCCGAGGCGGTAGTGTGGGTGTGCAGGTTGGCTTTATACCAGGCGCCTTTCTGTTGGAAAGGATTCACCGGTTTTTTTTTATATATTTTGCTTTCCGTTGACATTTGGTCTCCTTTTTGCGTAGGGGTCGGATTCCCGCCTGAGGCGGATCTGCGACATCCGACCCGCGGGCGCCATGAACGCCATGAATGGCGCCCCTACACGTTGCGCAGCGCGGAAAAAAATTTCAGGTATGATTCGGTACGGTAATCCGGATAAGTCCAGGCCAGCGTTTCAAACGTTCCCTTGCGGAAAAGAAGCGTTATTTCCGCGTATATCCCCGATTTCAGGTAGATGCGGTGGCTGAAATCCTTGGTGGAAGCAAGGATAATTTTTGCCGGTGTCAGGATTCCCGGGTCAAGGTTAATTTGGCGTTTTTTATTTCGGCTGCAAGTTTCTTCCAGGCGATTGGTGAATAGTTTGATTGAAGCCAACTTTTCCGGGGAAACCATACGTTTAAAAGCCACAAATTTTCTCAAGAGGTTCTTTCCCATCTCCGGCGTGTAATAGTCGGTAAATTCAAAAGGAATAAGTTCACTTTCCAACAGGACCGGGCCGAATTTCTTCGTCAGGATGTCGGTTGTCGCGGAAAAGAGTTTTGGGTTTCCGCTGAGCATGCCGACAAAAAGGCGGGCCGGTTCCGGTTTTTTAGGCGTTCCCATTGAGTGAACGGTCTTTAGCCGAACAGAGACAGAGACCGCAGATGTTTTGCCCGATGCCTTTCCGGCTGCAGGTATCTTTGATGAATTCACGGCAAACCGTAAGGTCAAAATTATCGGGTTCCGTTTTGATTGCGCTGACCGGACAACGGGAAAGGCAGCGGGTACATTCTCCGCAACCGAAAGAAATTAGTTTCCCGGCATCAAGGGGAGCGTCGGTCAGGACGGCTGAGAGGCGCACCCGGCTTCCGAAATCCGGCGTAACCAGAAGGTTGTTTCGGCCGATCCAACCCAGTCCGGCGTTTAGGGCAAGTTGCCGAAGGGAAAGAAGGCCTTTCTGTTCTTTCCAGTCAATTACCTGGCTGGCCGGAACCGGCAGCCCGGAAAAACCGTTCTGCCGGAGAAGTTCTGAAGCCAGCGTTCCAACCCGGTCAAGGAGATAGTTAACTTGGCGGTAGTGGTGCAGGTAAAGGAGGTCCGGGCCCTCGGAAAGCAGGTCCAGAACAGCGTTCGATAAAGGAAAGGCGTAAACCACCGCCGAAGCAAAGTGGCCCTGAAGATCTTTTGGCAGAAAGACCGAGTCATTTTTTGTCAACCCGGTTACGCCCCAGAGCGGAATCGTCTGCTTTTCAAAAAACTCCGCCAAGAGATTTTTATCCATATTTAGCGTACAAGTAGTGTTGTTTTTCTTCGCGAGTGGGGATATTCCGGTTCGTAAAACTTCACGAAGTGTCAGGTACAAAACAAGCAGAACGAGCAAATGAGTGGCCGTGGCTCGCCTTGAATTATAGGCGGGAATACGGAAACCTCGTTTGCGAGTTGCGTAGTTTTGTCTGACACGCAGGGCGTTTTACGAATCGGACATCCGAGTATTTAGTATAACACGAATATTTGACATTTTCTAATCTTTCCGGTATAACAATATAAAATTTTGTTTTTCGGAGAACGCCGTCTAAAGCCTGCGGCTACCTTTAAACAGGGGAAAAGTTTCGGAATTTATGGGTCACCAAATTAACCGGGCGGTGCTTGACCGCATCCGGGAAAATACCGATATTGTTGAGGTGATATCCAACTATATTACCTTAAAAAAAGCCGGCCGGAATTTCAAAGCCCTCTGCCCTTTTCACAGCGAAAAGACGCCTTCATTTACGGTTACTCCGGAAAAGGGCATATTTCATTGTTTTGGGTGCGGCGCCGGCGGCGATGTCATCTCTTTCGTAATGAAGATGGAGAAGACTGAATTCCCCGAAGCCGTGGTTATCCTGGCCAAGAAAGCCGGTATTGATTTGGAACTCAGATCCGGCGATGACCGGGGAAATGAGGTGCGGGCCAAAATTCTGCAATTAAACTATAAGGCCGCCGTATTTTTTCACGAATGCCTTTTGCGGGAAAAAGAAGCCGAACCGGCGCGGGCTTATTTAAGGAAACGGAATATAAATCCGGAAACAATCCAAAAATTCCTGCTTGGTTTTGCGCCCGCTTCTTTTCAGACGGAAAATTTTTTACGGAAGGAAGGTTTCAGCCGTACTGACCTGGAGAACGCCGGACTTAAATTTTACCAACGCGTAACCTTTCCCATCTTTAATCTTTCCGGGGAATGCGTGGGGTTTGGAGCCCGAAGCATTAACGGAGCCAACCCTAAATATTTGAATTCGGCCGAAAATCCGGCTTTCAGCAAAGGGAATATCCTTTACGGACTTAATTTAAGCCGTCAGGCAATCAGGGACAAGGGAGAGGTTATTTTGGTTGAGGGCTATCTGGACCTGATTAAACCATTTCAAAACGGTTTTGAAAATATTGTCGCAAGTTTAGGAACGGCCGTTACGCCCAATCAAGCCAAATTAATTCACCATTTTACCAACCGGGTGGTTCTTCTTTTTGATAGCGATGCAGCCGGAAAAGCGGCCGCTTTAAGGAATATGGAAGCTTTAAATATCGGTACGATTCTGATGAATGATCTCGATGTGGAAATTGTCCTTTTGCCGGAAGGTCTTGACCCTGATTCTCTGATTGACAAGCAGGGCCGGGCGGCAATGGAGGATTTGCTTGAGAAGAGAAAAAACCCGATTTTGTTCTGGCTGGAAATGACGGGGCGCGGCCGAAACCTGGATCGTTTGGAAGAACGAATTGCGGTTGCCCGGGAAACTTTACCGTTAATTCGTTCCTTTCACAGTCCCTTGAAACTCAACGAGTATTTAACTCTTTTAGCCCAGAAACTGCAATTGAACGAAGATGCGTTACGGCTGGAATTTCAAGGAACACTGAGAAAAAAAAGCGGGGAAAAAAATCAAAGAGGTGAAGAAAAAATGCTGGATAACCGTCAGAAAGGTATGATTGATGCCGAGCAGAAAGTTCTGGCCACAGCTCTTTCCCAAACGTATTTTCGGAAATGCTTGAAGGAAACATTGACGGAAGACGATTTCACGGAGCCGCAACACAAGGTTATTTTTCAGACCGTAATCGGCCTTTTGGATGACGAAGGTGAAAATAAGCTGCGGGGAAAATTGGGTGATAATCAAGAATTAATGGAAGCGCTTTCCCGGATAATCACTTGTTTGACGGCGAGCAGCGGTAACCCGGAAAATCTTTTTTTCGAAGCGCGGGATTGGTTGCTTAATCAGCGGCGGGAAAAGATGCAAAAAAAGCCGCTTTTTGAAGAAAAGATTAAAAATAACGAAGAGCCGGACCTGGAGGCGATGCGCAGTTTCCAGGACCTGGTACAAGCGCGTCATAAGGAGGAACGCAGATGAACAAGGAAAAGAATAAAAAAATTAAGGGTCTGATTGAAAAAGGAAAACGCCAGAAACATCTTTCCTATGACGAAATCAATGAAATCCTGCCGGAAAACCTGTACGCCCCGGAAGAGATTGAAGAGATATTCAGCCAGTTAAGCGATTTGCAGATTACGATCGAGGATGAGGACAACGGGTCTTTTATACTCCACGAGGAAGAAATAGAAGAAGAGCGCCTGGCGTTGGAAGAGGTCCGTAACCCCCTGCGCTCTTATCTGAAAGAAGCCGGGGGGATATCGTTGCTCAACCATGACCAGGAAGTAGAAATTGCCCGAAATATTGAAGAAGTAAAAAATGACTATCAGAGTGCGATTGATCGAAAGGCCAGCAATGCTCAGCTCGCGGTTTTGGAAAAGAGGCTTGATAAACTGAAGGCGCAGTTGATTCAGGCAAATCTGCGGCTGGTTATCAACATCGCCAAAAAATACTCCAACCCGAAACTTACCCTGCGGGATCTCATTCAGGAAGGCAATATCGGGTTAATGAAAGCGGTGGAGAAGTTTCGGTTCCGGGAGGGTTATAAATTTTCCACCTATGCTACCTGGTGGATCCGTCAGGCGATCACCCGGGCGATCGCGGACCATTCTTCCACAATTCGAATCCCGGTGCACATGCGCGAAAAGATAAACAAATTAAACAAGGTTTCCCGGTTTTTGGTTCACGAACTTGACCGAGAACCAACTCCGGATGAGATTGCCCGTAAGATTCAGGTTGCGCCGGATAAGATTCGCATGATTCTTAAAAGCATGCAGCGGGAACCGATTTCTCTGGAAACTCCGGTCGGCGATGACGAAAAAACAACCTTTGGAGATTTTATCGAGGACCGGGAAACAGAAACTCCGGCATCCGCGGCTACTTACGCCCTGCTTCAGGAAGAGTTGGAGAAAATCTTTGAACAACTGGATGACCGGGAGGAGAGTATTATCAAGAAGCGGTTTGGAATAGGCCCGGACGGTTACCCCAAAACCCTGGAAGAAGTGGGGGAATCTTTTAATCTTACCCGGGAACGAATTCGCCAGATTGAAAGCAAAGCACTGGAAAAATTGAGGGTTTCCAACCAGTTGAGCCGGCTGGCTTCCTTCTTGCGGTGGTACCGGAGCTCCACCTAATACCGATTCGCCTTCAATCAGATAGCATCGTTACCCGAGTCCTCGGCTTCGTCGGCGTATATCCAGTATGCCTCCTGGCCTTACCTTGCTCTCTGATTGAATTCGAACCGGTATAATCTAATTTTGAACGCAAAATTAACCTTATGCTGCTTGCGCTTGATCTGGGGAATACCGTTTTGAAAGCCGGCCTGATTTCGGAAGAGGGCCGGGTGCTCCGGAAGATGCGTCTCATCCACAAAAAGGGCGACGCTTCTTTTTTGGAAGCTCTGAAGAAAGCCGGCTGGCCCCGAGGCATTACCGAAATGAAACTGGCTTCAGTCGTGCCCGGTTTGACCGTAAAAGTTGTCCGGGTTTTGGAAGACATTATCGGATTTCCGGTAAAAGTCATGGCGCAAAATGATTTGCCGATAAAAGTCTTGGTGCGCCGCCCGAAAGAGGTAGGTATTGATCGGATTCTCAACGCCTTGGCCGCCGGACGTCTTTACGGAAAACCTGCGGTGGTAATTGACTGCGGCACCGCGCTTACCTTTGACCTGGTGACCAAATCCGGTGATTATGACGGCGGTATTATTGCGCCGTCTCCGGAGATCAGCCGTGACTATTTAACCGAGAAGACCGCTCTTCTGCCCAGAGTGAGATTGACGCCACCACAATCGGTTGTCGGGAAAAATACGGATGAATCTTTGAGATCGGGACTGGTCTTTGGATTAGCCGATTTGGTGAGCGGACTGCTGCTGCGCCTGAAGAAGGAATGGCAGCCGGAATTCAAAATAATCGGAACCGGAGGCGGCCTGGCTGTTCTCCGGCCCTATCTTTCCGAAAAAGTTATCTTTGATCCGAATCTCACCCTGAAAGGCATCTATCTGACGACAACGAACGGTAGAAAAGTTCACACTATTTGAATCATTTTTTTGATTCGGTCAACCCGGCGCTTTACGTCGGAAATATTTATTTTTTCCAACGCCCCGATTCCGAAATCCTCAACCGTAAAGGAAGCCACCACCGCTCCGTAAATCAAGGATTTGCTCAGGCTGGCGGCAGAATAATCACCGGCGGATGCAAGGTACCCGGTAAAGCCGCCGCCGAAACTGTCACCGGCGCCGGTGGGGTCGGAGACGCCGATAGTGGGGAAGGCCGGCGTAAAGAAGAGTTCATCTTTTCCGGAGGCCAGGAGCACTCCGTGCTCCCCTTTTTTGACGATTGCGATTTTCGGGCCCAACTTTAGAATATCACGGCAGGCGGCTATCAGATTTTCCTGACCGGTAAGCATCCTGGCCTCTTCGTCGTTTAAGAGGCAGACGTCCACCTTTCTCAACAATTTTTTGAGTTCCGGAAGTCTGGTTTTTATCCAGAGGTTCATCGTGTCGCAAACCACCAGTTTGGGGGATTTGACCTGTTTCAGGGTTTTCAACTGGATTTCCGGGTCTATGTTTGCCAGAAAAACATATTCTGCATTCCGGTAGTGTTCCGGAAGTTCCGGCGAAAACCCTTCCATAACGTTCAGGGAGCAAGAGACGGTTTCGGCTTCTTTAAGCTCTTTTTTGTAGCGGCCGCACCAGCGGAAGGTCTTGCCCGGCCGGACCTGAATCCCGGTTGTATCGATCCTTCTTTTTCTGAATTTTTCAATCTGCGCCGCGGGAAAATCGGACCCGACGACACCGAGCAGGCGGACCGGTACAAACAAACTGGCCGCATAGGAGAAATAGGTTGCGGAACCGCCCAGGATTTCTTTCTTTTCTCCAAACGGAGTTTTGATGGTATCAAAGGCGATTGAACCGACGACCAGAATGTCCGAAGAAATTTTTTTCACTGGGACAGTTCCCGGGCGCGGTTTCGGGCCGCCCTCAAGGCGAAACCGAATATCTTCCGGATTCCGGTTTTTTCCAGGACCAGGACGGCGGCTTCAGTCGTTCCTCCGGCAGAGGTAACCGCAGCTCGCAGTTGTCCGGCTGGTTCGTCTTTGGCCAGTAAGGCGGAAGCCAGGGCAGTCTGCCGCGCCATCTTCGCGGAATCTTCTGCTGAGATTCCGAATTTCTGGGCGTATTCGGAGAGTATTTCCATCAAAAGGAAAAAATAGGCCGGACCGCTTCCGGAAAGGGCGGTTACCAGGTCCATCTTTTCTTCCGCAATTTCGGATACTTCTCCGAAGTTAGCGAAGAGACGGGATACCGTTTTAAGTTCGGCTGGTCGGACAAAACGGCCCGGACTGTAAAAACTCATTCCGGCGCCGACCTTTATGCCGATATTGGGCATTACCCGCACTACCGGTATTCGGCCCAATCTTTGTTCCAGATACCTGGTTGGAACACCGGCCAGAATAGAAACAACCAATTTTCTTTTTTCGATGGCTGTCATTTCCTTTAAAACACTTTCTTTATCTTGCGGCTTTACGGCCAGAAGGCAGATGTCGGAAAGGGAGACAAGTTCCGGAATATTCCGGGTGGTTTTAACCGGGTAGTTTGAGGTTAACCCGGTATATTGTCGGGGGTCACGGTCATAAATCAGAATTTCTCCGGTCGTGACGGCTTTAGATTTCAGGAGGCCGGTAGCTATTGCTGAACCCATCTTACCCGCGCCCACTATTCCCAACATCTTGAGTTGTAAGTTTTTACCATTCACCTTTTACGAAAAATACCAGAAGCCCCGCCTTGCAGGCGGGGCTTCTGAGCTGTTTTTACTCTCCTTCCACTTCACCCACCTGAATGTTAAGGTCGGAGCGGTTTTCAATTCGTTCTACCTGCCCGTCCCGGATCCAGATCACCCGGTCGGAAATATCCAGCATCTTCAGGTCGTGCGTAGCGGTGATTACCGAAACACCCTGTTTGCGGTTCATCTCTTTCAGAAGTCCTATTATTTCCTTGCCGGTCTTCAGGTCAAGATTTCCGGTCGGTTCATCGGCCAGGATGATGGCCGGAGAGTTGGCAAATGCCCGGGCGATGGCCACCCGCTGCTGCTGGCCTCCGGAAAGTTCAAAAGGTTTATGCTGGATACGCTCGCCCAGACCGACCAGCTCCAGCAACTGCCTCCCTTTATCTACCGATTCATCGTGGCCGATTCCGGCAAAAATCATCGGGAGCGTTACATTTTCCAAAGCGGTCATTACCGGGATCAGATTAAACGTCTGGAAAATATAACCAATCTTTCGACAGCGCAGCCATGCCAGTTCAAAAGCATCAAGTTGCGCGACGTCCACTTCGTCAATATAGACGCGGCCGCTGCTGGGTTTGTCCAAACCGCCGATCATATTAAAAAGAGTGGTTTTACCGGAACCGGAAGGACCCATAATGGAGATATATTCACCCTGGTTTATTTCCAGGTCGATACCCTTTAAAACTTTTAGTTCAATGCGGCCCAACATGAAATTCTTTTCCACATCAACCGTGCGTACCACTATCTCTTTTTTTTCTGGCATGTAGCCCCCTTTTAGCGTATTTTAAACTTCGCGACGGATGGCTTCCGCCGGTTCCAGCCGGGCCGAAAGATAAGTTGGGTAGATGGCTCCGATAATGGCAATAACGGTTCCCAAGACAACGGAAAAAAGTAGTAATTTAATGATGGAAAAATAGGGAATATAAGGAGCAATCTGCCCGCCGTAACGGAAAATGAACGAAATAATGATGGCTGTTGCGCCGACAAGACTGCCGGCCAGAGAACCCACCAATCCCTGCAGGGCTGATTCAATCAGGAAAATTTGCATGATAAAGCTATTCAGAGCGCCAAGACACTTCATCGTTCCAATTTCGCGGCTGCGTTCGCTGACCGCCATGAGCATTGAGTTGGTAATGCCGACAACGCATACCAGGAGCGAAAGGCTTACCAGCCAGATGTTGCGGGCCATGGAATCGGAAGCAGTGGCCGAAAGGCTGAACCGGATCGCTTCCGGGCCGTTTTTGAGTAGCGCGGAAGTAATTGTGCTGCTGGTGAGAATTGACATCAAAAAAGCCACGCCCAGAAATACGCTGGAGGAAACAACCAGTGCCCGTCCGAAGCGAATCCTGATGCTGCGCAGGCTCATTTTGAAGGCCTCGTTTTTGGGCAATGAAAGTTGTTTGCCGATTTTTTTAGCCATTTTTTGACTCCTTGATTAAAAATCCGATAATAGAGCGTTGGGCAAGCGTTTTTAAATAAATCATTACGCTCTGACGACTGTAATCGTCAGAAACATTGTGCCTCTTTTTGAAATTGGTCACAATTTCCGATACCGGAAGGTTCTGACGGCAGTCGCGATAAACTTCGGCGCCCAGTTCGTCCAACACCACCTTTTTTTCCCGCGGAACCACCAGGACGAAAGAAAGCAGATTTATGAAGAATGATTTTTTTCGGGAAACGACAATAATTAATTCTTTCCCTTTTTCTTCTGTCCGGACCGAATCGTTTACCACAACTTTTGCGTTAAGAACTTCTTCCGGTGAGAGCATCTTTCTGCGCTTCATTATCTTATTATTATCATCTGTAGCTCTTTTTTTGTCAATACTGAATTACCGTAGTTATCGTACTTTCTTGTCTTTTAGCGTGAAGTTCGGGTAAAATTAGTGTAAAGATGGATAAAATTATTGATTTTCATACTCATGCTTTTCCCGACAAATTAGCGGAAAGAGCGATAAAATTGCTTGAAGGGGAAGGTGAAATCAAGGCGCATCTTAACGGTACCGTTTCCGCCCTCCTTTCCTCCATGGATCGCTGCGGAATCGAAAAGAGCGTTATTTGTTCCATTGCGACCAAGCCGGCACAGTTTGATTCTATATTTAAGTGGAGCCGGAAGATCAGTTCGGAAAGGATTATCCCCTTCCCTTCCCTGCACCCGGACGACCCCGGGATTCCGGATAAAGTTACCCGGGTAAAAGAGGCAGGGTTTAAAGGGTTGAAGTTACACCCGTATTACCAGGATTTTTTTATAGACGAAGAGAGGATGTTTCCTCTTTATGAGGCAATCAGTAAAGCGGACCTGATTTTACTGGTTCACACCGGTTTTGATTTTGCTTTTTCCCGCGTGGAAAGAGCAGACCCTTTACGGACGCTGAAAATCCATAAAAGGTTTCCTTCGCTGAAACTGGTTACGACGCATCTGGGCGCCTGGGACCAGTGGGCGAAAGTTGAAGAGTTTTTGCTGGGCAAGTCAATCTACATGGAAATTTCGTTTTCGCTTGAATTCTTACCGCCGGAAAAAGCCCGGGAAATAATCCGGAACCACCCGGAAAAGTATGTTCTTTTCGGTACTGATTCACCCTGGACGGCTCAGGGCAAGGCGCTTTCTCTTTTTCGGAAACTGAACCTCGGGGCGGAAAAGGAAAAACTCATCCTGGAGAAAAACGCCGCTAATCTTTTAAATTCCGCCTAATTCTGTATCGGGTTCCAATTTAATATTCCGTCAATTCTTTTTCGCTGAATCCGAAATGGTGGCCCAGTTCATGCCGGAACACTTCTTTCACCCTTTCCTTCACCTGTTCCGCGTCTTTACCGCGCGATTCAATCGGTTTTCGATAAATGGTTATTCTGTCCGATAAAACATTGGTATAGGATACGCCCCTTTTCTTTAGGGGGATGCCCTGGTAAAGGCCGAGAATGGAATAAGGGGATTTGACCCCCTGTTCTGTCAATATTTCCCGGGAAGGAAAGTCCTCCACCACCACGTAGAGATTGTCTATCTTTTTTTTGAATAAATCCGGTAATTCATTGATTGCTTCAATGACCAGTTTCCGGAATTTTTTCTCTTCCATCTTTACGGAAAATGCCAGAATGCCCCGTCCTGTGGACGGGGTTCTTCACTTCTTTAAAGGTTGGTTGTCCGTTTCAAATAGGGGCTATTGGTTGGAAAATAGCGCTTCTTTAATCTTCGCGGGTATCCTTCTGGGTTTGAAATCTTTTCCTACACAAACTACGGTTATTTTGGCTTTTACCAGAAGACCGGCTTCTCCGGTAATTTCCTGATCAAATTGAATTGCTGCGGTTCTTACGTTTTCCACTGCGGCTGATATTCTGATAACGTCTCCGTATTTTGCGGCCGCCCGGTAGTCTATTTCCATTCTTGCCACCACGAATAAAATACCCTGCTCCGCCAATTTTTTTAATTCCTGTAATTTGCTGCGAAAGTATTCCGCGCGGGCTTCCTCAAGATGTTTCAGGTAGTTGGCATAATAGACAACTCCGCCGGAGTCGGTGTCATGGTAATAAATACTTTTTTCAATTTGAAAGTTTGCCATAATTATTGCAACTTACACCGCAGTGAATTTGAACCCCTTTTTGTTGAAAAGTTTCAGGCAGGCATCAACCGCTTCCGGTCCGTACAGAATCCCTCTATTTTTTGAGATTTCTTCCCTGCCTTTATCCAGACCTAAGCCCGGTCGGTAAGGCCTTTTCGAAACAATGGCTTCCATTACGTCGGCCACGGAGATAATTTGGGTTTCAAGAATAATTGCCTCGCCAAAAAGGCCTTTTGGATAGCCGGAACCGTCCATTCTTTCATGATGCTGAAGCACTATTTGCTTAACCGGCCAGGGAAATTCAACCTCGCTTAGAATGTCGTAACCCAGCTGAGGGTGACTTTGAATCATATTCATTTCTACTTTGTTTAATGGTTTAAGGTTGAGCAGGATTTCCGGCGGAATGCGAATTTTCCCGATATCATGCAGAATTCCGCCGACCCGAAGCCCGGTTATCTGTTCGGCCGGAAGATTTATTTCTTTGGCCATTTCACAGGCAAGCCGGGTTACCTGTGACTGGTGAATTGCGGTAAAAGGGTCTCCGTATTCTACAATCGAAACGAGGGCAAAAACGATTTTTTCCAGGCTTATTTTTAATTCTTGATTATCTTCCATACCACCCTCCCGCTGAAATTTACGCTGACTGATTCAGGGTATTCGGGTATCGTTGTATCTCTGCGAGTATATTATATTTTTTACCTGACTTTGTCAAATGTGATTTTGACCTTTTTTCCGGTAAAGTGATAAGATATTCTTTTCTAATCAGAATATGCGAAAAAAATAGGGCTGTTAAGCTTAAATTATTTTGGAAGGAGGTAAAAACAAAAATGGCAAAACAAAAGAAAAGCGCCGGTGCGGTAATCGTGATTCTAATCGTGATTATCGTTATCGTGTTAGCCGTAATAAGAGCAAAGAAATCTGTTGAACCAACCGACATACGTTCTCTTATAGATAAATCAAAGCAAATGCCGCCGGCAGAACTGCCGTCAGAAGAACCAAAAACGCCAGAAGTGCCAAAAGCCCCGGAAGGACCAAAAGAGAGTATCGGCGACCTGGTTCAAAAACTGAAAAACCGGAGCGTGGCGGTTCAGCTGGTTGCGGCCGAAAAACTGGAGAAAATAGGCGAGCCGGCGGTTCCCTATTTAATTAAAGCTTTGAAGGATAATAATGTTGTGATGCGCAAGAATGCGGCTGAAATATTGGGTACGATTAAAGATGTTCGCGCAATCGCGCCCTTGATTGCGTTGGGTAACGATCAGAAGCTTGAGGTTCGGATGCAGGCAGTTAATTCCCTGGTGGAGATCGGACCGGCAGCGGCTGAGCCGTTAGCCGGTTCCCTGAAAGATAAAAATGTAAACATCAGGGTCGGCGCGGCGGAGGCGTTGAAGAGAATAGGCGAGCCAGCAGTTGAACCACTGATTGCGCTCCTTAATGATAACGAACCTGCGGTTCGGCTGGATGCATTTCAACTCTTGATTTCAAGCAACGACTCCCGAGTTATTGAGCCGGCGCTTTCCCTGCTTAAAGACAAAGACAGCCGTCTCCGCCAGAAAAGCGCTTATTTTTTGGGTGAAGCAAGAGAGAGACGCGCAGTTGCACCCTTGATCAATCTTTTAAAAGATTCAAACCGGAGCGTTCAGGCGGCCGGTATTGAAGCGTTGGGCAAGATCGGAGAGCCGGCGATTCAACCATTGGTTGAGTCGTTGAAAAGCGCGGATTATCCTTTCCGGATAGGTGTCGCTTCGGCTCTGGGCAAGATCGGAGAGCCGGCGATTCAACCCCTGCTGGTTACCCTTATGGATAAAGATATTTATTTACAGAGGGGTTCTGCGGAGGCCCTTGGCAAAATCGGCGAACCGGCGGTTAAGCCGCTGCTTCTCTTTTTGGCAAGAGAAGACCCGGATGTTAGACTGGTTGCCGCTGCGGCGTTTGGAAAGATAGGCGCCCCGGCCGTACCTTCGTTGATTGCTCGGGTGTTGAATGACAGCAATTCAGGGATACGATACAGTGCAGCGGCGGGATTGGGGGGGACCAATGATTCCCGGGCGGTCCAACCGTTGATTTCAGCCCTCGATGACAAAGATGTCAATGTTCAGTGGGCTGCGGCCTGGTCGTTAGGAGGACTGAAAGACAATCGTGCGGTAAACCCTTTGATTATCAAATTGAACAGTCCGGAACCGTCAGTCCGGATGTCCGCCGCAGAAGCGCTGGGAAAGTTACAGGACAAGAAGGCGTTGGAACCGTTAATCGCGCTTTTGAATGACCAAAATTCGGTGGTGCAGTTATATACGGTGCATGCTTTAATCAGGATAACCGGCCAGAATTTTGGAAAAGAGCAGTCGCCATGGCGCGATTGGTGGAATAAGAATAAGAATGGGTTGTGAAAAGATAAAAAATGGAAAGAACCGATGTTGTCATTATTGGAGCGGGTGTTGTTGGCTTGTCAATTGCCTCACAAATAGCAAAAAAGGATAGAAATGTTATCCTGGTAGAAAGACACAATAGTTTTGGGCAGGAGACAAGCAGTCGCAATAGTGAGGTTATTCATGCCGGTATTTATTATCCGGATGGTTTTCTAAAAGCCAAACTCTGCGTAGAAGGAAATATTCTGCTCTATCGGATTTGCAAAAAGAATGCTATTCCATACAAACAGACCGGGAAATTAATTGCTGCCGTTAATGAAAAACAGGTAAAAGATCTGGAAGACCTTCTTGAGAAAGGAAAAAGAAACGGAACCGAAAATCTAGAAATAATATCTCCAAAAGAAATCCAAAAGCTTGAACCGCATATTACTGCTCGTGCAGCTATTTTCGCTCCCTCAGCCGGAATTATCGATTCGCACCGCTTAATGAAATTCTGGGAAACAAAAGCTAAAGATGCCGGGGCCAGTATTATCTATGGATGTGAAGTCGAAGCAATTGATAAAACCCCTGACGGTTACCAGGTAGGAGTTAGGGATACCGATGGTGAATCGTTCTTTTTCCCTACCCGGATCCTGATTAACAGTTCCGGTTTGGAAGCCGGTAATGTCGCCGCATTGGCCGGTATCGATATTGATGAGGCCGGCTACCGAATTCATTATTGTAAGGGCGAATATTTCAGCATTGGTAGCGGTAAACACGGATTTGTCCAAAGGCTTATCTATCCGGTTCCTCCCAAACCGGGTTTTGTAGGAATTCATACTGTTCCTGACCTTCAGGGTATGATGAAACTCGGGCCTTATGATTATTATGTAGATAAAATTAATTATGACGTAGATGAAACAAACAAGGAATTGTTTTATCGGTCGGTCAGCCCTTTTTTGCCCTTTATTAAACTTGAGGACTTGAAGCCGGACATGTCTGGTATTCATCCAAAGGTTCAAAAATCCGGGGAGCCAATAAAAGATTTTATCATTGCGCACGAAGAAAAAAGGGGGTTGTCCGGACTTATTAATCTTATCGGGATTGAATCTCCGGGTTTAACCTCTTCTCCGGCAATCGGCAGGTATGTGGGGAAAATGGTATCCGAGTTATTATGACAAGTCGCAATTATCGCTTTTTTCTGCCGCGCGTAAAAGCCCTGTTCAAAAAGAATCGCGGCTGCCGCCAACTGCGTAATTTCAGTTTGCGATGGCCGGGAGAAGGGTGGATTAAAGGAACAATTTTTCTTGCCAGTTAGATATATGTGACCTTGATTTAGAAACGGTGAAATGGACACGAATATGGGTGCAGGTCGCGGGAGAGTGGTCATGAATGAACGGGAGAGATTTATCAGGACGCTGACCTGTTCTTCTCCCGACCGGCCAAGTTACGGAGACTATTTGTACTACGAAGCGACGCAGAAACGATGGGAAAAGGAGGGTCTCCCCAAAGACCTGAACAGAGAAGAACTTTTCAACTATTTCGGTATGGATCATATAGACATCTGGGATGGTCAAAAGTTCCCCGTCAACAACGGTATCATCCCGTATTTTGAATCCTCTGTCGTTGAAGAAACAGATGTCTATACTGTCACGAAGGACCGGTGCGGAGTAACGGTGAAAGTACTGAAAAACGTTCCGCCTCCGGCAATGCCTCAATTCATTTCGTACCCGGTGACGGACAGGAATACTTGGGCCGAATACAAGAAGCGTTTGAATCCGGAAACGCCGGGAAGACTTCCCGGCAACCTTTTGGAAATCGGCGCTTCTTCCGCAACACGGACTACACCTCTTTGTGCGTGGTTCGGCGGCACCTATGGTTATATCCGCGACTGGATGGGTGTTGAAAATGCAAGTTATCTTTTTTACGACGACCCCGGTCTGGTAGAGGAAATGATCGAGCACCTTACCTACTTTTACGAAACACTGGCAAAAAAAATTTTTGACGCTGGTGTACAGGTTGATGCTGTTATGTTCTGGGAGGATATGGCGTACAAAACCGGGTCGCTTATCTCCCCGGAGAAATACCGGAAATATTGTCTCCGTTTTTATAAGGTCATGGTTGATCTGGTTCGGAAGAACGGTGTTAAGGTTATAATGCTGGATTCAGATGGCAACATAGAAGAACTTATCCCCATCTGGCTTGATGCCGGTATTAACTGTATGCATCCAATGGAAGTTGCGGCCGGCATGGATGTTCGTACCGTTCGCGGCAAATACGGTAAAAACGTTACTTTTCTTGGCGGTATAGACAAACGCGCTCTTGTCAGAGGACCGGCAGCAATTGACGCCGAAGTGATTCCCAAGGTCAGGGAATTGCTTGATGCCGGCGGCGGTTTTGTCGTAGAATGCGACCACGCTGTCCCGCCGGACATTTCGTTAGATAATTATCTTTATTTCCGAAAACTGGTAAGTAAAATCTGTGAATCTTCCGCTCCCAACAAATATCCCGCATTCTCCATATGAAGACAAAATTTTATCTGGACAAATTGACCTTTCTTGCGTCTATAATATAGATAGAAACAGATGAAAAAAGGAGAGACCTGATGGGTGAAAGTAAAAACAGCTATTTCCGGGTAGGCTTTAA
>JBDRQI010000036.1:0-118642 GCA_043826355.1 Candidatus Omnitrophota bacterium
ACATTAGCCGCTCCTTTGGTTGGTATAGAGTGGCTATATTCTACAGGCGAATTCAAGTCGTTTACGAATTCAATGGCATTCAATCCATTGCAGGACATAGGTTTTCACCGTTTTGGTTTATAAACAACCGGACAGCAGTGATGGAGAATATGGAAAAATATGAAAAGCGGCAAGTGGAATCATCCAGAAAGATTTGCCCAGCCGGATGACTTGTACAGGTAGAGACCATCCAGTCCCCGGCATACGTCTCCGATTGACGGTTTCAATATTTCAAGGTCTTTCAGGGGCATGTCCATGGAACTGAACCGTAACTGAGAACCGTTGGAAACCGCGCACTCAAATACGGACCCACGATATGAGTTGCCGGCCGCATTGCAATGAACCTTGCCGCCGTTATGGACAACCACGAGTTTTCCGGCGTCCTCAATATCCCGCCGCAATATGGGACAATCCTGATGATCCGGTAACGCGGCCTTGCCGCCGCCGGAAACAGCCGCGGGCGGACTACCGGTTTCCAGGAACATGCAGCTGTTGATGGATGCCCATAATTCTTCATTGACTGAATCCTGGTCGACGTTAATCACCGTGCACCGGGGGTTGTTAAAAAAACAACCGTTTATTGTGACATCCTTCATGTTGCCCATGAGGTTTACCAGTACCTGGGGGTTCACCCCGGTTATCCTGCAGTTGTTGACGGAAATTCCCCAGGAGCCGGAGTTTCGCTCAGTGCCGGGATAGAATGGTCGGTGAGGGCCGCCGCCATATTCAGTCCACATCCAGCTGGGGACTATCCAGTTGGCAACAATGTTTCCCGATTTTTCGAAGATGCAGTTGTCAAACGTCACGTTATACACGTTGGTCTGGTAGAAATCGCAGGGCTGGACAAAACGCCAGGATATTTTGTCGGCACTCGTGACGATGCCGCTTTTATGGATTGGCGCCGCGGATGAAACAGCGGAAAAACAGGGGTCGTTGACAACCTGGTACAGGTTCCCCCTGTTGAGACAGAAATCGCCGCTGTCGTACCCGTTTCCTTTCCTGTAATCGGCCCAGGACCCGGTGTAGATAAGGCAGGTGCGGCCGAAGATATTCTTGTACTGATGGTCGGTGACGTTGGAATAACAGACGTTACATACATCGCCGACTTCCAGAAGTGTCGATGGATAATCAGTGCCGCACAGGGACAACCCGTCATCATAGGTGGTCAAGTCCAGGTTTCGGATTATGGCGTCATGGCCGTTGTTCAGTTTTATGCCGTCTTTGTCCCCGGCCAGGCAGACATTTTCAATCAGCAGGTTTGACCAGGTGACAATGTAGATGAGATACTGGCATTCTTTACCGTCGGCGCAGGTGAAATTTCTGATTGTCAGGTTTTTCACATAGAAAAAGCCCAGTTGGGCGCGCAGCCCATAGACCAGAGTCGGCATTGCTTCCTGGCCGTTTACCAATATTTCCAGACCGTCAATGGTGATGTTTTCGTTATACTCTTTCGTCAGAGCGCCCCGGTTAATCAGGACATTGCAGTATGGGGCAACCTTTCTGAATATAACACCGGGCACACAGATGAGCCTCGTGTTTGAATCAAGAAAGACGGTGTTGTTAAGGTCGTAGACCCCGGGTATATCTACGGTTACCATTCCGCCGCCGCTGAGTGCTGCCTGCAGTGCGGCGACATTTGTATCCGCACTTGACTGTGGCGAGAAACCGTAGCTCCCGGCATTTTTCCCGGCCTGCAGGATAGAAAAAGTTTTCGATCTGTCGCTGTTTTGTGAAAGCGATGATACTTGTCGAACAGACATTTTAAATCCTCCTGAAGATTGTTAACATCCCTCACAGAACCGGACTTGCAGCTTTCCCGCATCCGGCTCTTCGGGAATACATCCCTGCCAGAGCAGGGGAAAAAATAGCCTGTCCCCTTTTTCCCATGCCAAATATTTATGTTTAATTATAACACAAACCTACCGGGGATTATGGCGCTCTTCGGCGGGGACGACAAATACGTGCGGCTTGCCGGATACCGGATTGTCCGTTACCACCACGATGGTCCGATAAACCTCTTCGATGGTCTGGTAGGTTAAAACTTCTTTCGGGGAACCCGTGGATTGAACCCGGCCCTCCCGGAGCAGAATAAGACGGTCACAGTATTCTGCAGCCAGGTTCAGGTCGTGCAGGACCATCACAACCGTCAGAGAAAGTTCTTTGTTCAATCTTCTGATGAGGTCCAGAATGTATACCTGATGAGTTATATCCAGGTGGCTGGTCGGTTCGTCCAGAAAGAGCAGGGACGGCTCCTGAGACAGGGCGCGGGCAATCAGGGATAACTGCCGCTCTCCACCGCTCATCTCCTCCAGGAAACGGTCTTTCAGTCTCCAGGTGTCGGTCAACATCATCGCCTTTTGCGCCGCCTCAAGGTCCTTTTCCGTCTCAAAGAATTGAAACCTTTTAAAATAAGGCGTTCTCCCCAACAGAACAAATTCTTCCAATGTCACAAAACCGCCGGGCAAAGCCTGCGAAACAACCGCGGCGGTCTGCGCAAATTCCGGGAAATCCATCCGATCGACATCTTTACCTTTCAAAATGATTTCGCCCCGGCTGGGCTTGATAACCTTGGTAATCGCCCGCAGGAGCGTCGTCTTACCGGAACCGTTGGGCCCGATTATCCCAAGAACCTCCCCTTCCTTTACCTCAAAGGTAATATCCTGGAGGATAACCTTATTACCGTACCCGCCGGAAATATTATTGACTTGTAGCATATTAATTCACCCTCACCTCGCCCTCCCATCCTAGCCAGAGGCAAGTGCGCCTTTGGCGCAAAGGGGGAGGAATATCATATTCGCCGTTTGCTGACAGCGTAAACAAAGAGCGTACCGCCCAGAATCCCCGTAATAACGCCGACCGGCAATTCCAGAGGCGCAATCACGGTTCGGGCTAGCGCATCGCAAAGAATCAGAAATATTGCGCCGGAAAGGAATGAACCGATAAGCAGTATCCGATGGTCTCCGCCCAGAAACATCCGGACGAAATGAGGCACCACCAGACCGACGAACCCGATAATGCCGGCCACCGAAACGGCAAAACCGGTAAGGATAGCGGCAAGGATAAAGAGAATCCGCTTGCTCCGTTCCGTGTTTACGCCCAGGTGAAGCGCCTCTTCTTCGCCCAAACCGAACGCATTAAGGTCAAAGACAAAAAGATAGGAAACAAGCAGACCAAGCACAGCCACAATCAGTTCGCTCTTCAGCAAGAGCCGGTTTGGTTCTTCCAGGGAACCCATCATCCAGAAAATTATCCCCTGCAGGTCTTCGGAACGCGAAAGCGCCATTAGCAACATCATCAGGGATGAGGAGATGAAACTGATCATAACGCCGGTGAGCAGGAAAGAATCGGTCCGGAGCGTTCCCTTTTTCACGGCCAGAAAATAGACCAGGAAAGAGACGATGACCGCACCCAGAAATCCGGAAACAGGCAGCGACAAAACTCCAAAATAATCAGACGTTCTGAAAACAATATTGAGAGCCACTCCCAGAGCGGCTCCGCCGGAAATTCCCAACGTGTAAGGTTCCACCAGTGGATTGCGAAACATTCCCTGCAGGATAACGCCGGCCAGACCAAGAGAACCGCCGACCGCAAAACCCATAAGAATTCGCGGCAGACGGATATCAAAAAGGATACTATATCCGGCGGCATTTCTGCCCTGTGTAATCGCGGAAAACAGACCGCGCAGCGTCACACCGCTGGAGCCGACGCCCAGCGAAAACAGACCGGCGGCCAGCAAAAGCAAAAACAAGAGAATCGTCCAGAAAAGCCAGGCAGCGAGTTTATTTTTCATGTTTTTCGGGATGCAAAAGCAAAGAAATTTCCTTCAGGGTTTCCACAAAACTCGGCGGCGTAGGACTGCAAATCTTGTCCGGGTCTAAAACGTAAACCCGGTCATTTTTAATCGCGGACAAGTTCCAAAACTTTTGCCATACCTTCTTTTCCTGGTCCGCGACCACACCCATGCTCACGACAATAATCACATCCGGGTTCTGCGCTACCACCTTCTCCCGGCTGTAAAGACCGCTCCTGGCCTCAGCCGCAATGTTAATTCCGCCGGCCCGCACGATAAAATCATTGACAAATGAGTCCCGGGTTACGGTGAAGAGCGGATTCGTGCCTATCTCCATAAAAACCCTTGGTTTGGTTATTCCTTTAACCTTCCCGGCTATTGAATCGATCTCTTTTTTCGCCTGCGCTACAATCTTTTGGGCTTTTTTTTCTCGATCCACCGCCTTTCCCAAAAAAAGAAACTGTTGGCAGATTTCGTCGAAATTTTTGGCTTCCGGAAACACGACAACGTTTATCCCTAATTGCCGAAAATGTTCCTTTGCCCGACGGTCGGTCAGGGCGGTCGCCAGAATAAGGTCCGGCTTCAGACTTACGATTTTTTCCACACTGACTTCCACCACCGTGCCAACTTTCTGTTTCTGTCTGGCGGCCTCCGGTCTGTTGCAATAAATGGTGCAGCCGACAAGTCTATCCTGAACACCCAGAAGGTAAATCGCCTCGGTCAGAGCCGGCCCAAGAGATATAATACGCTGGGGCAATAACACCAACTGGCCCTTGTTTACCTTCTTATCGGAACAACCGGGCATGAAAAATAGAACAGCAAGCAAGAAAATTAAGGTTCTTTTCATCCTACTCCAAATCGTACATACTGTCATCAGCGGAAAGGTCTGCCAGGTTTGGGTCGTAATCGCTCACATTATACTTTTTTCCGATTGCTTCCACGTGACCGTCGCAAAAAGCCACGTTGGCAAACCCGTTATGCCGGAAATGGACCATTGGTCCCATTCCCCAGGATTGATTCTGTACCGGAGGCCGTAAATAGTTATTAGAGATTAATTCTGTGCCGGACCAAATAGCGCTGTCACACACCAGAACGGTGGCTGACGGACTTTTTATCCTGCCTAACTTTACCGGTAACGGTAACCCTGCCGGATCTGTCAACTCCCAGGGCACACCACCACCTAAATAGGTGATATTATACGCATAGCCGGTAAAAGGCCGGTCCAAGGATTTAAGCCCAAAACGGGATGGACATTCAAAAACTTTTCCGGTCAGGTAACTTCCCAGAAGCCCCGGTCCGTAAGTTGACCAGTCAGGAGCAGAAAAATCCCAGCTTATATCGAACGAACTCCAATCGTAAGCGAGGGGCAAAAAATCGTCGTTGTCCTGGGCATACATCATAAACGCCAGGGTCAATTGCCGCAAATTATTTATACAGACCGCCTGCCTTCCTTTTTCCCGCGCCTTGCTCAAGGCCGGCAGCAGCATCGCCGCCAAGATGGCGATAATCGCGATAACCACCAGCAATTCAATTAAAGTGAAGCCGTTTCTTTTTGCAACTTTCTTCTCTTCCATCTTCTCCCTCCGCGAGAATACTTACCGAAGACAGGCAATGGACCGGGCTCAGCCACCGTTGGCTATTACCGTTGCGGGACAGCCGGGGGAATCTCACCCCCATTTCCTTTGCCTATCCGGTTGGTGCTTAATCTGGTTTCTGCTTAATACTCAATCCCTTTTCTTCCCTTAACTCCTGAATCGTATGGGTGTTTTATCTTTTTTATCCCGCTAACTAAGTCTGCTTTTTCAATCATCCGTTTTGTAGCGTTGCGGCCAGTCAGAATCAATTCTAAATTTTCCGGCTTTTTTTCCAGAAGGCCAAGAATCTCGTTTTCTTCCAAAAATCCTTCACGCACAGAAATATTTATTTCATCCAATATGAGAATGTCATATTTTTTTTCCTGAAAGATTTTTTTGATGAACTTTACTCCTTTAAGGCATTCCCGGCGGATATCGCCCGGGTCTGTGTTTTTATCGAAATAAGGGTGTTTTTTCGCAAATCTATAAACATCTACGCCAATTTTTTCCAAGGCGCCGTGTTCCCCGCATCCCCATTTTTCCGGGTCCTTATGAAAAGAAACGTAACAGACCTTTAAACCATGGCCCCGCGCCCGGCAGGCCAAGCCTATGGCAGCCGTGGTCTTGCCCTTGCCGTTACCGGTATAAATCTGGATAAGTCCCCTTTTTTTCACTTTTCCTCTATTAAAACTTAAACAAAAAAATCCCCGGCAGGGAAAATCCCTGTCGGGGATGCCGTTTTTCACCCCAAACCTCTTTCTAACCCCAAATTCACGAGGGTAAATCTCGGGTGAGCCGGTCTTCTGGCTTCCGGGCAAAAGGAAGTGTCACACCTCCCTTAAACCTACCGGCCGCGCCTTCCCGCCCCGTTAGGGGCAGTGGTCTTGATAGCGGCTTTCGTTCCCGGTTACAGCGGCGGGTCCGCGACGGATTTACACCGTCTTCCCAAACGTTCACCTTCTTACTTTTATATTTTACTCCATCCTACCCGGTAAATGTCAAAACAAACGAACTTGTTCTTTTCACTGATGGTAATAAACATCCCAGCCGACATAATTATCCAGCGCTTCAAAAAGAATACCGGCAGAATTTGACTGACTAATAGCCACGTGATGTTCAAACCCGTTCCGGCAAAGAAACTTCAACAGTTCCTGAAGTTTGTCTATCCGGGCAACGCCTACTCCGCCGAACGTATCCAGCTGGTTCCTGGTGATGACGCCTTCGCCGACACAACCGATAATCCGACCGAAAGTATCATCGCTGGAAAAACGGACATAAGTCATCGGGCCGGGCTTTATCTTTCCGCTGCAGGTGCCGTAACTGTTTTCCAAACCGGCTCCCATCCGCGCCGCAATCTTATTGTAACCCATACAAACCGGGCCCAGCATGCTTTTAGGCGCGTTGCTGCAGTGGAAAAGGACCATTTTGTCCGGGTCGTCTTCATAGTTATTATTCCAGTCAAAAAGTCCGGCCGGCTTTCCCGAAGCAAGCTGCAGGGCGTACATCGCCACCGCACCCATCACGTCCACCTCGCAGGCGGCCGGAATAAATGCTTCGCTCATAATACTCATCAACGCGCAGGGGAAGATTTGAAGCGCATCCTGCAGGGCCGACCAGCACTGGATGGTATAAGCGTCAATTTCGTTCTCTTTGACCCACCGGTCGAGTGAAACACCCATCCTGGCCATCTTCAGGAGTGATTTTGAGGATATGTCCCGGGTGACGCAATAATCGGATAGAAGCTTTAATTTGGACTGAACTTTCGGGTCATTATCTTTTAATTTTCCGACGGCCGTTAAAATTTCGGACAGGTCAAGCGTCTCCACGGAAATACCGCTTGCCTCCAGGAGTTTTTCGCTGTAACGGACGGTCTTAAACGGGGTGGTCCGGGCCCCGATCGCGCCGATCCGGGCGCCCTTCAACCCCTTTACAACCCGGCAAACCGCCAAAAACCAATCAAGGTCTTCTTTAAATTCTCCAGAATCAGGAACGCTGGTATGCATCCGGGTAAGCGAGTATTGAATACCGTACTGACGCAGCACGTTGCAGGTCGAAAGTTTGCCGCAAAAACTGTCCCGGCGATACTCTACCGACATCTTCTTCAAATCGTCCGGATAGGCCTGTACCAGAACCGGCACGTTTAACTCCGATATCCGGACCGTATCGGCAATCGCCCGTTCATCCCCGAAATTGGGAAGCGAAACCAGGATGCCGTCAATCCTGTCCCGGTTCGCCCGGAAGAGCGCCGCACACTTTTTGGCTTCGGCGTGGTTTTCGATCGCCCCATATTTGGCTTCGCCTTTAGCGATAATTACAGCCTCAATACCCTGTTTTTTTAAAGCGACCGTAATCTCCTGCCGGCCCTTTTCGGCCAGCGAACCCGGGAAACAACCCCGGTTTCCGATAATTACGCCCAGCGTTCCCTTGCTCTCCATCTGAACTTCCTCCTGTTTTGAAACTTTAAATTCCGGAATCAATCTTTAATTAATATACCACAAAAAAGAGAAATTCACATCTTACCTTTTGCCCTAAATAAAGATTTACGTTAAAATATTTAGGGTCTGTCTCTTTTAGATAAAATAAATCCTTACATGACATGAAAGCCTACATTCTGCTGGGAGGTCTGGGAACCAGGATGCGTCCCCTGACCAACCTGATTCCGAAACCGCTCCTGCCCCTGGCCGGAAAACCGTTCCTCTGGTACCAGTTGAAACTGCTGGAAAACTATAATGTCAAAGAGGTAGCGCTGGGTCTGGGTTATCGCAGCCAGAAATTCCAGGACGCATTGACCCGCCTGAAACCGCCGAAAATGAAAGTGGAGGTCGTGATTGAAGATAAACCTTTGGGCACCGGCGGCGCAGTTGCTCTCGCTTCGCCCCTTCTGACGGAAACAACCTTTATCTTTAACGGTGACGTGCTCACCGATCTGAATCTTTCGGCTATGGCCGACTTTCACCGCCGGAATCGAGCAACCGTCACCATCGCAACGGTCTGTGTTCCCGACCCGCAGCGCTACGGGTTCCTGATTACTTCCGGCGATAACCGGGTAAAGGAATTCCGCGAAAAACCAAAAGATTTGATTAAAAAATCCTGGATTAACGCCGGAATTTATCTCTTCGAACCGGAAATAATCGCCCAAATTCCAAACGGGATGGCTTATTCCTTGGAACGAGACTTTTTCCCGTTGCTGATTAAAAACAAAGAAGCGTTCTTTGCTTACCGGCACACCGGATACTGGCTTGACATCGGAACCATCCTTACCTACCAGCAGGCAAAACAGGACATCAGCTGTGGCCAGTTTGCTTTTTTAAACGATAAAGCTTATAATAAATAGTTTAAGTTTCCGAACAGGAGTTGTGAAAATGACCGAATATGAAGCGCTTAAGGTTCTGGACAAGATTCCCCGGGAAATCAATATTTACCAGATGTTAGTGGAGCTATCGGAACGGGCTCACCAGACGGACAGGAACAGGCTTAATTTTCGAAAAACCGATCCGGTCAGCGAAGCGTTCCGGGAAGTACTGGAAAAACCTGAACCTTCCAACGAATAAAATTACCGTGGTATCCAATTTACCCGTTTAGAAATCGCAGGCTAAAGCCTGCGGCTACCTTTAGTTTTCTTGATGAAACGGTCCCCGCTAAAGACTGTTCTGGGAATAACCCTTTTTATCCTGCTGTTAAGATCTGTTTCCTGGTGTGCCGAAAATATTGAAGACCTGGTTTTAAAAGGGTCATACCGGGATGCAATTCAAAAATATAGCGATAAAAACCTGGTCCCGGCTGAGAGTTATCTTCTGGGAATCTGTTACCGGGAATCCGGAGAAACTCGGAAAGCAGAAACTGTCTGGCAAAACCTTCTTTCCGGTCCGGAAAAAGAACGAAGCCTGCTGGCACTGGCACATCTGAAAAGTAAAGACGGCGCGCTGGCCGAAAGCGAAAAACTTTTCCGTCAGTTTTCCAGGGAGTTCCCAAACAGCCAGTACCAACCGTCCGCTCTATTCGGTCTGGCCGAAGTACTACTGTCCCGAAAAAATAAACCTGAAGAACGACTGATTATCCTGAACCGCTTGCGCCGGCGTTATCCATTCAGCAGTGAAGCCGAAAAAACAATCCAGTTTCTGAACCGGGAATTGGGTCCCTATACCATTCAAATCGGTTCCTTTGTAGATTTGAACCGGGCGGAAAGAATAACCGAGGACTTGAGTTCCAAAGGCTACGAAGCATACATTGCCCGGACATTTGACGGTTCCGTCAATTACCGGGTTCGTGTCGGAAATTTCAAAGATGAAAAAGCGGCGAAAAGCGCCGGTCAAATTTTAAAAAAGAATACCGTGATAGACGACTACTTTATCACTAAGTGATAATTACATATGGCAAACTTGACTGAAATTGTACGGTTGTGCGTGGGAAAAAACGCGACCGACCTGCACCTGAAGGTTGGTCGCCCGCCCGCCTTAAGAATTAATAACACCTTGATTTTTACCGAGTTGCCGTCAATTGCGCCACAGGACCTAAAAAATTTTCTGGAAGAAATATCACTTCCGGAACAACAAAAAAAGTTGGCAGTTGACAAAGAACTTGATTTCGGCCACACTTTTCCAGGCTTGGGCCGGTTCCGTATTAACATCTATTTTCAGCGCGGAGAAATCGGCATCGCAATGCGTCGAGTCCGAACCGAAATACCGGGATTCGAGGAGTTGGGCCTGCCGCCGGTTCTGGCTGAAATCAGCCGGTTCGACAGCGGCCTGGTGCTGATTGCCGGACCGACCAGTTCTGGAAAATCGACCACCATTGCGGCCATAGTGGAATACATCAATCAGGGCCAGCAGGTTCACATTATGACCGTAGAAGACCCGGTGGAATACATTTATACGGACAAAAAATCTATCATCAACCAGCGCGAGGTAGGCATTGACACCGCCTCCTTCCATAACGCCCTGAAATACGTAATGCGCGAGGACCCGGATGTAATCGTAATCGGAGAAATGAGAGACCCGGAAACGTTTGAAGCGGCCTTATCCGCCTCGGAAACCGGCCACCTTGTCCTTTCCACGGTTCACGCCCTGGACACCGTAAGTATCTTCACCCGCATCCTGGATTTCTTCCCGAGCCAACTACATGAACAGGTCAGGAAACAACTGGCCTATCACGTTAAAGCCACCGTCTGCCAAAAACTCCTGCCCCGGATAGACCAAAGCGGTCTGCTGCCGGCCGTAGAAGTTATGATTTCCACCCCCACCATTATAAAACTGGTTCAGGATAATCAAATCCTGAAAATTCCGGCCGGAATGAGGGCAGGAAAAGACCTCAGTATGCAAACGTTCAACGATGCCCTGATTAAATTAATTCACGAAAAAAAAGTTACCCGGGAATCAGCCTTAACCATCAGCCCCAACCCCGACGCGCTTCAGATGAATCTTAAGGGCATATTTCTGGACGACGATACCCGAATCGTCGGGATGTAACAAAACTCTGCCTTTTTGAACAATCATTTTAAGATGGAACAAAACGCTATTCAAACAGAACTGCAAAACGCGTTCACCCGGGGAAATCTCTGGGCCGAAACTATAGGTTTGCTTTCCTTTTTTCTGCTCATCGGCACCGTTTATGCGTTAGTACTCAATCTGCGACGTTTCCTGCGTCATGAAACTAAATCTCCTTTGGTCGGCGCGGTGCCGGTCGCCTGGAACCTTAACCTGATTCTTCCGGTAGGGTTGTTTGCCTTTGTTTGCGCCAATATTTTGCTCGTCGCTTTCAACCTGGCCCTTGCAAAAACAGATGCTCAATCCTCCTTGAACGTTCAAGCCTTAGAAGTACTTTTTCAAACCCTTATCGTAGAAGCAAGCCTGACTTTTGCCATCTTCTGCCTTCTCTGGAGACGCTACGTCGGAATCTGGCAGTTGGGCTTGAACAACTGGCGCCGGGAATATTTACGCGGCGGCCTCTGGGCATACCTCTCCATCCTGCCGGTCCTGGCGCTGGCCGGAGCGTTACTCAGCCTTTTTCGGAAAACTCTTTTACCGGAACAGGAAATTTATAAGCTGCTGATGGGATTAACCTCGCTGCCCATTTCGCTGTTATTCCTGATTATCGTCGGTCTGGTTGCGCCGTTGCTGGAAGAAATAATCTTCCGGGGGTTTCTTTTCGGAACATTGCGCAACAGCTTCGGTCCCTGGCGTTCCATGGTCTATTCCAGCCTGCTCTTTGCTGCGCTCCACCAATCACTGGTGGCATTTCTGCCCATCTTTTTTCTGGCGATGGTTCTGGCTTATCTTTACGAAAAGACCGGTTCCCTCTGGCCCTCAATTGTCCTGCACATGGTTAACAATACCGTAGCCACCTTGTTCGCTATCCTTATCCGGAGAGCCATATGATACCGGTATTTTCTAATTTTAAAAGCAAATTAATATGAAATGTCTGATTATCGGTTCAGGCGGCCGGGAAAATGCGCTGGCCTGGAAAATTGCACAATCATCGGAAGTACAACGGCTCTACATCGCTCCGGGAAATGCCGGAACTGCTAAAATCGGCAAAAATATTCCCATTCCGGACAGTGAAATCAATTCGCTCCTCTCCTTTGCCGATAAAGAACGGATTGATTTAACTGTTGTAGGCCCGGAAACGCCCCTGGCCAAAGGTATCGTAGATCTCTTCCAAAAAGCAGGCCTCCCTATCTTCGGACCAAACCAGGCGGCGGCCCGGCTGGAAACATCCAAAATTTTTGCCAAAGAATTCATGGTCCGCCACCAGATACCTACCGCAAAGTTCCGGATAGCCGCCTCGCTTTCAGAGGGTAAGTCTATTCTGAAAAAATGGGGTGGGAAACCTGCGGTAATCAAGGTGGACGGCCTGGCCGCCGGAAAAGGTGTTTTTGTCTGCGACACCCAGCCGGAAAAAGAAGAAGCGCTGAAACAAATATTTTCCAACAAAATTTTTAAATCCGCCGGCAAAAAAGCGATCGTCGAAGAAAAACTTAACGGCGAGGAAGTTTCGCTTCTGGCCATCACCGACGGCAAAAAATATCATTGTTTTCCCTCGGCCCAGGACCATAAGAAAGTCGGCGAGAACGATCTCGGGCCAAATACCGGCGGTATGGGCGCAGTGGCCCCTAATCCCTTCCTGCGGCCTTCAGCCAGAAAACAGGTTATCCAGAATGTGATAACAAAAACCATTTCCGGATTGGCCGAAGAAGACATTAATTATCAAGGCATCTTATACGCCGGACTCATCCTGACCAAAGAGGGACCGCAGGTTCTGGAGTTTAACGCCCGGTTCGGAGACCCGGAAACCCAGGCCATTATCCCGCTTCTGGAAGACGACCTTTTCCCGTTACTGCTGACAACGGCCCAGGGGAATCTTTTACAAACAAAACCTGTTTTTCGGAAAGGCAGTTCCTGCTGCGTGGTTCTGACTTCAGCCGGCTACCCGGGACCTTACCGAAAGGCCCAGGAAATAAGCGGGCTAAACGCAGCATCCAAACTCAGGAACGTGCTGGTCTTTCACGCCGGAACAATAGCAGAAAACGGTAAAGTGCGGACCAACGGCGGACGGGTTCTGAATATCACCGGATTTGGCGAAAACCTGGCCCAGGCGATTGCAAACGCTTACATTGGGGTCAGTAAAATCCATTTTGCAGGGGCCTTTTTCCGCAGGGATATCGGACAGAAAGCGCTGCGCCGACAACAACAACAATAAGGGAAATTACAAAATAATAATTTGACTTAAAAAAATATTTCTGCTAAAATTTGTGTCTAATTATGGAAACAAACGAAAAAGCCGTGGCGCTGCGCATTGAAGGACTGACCAAAATATTCCACCTGGGTCGGCATAAGGATGTAACGGCCCTGGATAATCTTTCCCTGGAAATCAAGGAAGGCGAAATTTTCGGTCTGTTAGGTCCCAACGGCAGCGGGAAGACAACCGCCCTGAAACTGATCCTCGGCCTGCTTTTTCCCACCAGCGGGCAGATTGAAATCCTCGGCCGGAACTACCAGGAAATTGAAGTCAGGAACGACATCGGCTACCTTCCGGAAAATCCTTACTATTACCGCTATCTTACCGGACCGGAAATACTGACTTTTTACGGCCGGATATTCGGAATGACCAAAGAAACTATCGAAGAAAAAAAGGAAAAACTGCTCAAACTGGTTGGCTTGTACGACAAACAACACCTCTCCCTGAAACACTTTTCCAAAGGCATGCTGGAACGAATCGGCCTGGCAGTTGCCATGCTCAACGACCCGAAGTTCCTGATTCTGGACGAACCAACCACCGGCCTTGACCCGATCGGCAGCCGGGAAACCAGAAACCTGCTTTTGGACTTGCAGGCAGCCGGTAAAACAATCCTTCTTTCCAGCCATTATCTTTCGGAAATAGAAAAAGTAAGCAGTCGCGTCGGAATTCTGCACCGGGGAAAACTGTTAGCACTGGGAACCATTTCCGAACTGATGACTCAGCGGAAAGCAGAGAACATTGAGGACTTATTCATTAAGGTGATCGAATGGTCAACAAAGCAATCGTAATCGGAAAAAATACATTTCAGGAATCGCTGCGGCTGCGCAGTTATCAGATAATACTGGTCTTTGCGCTTCTGCTCCTGGGCAGCAGCCAACTTCTTTCGTTCCTGACGCCGGCTGAACAGTTAAAGATGATCAAGGATGTTTCCCTGTCCGGCATCGAATTTTTCGGCGCGCTGCTGGCTATATTTGCCTCAATGACCGCCTTGCGCAGCGAATTTGAAACCAACACTATCTCCACCCTTCTCTCTAAACCTTTGAAACGGTCCGATTTTATCCTGGGAAAATTTCTGGGTATGGCATCGATCATAACTTTAAGTATAATCATTATGTCCGTCGTTTTTATCGGACTCATCCTGCTTAAACAACGCTTTTTTGAAACCAGCCTTTTTTCGGCTCTTTTCCTGATTTGGGCCGAAATGCTGGTTATCATCGCCATAACCCTGGCGGTAGCCGCCTTCGCCTCCACCGCATTCACTCTCATCTTTGTCCTCTTTCTCTTTTTCGTCGGACACCTCACCGGTTACGGACTCTCCATGTCCGAACAGATGAAAAACCCGGTTCTGCAGATTATCACAAGGTTCTTTTACAAAATTATTCCCAACTTTGAAAATTTTGCTATCCGGGACCAGATAGTGGTCGGAGGCACGGTGCCAATCAGTTACCTTTTGAAAACCTTCGGCTATGGAATAATTTACGCTGCAATCGCCCTTATTATCTGCCTCTATTTTTTCCGATACCGCGAAGTGTAAGTGTAGGCTAGGGGTTGCAAAAAAGGTAGCCGCAGGCTTTAGCCTGCGTACCCTGAAGGGTGCGACTACCACAGCACGGCTACCATTCATCCCCGTCCACAGGCCGGGGCATTCTGGCATTTTCCGTAAAATGACCAAAAGAACTTACCGAAACGCATCCATCGCCGTTATCATTCTGCTCTTTATATTTCTCTCCAATCCGATATTTTTATTTTATAGTTTGGGCCGTTTTTCAATTGACCTTCGTTTCAAAGGAATATTATCCCCCCTCCAAAACACAATTGACCTGCAGGACAAGATTGACCTGCAGCGTAAACAGATGGGGTTTGAACAAAGGATGCTGCTGATGCCGGGAGAAATTGCCGGAAATCTGGCCCTGGGCGGATTCAAGGGTCTGGCCGCCGACTTAATCTGGCTCCAGGTAGAAACTCTCTTTCACGCCGGGCAATCACATAAGATGCTTCCCCTCTTTAAATCCGTTACTTTTCTTCAGCCTAAATTCATCACGCCCTGGGCGGTTGGCGGCTGGCACCTGTCTTACAACATTTCGGTGATGACCGACAACCCCGAAGAAAAAGAAGCCTGGGTTCAAGCCGGCGTTGACTTCTTAAAAGAAGGCATCACCTACAACCCGGAAAGGTACGACCTCTATTTTGAGCTTGGGTGGACGTTGCACCATAAAGTAAAAAATTATGCGGAAGCGATTAAATATCTGCAATTGGCGTGCAAATTCCCCGGGCCGGATTATGTAAAAAACGTTCTGGCACACGCCTACGAAAGAAACGGTCAGATAGATACGGCAATCGAAACCTGGAAAGAGATAATAAGGAGCGGTAACAGTTTCAGTGACATCGCACCGAGGATGATAAGCAACCTTAAAAAGTACGGTTCCACCACTGTTCCGGAAAAAAAATGATATTTGTGGTCTCCGCGGCTTCCGGAACCGGTAAAACAACCATCCTGAAAATTCTTGCCCAAAGATATAAAATAACCCGTTTTACCACCAGCACTACCCGTCCGCCCAGGCGGAGTGAAAAGAACAGACAGGACTATTACTTCCACACCGAACCGGAATTCCAGAACCTGATCGAATCCAACGGGCTGGCCGAATGGGCGGTGGTCTATGGATTCCATTACGGTACGCCCCGCGCGAAACTTGAAGCATCACTCAAAAAAAACCGGCCGATTGTACTTGCGCTCGACACCCAGGGTGCAGCCCGGATTAAATCACAGTACCCGAAACAAACCGTTCTGATTGCCCTCCTCCCGCCTTCCCGAAAAGAACTGGAAAACCGCATCCGTTACCGCCAGAAAGAGACCGGTGAAAATGATCTGGATGTAAAAAAACGCCTGTCTGAAGCAAAAAAAGAGCTTAAAATTTTGGCCGGATACGATTACCGGATCGTAAACGAAACTCCGGGAAAAACCGCCGAACTTCTCTATCAAATCATCCAAACTCGGATGTTTGGTTCCTAAAACGCCCTGCGTGTCAGACAAAACTACGCAACTTGCGGTTTGAGACTCTCCGTGTTCTCAATACTACTTCGTATGAGCCACGGCTGCTCAAACCTCCGTTCTGCTTGTTTTGTCGCTGACACTCCGTGAAGTTTTATGAACCAAACCATCCTTGTACCTTAAGAACGCGGAAAGAAGTTCCGGTAGGCGTCTTTAAGGTGTTTGGTAGAGAGGTGGGTGTAAACCTGGGTGGTGGTGATATTCTGATGACCCAGAATCTCCTGGATGGCGCGCAGGTCCGCGCCGGCTTCCAGCAGGTGGGTTGCGAAAGAATGGCGCAAAGTATGCGGGGTAATCCGGCCGGAGAGGCCGCAGGCCGACGCATATTTCTTCAGGATACGCTCCACGCTCCGGCTGGTCAACCGGCCGCCGAAACGATTGGCGAAAAGAAAAGGGGCGTCAACTGACCGTTCGTTTGAAGACAGGTATTCGTTGAGAACCGTCAGAGCTGTTTTGCCGATTGGAACCAGCCGCTCTTTTCTCCCCTTTCCCCGCACGCGCGCCAAACCGGCCACAAAATCGATCTCGGTCAGATTAAGGTTTACCATTTCCGAAACCCGGAGACCGGCGGAGTAAAGCAGTTCCAGCATCGCCCGATCCCGGAACGGAAACTGACTGACTCCTTTTTTAAGGGTTTCATCAAGCAGGGACAGGGTCTGGCTGATCTCCAGAAAAGCCGGGAGATTGCGCTCGCTTTTCGGGGAACGCAGGGCAACCATCGGGTTTATCGATACAGATTTCTCGCGGTTTAAAAACCGGAAAAAGGCGCGTAAAGCGGCCACCCGGCGGATAACGGTGGCGCGACTCAAATTCCGCTGGAAAAGGTTACCCAGATAAATCCTTAATATTTCAAGGTCTGTTTTTTTCAGCGTCCGGCCGGTCAGGCCCAGGCTTCGCCGAGGCGAGCCGTCCAAAAATCCGCAGAAATCATCCAGGTCCTGATGATAAGCGCGAATGGTATCGGGAGACGCATTACGTTCGGCCTTCAAATATTCCAAAAAAACCTGAACTTCTTTACGCGAGGACTTTTTCATAGAGCGATTCTATCCGGGAAACCATCACGTTAACCGAAAAATTATTAAGAACAAATTGCTGGCCCGTCCGGGCCATTGCCTGGCTCTTCTCCGGATTACGCAGAGCGAAAATGATTGCGGCGAGCAACTTTTCAAAATCCTGCGGGGGAATCAGGAACCCGGTTACACCGTCAACAAGCACCTCCCGGGTGCCGTCTACGTCAAAGGCGACCACCGGAACCCCGCCGGCCAGCGCTTGCGCAACCGCTTTCGGCAACCCCTCGCGCAAAGAAACGTGAACCAGCAGGTCCATTGCCGATATTGCCTCCGGTATCT
The DNA here is from genome assembly GCA_043826355.1 of Candidatus Omnitrophota bacterium. Taxonomy (GTDB): domain Bacteria; phylum Ratteibacteria; class UBA8468; order MWAK01; family MWAK01; genus JAHJUB01. The sequence continues at coordinate 17,536 of JBDRQI010000036.1, forward strand.
CCCGGGGCGGCAACAAACCGGCAAAGGTAATCGCTTCCCTGATATTCAGCTTTTCAGCCATCTCTTCCAGTTCCGGCCTCAGGATACCGTCACCGACCAGGAAAAGCCGGCTCCGGGGAAATTTCTTTTTAACCGACGCGAAAGCCGATAGCAAGAATTCGTGGCCCTTCAAGTGAAAAAGGCGGGCGACCTTACCGATAATTATTTCGTCATCCCGGAAACCATATTTCCGTCTGGCTTCTGACTTCCCCCGGCTTGCCGCCGCGAACTCCTCCACCGTAAAACCGCTGTAGATTGTACAATAACGTTCTTTTTTACCAATCCCGGCCGCCAGACTTTTGGTGATAAGATTGTCGGCAACAGAAATATATCCATCGGTAAAAAACGCGGTCAGTTTTTCGGCCGTAATATAAACAAAATTAAGAATTCGGTTTTGATAAGGATGGAATGGCAGGCCGTGGATTGTGTGAATTACCCGGGGCCGACGCCGCAGCAGCCCAGCCGCCAGCCGGCCCAGGATGCCGGCTTTAGCGCTGTGGGTATGCAGAACATCCGGCTTTTCACGACAGAGGTAACGATAAATGGCGCAAAAAGAAATCAGATCACGAAACGGGTCAATTTGACGCCGTAAAGCGGGAATGAGCCGGATTTCTACTAAACCGCGGTTCCGCGCCTCTTCCAGAAGACTCCCCTCCGGCCCCAGCGGCGGTCCGGTCAAAAGGGTAACCCGGTGGCCGCGTTCGTTCAATCCGTAACAGGTAAAAAGGGTGTTCTCCTGAGCGCCGCCGATAATCAGGCGGGTGATAAGATGGCAGATTTTCAATCTTTTGTTTTTGGCTTAACCGGATTGGCTGATGTCGATTTACCCGAAACCTTCTTCTCTAATGCTGCAATCTGTTCTCGCAAAGACTGGTTCTCTTTGGAAATCTCCTCCACGATTATGGAAAGTTTTTGGGTCATTTCTCCCCGGGTAATTACCAGACCGGTGTCAACCTGGTCAATCCGGTCGGAAATAGCCGCGTATTCCCCGGGAATCTTATCCATCTGTTTCTGGGCGGCCTCAAGAAGGGCGAGGGTTTCCGCCTGCGTCTTTTTCATAAGTTCAAGGTCACGCTGCATCTGGTCTAGCCGGTCGGAAACCCCTTTCTGAAAATCAAGCAACTCCTGGGAAGTAGCCAAACGGAATTTTTCCGACTTTTCCGCCTCCTGGCGAATATGCTCGCTCAAAGTACTCACGGAACCTTCGTTGCTGGAGATACGTTCCCGCAAAGCGAGCATATCTTCACTTAAACCGGCCACTCTGGAGGTCCAGTCACCTTCAAAACTACTGATCGACCGCTGGCTCTCCTTTTCCAGGGAGCCTAATTTTGTTTCCGTGGTTACGACCCTTTCCTGCAGGGTGGCTACATCACCCTGCATCGCCACGCAGCCGGAAATTGAGACGGCTAAGCCAAGCAGCCCAAACAGAAAGCATTTTCTCATCTTTTACTCAACAATCTTAAATTCACAGCGCCGGTTCTTCGCCCAGGCTGTTTCGTTGTGGCCGGGATCAAGCGGTTTTTCCGCACCATAGCTGACCGTCCCTAACCTTTCCGGGGCAATTCCCAAAGAAACCAGGTAACGACGGGCAGACAGGCTGCGGCGCTCGCCCAGAGCCATGTTGTATTCCGCGGTGCCCCGTTCATCACAGTGGCCTTCAAAAGAAACTTTGACTTTGCGGTGATCCTTCAGATAGACGGCGATCTTTTCCAGAACTCTCCGGGCTTCGGGTTTTATGTCGCTTTTGTCAAAATCAAAGTGAATCGTTTCGAAAACCTGCTTCTCTTCCATCGTTGCCAGTTCGCGAGCCACACCCTGTAACTTGGTGGCCGGAATCTCCTTGCCTTTAAGCGCCGCTTCTTGCTGTTCCTTGGTTGCCAGACCCTCCATACCAACCGGTTTTGCCGGCATCTCTTTCTTTGTTCCCAAGCGACCGGCGCATCCGGCCGCAAAAACGAACAACGCCAATATACTTACTCCCAAAATAACTTTTTTTTCCATATATCCCCCTGTTGCTTGTTATGTTTTTCCCTATCTCCAGTCCGGCGTACCATAGCCGCCATCTGAAGTAATATTAAACAACTCTCCGGTAAAAATGTCAAGCATCTTCAGGTTGCTCTCATAATTACGGGTGTGGACAAAAACCAGGTGCCGGCTGTCGGGGGCAAAGACCGGGTCCTCTTTATGGTTGGGTCCGGACTCCAGCACAAAATCCTGTCCGGTTTCCAAAAATATAATTCTGATTTCAAACTGTCCGGCAATCCGGCTGGTATAAACCAGAAATCGTCCGTCCGGCGAGACAGCCGGAGAGGTGTTGTACGACCCCTCAAACGTAAGACGCTTACTCTGTCCGGTAGCCAGGTCCAGACGATAAATCTGGGGATTACCGGTGCGGTCGGAAACAAAAGCCAAGCTATTTCCATCCGGAAAGAAGATCGGTGAAGTATCGACGCTATTGTCTCTGGTAAGCCGGGTAAGCTCTCCGCTTTTCAGATTAAAGATATAAATCTCCGGGTTACCGTCTTTGCTTAAGGAAAGCGCGATACGGTCTCCGTTCGGGTTGAAACTGGCGGCGCTGTTTAAGCCCGGGTACGAAACTACCCTTTTCCTGCTCCCGGAACCTATCTCCTGGCGGTAGACAGCCGGCCAGTAATTGACGTGAGAGGTGTAAATGATCGACCTTCCGTCCGGAGAGAAGCGCGGATATCGGCTAAGCGACTTGTCCCGGGTCAACGGGAAGATTCGGCCGCCATCATAATCCAGCAAAACAAGTTCTTTTGCTTTGCCGACTTTTCGGGAAGCGACAATCCGGGTGAAGACAATAGACGGCCGACCGGTCAGCAGCCGGATAACTTCGTCGGAAGCCTTATGGGCAAGCGCTCTTTCATTGGAAGACGTTGCCCTGATGCTGGTCAATTCTTTTCCGGATGAAAATACCCTTACTTCAACCACGTTCGGTGACACCTTTTCCGCAATAACGTAAACTCCCAGCCAAACTTTTACGGCTTCCCGCTGTAAAGTATGCGGGTCAAAATAACCGCTCAACCTTAAATCGCTGAAAAAGACCGTGCTGAATTCCGGAAGATCATCCGGCAAAACCATGCCTATTGAAACCTTGTGCGGGGTGTCCTTGGTAATCTCTATGTTCACCTGACCTGCGGCCGGTAATGTAACTGTCACTAAAATTAGAATCAGTAAAAACTGCAAAAAAAATCTGTTCATGTTAATTTGGGGGCCAAAAGACGCAAACCCAGTTCTTTTAGCTGTTTTTCCGTAACCGCAGCCGGCGCGTTGGTTAAAAAGCAGGTGCCTTTCTGGGTTTTAGGAAATGCGATAACCTCACGAATTGATTCCAGACCAAGCAGGGTGGCTATGAGGCGGTCAAAACCGATTGCCAATCCGCCGTGAGGCGGCGCTCCGTATTCCAACGCCTTTAGAAAAAATCCAAACTGTTCCTGAAAAGCCTGCTCCGGCATGCCCAGAACCGAAAAGACTTTCCGCTGAAGTTCCGGGTTATGAATACGAATACTGCCTCCGCCAATCTCCGAGCCGTTCAAAACAAGATCGTAAGCAAGCCCGCGTACTTTCAAAGGTTCGGAATCCAAAAAAGAAATGTCTTCCGGCCGGGGAGCGGTAAACGGATGATGCACCGAAATCAGGCGCTTTTCCTCTTCGCTGTATTCCAGGAGCGGAAAATCGGTAACCCACAAAAAATTTAAACTCTTCTCGGAAATCAGGTTAAACTCTTTTGCCATTTGAAGCCGGAATATTCCCAGAATTACGCTTGCCTTAACCGGCTCATCCGCCACCAGGAAAATTACGCCCTGTTTAACATTATTCTGTTCTGCCAGAGAACTTAAAGTTTCCGGAGAGATAAATTTAGCAATCGGCGAAGTAAATTCCGTGCCGTTAACCTTAATCCAGACCAGACCTTTGGCGCCTAATTCCAGGGCCTTTTCCTGGTAAACCTTCAACTGGGTATTGGAAGGTTCGATCTGCGATATCGCCAACGACCGCACCCTTTTCCCTTCCGCTGCCGCTTTGCGGAAAATTTCAAAAGAAGAACTGGCGAAAAGTTCGGTCACATCTTCAATTTTTGAATCTATTCTTAAATCCGGTTTATCGGAACCGTAAGCCGCAATCGCCTCCTGGTAAGTCATTCTGGGAAAAGGCCTGCTGACAAGCGGTTTATCCAGCACAGCCTGGTGGACCCGGTTTACCAATTCTTCCACCAACATCTGAATATCCTCCGGCTCTACAAAAGAAGCCTCCAGATCAATCTGGGTGTGCTCCAGTTGCCGGTCTGCCCGCAGGTCTTCATCGCGCAAACACCGCGCCAACTGGAAGTAACGGTCAAACCCAGCCACCATCAGAATTTGTTTAGATAGTTGCGGACTCTGCGGCAGAGCATAGAATTTACCCGGTTCTAACCGGCTGGGAACCAAAAAATCACGCGCCCCTTCCGGCGTGCTCCGGGTCAAAAGCGGGGTCTCAATCTCCACAAAACCCTGTTCGGATAGAAAGTTCCGGGCCGCAACCGCGGCCTTGTGCCGCAGGAGTAAATTCTGCTGCATTCCGGGCCGGCGGAGGTCCAGGTAGCGATAAGAAAGCCGGACCGACTCCGAAACCGAGCCATCGTCACCGATCTCAAAAGGCAGGGAGGGACAGCGGTTCAGCACCGTTATTTCTGCGGCGGCAACTTCAATCTCACCGGTACCAATCCGGCTGTTTTCTGTTCCGGGCGGCCGGCGGACAACCTTCCCTTTGGCTTGAATTACGTCTTCGCTGTGGAGCGAAGAAACCTGCCGAAAAGAATCCTTGGAAAGCACTTCCGGATTAAAGACCACCTGGGTCACTCCGTACCGGTCCCGCAGGTCAACAAAGATAATGCCACCGTGGTCCCGGCGGGACGCGACCCAACCGGCCAGGATTACTTCTTCGCCTAAATTATTAATGGCCAATTCTCCGCAGGTCGCCGTTCTCAACATCTTTTCAGCCTTTCAATCAAATCTGTTTCTTGAACTGATTTTTGAGTGCCGGAGTCGAGGTCGCGCACGATCACTTCGCCTCTTTCCATCTCATCCGGACCGATAATCAGAGCGATTTCACAGTTATCTTTATCTGCCAGCCGCAGTTGAGCCTTAAGACTCTTTTCCTCCGCAGAAAGCGTAACCGGAACGGTCAGTGATTTCCGCAGGGAAATCATCAGGCCGAAAGACTTTTCCAAAGAAACAGCGTCCAGGTATATCAAGCGAATTCCGCTCCTCTGTTCGGAAAGAGACGGCATCAGGCCAAGAATACGTTCCAGGCCAATCGCAAAACCCAGGGCCGCGGTCTGCGGCCCGCCCAGATCCGCAACCAGGTTGTCATAGCGTCCACCGGCCGCAAGGGCGTTCTCGCCGTTATCCGGGGTTACCTCCCAGACGGTTCGCGTATAATAATCAAGACCGCGGACCAGGTTTCCTGCAACACAGTAACTGATATTGATTCCGTCCATGTATTTTAATACCATCTTAAAGTGCTGACGACAATCCGAACATAAAGAATTACTGATAACCGGCGCCTCTCTCAGAATATCCTTACAACCGGCTGCCTTGCAATCCAGGGTTCGAAGCGGATTTTTCTGGAGACGATTCCGGCAGTCTTCGCAAAGTTCTTTTTTTCTTTTCTCTAAAAACTCCGCCAGGGTCTTTCCGTAATTCTCCTGACAGATACGGCAGCCGAGCGAATTTATCTTAATCGTAAACGGTCCGATTTCGGCCGCGTTCATGATTTCGCTGAGTATAAAAATCACTTCTGCGTCGGTGCAGGCCTGGCCGGAAGCAAAAACTTCTACGCCCAACTGTAAAAACTGGCGGTATCTCTCCTTTTGCGGCCGGTCATAGCGGAACATCGGTCCGAAATAATAGAACCTTGCAGCCGGGTTGGAATAAGAAAAGTTATGTTCCAAATAGGCCCGTACGATGGAAACGGTTCCTTCCGGGCGCAAAGCCAGAAGCCGGTTCTTGCGGTCGGAAAAGGTGTACATCTCCTTACTGATAATATCGCTCTCTTTCCCGATTGACCGGTCAAAAAGCCTCGCCTCTTCCAGAATGGGAGTTTCCAACTCGCGAAAACCGGCTTTTTCCAGAATTTCTATCGATCTATTCAGAAAGGACCGTAACCGTTTCGCCTCGGTTGGGAGAAGATCATAGGTACCCCGCAATGCTTGATACATAGTATGTTATTATACGCTGTAGCGGTTGGAAACGTCAAACATTATAACGGCTTGCCGAAATGCCGAAACGGGGATAAAACAAAAAAACATGGTTACGCGGCATATTACGAATAAATTTGATTCTCCAATTCCTTAATCCAGGCATTTACTTCTTCAATTACATCCCGTACCATCTCACGCAGGGAAAGGACCGTCAGTGTTTCAAACTCGCACTCCAATAGCAGAGAGAGTACCTTTTCACACTCATCGGACACCTCTTTCGCTTCCCGGCAGAGACGAATGTTTTCTTCAAGAAATTCCTGGTCGTATCCCAGGCAATGTCCGCTGGCAATCTTGGCGGCAATCAGATTTGCCTTGCGGTGCAGGCGGTCAATCTCCGGCTTGCCCTGTTTGGCTTCGTAAATCTTCAGCGTAAATTCGTTGACCGCCCGGCCTAACCTGACAGCTGACTGGTAAGCCGGAATTTTCCGCGCCCCCCGCAAACCTTCCGTATCGTCTGAATAGTTCATTTTAATTGTCTATATTTTTGAAAAATAGTCTGCTAAAATTTCCCGGTGGTCAAAAGCAATTTCGTCCGGCAGATCTTTTTCACCAAAAACTCCGATTTCAATTGCATCGTCTTCCGCTTTCGGCCGGCCGCCGGCCTTGGCCGTAAAAACGGTAGAAATGGTGTGAAAACGCCGGTCCCGGAACGGAGCGCCGTAGGTATGAAATTGGTGCAGGTTGCTGACTTCCAAACTGGTCTCTTCTTTTGCCTCGCGGGCTGCGGCTTCTTCCAGACTTTCTCCCCATTCAACAAACCCGCCCGGAATCGCCCAACCATACGGCGGGTTCTTCCGTTTAATTAAAATCACCCGGCCATCGTCAGTCTCAATGATAATATCCACCGTGGGAACCGGGTAATGTCCTAATTTCCGCCGGATATAACCAAGGCGACCGGCCGCCGTTCTTTTAAAAATCTGCCAGGAAAAAAATATGCGTTTAAAATCCATGCGGATATTGTATCATAAATCACAATTTTGCGGCTGTCCCCCAAAAATGTTAAAATAAAGAGATGGTTTTTACGAAAGCGGTTGGTTCCGGAAACGATTTCATCATCATTGACAGCCGGTTGGAAAAAGTTCCCGACCCGGCTCAAATGGCGCAGGACTTATGCCGGAGGCATCTATCCGTTGGAGCCGATGGCATACTTCTGCTGGAGGATTCACACCAGGCTGAATACCGCATGCGCATCTTCAACCCGGACGGCTCGGAAGCGGAAATGTGCGGAAACGGCTTGCGCTGTTTCCTGTTTTACCTGGTCCGCAAAGAACTAACTGAGACAGAACGCTTTATCACGGTGGAAACGAAAGCCGGCCTGCGCCGGGGAAAAGTGAAGGGGAATTTCGTTACCGCCAGCCTGGGTGAACCCGGGAACCCAGCGCTATCTTTTCCCCTGGACATTGAAGGAAGACAATTTACGGCCAGTTTCGTCAACACCGGCGTTCCCCATACGGTAATCGAGGTTAAAGACCTGGCAAACTTTCCGGTAAAGGAACTGGGACGCAAAATCCGTTTTCACCCCAGATTTGCGCCGGACGGCACCAACGTTGATTTTGTGGGAATAAGAAATAATCTCATCCTCATCCGAACGTACGAACGGGGCGTAGAAGACGAAACGCTCTCCTGCGGGACCGGGACTGCGGCGGCCGGTTTCCTGCTTTGCCAACTCGGCAAAATTCACCTGCCGGTTAGCGTTCAGGCGGCTTCCGGAGAAACCCTGACCGTCAGCGAACAGGATAAGGAAATATTTATCGCCGGAGAGGTGCGCATCGTCTATGAGGGCGTCCTCTCCGATTGAGCCATTGCCGGCCGGACTCGTATTTTTTATCTTCGGGATTTTACTCTCCGGAATAGTTCCCCAGAATCCGCACCTCTTCTTCTATCTGGCCGTATTATCGCTGCTGACGTTCGCTGCAACCATTCACCGAAAAGAAACTCTTTCTTTTGTCCTCTTTCTGATTTGCCTTCTTTTTTTCGGCATCAGCCACACCCAACGCTACCGGAGCATCCCGCTTTCCAATATCAGCCGGTTTCAAACTCAGGGACCAATACTCATTCAGGGAACAGTGGTCAACAACCCCGCAGAGGAAAGCGGAAGAGCGCTGCTGCGCCTGGAAAAGATTGTGGAGCCGATCAACATCCGGCCGGTCAGCGGAAACCTGCTTCTGACCTTCAGGGACGGGTCCGTACCGCTCTACTACGGAGACCGCGTCAGGGCGAGGGTAGTCGTGGAAAAACCGGCTTCGGAAAACAATTTTGATTACCCGGCCCATCTTGCCCGCCGGCGTATCTATGCGGTTGCCTATTCAAAGAGCGCCGACCTGTCCGTTTTCGGTACAGAAAAACTTTCCCGGATACTTTCCTTTTCGTTCCGTCTGAGAACGTACCTGAAGAACAAACTGACCCAAACCGTACCGGAAGAACCGCAGGCGTCCATTCTGGAAGCGATGTCATTCGGCCTGAGCCGGCCGAAAGCGGTCGTAAAAGAACCTTTCCGGAAAATCGGCATCTACCACCTTCTGGTCGTTTCCGGTCTTCACGTCGGATTTTTCCTGCTCTTCCTGCACCTAGCCCTGTCTCCTTTCCCGCTGCACCCGCGGTTGCGCGCGTTATGCTGTCTTCCCGCCATCTTGCTTTTTACCCTGGCCTGCGGCCTGGCCGCGCCGGTGGTACGCGCCGGACTGATGGCCGGATTTTACTACCTGGGCAAAGCCCTGAACCGACCGAGCAAACCAATTTACGCCCTCTCTTTTGCCGCCTTTCTCCTGCTTATGGTCAACCCCCTTTCCCTCTTCAACGCGGGATGGCAGTTGACCTTCGGCATCACCCTGGGTCTCATTGCCGGAACGCATCGAGTAAACAGCTACTTCCCGCTCTTCCCAAACTGGCTGGCAACCGGCCTGGCAGCCGCGCTTATCGGCCAGTTGACCGGTATTCCACTGGTCGCCTTCCATTTTGGAAATATACCGGTCATAGGTGTTTTTGCTAACCTTTTTTTCGTGCCGTTTTTGGCGTTGATAGTTTTTCTAACCTTTCTGGTTGTGCTGTTCGGTCCGGCCGGCGCTATTTTCGGGCCGGCCGCTCTTTTCCTTTCAACCGCTTTCTATTACCTTACCCGGGCAATCTCCGAACTGCCTTTTATCTCCTTAACAGTCCCGACGGGCAGATACTACTATTTTCTCGGTTATATACCGCTGGCGGTTTTATTGATTTTCGGGCGGAAAAGGGTACTGCCAAAGAACGACAAAAAATGAACCGCAGAGTTCTCGCCAGAGTTCGGCTCGCCTAGGCGGCGAAGCCGACTGGCGAAGTCTGACGACGGCGTAATCTGACGATCTGACGACGCGGAGAACGCAGAGAGGTACAGAGGAATGAGAAAGTAATTAGAAGTAATTATTTAAGCGGAAGGCTGGGGAGGAGCGGACAGCTTGCTTTTGGCGGTTTCCGCCAGTTTCTGAAAAGTGGCCGGCTCGGAAACAGCCAGGTCCGCCAGAACTTTCCGGTCAAGCATAATTCCGGCTTCTTTCAAGCCATGAATGAAGCGGCGATAAGAAAGACCATGCTCTCGCGCCGCAGCGTTAATGTTGACAATCCACAATGAACGAAAATCACGCTTCCGTATCCGGCGTCCACGCCAGGCGTAATCCAGACTCTTCTCCGAAAACTGCTTGGCAAACTGGTACCATTTAGAACGAGCCTGGCGAAAACCCTTGGCGCGCTTTAATACCTTCTTGTGCCGCTGACGTGCAGCCGGATTATTTGTACTCCTAGGCATAAGGCATCAACCTCCGAATCGATTTAACGTCGGAATCGGAAACCAGAACAGTTTTGCGCAATCTGGCTTTTTGCTTACGCGTTTTGCCCGAAAGAAGATGGCTGGCAAACGCCTGCGCCCGCTTGACCTTTCCAGAACCGGTTATTTTTAATCTTTTGGCCGCGCTCTTTCGCGTTTTATTTTTAGGCATCTTAATTTTTATCTTCTTCTCCAAGCGAGGTTTGTCTCTTTTGCAGCACTTGCGGAGTGACAGAGACAAGACAAGCAGTATTAGGGAATGAGTAGCCGTGGCTCATACGAACTAGTATTGAGAACACAGCGAGCCTTGTTCCCGAATTGCGTAGTCTTGTCCGGCACGCAGCACGTGCAGCAAAAGAGACAACCGAGCGCTGTATATTTTACACCGGCCGCATAATTATGTCAATTGCGCCGCCTTCAAACCTCGAACTTCTCTCCACCACCGCGATTTCGGCTAATTCCTTGGTGAGCCGGTCCAAGATTTCACGTCCCCGTTCGGGGTGGATATTCTGGCGCCCGCGAAATCGCACTAAAACTTTAACCCGGTTCCCTTCTTTCAAAAATTCCCTGATATGCTCTTTCTTGAAATTATAATCGTGTTCGCTGATTACCGGGGAAAACCTGATCTCCTTCTGTTCCACGGCCCGATGCTTCTTGCGCTGTTCACGTTCCTTCTTCTCCTGCTCATATTTATACTTGTGAAAATCGATTATCCGGCAGACCGGCGGAATTGATTGAGCTACAATCTCCACCAGGTCAAGACCGACTGCCTTCGCGCGCGCCAGCGCATCTTCGCGCTTTACCACACCGGCGGCATTACCGGCTTCGTCAATTAGCCGTAATTCCTTTGCGTTAATCTGGTAATTTACCCTGATAAATCTTTTTGTCGGTCTGCGTACAAACTTTCTTCCTGGAATTATGTCGCACCTCCTGTTTGATTAGAAAGTTCCTTGAATTTTACAATCAGTTCCTCCAAAGGCACCACGCCCTGCTCGCCTTTTCCGTGCTGACGCAAGGAAACCGTGCCTGCTTCCTGTTCCCGTTTTCCCAGAATCGCCAGAAGGGGAATTTTTTCCAGTTCCGCCCGTCTGATCTTTTTGGAAATTTTTTCGTCAGAGTTATCAATCATAACCCGAAACCCGTCTTTCGTCAAGCGCTCAAATACTCTTTGAGCATAATCAGATTCCTTTTCGGTAATCGGCAGGACAGCCAACTGCACCGGCGCCAACCAGAACGGGAAAGCGCCCTTGTAATGTTCAATCAGCACTCCAAAAAACCTCTCCAGGGAACCCAGCAAGGCCCGGTGAATCATAATCGGCTGTTCTTCCTTTCCTTTAGAATTCATAAAGGAAAGACCGAAACGTTCCGGCAGGTTGAAGTCAACCTGGATGGTTGAACACTGCCAGGAACGGCCTAATGCATCCTTGATCTTAATATCGATTTTAGGCCCGTAAAAAACACCTTCGCCGGGGTCAACCCGGTAGACGATGCCGAGTGATTTCAAACTCTCTTTCAAAGCGGACGTGGACCGTTCCCAGTTCTCTTCGGAACCGACGAACTTTTCCGGCCGGGTACTCAAAAAAATATCAAATTCATTAAAGCCAAAAGTTCTTAATAAGTCCAGGGTGAAAGAGACCGCATCCTTGACCTCGTTATTCAGGTCTTCGGGACGACAAAATATGTGGGCGTCATCCTGGGTGAATCCCCGTACCCGCAGGAGACCATGCAGCACCCCGCTCTTCTCCAGGCGATAGACGGTACCCATCTCCGCCCATCTTAGCGGTAGTTCCCGGTAACTGCGGCGGCGGTTCTTGTATATCAGAATGTGGCCGGGGCAGTTCATCGGTTTAACCTGTAAACGCTGGTTTTCCATCTGCAGGGCCGGAAACATATACTGCCGGTAAAAATCAAGGTGTCCGGATACCTGCCAGAGATGTTCATCGGCCAAATGGGGGGTATAGAGAATCTGGTAACCGCGCTTCTGCTGTTCATGCATCAAATGTTCTTCGATGACGCGCCTGACCGCAGCTCCTTTGGGGTGCCAGAAGACGAAGCCCGGTCCGGCCTCGTCCTGAAAACTGTAAAGGTCAAGTTCCACACCCAACCGGCGGTGGTCCCGCTCCTTTATCTCTTCCAGACGCACCAGGTATTCATCCAAAGCAGTCTGGTCGGGAAACGAAATTCCGTAAATGCGCTGCATGCTCTCCCGTTTTTCATCGGCCCGCCAGTAGCTGGCTGCCACGGAAAGGAGGGTAAGCGCTTTGACTTTTCCGGTTGACTCCAGGTGTGGACCGGCGCATAAATCAATAAACCCGTCCTGTCGGTAAAAAGTAATGTTACAGTCGGGAATCTCGCTCAAAATTTCCAGTTTAAATTTTTCCCCGTCTTTTTGGAGAAGAATCTCCGCTTCCGTTCGCTCTTTTTCCTCCCGGACTACCGGCAGGTCAGCCGCCGCAATTTCTTTCATTCTGGCTTCGATCCGTTTCAAATCTTCCGGCGTAAACGGCTGCAACCGGTAAAAATCATAATAAAAACCATTTTCAATCGCCGGTCCGGTCCCTAACTTCACTTCCGGATACAGGTCCTTAACCGCGTGCGCAAGAATGTGGCTGGTTGTATGCCAGAACACCTGCAGGTTTTCTTTGTCGTCAATCATAATTTATTATGTAGGGGTCGCATTCCCGCCTGAGGCGGATCTGCGACATGCGGACTTGATGAATCAAAGCCCCTACGTTTTTGTTTTTTTGAAAACACGCTTGTAAATGTAATCCTGGTGGCGTAAAAAATATTTCGGGTCAAAAAGAGCATCAATCTCGGCCGGTTTCAAATATTTTTTTACATTCAAATCGCTCTTCAGTTTCTGCCGGAAATCACCTTTTTCCTTTAAAGCGGCCAGCGCATTTTTCTGGACCAGTTTGTAGGCATCCGGCCGCCCAAGCCCCTTCTTGACCAGCGTCGAAAGAAGACGCTGGGAATAGATCAGGCCGCCGGTAAGGTTAAGGTTTTCTTTAATCCGGTCCAGGTCCACCCTCAGGCCCGAAAAAACCTTTATCGCCAGGTGAATTATATAATCCAGCAGGATGGTGCTATCCGGCAGGATAACCCGCTCGGCCGAAGAATGGCTGATATCACGCTCGTGCCAGAGCGCTACGTTTTCAAGAGCAGCCGCTGCATTTGCCCTTAAGATGCGGGCCAGGCCGCAGATGCGCTCGGAGAGAATCGGATTCTGTTTGTGGGGCATCGCCGAAGAACCCTTCTGTCCGGCTCCGAAAGGCTCTGCCGCCTCCGCCACTTCAGTCCGCTGCAGGTGCCGGATTTCCAGGGCAAACCGCTCCAGGGAAGCGCCAACCACCGCAAGCTGGCAGACATACTCTGCGTAACGGTCCCGGGATACCACCTGGGTTGCCGCCGGCTCCGGCCGCAATTTCAATTTGCGGCAGACATACTCTTCCACTTCAGGTGACAGGTGGGCAAAAGTACCGACTGCTCCGCTGATCTTGCCTACCGAAATCTCCGTACGCATCCGTTTCAAGCGTTCCAGTGACCGTTTGACCTCGGCGTAAAAACCGCAGAATTTTAAGCCCAGGCTGATCGGCTCCGCGTGAATTCCGTGAGTCCGTCCAATCTGGATAGTATCTCTGTATAAGGAGGCGTTCAATGAAAAAATGTCTTTTAACTCATCCAGGCCGTCAATTAAAAGAGAGGCGGATTCCTTCAAAAGAAGCGCGTTAGCCGTATCCAGAAGGTCGGAAGAAGTCAGCCCCAGATGAAAATATGCCGAAAGCGGCCCGATCTTCTCGGAAACCGTTTCGATGAATGCAACCACGTCGTGGTGAGTCTCCTTTTCCAGTTCCGTAATCCGGCTTACTTCAAAACCGGCTTTCTTCCTTATCTCTTTTGCCGCTTTAAGCGGAACCTTGTCCAGCAAAGACCAGGCATCCACGACCGCCAGTTCAATCTCCAGCCAGGTCTGAAATTTCTTTTCCTCGCTCCAGAGCCGCTGCATTTGCGGCCGACTGTACCGTTCAATCATATGCGTTTTGTCCTTTATATATCCGGTTCACCCGGGAACCGATCCGGCTCAAAACTTCATGCGGAACCGTACCTGCCCATCCAGCAACCTCTTCCACCCGGATCTCTTCTTTCCTCTGCCGGCCAATCAGCACAACCTCGTCTCCGACTGCAGCAGCGCCAACTCCCGAAACATCCACCATCATCATATTCATGCAGACATTTCCAATTACCGGACAGCGCTTCCCCGCAATCAAAACCGACGCCTTGTTGGAGAGGTTTCGGCCGTATCCGTCGGCATACCCGACGGAAACGGTGGCCACTTTCGTCTTCTTCTTTGCTTGAAAGGTACGTCCGTAACTTACCGAATCACCCCGGTTAATCTCTTTTCGGAAAATGATTCTCCCTTTCAGGGCAACAACCGGCTTCAGTAAAAATTTATACGGAGACCCGGTGGGACTAAAAGGAAAAGACCCGTAGAGGGCTAAACCAACACGAACAAGGTCAAAATAACTTTCCGGATAGTTAAAGACGGCCGCGGAATTGGCTGCATGGCGCATCACCTTTTCACCCCTCCCCCCTTGCGGGGACGGGTGCCCTTTCCAAAGCTCTGGAAAGGGGGTGTACAGGGTGGGGGGGGACGTAACTTCCTGAAACCTCTCTATTTGCTTCAGCGTGAAATTGTTCCTGGTCTCCGCAATCGGAAAATGGGTAAAGATGCCGGAAATCCTGATACCGTTGATGGTTCGGCACCAACGATAAAATTGCGGCAGTTCCGTCGCGTTTACGCCGAGCCGGCCCATGCCGGTATCAACCTTCAGATGAACAACGGCCTCTTTTTCCAATCTTAATGCAATCGCGGAAATTTTACTAACCGATTTCCGGTCAGCAACGGTAAACTCCAATCCGCTTTTCAAGCCTTCTTCAACTTCCTCTTCCGGGGCCAGTCCCAATACCAGAATCTTTCTTTTAATTCCAACCCGCCGCAATTCCACGCCTTCGGAAACGGTAGCCACTCCGAACATCCCGGCGTCTTTTTCGATGAAAGGAGCGATCGTAGAAGCACCTAATCCGTAGGCATTGGCTTTAACGCAGGCTAAAACGCGGGCCGGAGCAACTATCCTACGGACGGCAATCAGGTTGGCTCTTATCGCTATAATATCTATCTCTGCCCAGGCCCTGCTTTTTTCCATAAACCTTTAAGGGGTTGCTCAACAATTAAATTGCCTATTTGCCAGAGATGATTTTGGAACGAGACAAGGAGCAAAGAAAATTGCGTAATCACTGTACTACTCAATCGATGAGCGACGAAGTCGCAGCCCAAAAGCGGCCTGGCCCTTCGGGGAGCCATATCTTTTGGTCATTGCGGCGTTGCTCCTTGGGTATGTGCCGCAGAGGGCACACCCCCTTCGGCGCGCCTGGCACTGACCCTAAATCTATGACTCCAAATAGGCGATTTAATTGTTGAGCAGCCCCTAAGCGCGCGCCTGGGGCGACTTGAACGCCCAACCTACGGGTTCGAAGCCCGGCGCTCTATCCAATTGAGCTACAGGCGCTAACTATTTCGTTTCTTCTTTTTTCTCTTCCTTCTTCTCTCCTTTTTCCGTCTCTTTCTTCTCGGCCACCCGGTCTTTAATATCGCTGATACCGGAGGCAATTGCCACCAAACCGCCTAAAACCAGAAGAACAACCACGCCGCCACCGATAAACCACTTAGTGGCCTGTCCCAGGGGACCCGGACCGGCTAACAGATAACCGACCACAATCGCCACAATTCCGCCAATTAACGCCCACATAGTCCCTCCTTTTTAAAAAAATTAAAACCGTAAGAATTTTTAAACTAAAAAACACGGTTGATACTATACCATATCTAAAAAAAATGCGTCAAGCCGGCCACTTGTCACAAAGACCGGAATTAAGATACAATAAAAATATGCGAAAAAAATATATCCTGACAATCGCAATTATTTTTTTGGGCGGACTTCTTCTTTTGGCGCTGAGCATCTTTTCACCTTCCCGCGCCAGGACAGAAACGGTACGCATCGCGCCGGATATGACCCTGCGGGAAATCACCAGCCATCTTTCGCAAAAAGGACTGCTCCGGACACCCCGCCTCTTTATTTTCGTCACAAAAATTTCCGGAAAAGAGAGGAAACTCAAAGCCGGCCTTTACGAGTTCCCCCTCCGGAGCAGACCCTTCCAGGCGTTGCAAAAACTGGTTCGCGGGGAAACGGCTGTAGTCCGGATAACCATACCGGAGGGCTGGAGCGCCCGAGAAATCGGCAAATTGCTGGAAAGCAAAGAGCTCTGCACGCAAAAAGAATTTTTGTCGGTGACGCTGGAACGGAAGATGGAAGGATTTCTCTTCCCCAACACTTATTCCATCCCTTCGGAGTTCTCCGCGGCAAACATTGCCCTGACCTTGCGCGAGAGTTTTAACCGCATCTGGAAACCGGAGTGGGATTTGCAGGCGAAACGAATGGGATTATCCCAAAAGGAAGTGATAACCCTGGCTTCTATTATTGAACGCGAGGCACAAAGCGCGGCGGAAAAAGCGATTGTCAGTTCCGTATTTCACAACCGCCTCCGCCGGAAAATGCAGTTGGAAGCCGACCCAACCATCCTCTACGCGCTGGGCTCCTGGAACACACGCCTGACCCGTGACTTGTTGAAGACAAATTCCCCGTACAACACCTACCTGCACCGGGGCCTGCCGCCCGGACCAATCTGCAATCCGGGCGAGGAATCAATCAAGGCGGCTCTCTTTCCGACCCGGACCAACTACCTCTTCTTTGTTGCCGTCGGAGACGGCACCCACATCTTTTCCTCCACCAGCGCCGGTCATAATGCCGCCATCAGGGAGATAAGACTGCGCAAAGCAGCTCAGGCTGACACATCTGAGCAAACAACGGAAGTAGAATAGTAGGAGATACTGTATTACTCTACTGTAACGCTCTTCGCTAAATTGCGGGGCTGGTCCACATTACATCCCCGCCGCACCGCAATGTAGTAAGCCAGAAGCTGCAGGGGTAAAACGGTTAGAAACGGATTGAGCGGGTCTATGGTATGGGGAATATAAATCAGGCTGTCGGCCTTTTCCGTCATCTGACAATCTCCGGTGGTAACTACCGCAATAACTTCACCTCCGCGCGCCTTAACTTCTTCAACGTTAAGCAGCACCCGGGAATAAGTCCGGTCGTTGGGCGCGATAACCACCGCCGGCATATTCCAGTCAATCAAGGCAATCGGACCATGCTTCATCTCGGCGGCCGGTAATCCTTCCGCATGGATATATGAAATCTCTTTCAGTTTCAAAGCGCCTTCCAGGGCAATCGGATAATTATAACCGCGTCCCAGGTAGAGTGCGTTGGACGTGCGAAAATACCGGGCGGCGCTTTCCTCCGCCTGCTTTGCCTCCTTTATAATCATCTCCATCTTCTCCGGAATCCGGAAGAGTTGGGCTAAAAAATGACGGCACTGTTTTTCGGTTAACTTCCCTTTCAGATACGCTATCTTCAACCCCAGAAGATAAAGAACCGCTAACTGGCTGGTGAAGGCCTTGGTTGAAGCAACGCCGATTTCCGGACCCGCCTCAGTCATAATCACGCCTTCACTCTGCCGGCAGATGGAACTACCCGGAACGTTGCAAACCGCGAAGGTCTTTATTTTTTTCTCCCGGGTTTTCTTGAGGGCGCCCAACGTATCGGCCGTTTCGCCGGATTGGCTGATTACCAACAGAATGTCATCAGCGGTCAAAACTGTTTTTCGATACCGGAATTCCGCCGCATTTTCAATTTCAACCGGCACCGAGGCATACTCTTCCAAAAAATATTTGGCAATCAATCCGGCATGCCAGGAAGTTCCACAAGCAATGATGACGATTCGCTTTAATTTCTTCAGATGCCGGTCGGAAAGATTTAGTTCCGGAAAATGAATCTTGCGGTTGCCATTAACGTAACACCGGAAAAGATTTCGCAAAACCAGCGGCTGTTCGTAAATCTCTTTGAGCATATAATGGCCGAACTTCCCTTTTTCCGAAGCCGCAGCCTGCCATTTTACCTTATAAACCTCTGCGGAACAGGAACGACCGGTCTTTATATGGTAGAGTTCAAATCCGTCGTGCCGCAAAAAGCCGGCTTGACCATCTTGCAGGATAGTTACCGAACGGGTGTGAGAAAAAAGAGCCGGAATATCGGAAGAGAGAAAATAACCGCATTCAGAAGAACCGACAATGAGCGGACTACCGTGCCGGGCCACCAATATCCGATCCGGGTAGTCGGCTGAAAGAACCGCCATTCCGTAACTGCCTTTAACGGATTCCAGGGCCCGGCGCAGCGCCTCCGCCGTAAAACCAAAATCTCTGATTGTTTCCTCCAGTAGGTGCGGCAAAACTTCGGTGTCGGTTTCGGAACAAAAACGATGGCCGCGGACCTCCAGACTTTTCCGTAACTGTTGAAAATTATCAATCGTGCCGTTATGCACCACGGCAATCCGGCCACGACAATCCAGATGAGGATGACTATTAATATGGTTGGGGGAACCGTGAGTGGCCCACCGGGTATGGCCGATGCCGACGGACGCGTTATTCTCCTTTACGCGGCGCACCAGGTCGGCAACCTTACCCTGGCATTTTTCAATTAGAAGGCCTTTTGCATTAATAAGCGCCACACCGGCGGAATCATACCCCCGATACTCCAGGTCGGACAATCCTTTAAGAATAAAAGGCAGCGCCTTTTTCTCACCGATGTAACCGAAAATTCCACACATTCTATTTTTCCCTGATAATCTGAAATCCGAAATCCTGAAGTTTGGAAATAGTATCGGCTACTCCAGGCTTGGCGTCATTATTCCGGTCCGTAACCAGAATGTACTTCTTCCCTTTCTTGATGTCCAGTTTTATCATGCGCATGTTTCTGGTAGGGTAAGTACATTCCCGGCCGATCTTGGAACTGTCCGCCAGAATGATTATCCGCTTGACGCGTTTAATCAAGAATTCAATTTGTTGAACGGTGTCCATGTCGTCGGCGCTCAAACCCCGGGCCGAAATTCCCGGTGTTCCGATAATCGCCTTTTCAATCTGCGAAAAGGGCGCCACGACGTTAACCACTGAGAGGTTCTTGCGGGAAACCTCGCCGGCGGTAATACCCACAAAATTTTCGGAAAATATCTGGTTGTGCTCTTTCAGCCACAGGTTGACGATAAAAAGATTGTTGGTCCAGATTTTAAGCATAAAATGCTTGCCTGGTTTTACCAATTCCTCTCCGAGACAAGCCACCGAAGTACCGGCTCCTAGAAATATTTCATCTCCGGTTGCAATCAACTCCAGGGCTTTCTGGGCAATCCCTTGTTTACTTTCCTGGTTCAATTTTTTTCGCTTCTCAAAAGAAAGAAACAGGTCCGCGATACTCATACCAAATATATTACATCTTGTTTAACAATTTGTCAATAAAATTGTCAAGTTAAATTAAAAAATACCCCTCCATCCTTTTGCCGAGTTTTCCATTATCGAACGCGAGACGCAAAGCGCCGGGGAAAAAGCGATGGTCGGTTCCGTGTTCCACAACCGTCTTCGTAAAGGAATGCACCTGTAGGTAACGACAGGCTGTGGAAACTACATTCATGAAAATAGACAAAGGACTTCGTACCGTTTTAACGTACCGGCCGGAACCGTTACGCGAAATCCTTTTCCCTTTGTTTCCACTTTGACCTGTTTTTTCCCTTGCCAATCCGGGGAGATTAAATATGCCGGATTTATTGAATCAATCTGCAATTCAATAATAATATCGTCTTCCAAGGGCGGAAATTCTACCGGATAATCAAGGGGAATAACTTCACCAACCTTCACGGTTCCCCCGCGAAGGTTAAGCAGATGAATTACCACCGCATGCCCACCGCTATCTTTCCGATGAAAAGCTTTTATCAATAACCCCGGCGGAGCCTGCTTTATGGTTACTATCTGCTCTCCGGCGGCCCATTTGGCTGTTTGAACCATGAGGGATTGTTGTATTTTTCGGTCTTTATCCGGAATGGCAGGACCATACCACGTTCTGGGATCACCCCTCTGATTCGTCCACGAACATCCGGCCAGACCCGGCTTATTAGAAAAATAAACCCATTGCCCGCTTCCGTATCTGCCAAACTGAACCGAACCCGGAAAGTTCCCGTCATCTGTTTTTTGATTAACACCCAGTATCGTCCCCAACTCTTCTTCCCTTGTCTTCCGGGAACCGGTTTCGTCGTATAATCCGGTTTCGCAGGTAAAGATCAAATTCCCACCCTGAAACAGATACCCTGAAATAGCTGTACAGGCGGAATTGCTTAAACAAGCAGCGTTAGGAAGAATCACCAGCGAATACTTTTTCAGGTGGGATATTGTCAACTGCTGTTCCACCATTACTGCATATTGGATATATTCGTCTGCAAGCGTCTGACACCATCCCAATAATTCCTTGGCGTAATCCATGTCCCAGAAATTGTTATCCCAATCACCTCCGCCGGTCATGTCCCGGGTTGCCGCGGATAACAGAATGCCGATACCGGCCAACGACTGGATTACGCCGGTCAATTCGCCTTTATGTTTTTCCTCCCATCCGAACAATCCGCCATAAAACTTCATGTCTTCCGGGTCAAAAGGCAATCCTTCGCCGCAAGAAAGACTCCCTTTTCGGGAAAGCGCCCATACCCTGACGCCATGAGCAACGGATAACGCCCAGCTGATGAAACCTTCGGGACGATAAGGAGCGCCCAGAACAGCCATTGTTGGCGTACCGTAATAATTGCTTAATCCTCCATATGTCATATACTGAGATGAAAAGAACCGCCAATTGTAAAGAAATGAATCGGAGCCGTTTTCAAAAAAAAGCAAATTAGCTCCGCGCATCCTTTCTTCGTTATTTTCTCCGAAATACTGAGAGCATAACGGACTTGGCTCCCAATTTTTGCATCCCAACAATACCGGGTGAGCATGTTCTTTTTTTATCCCGGCGTACAAATCCTCATAAAAATCTCCCACCGAGACGGTTCGAAATCTAAGCCAGGCCCGGAAAGCGGGGTTTTTGAGGTTTCCCCAGAACGATGAATCCTCAGGCGGGGGTAAAATAAATCCCGTTTTCTTCAGATATTTTTCCCGGCAGTGCGGACAAGCGCAGTTATGCCAACCGGTCCGGAAATATACCTCGTCTACCATCAAACCATCCACTTTCGTCTCGCGGACAATCTTTCGGCAAAGCCGGAAATATTCGGCGCGAAAATCCGGGTTATTGATACACCACAGGTACCACCCGCCCCACTGGTCCAGATAAGCATAAGTTCCGGTCCGCGCATCAATATTTAACCAGGCGCGGCGGTCATCGGAAAAGGTATTTAATTTTCCTCCGGCAAGTCCCGCCAGTACTGCGGTTGTATGATGAACAACTCTAATCCCTTTGCTATGGCATGCTTTTGTTATTTTTTTGATGGCTTCATTCACCTCGCCGGTTTTTCCTTCGTGCTCAAACAGTATCACCCGGCGGAGCCCCTCCGTCAATATCGTATTGATATTGTGTTTTTTGAAATCATTTACGCACCGCGCTATTTCCTTATCGTCAACAATCCCGGAAAAACTGGGTTCCATACATCCCGCATCCGGCAGGATTTCCGCTACTGCTTCAATCTTTTTAAACCACCAGTGTGTCCAACGCGAATTCCACAGCCATTCATTTTTTGCGCTGAGATTTTTCATTCAACATCTCCCTTTATCCGGCAAAAAAAACACCCCTCTTTTTCCCTTTTCGTCCAGGAAATAAAAGGGGCGTTTTCAGCCTTGGACTACCGGCGAACTTTTCCGGCGGCGTTTTTAACGCCGGTTATAATCACATCAAGGTCATTTCTGGTCAGCCGCGGATGCATCGGCAAATTTAATTCTCTCCGGTAGAAAAACTTATCTGCATTCAGACAGCGCTCCTTTCCATAGCCGAGTTTCTTTAAAGCCGTAAAATCATAGGTCGGCTGATAGTGGAGTATGCTCTGAATGCCTTCCTCTTTATAGAGTACCCTCATAAATTCATCCCGGCCGGCGCCCAGTTCTTTCTCTTCCACGCAAAGCGTATACAGGTGATAGACGTGGTAACAATTGGGGTCTTCGTAGACCGGGGTAATCCCCTTGATTCCTTTCAACCCTTCATTCAAATAACGGCCGATTTCCCGGCGTTTTTCGCTGAGCATCTTAAGTTTCCGCAGTTGAGCCCTTCCGCAGGCGGCCTGGGGTTCATTCATCCGGTAGTTGTTGCCGAAATGACCGTTGGTATCATCCACGTCAAAATGAGAAGGAATCCAGTAATCGGTAAGACCTGTTTTGGTAAGCGTGGAATCACCGAAAGTAAAGACCGTCTGTTCCGGCGGCCAGTGGCCGATAGACATACAGCGCAGTTTATTGATGACATCCGCCAGTTCGTCACGGTTGGTGGTAATCATGCCGCCTTCGCCCAGAGTGGTGATATTCTTCAGGGAATGGAAACTGAAGGCGCCGATATCTCCGATGGAACCGGCTTTTCTGCCTTTATATTCCGCGCCGATAGTATGAGCGCAGTCTTCCAGAACGTAAAGTTTGTGCTTCCGGGCAATCTCCATAATCGGGTCCATATCGCACATCTGACCGCCGTAATGGACCACGTAGATTGCCCTGGTACGGGGGGTTACCTTCTTTTCTATCTCTTTCGGGTCGATATTAAAGGTCCTGGGGTCAATATCGGCAAAAACCGGCCTGGCTTTTTCCTTGAGAATAACCAGCGAAGTGGCAATGAAAGTATTTGGAGTCACAATTACCTCATCGCCCTCTTTGATATTAAACGCCTGGGTCGCAACGTGCATGCCGGTAGTGCAGTTACTGACCGCGAAAGCATGTTTTACTCCATGGATTGCGGCGAACTCCTTCTGGAATAACTGCACCTGCGGCCCCATCGTCAGGGAATCCTGTTTCATCGCCTTCAGGACCATCTGCTGTTCGTCCTCATCGTAAATTGAGCCGAAAAACGAATAAGGAACTTTCAGGGCAACGCCGTCGTTCATCTGGTAGCCGGAAGTTATCCCGCCTTCGGTATCGCTTCCGGTATACAACGCCTTTTCTTTTTCGCCTGACATAATTCACCCCCGTTAGTCTAAATTATTTACAAAACTGTATATAATTAAAACATGTTTTTATTTTTCTGTCAAGTCCCCTGCGAAATCGCAGAAAAATTTACAGGCGATTGATAAGGTTAGCCAGCATTAAGACCGCTTCCTTGCAAACCCTTTCTCCCAACTTACGACTGGCCCTCTCCGGGAAACCCATCACCCCGACCTTTATCCCCGAATGTTGACTGACGTAAGGAAAGACCGATTCTATCTCTACCGGCTTCTCTTTAACCTGGTAAGCATCCTGGTCCTTGCGCAGCATCTTTACAATTTCCGGTTTGTCTAAAACCGGTTTTTTAACCAATTTTGGATACCAGTAAAGCATTAAAGAGGTCTCCATGTAACCGGCGTGAAAATCCCTTTCGGCAAAAGCTTTCTTAAAAATATCGGAATCTTTCCAAAAACGGAATAGGGATACAACTACGCTCTTGTCCGGGAGCCGCTTCCTCAAAAATGCCTCAATGCCGTCTTCAATTGCTCTCTCATTCTCCGTTCCGCCGTGACCCGGCACCAAAACTATCTTCTTGAATCCCTGCTGGCCTAAAGAGGCCATAATTTCAGAAATAAGCAGCGACACCACCGGCGGGCTTATGTTAATGGTACCCGGCAGAGTTCCGCCGGAAAAGGCATAATTGAGAACCGGCGCTACCAATGCGCCGGTTAAAGCTGAAGCGCCGCGGCAGATTTCAAAAGCGTTGTGGCTGTCAGTTGATAAAGGCAGGTGAAAACCATGCTGTTCGCAGATACCCAGCGGAAGCAAAATTACCTTCTTTGCTTTTATTGCCTCTCCTGCTTCTTTAACTGTCATCTCTTCCATCAATAAAGGCTTCCTTTTCACTTTAACCTCCCATTAACCCCTGAAATATTACTAAGATTAACCGCAGAGAATTACTGAAGATTATCTTTACTTTGCGGTCTCTGCAAACTCCGCGGTTCATCTTTTATCTGCAGGGGGTAGTCAGTAAAAAAATGCTCCAACGCAAAGGTGGCTCCGCCGAGCGTACCCGCCTCTTCTTCCAACCGGGAAACCGCAAATTCCAGATACTTCCCACCCAGCAAAGTTCCGCTCCTGATAATATGCTTCAGGTGTTCCAGAAAATAATCACCGGCCCGGGCGAAATTCTTATCCAGAACAACTAATTGAGGATTAAAAATATTTACCGTGTTGGATATGGCTGTACCAAGATAGGAAACGGCCTCACCCAAAATTTGCTGACAGAGACGGTCGTTATTTTTGAAACCGTCTAAAATCATTAGCCCGGTTATCTTTTTTGGCTTCCCGCCGGACATCTCCAGCAGTAACGAACTTGTACCAAACTCTATAAGTGTTCTTGCTTTTTGCGCCAGGGCCGGAAGCGCACAGATTGCCTCCAGACAACCCAAACCGCCGCAATGACACGGAGTCTGGTCTCCCTGAAAATGGTAGTGACCTAACTCTCCGGCCATCTCCAACGAACCCCTGATCAGGTTACCGCCGCTGACAATTCCGCAGGCAATCCCTTCACCGTATTCTATGCGCAAAAAATCACTGTAACCTTTCCCGGCTCCTTTAATCTTTTCAGCCAGAGCCATTGCCTGGGAAGTCCCTAAAAGGTAGACTTTAACCTGAAGCTCCTTCTCCAGGAACTGACGGGTGGGCACATCTCTCCAGGCGGGAATAAAAGTTGAAAAGAGAGAGATCCCGTTCTTAACATCAACTACCCCCGGATCAACAAAACCAAGCCCGACGACGTCTTTCCAGGAAACGGAATTTTCGCGGACAAACCGGGACGCTGCCTCAATCAAATTTTTCAGAACTTCAAACTTACCCAGGTTTGTACCGCAACGGATCTTTTTCCGACCGACCTGATTCCCAGTCAAGCCAAGAGCCAAAAATCCGAAAAATCCGTGTCCCAGTTCAACGCCGATTGCGTACCGGGTTTTTGGTTTCAATTCAAGCAGCACCTGATTGCGGCCTGCCTTTCCGGGTTTCTGCCTGACCTTTCGGCTCTCATAAATTAAGTTTTCTTTGATTAGCTGACGAACCGCATGCGTGATTGAAGCCAGCCTTAACCCGGTGGCCTTGCGCAGTCCGATACGGCTGATAGAACCACTCCTGTGAATAACATTAAGAATTGTTCTTCTGTTTTCGAGCGGCATCGAAAGCCGCTTGCTTAATTTTTTCATATTTGAAAATATTTTACCCAAAAAAAGCAACGTAGTCAAATCAACTTTGTGTTGCTGCCAAAATTTGACCATTTAGACAAATTTAGGATAAAATTACAGGAAAATATAGTTTGCGCCGTTAGCTCAATCGGCAGAGCAGCTGACTCTTAATCAGCAGGTTGAAGGTTCGATTCCTTCACGGCGTACCACAACTTGTTAATCTACGTGAAGGAATCGAACCTTCAAAGGGTGCGGGAAAAGGTATTTTCCCGCGCAGTCGCGGCGGGGATGGAAGATTAGGGAAGGGAAGCACCCTTCCCTAAAACGGAGCGCAAGGCGGATGTTAAGACCTGGCAGTGCAAGGCCGCCAGGGTCTATCCGCCGGGAGCGGAGTGATTCGTTTCCTTCACGGCATAAGTAGTGGTTAAATAAACCACCCTTGCGGTATAATAGTACAGGATATAACGCGAGGGTGGCGGAACTGGCAGACGCGCCAGACTTAGGATCTGGTGGGTAATTCCATGGGAGTTCAAATCTCCCCCCTCGCACCGCTTGAAACAGGGGAGATTTGAAAGGAGCGCAGGGGAAAAGGTTTTCTCCTGCGATATTCGGTTCGGGGATAGATTCCAGGAAGGGAAGCCCCCCCTTTCTGGAACAGAGCGATAGCGGAGTAATTCCCCCCCGCACTCTGCAAGGTGAATTCGGAAGGGGCATAGCTCTTCCTTATACACAAATTTATTACGCGGGAATAACTCAGTGGTAGAGTACGACCTTGCCAAGGTCGGAGTCGTGGGTTCGAATCCCATTTCCCGCTCTGTTCTTTCCCTGAAAACGGGATTCGATGGGAGCGAAGTCAGCCGATGCGACGAATAGGTAACATCGGCAGCGGGTGGCCGAGTCGAACGCAATGAAGTGAGACCGCCGAATCCCATTTCCCGCTCTGATGTTAGCGACTACGTTAAAACACTACGTTAGGATGTGGATTCCCGATTTAAACATTCGGGAATGACAGATTTTGGTACAAGCGACCCTGAAAGTTTACCCGCTGTAGCCAGTTTTTGCATAGGTAGGGGTCGCACTATGAAAGAAATTGAGTAAGTGAATAGTAAAAGATTGGGGTGGCTATTTTTTTTCATCCTGCTCCTCCTTATTTCCGGATGCAGTTTTAAATTCAGCCTCAATCCTGCAGAAACAGCACCGTCTGGAATTTACCATACCGTGCAGAAAGGTGAAACTCTCTGGCGTATCGGCCAGGCATACGGTTCTTCCGTGTCGGCAATCAAGGACGCCAATAATCTGAAAAGCGACGAGATTAAAATCGGCCAGCGTTTACTGATTCCGCACGCAAAAGAAACAAAAAAGATTCCACCGTTTCCACAACCCCGGGCCGGCCAACCGCCAAAACCGCCGGTAATCATCAAACCTGTACCTAAAAAAACAATCGGAACGCCGGTATTTTCCTGGCCGCTTTCCGGAAAAATTCTTTCCACGACGGAAGAAGCAGAACGCGAAAAAAAGATTGGCATTGAAGGAAAGCCCGGGGAAACAATTATAACGAGCCGGGCCGGCCAGGTCTTCTTTACCGGGGAAACAAAAGGGTATTCTTCTACACTCATCGTTGACCATCTGGATGGATTCTATTCTGTTTACGGCGGTGATATCGAAATTACGGTGCATAAAGGAGAAAGACTGGCTAAAAATGGTATAATCGGGAAAATGATTTCAACCCGGGAGAAACCAAAGCTTTTTTTCGAAATCAGACAGGGTACCGAA
This sequence comes from Candidatus Omnitrophota bacterium, assembly GCA_043826355.1. Classification (GTDB taxonomy): domain Bacteria; phylum Ratteibacteria; class UBA8468; order MWAK01; family MWAK01; genus JAHJUB01. Next base: position 44,706 of record JBDRQI010000036.1, read on the forward strand.
CCGGTGAATCCACTCAATTATTTAAACAAATAAATGGGTTAATGTGAATTTCGTAGGGGCGCCATTCATGGCGCCCGCGGGTCGGATAAATCCGACCCCTACATTTACAAACAAAATGGGCTACAACGGAATTGAAGAAAAATTTTTAGCGCCGTATGCGATGAAACCGTCCTTGAGCCGGGGGCGTGAATTTCCGGAAAAGGAACACCCTTTTCGCTCTCCGTACCAGCGGGACCGGGACCGCGTAATCCACTCCACCGCTTTCCGCCGGCTGGAATATAAAACCCAGGTCTTTATTGTCCACGAAGGCGATTATTACCGCACCCGGCTGACCCACACGATAGAAGTGGCCCAGATAGCCCGGACAATCGCCCGCGCCCTGCATCTAAACGAGGATTTAACCGAAGCGATAAGTCTTGCGCATGATTTGGGTCATACCGCTTTCGGTCACTCCGGCGAAACTGCCTTGAAAGAGTTGATGAAAGATTACGGCGGCTACGAACACAACCGTCAGAGTCTCCGGGTCGTGGAAAAACTGGAAAAAAAGTATCCGGATTTTAAAGGTCTGAACCTGACTTATGAAGTCCGCGAAGGTATCATCAAGCATACTTCCGAATATGACGCCCCGCCGGAAGCAAAAAGGTTTTTTCCGAAAGAGTCGCCGACCCTGGAGGCGCAGATTGTAAACCTGGCCGACGAAATCGCCTACACCAGCCATGACGTGGACGACGGCTTGAAATCCGGGCTAATCACCGCTGAGGAACTTTCGCGGGTGTATTTATGGAAGGAACTTTACACCAAAGCGGAAAAGAATATCAGTCGCGACCCGGAACTGGTCTGGTATCAGACGGTGCGTAACCTGATAGACCTTTTGGCAACCGACTTAATCAACGAAACCGGGCGCCGTATTGCCGGGTTAAAAATTCGGGATTTAACCGACGTCAGAAAGAACGAACTCCTGGTAAAATTGAACAGCCGGACAGGCGAAAGACATCAGGAATTGAAAGATTTTCTTTTAGAAAAGATGTACCATCATTACCGGGTCATCCGAATGTCCGAAAAAGCGAAAAGAATCATGGAAGGACTTTTTAAGGTTTATTTGAAGCAGCCCAAACAGATGCCGCCGGGTGTTTACGCCAGGATTGAGCAGGGTGAAACGGCCGCCCAGGCAGTCTGCGATTATGTCGCCGGCATGACCGACGAATTCGCCCTGCAGGAATATAAGAAGTTGTTCGACCCGTATACACGAGTCTAAATGGATAACGGCCTCCTCTGGCAAGTAGCGCTTAACCTTGTGCCTAATATCGGGTCCGTAAAAGCAAAGGCGCTTCTGGACTATTTTCCGCAGCCGGCTGATATCTTTAAAGCCGGAAAATCCGACCTGATGAAGGTTGGCAAGTTGAGTTTCCAGGATACGGAAACTATTCTGGGATTCAAAATGGAAACGGCGGAAAAAGAATTACGCCTTGCAGAGAAATACGGTTTTGAAATTATCCCGCAAAATGACCCCCGGTATCCCGGACTTCTAAAACAAATTCCCGACCCCCCGGTATTACTTTACGTCTGGGGCGCCTTTAAAGAAATCGACCTCCTGGCGGCCGCCATCGTCGGAACTCGGCTCTGCAGCCCATACGGAATGGTTCAGGCGGCCCGTTTTGCCGCCGGTATCGTCTCGGCCGGTTTCACGGTGGTCAGCGGCCTGGCCAAAGGCATTGATACCGCGGCCCACCAGGGCGCCCTGAGAGCGAGAGGGCGGACCGTCGCCGTTCTGGGAAGCGGACTCCTGGACATCTATCCGGTTGAAAACCGCAAACTGGCCGAAAAAATAGCTTCTTCCGGCGCGGTCGTTTCCGAACTTCCTTTAAAGATGCGCCCGGACCGCCAGAACTTTCCGAGACGAAACCGGATTATCAGCGGTCTGTCCCGGGCGGTATTGGTTGTGGAAGCCGGAAACCGGAGCGGCGCCTTGATTACCGCTTCTCTGGCGCTGGAACAGGGCAGAGAGGTCTTTGCGCTGCCAGGCCCAGTGGACCAGGAAATGAGTCTGGGCACTAACAATCTTTTGAAAGAGGGGGCGCAAATTGCCACGGAACCGGAGGATATCCTGCTGGTCCTCGCACCCACTCTTCCGTTCCCTGATAAAGAAACGGCTCCGGTTGAAAAAGGGACTGAATCCAAAGACAAGGGCACCGGACAAGACCGGCCCCATGGTACATTGTCCGCTGATTACCCAGAACTAAAAACGCTTTTCTTAAGCGGGAAACCGGTTAGCATTGAGGCGATTGCGACCCACCTTGACCTCTCCCTAGCCGAAGTCGGCTCCCTCCTGACCCGGCTGGAACTTGAAGGCAGGATAAAAGAAGTGCCCGGAAAACGCTTCACCCTGCTTTGAATCTTTGCCTCAAATAATGGTAAAATAGAGAGCCCAGCAAACTGGGCAACTACGTATATCCTGAGGTAGCCGCACCCTTCAGGGTGCGCAAACCTAATGGCAAGGCAGGCTAAAGCCTGCGGCTACCCTTGAAGACTATATGGATAAAGACGGATTGGTATAGGGAGGGCAGATGAGAATCTTCAACCGTCTGGTAGCCTGGATTTACAGTCTTGCCTCGCTTTACGTTTCCGTGCTCTTTATTCTGGTATGGCTGGACAAGGAGTTCGCCAGCCAATTTTGCCGGAAAATTGGAGAAACACAACCATATAAGTTTGCTTTCGCCGGCGGCGGCCTGTTATTCCTGGGCGCAATCTGGCTTGTTTCTGCAACTGAACATCACTACCGCACCCGCTCCGTAAGTTTTTCCGGACCCGGCGGCTTGGTAAGGGTCCATCTTTCCGCCATAGAAGATTTTCTGGCAAACGAAATACGCCAGCACATTAAAGCGGTTAAGCGTATCCGGGTTTCAAGCATCATTGCGCCCAAAGGTCTCCAGGTTTACAATCAGGTTATCATCTGGGCCGGTTATGATATCCCGACTACAACCGGCAAGATTCAAGACCTGGTAAAGCGCCTGTTGCAGGATACTGTAGGCGTGGAACGCCTGGGTGAAATCAAGGTTCTGGTATACCGCATCGCAACAACCGAGGAAGAAAACACCTCTAAAGAGGAAGAGGACGAATCAGAACTTGAAGATACGGAGATCGGTTAATGGGTTGCCAAACAATAAAGTTGACTATTTGCCGGAGGTGATTTTATTGTTTAGCAAACCCTAACGATGAATAATTTATACCGCATTGTTGACGCCAATTTTAACCGTACCCGGGAAGGCCTGCGCGTTCTGGAGGAATTAGCGCGTTTCAGCGAACAAAATCCGGTCTTAACCAAAACCCTGCGCGGACTGCGACACCGGATTTCGGTCCTGATGGAATGTTCGTTCCCGCGGCCGAAACTTCTGGCCAGCCGGCGAAGTGAAACAGACCTGGGCCGGAAATTCCGGCCGGAAAACCGGACCGGGAAAAAAGACTTCGTCCTGGCCAACAGTTTTCGGATTACCGAGTCCCTGCGTGTCCTGGAAGAAACGGCAGCGCTTTTGCAGCCGGAAACAGCCGCATCTTTTCAGGATTTGAGATTTTCATTTTATGACCTGGAAAAGAACCTGACCGTTCTTTACCGCAAAAAACTGCCGGACTACCCGGTCTACGTCGTTATTGACCCGGCGTTGTTTCCGGGTGACCTGTTGTCTTTTGTTAAAGCGCTCCTGGACGCCGGCGCAAAAATTTTCCAGTTGCGGACAAAAAAGATGCCGGACCGGCTGTTCCTGAAACTGGCTCAAAAGATACGCCTGGAAACCGAAAAATTTGACGCCTTTTTTGTCGTAAATGACCGTCCGGATATCGCGGCCCTTTCAGATGCAGACGGCCTTCACCTGGGACAAACAGACCTTTCGGCAACAAAGGCGCGGCAGATTTGTCCGGACTTATTAATCGGCATCTCCGCCCGCTCCGTCCGGGAGGCGGAAAAGGCGATTGCCGAACGTGTTGACTATGTCGCGGTCGGCTCCATCTTCTCCACCGCCAGCAAAAAAGACGCGGCGATAGTCGGATTAAAAACTTTAAAAGAAGTGAAAAAAGTAACCGGCCGTACGCCGTTAGTAGCCATCGGCGGCATTACCCCGGAAAACAGCGGCCGCGTTTTTGAATCAGGCGCAGATTACGTCGCGGTTATCTCCGCGCTGATGACCGCGCATCCGGAAAAAGTTTTGAAGGCGTTGGCCAAAACAAAAAAAGGTGTCATTCTGAGCTGATTTTGCGAAGAATCTCGTTTTAAAAATAGATCCTTCGCAAGTACGGCTCAGGATGACAAAACAGGATGAATAAAAAAGAATTGACGGCGCTGGCAAAATCCGAAGAAATTTCCCCCTCCGACCTGGAAAACGGAATCAAAACCAATCGGATTGTGGTGGTAAAAAATCCTCACGGGAAAAAACCGCTCGCCATCGGCGAGGGATGTTTCGTAAAGATTAACGCCAACATCGGCACTTCACCACACCAGGCGGATATCAAAAATGAGTTGGCCAAATTGAAGAAGGCGGAGGAAGCCGGCGCCCATACCGTAATGGACCTTTCCACCGGCGGAAATCTTAAAGAAATACGGCGCCATATATTAACGGCAACCGATCTGCCTGTCGGAAGCGTGCCCATCTACTCGGCCGCAGTGGAAGTAACGGAGAAATATAATGACGTGCGCAAGATGAGCCCGGAAACTCTCTGGGAAAAGATAGAAGAAGAAGCGGCCGGCGGCGTTTCTTTCGTAACCGTCCATACCGGTGTAAGCGAAAAGATTGTCCGGGGGCTTCAAGAAGGAAAACGCCTGATTAATATCGTCAGCCGGGGCGGCTCCATCCTTGCCTGCTGGATAACGGCAAACAAAAAAGAGAATCCGCTCCTGGCGGATTTCAACCGCCTGCTGAAACTGGCGCAAAAATATAAACTCTGCTTGAGTTTAGGAGACGGATTACGGCCCGGCGCTATTGCAGACAATACCGACCGTTTTCAGTTAGAGGAACTATTTACTTTGGGCCAACAGGCAGAAGAAGCGCGCAAGGCCGGCGTGCCGGTCATAATCGAAGGACCGGGCCATATCCCGCTCCACCAGATTGAAATGAACGTTAAACTGGCTAAAACAGTCTGCGGCGGGGCGCCGCTCTATCTGCTGGGTCCGCTGGTAACCGACATTGCCGCCGGTTACGACCATATCGTCGCCGCAATCGGAGGCGCCATCGCCGGAATGGCCGGCGCTGACTTCCTGTGCTACGTGACCCCGGCGGAACACCTTTCGCTGCCCTCGCCGGAAGACGTGAAAGAAGGCGTTTATGCCTCCCGCATCGCCGCACACGCAATCGACCTCTGCCGGGGAAAAAAGAGCGCCTGGCGCCAGGACTGGCTTCTCTCTTCGGCCCGTGGCAAACGGAACTGGCCGGAACAAAAGCGGCTTTCCCTAAATCCGGCTGAATTTCCGAAAAAAAAGGCAAAAGAAGAAGATTGCTGTTCTATGTGCGGAGAGTTTTGCGCGCTTCGTTTTTCAGAATCAATCAGCAAAAAATAGCGAAATCTATGGAAAATAAAGATAAGGTTCCTTTAAAGAGAAGGATGCCTGAAATCCCCAAAAACCAGATACCCGGTTTCTGGAAGAGTTTGCTCTTCTGGATAGTTCTGGGCGTATTTATATTTTACATGGCCCATTCATCATCCTTAAAAGTAAAAGAAAGAGCTCAGAAGATACCCTACAGCGATTTCCTGAACTATGCCGCCAACAATGAAATATCCGGCAAGGTCACCATTCAGCAGGGCCAGATTAAAGGCAAAAAGACGGACGGCACCGAGTTCCGAACGTTCAGCCAGGACCCGGATATCTACAAAGCGTTAAAAGATAATCAGATTCAATTTGAAGATTTACCTGAGGCCGGCCGTTCCGTCTGGACGCAGATTCTGGCCGGCGTCATCCCGGTTTTACTCATCGTCCTTTTCTTCTGGTTCATGATTTACCGCCGTGCCGGAGCAGGCGGCGGGGACCAGATTATGTCCTTCGGGCGCATCCGGCCGCAACCCCTTTCGGAAACAAAACCCAAGACAACCTTCAGTGAAGTGGCCGGATACGAGGAAGCCAAGGAAGAACTCCAGGAGGTAATCGATTTCCTGAAAGACCCCCAGAAGTTCCAGAAATTAGGCGGCCGGATTCCCAAGGGCGTGCTGCTTATCGGCCCGCCAGGCACCGGCAAGACGCTCCTGGCGAAGGCGGTGGCCGGGGAAGCCAACGTCTCTTTTACTTCCATCAGCGGTTCGGAATTCGTGGAGATGTTTGTCGGCGTCGGCGCCTCCCGGGTAAGAGACCTGTTCCGCCAGGCAAAGCGGACGGCGCCGTCCATTATTTTCATCGATGAAATTGACGCGGTCGGCCGGCAGCGGTTTGCCGGATTAGGCGGCGGGCACGACGAGCGGGAACAGACCCTGAACCAGTTGCTGGTGGAAATGGACGGTTTCCACACCGAAGAAGGAATTATCCTGATGGCTGCCACCAACCGGCCCGATGTCCTGGACCCGGCGCTGGTGCGGCCCGGCCGTTTTGACCGGCAGGTCGTCCTGAACCTCCCGGACGTCCGGGAAAGAGAAGCCATCCTCAAGGTTCACACCCGTAACTCCAAACTGGCGGACAACATTGACCTCTCAATCGTCGCCAAGAGTACGCCGGGGATGTCCGGCGCAGACCTGGCAAACCTCTGCAACGAAGCGGCCCTGATGGCCTCCCGGAAAAACCACCAGGTAATTGAAATGAACGATTTAGAGGAAGCGATGGACAAGGAGATGATGGGCGCGCAGCACAAGAGCATGGTCTTGAGCCCGGAAGAAAAGAAAATTATCGCTTACCACGAGTCCGGCCACGCGCTGGTCCAGCGCAACCTCCCGGAATCTCAGCCCATTCACAAAGTCACTATTATCCCGCGGGGACGTTCCCTGGGCGCTACTCACATCCTTCCGGAGAAGGACATCCACATTGAAAGCGATAACTACTTCCGTAATTCCCTGGTCACTCTCCTGGGCGGCCGGGCAGCCGAAAAAATATTCTTTAACCGGGTCTATACCGGTGCGGAAAACGACCTCCATTCCGCCACCGAACTTGCCCGGCAGATGGTATGCGAATGGGGCATGAGCGCCCGGATGGGCCCGGTCAGTTATCACAACCGGACCGGCGGCGAAGTTTTCCTGGGAAGAGATTTGTCGCAAAATCGGGAATACAGCGAGACAACAGCGCGGGAGATAGACGAAGAGGTAAAGCAACTTCTGGAAATATCCGAAAAAGAAGCGCACCGCATCATCCGGGAAAAACGCGTAAACCTGGAACGGCTTGCAACCGCCCTTCTGGAAAAAGAGACGCTTACCGGAAAGGAGATTGATAACCTTATTCAAGGAGATGCAAAAGAAAGCGACCAAACTAACAGTGGACAAGAAAAAAATCCAACAAGCAGTTAGAATTTACCTGGAAGGAATCGGCGAAGACCCGGACCGGAAAGAATTAAAAGATACTCCGCGGCGGGTATCCGAGATGGCCGCGGAACTTTTTTCCGGGCTGGAAAAAAACCCCAAAGAAGAATTGGAGGTCGTTTTCGTTGAAGAGTACAACGAATTGATTCTGGTCCGGGATATACCGCTCTACTCCATGTGCGAACACCACCTGCTTCCTTTTCTGGGCAGGGCTCACATCGCCTACATCCCGGATAAGCACCGCATTACCGGACTCTCCAAACTGGCCCGGGTGGTGGAAATATTCAGCCGCCGGCTGCAACTGCAGGAACGGCTAACCACCCAGATTGCAGATGCAATTATGAAAACCCTGAAACCCCGGGGCGTAATGGTAGTGGTAGAAGCAGAGCATCTCTGCATGACGATGCGTGGCGTCAAAAAACCGGGCAGTCGGGCGATAACTTCAGTCATGCGCGGCATCTTCCTGAAAGACGCCAAGACCCGGAACGAGGCGCTGAGTTTAATTCACAAGATTCCCGCGCTGTAAAGCCATGAATAAAAAATGAGCGGGGTAAATATTATGAAGAATTTTCGGTTGGGTCTGATTGTCGTTTTACCGTTGCTTATCTTGTCTGGGTTTGTCGTCAACCCATGCCGGGCCGCCGAAGTACTGGTCGTGCCGATGAAGGGCTCGGTCAACCCGGCCATGGCGGAGATGTTTCTGAAAACGCTCCAGGAAGCCGAGCAGAATGGAGCCGAAGCGGTTGTTATCCGGCTGGATACACCCGGCGGCCTGCTCACCTCCACCCGGGAGATTGTGGAAGGCATTCTCAACAGCAAGGTACCAGTGGTGGCCTACGTCTCGCCAGCCGGCGCCCAGTGCGCCTCAGCCGGAACCTTCATCGCGCTCGCCTGCCCGGTTCTGGCGATGGCTCCCGGCACCAACATCGGCGCCGCCCATCCGGTAACCCCAGCCGGAAAGATGGACGAAACAATGGAAAAGAAGGTGGTCAACGACGCCTCGTCCTGGATTACTTCCCTGGCCCTGAGGTGGGGCCGGAATGCGGACTGGGCGGAAAAAGCGGTCCGCGAATCGGCTTCCGCCAACGAAAAAGAGGCGGTGGCGCTCAAGGTGGCGGACCTGACCGCCGAAAACCTGGCCGACTTGATGGTCCAAATTGACGGCCGGGTAATCCGCCTCGGCTCCAAATTAATCACACTGGAGACAAAATCAGCCCCCGTAAACGAAATAAAACTGAACTTCCGGCACCGGATTCTCCAGTCGGTGAGCGACCCGAACATCGCCTACATCCTTCTCCTCCTGGGAATACTGGGCATCATTTATGAATTTTCTTCCCCGGGTCTCGGGTTCCCCGGTATCGTCGGTTTTATCTGCATACTCCTTGCTTTCTACGGCCTCTCCGCCCTGCCGGTCAATATCGCCGGAGTGGCGCTGGTCTTTGTGGCGGTCGGCTTTTTCGTCCTGGAAGCCCATTCTCCTTCATTCGGCCTTTTAGGCCTGGGAGGTATTGTGTCGCTAATATTCGGTTCCCTCTTTTTGATCAAACCTTTTTCCTACCTTAAAATCGCTTCCCGGGCTTCTTCCCTCTCGGTTGCGTTTGTCTTTGCCGGCCTGGTCTTTCTCATCTCCTTTTTCGCCTACCGGGCGATGCGCCGGAAGGTCACCACCGGCAAGGAAGGCCTTGTCGGCGAAACCGGCGAAGCGCGCACCGACCTGGCCCCGGAGGGCGCCATTTACGTCCACGGCGAATACTGGACCGCCCGGACATCGGACGGGTCAACGGTTAAAAAGGGCGAAAAAGTACGCGTGGAGAAAGTCTCCGGCCGCATCCTGCTGGTCAGCAAACTGATCCCTTGAATTAATTTGACAGGTTTATTTCGTTTGGGTTATAATTTTCAGATTATTTCTTTGTTCTTATATTCACAATATTCACAATCGTGGAGTCGTTGCGAACGAAGCGAAACAATCCCGTTTTAAGGATGGGATTGCCGCACCTCGTTTAAATAGACAGGCGAGACGCCTGTCCTACCGAAACGGGCTCGCGATGACACTTTCCCCATGCCGCGAACCGCAATTGTGGGAATTGGCAACCTGATGAAGGCAGACGACGGCGCCGGCATGGTAATGACGGCTGCCCTGAAGGAAAAACTGGCCGGGTTTTCCGAAATCAGGACCTATGAAACCGGAACCGTTCCGGAAAATCACCTGACGGCAATCCTCGCTTTTAAGCCCGAAATCATTTATCTGATAGACGCCGGAGATTTCAACGGCGAAGCGGGTGAATTCAAACTCTTCCCGGCACATCAGGTTAAAAGCCAGGGGTTCTCAACCCACGCCGTTTCAATCTCTCTGCTTATCCGGTTTTTGAAACTGCAGACTAAAGCCGAAATCTTTTTGCTGGCTATCCAGCCGGAGGAAATTTTCACCCGCGAAGGCCTCTCCGCTCGGGTAAAAGCCGGCACGGACAAAGCCATAATCTTTTTAGAGAAGAAAATAAATGGCTTATCATAAGGTAAAAACAGAAGCCTGGCTGGACGCAATCTTCCGGCAGGCAAAAGAGAGAGCGGTCTACGGCCTGAAGCGCAGCGGCGAGGGGCTTGTTTATCAGCGGCTCCGGGAAAAGACCGAAGTTGTGCTTTTTGAGACCAGACCGACTGAACCAATTAAACTCTTCTTCTATTTCCCTTCCGAATCGACAGCGTCTCTTCCGGAAGAACCGTTCCGGGAAGAGGAAAAACGGGTCCTGCTCGGCGTTAAGGCCTGCGACCTGGAAGCGCTTAAGACGGCCGATTACGTTTACCGGCTCGGCGATGCGGTGGAGCCGCGTTACTACAGCCGCCGCAACAATACCCTGCTCATCGGCAGCGACTGCACCCGGCCGAACCCAACCTGCTTCTGCAACCTCCACGGACGCTACTGCTACCCCCAGGAATATTTTGACATTAATCTTTCTTCTTTAAATAATAAAGAGATTATAATTGAAACCGGCAGCCCGCGGGGTGAGGAATTTCTGGCGGAACTAAACCTGAATTTAACCGAAGTCACCGGAGCCGACCTGAAGATACGCGACAAAAACCGCCGGGGATACCTGGAAAAACTGAAAACAATCAATGCGCCTTTTGAACACCGGACACCCTATTCGGAAATCGTGCGTAAAAGCAATGATGCCGCAACCTGGAAAAAGTACGGCCAGGAGATGTGCGTCCAGTGCCACGCCTGCAACCTCGGCTGCCCGACCTGTTATTGTTTCTCCTTTTCGGACCTTCCGGAGAAGAACGGAATGAAACGCTATAAAAACTGGGATTCCTGCCTGTCCGCCAGTTTTGCCCGGATGGCCAGCGGCGCTACCCCCAGGCACTCCCGCTGGGAACGTTTCCGCTATCATTACTACCACAAATTTGATTACCTTAACGCCCTGCTCGGTTTTGATGCCTGCACCGGGTGCGGCCGCTGCATTGAAGGCTGCCTGGGCAAAATTGACAAACGCCAAGTATTATCAGATTTGGAAAAAGAGATAAATGGCTAAGATTAATCCGTATCAACCCTATGCGGTGGAACTCCTGAAGGTTACCGAGGAGAGTCCGTTAATCAGGACTTTCACCATGGTCGCTCCTCCCAACTTCCGCTTCCTGGCCGGGCAGTTTGTGGAAATCTCGGTTCCGGGAAAAGGCGAGGCGCCGTTTACGCCTTCCTCCTCCCCTTACGAAACGAATTATCTTGAAGTCAGCGTGGCAAAGGTCGGCGGCGTCACCGAAACGCTCCACTCCTTGCAGCCGGGCGCAATCCTCGGCCTCAGGGGACCTTTCGGCAAGGACTATCCGCTGGAAAAGTTCACGGGAAAAGATATCCTGTTAGTCGGCGGTGGCGTCGGTCTGGCTCCGCTGCGCAGTTTATTCCTGTCTTTGGTTCACGAATTGAAACGTTTTAATAAGATACGTTTTTGCTGCGGTTCACGCACCCCGCAGGATTTCATTTACAAGGAGCATATTTTTGATCTCTGGCAGAAGATCGACCCCAAGGTCTCCCTCCGGATTACGGTTGACCGCTGCGAAGACGATTGCTGGAAGGGAGATGTGGGTGTGGTAACCAAGACGCTGGACAATCTTGACCTGGAAATCAAAAACAGCGTTGCGGTGGTCTGCGGACCTCCGATTATGATGAAATTTACCACTTTCAAACTCCTGGAATTGGGCTACCGGCCGGAAAATATCTATCTTTCTATGGAACGGATGATGGTCTGCGGTCTGGGTCATTGTCAGCACTGCGGAATCGGCAAGTATCTGGTCTGCAAGGACGGTCCGGTATTTGCTTATCAGGATATTAAGGACGAGCCGGAGATATGGGCGTAAAAAAACTGGTCGTTGATTTTGAGATTTGCCGGAAGTGCAAGGACTGCACCATCAAATGCAGTTTTCCTTTCCATCCGGTGAACGACGGAACGCTGACTCTGCGCGAGATGATTTCCTGGCAGGTGGTCTGCCGGCGCTGTAACCAGCCCGGTTGCGTGGCATCCTGCCCGACCGAAGCGCTGAAGAAAAGAGAAGACGGTCTGATTGAACGTTCCAACACCCTGTGCATCTCCTGCAAATCCTGCACCATCGGCTGTCCCTTCGGAACCATCTTTCCGGAACTGGTTCCGTATCTGACGACCGGATGCGATTACTGCCAGAACCGCATGGCGGAAGGCGAACAACCGCTTTGCGTCCAGAGTTGTCCGCTGGGCGCCATTGAATACCGGGAAATCAAAGAAAAAGAAAATGTAACCTCGGTAAACCCGGATACGGTCGCCGGCATCGCCACGTCCTGGCAAAAAATTATAGAGAAAAAAAATAAAAAATGAATATATTTCATTTCCTGATTTTTCCCGGATTCGTCTTCGCCGGCCTGGTCGGATTAGCCGCCACCTGGGTTGACCGGAAAGTCACCGCCCGTCTGCAGTGGCGGGTGGGACCTCCTTTCCTCCAGCCCTTTTACGACATTGGAAAACTTCTGACCAAAGAGGTTACCATTCCGAATTCCGCCGACCGGATGACTTTTGTGCTGGCGCCGATGGTTGGTCTGGCTGCCGCCGGCCTGGTGGCCGCCATCATGGGCATGAGCATCTCCGGAAACCTAAACTTTGCCGGGGACTTAATCGTGGTAATTTATCTCCTGACCATCCCCAGCCTGATGATGATGTTAGGCGGATTCGCCTCCGGCAACATCCTGGCGCAGGTCGGATCCAGCCGGGAGATGAAACTTATCCTTGCCTACGAACTGCCTTTCCTGCTGGCCATCGCCGCGGTAATCTTTAAAAACGGTTTCAGTCTCCGGCTGAACGAACTGCTCGCCTTTCAGCGATTAAGCGGCCTGACTATCGGAAGCATTTCCGGGTTCCTTTCTTTCCTGGCCATCATCCTTTCCGTGCAGGCAAAGTTAGGGTTGCCGCCTTTTGATATCAGCGAGGCCGAAACAGAACTGATGGCCGGCCCGCTGATAGAATATTCCGGACTGCTCCTATCTTTCTTCCGGTTCACCAAGACGCTCCTTTTTTACAGCCTGCCCCTCTTAATCGTCATCCTCTTTTTCGGCGGAATATCTTTCTCCGGTTGGCACATCCTGACCGGAATTTTGAAATATGTCGGAGTACTCGCCCTGCTAATTGTTATCAAAAATACCAATCCCCGGGTACGGGTGGACCAGGCCCTGAACTTTTTCTGGAAACGGGTTGCGCCGCTCGCGCTGGCCGGTCTTATTTTTGCCCTGGCGGGGTTGTAAAAATGCGGGAGGGGATACAGCCCATCCCCCCTATATCAATAAAGAACTATATGGATTTAAAAACAAATCTGCTGACGCGGTCGCTCTGGGTCTTCCACCTGTCAGCCGCTTCCTGCAATAACTGCGATATAGAAATTCTGGACCTCTTGACTCCGCGGCATGACGTGGAGAGGTTCGGGATTGTGCTGACCGGAAGCATCCGCCACGCGGATGTCCTGCTGGTTACCGGCATCGTCAACCGGAAGAACGTGCCGCGCGTCAAACGTCTTTACGAACAGGCGGCGAAACCGGTTTTGGTGGTTGCGGTCGGTTCCTGCGCCTGCAGCGGCAATATTTTTCGGACCGGTTACCAGTTCGCCGGACCACTGGATAAAATTATTCCGGTAGACGCCTACATCCCGGGCTGTCCCCCGAAACCAGAAGCGATGATTGACGGAATCGTGAAACTGATCGGTAAGTTAAAAGGAAAATAATTGTCATCCCCGTATGTGGTAAACGGGGATCCAAACCGAAAATAAATGGATTCCCGCTTAATACACGCGGAAATGACACCATGAATATGGAATCAAAAAATAAATTTCAGGAGAAATTTCAGGAAATTTTTTCCGAATATACCGAGGTCCGGAAGCGCATCTACGCAACCATCCCGGCGGATTCGCTCCGAACGGTGGTCGGTTTTCTTTTCAACGACCTGGCGGCGCGTTTCATAATCGCCTCCGGTTTTGACAACGGCAAAGAGATTGAAATCCTGTACCATTTTTCCTTTGATTCTTCGGGCGAAATTGTCAGTTTGCGGGTATTGCTGGACCGGAACAAGCCGGAAGTGGATTCCCTGGCGCCGCTCTTCCGCGGCTCCTTCTGGATTGAGCGGGAAATCTGGGAGATGCTCGACGTCAATTTCCGAGAACACCCGCGGCTGGAAAAGTTTCTTTTCTCGGAAGATTGGCCGGACAGTTGCTATCCGTACCAGGTGCCGCCGGACCGGACCAACCGTCCGCCCAACGCTCCTCCGGCCCAGGGCAAGTTAAAATTTTAGCAAATCATGAAAATGCAGGGGAAGGGTTACATCCCCTCCCGGATACCTATGAATAAAAAAGAAGTAATTGTTCCCATCGGACCTTACCACCCGCTCCTGGAAGAGCCGGAGTTTTTCAAGCTCTTCGTAGAGGGTGAAAAGGTCGTTGACATTGACTGGCTGGCCGGAATGAACCACCGGGGCATAGAGAAGATTTCGGAGGGAAAGAGTTACGACCAGGTTCCTTTTCTGGTAGAGCGTATTTGCGGAATTTGTTCCACCAGTCATCCCCTTGCCTTCGTCAACGCGGTGGAAAATATTGTCAACCTGGAAATTCCGGAACGCGCCAGATACATCCGCACCTTTGTGGCGGAAATGGAACGCATCCACAGCCATTTACTCTGGGTTGGACTGGCTGGCCATTTTCTGGGTTACAACACGGTTTTTATGTGGGCCTGGAAATGGCGGGAACCGGTCCTGGATATAATGGAACTGACAACCGGCAACCGCAATAATTATGCGATGATGTGCCCGGGCGGGGTGCGCCGGGATATGTTTGAAGAAGATTTTCCTTTTATCCAATCAAAACTGGATGATGTAAAAACCAAAGTGAATATGCTGGCGGCGGCGGTTCCGGATGACCCGGTCCTTATGGCCCGGCTCAAAGGAGTGGGCATACTGACCGCAGAAGACATCCATAATTACGGCGCGGTCGGTCCGGTGGCGCGGGCAAGCGGCGTAGCCATTGACGTGCGCCGGGACGACCCTTACGCGGCATACGACCAGGTTGACTGGGAGGTAGTCACGGAACCGGACGGCGACCTGCTGGCGCGCACCAAAGTCCGGCTTCTGGAAATTTTACAGGCGGTAAAGATATCGGAACAGTGCCTGGCCCGTCTTAAGGATACTAAAGGCGCTATCATGACGAAAATCAGGGAGATACCGGCCGGCGAAGGCATCGGTCACTGCGAAGCGCCCCGGGGCGAATGCTTCCATTACATCCGCAGCGACGGCACCAATCGTCCCATCCGGCACAAGATACGCGCGCCCAGCTACACCTGCATCCCGACTTTTGAAAAATCCGTGGTGGGCGGTCAGATTGCCGATGCCCTGATTTGCCTGGCCGGCGTTGACCCCTGTTACTGCTGTACCGAACGTCTCTCCGCGGTCGCGGAGGACGGAAAGACCCTGGACGGAGAGACCCTGCTGCGCCTTTCCGTGGAAAAGACGCAGAAATTGAAACAAAAAATGTAGGCCGGGGTTATAACCCCGCCCGCGGGCCCCGTAGAGTGAAGTCACTCAACGGGGCGGGTCGGATAAATCCGACCCTTACGAAAACATAAATGCACACGTTAACTTTTACTTTATTCGGCGAAACTCTGAAATTTTCAAGCGACCCCATCGCCCTGTTCTTCGCGTTATTTTCCACGATGGTGGGATTCTTGATATTTCTCTACTCGCTGCCTTACACTAAAGGAAAAGCGCACCGGGCCGAATTCTACAGTTACCTCTGTCTCTTCTGGGTCGGGATGCTCGGCCTGGTCTTTTCCGGGCACCTCATCCTGTTTTACCTTTTCTGGGAAGTAACCGCGCTCTCCTCCTGGCGGCTGATCGGTTTTTACCGGAAACCCGAAGACATCAAGGCCGCGAACAACGCTCTCCTGGTGACCTTCGGCGGTTCCTCCCTGATGCTCCTGGCCTTTATCCTTATCTACCTTCAGACCGGTACCTTTGACCTTGGGAGCCTCAGCGGTTTCCGTTTGAATAATTCTATTTACCTTCTCATCCTGGCCGGCATCTTGAGCAAGAGCGCCATCTTTCCTTTCAACGAATGGCTGCCGGCCGCCGGCATAGCCGCCGCTCCGGTCACCGCCTTCCTGCATGCGGCGGTGTTAGTTAAAATCGGGCTTTACGCCTTCATCCGTTTATTTTATACCGCATTTGTGCCGCCGCCGGCCGCCGCCTATCTTCCTTTTCTCTTTATCGTCAGCTGCCTGGTAACCGGATTCGCCGCTCTGCGTGAAGATGATTTCAAGCGGCTCCTGGCTTATTCCACCATTAGCCAGTTATCGCTCATCTATTTTAGTTTGTCGCTCTTTACCGCGGTCGGCCTGACCGGAGCCGTCGCCTTTATCCTGGCCCACGCCTTCGGAAAATCCGGACTCTTCCTGACCGCCGGCGTCATCGAACATGAAACCGGAGAACGCAACATCCGGAAGATGGGCGGCTATTTTAAATCCCAGCCGTTGCTTTCCGTCCTCTTCCTGTTATCCGCTTTTTCGGTAATCGGAATTCCGCCCTTCCTCGGTTTCTGGGGAAAGGTAATGCTTATCGCGTCACCTTTTGCGGCCGGCAATTTAGTCCTGGGCTTTTTGGGAATATTAGCCGGTGGCCTTACCCTCATCTATCTCTTGCGCGCTTTCCACCATGTCTTTCTGGGCAAAGAGAACCTGCCGTTCCTGCGCCCGGTCCCAAAATTATTTTACGTCTCGATCTCGGCCCTGGCATTTTTTTCGTTACTGTTTGGCCTGTGGCCAAATTTGATTTTATATTTATTCAGGTAGGGGCTTTATTTATCAAGCCCGCGGGTCGGATGTCGTAGATCCGCCTCAGGCGGGAATGCGA
Organism: Candidatus Omnitrophota bacterium; assembly: GCA_043826355.1. Taxonomy (GTDB): domain Bacteria; phylum Ratteibacteria; class UBA8468; order MWAK01; family MWAK01; genus JAHJUB01. The sequence continues at coordinate 61,580 of JBDRQI010000036.1, forward strand.
CCCCTGCACAATAATTTAACCAAATTATGCTTCTATTATTCGGTCCTTTTGCCGCCGGTTTTCTGTCTGCCGTATTACCCGGACGGACAATAAAAAAGGTTCTTGCCCTATTGGGAAGCCTTGCCGCCTTCTTAGGGCCCGTCATTTTCGGAAATATGTCCCGGCCGCTGTTTTCGGTTTCGGTTCTCGGCACCGATTTTACTTTCCTGATCAACCCCGACAACCTCTCCCTGATCTTTGCAACCCTGATCGGCCTGCTTGCCTTCCTGGCCACCCTCTTCTCTTTTAATTACGTAAAAGAAAGGGAAGGATACTATTACGGATTCCTCCTTACTTTTGTCGGAGCCATGGAAGGCGCGGTCCTGGCCGGAAATTTCCTGACGCTCTTCTTCTTCTGGGAATTGATGACCGCCGCCTCCTACTTTTTAATAATTTTTGACGGCACCAGAGAATCGGAAAACGCCGGTAAAAAATATTTCCTGATGACCGGGCTCCTCTCTCTCCTGATGCTCTTCTCCATCTTCGGTCTCCGATTTATGGCCCCGGGCAGCCGGTTTGACTACAATCTTTTCGTCCTGGCGTTTTTGCTGGCCGCCGGCGTCAAGGCCGGTATCGTCCCGCTCCACTCCTGGCTGCCGGAAGCGCACCCGGCTGCGCCCTCGCCGGTTTCCGCGCTCCTTTCCGGCGTGATGATCAAGATCGGCATTTATCTTTTAATCCGGATTATCTACCCGCTCCTGATGCCCGGCCCCAACTGGCTCTTTGTCATTTCATTCCTGGGAGCCGTCACCATTCTCATCGGCGTCATCAACGCACTTGCCCAACACGACTTCAAACGGCTCCTGGCATTCCACTCCATCAGCCAGGTCGGCTATATCCTGCTGGGTATCGGCTGCGGAACCGGCCTCGGCCTGGCCGGCGGGATCTTCCACGTCATCAACCACGCCCTCTTTAAAGGCTTGCTCTTCCTGATAAGCGGCGTCATCCTTACCATTTACGGAACCAGGGACCTGGATAAAATATCCGGCCTCTTCCGGAAACTGCCCTTAACCTTTGCGGCCTGCCTGGTCGCCTCCTTATCCATCTCCGGCATGCCTCCCTTTAACGGCTTTGCGTCAAAGTGGATTATCTACCAGGCCTTAATCGCCCAAGCAACGCCGGCCGCCTATTTCTTCCTTGTGGCCGCTATGTTCGGCAGCGCCCTTACCCTGGCCTCTTTCCTGAAGGTACTGGCCGGGCTCTTCTTCGGAAATTTCCGGGCGCCGGCCAATCTTGTCTCCGAAAAGATAGAGCGCGGCCTTCCGTTCGGGTTACCATTAACCATCCTTTCCCTGCTCTGCATCACCCTGGGTGTCTGGCCGAATTTGGTCCTGAATCCGTTCATACTTCCGATGGTAGAAGATATCTTTGGCCCAACAACCCTGCCGGGCCTCTACTCGTCTTCCCTGGCCACCGGCCTGCTGGTCATCGCCCTGCTCCTGGGACTTCTGCTCTTCTTCCTGCTCTCTTTCCGGGTGCGCCGGACCGAAACCTATATCGGCGGAAATGATGTTACCGCCGAAATGGCCTATCCGGCAACCCATTTCTATAAAACGATTGAAGACGGCCCCCTGGCCGGATATTACCGACGGGAAACAAACGGTTCTTTTGATTTGTACTTTATCGGCGCCGGAATTAAAGAAATCGCTTCAAATATCTTTGCCGGCCTGACGGCGGCCGGCAGCGGCCTGGCCTGGCCCGTCCTGAAAGCGCTGAAAGAAGCAAAGGAATTCTTCCGGGAAGTGCATAACGGATTGTTGCAGCGCTACATCCTGTGGCTCTTTGTCGGACTCTTAATTTTCCTTTTTATTTTCTGGTGATATGAATACATTCTTTATAGTCCTGACTATTTTTATGATTGCCGCTGCCCTGGTGGCGGTCTTCACCCGTTGGCTCATCTCTTCGGTTGTGGCGGTGGGCGCGGTGGGCTTCCTGGTGGCAATCGCCTTTCTCCTGATGGGCGCCCCGGACCTGGCCATTACCCAGGTCGTGGTGGAAATCATCAGTTTGGTAATCCTGGTCCGGGCAACCGTCAACCGGGATACCACGGTCAGTAACTACCGGGCGGAAATTTTCGCCTTCGGGGCGATGGCCGTAATTACCGCGGCGCTCCTGGTCTTTTCCACGGCAACCCTGATAGCCATCCATCCGTTCGGAGAGGCCTCCCTGCCGGTGGCGCAGCATTATCTGGATAACGCGCTGAAAGAGACCGGAGCGGCCAATGTCGTAACCGGCGTAATCCTGGATTACCGCGCCTACGACACCCTGGGCGAGGCAACCGTAATCTTCGTCGCAATCGTGGGCGCCTTGGCCCTTTTAAGAAAGAAGAGGTAAAATATGCCTGACCTGTTCAATAATGATGCGGGAATGGACGAAATTATCAAATCCATCAGCCGCCTGATGCTTCCGTTCATCATTACCTTCGGCGGTTATATTATCTTTTTCGGCCATCTCACGCCGGGCGGCGGGTTCTCCGGCGGCGTAATCCTGGCCTCCGCCTTTCTCCTGATAACGCTCTCTTTCGGAAAGAATTTTATCCGGCGGAAGATAACCGAGTCCAACACGCACCTGCTGGACAGTTTCGGCGCACTCCTCTTTGCCCTGCTGGCCATCGCCGGTTTCGCCGCCGGTTATTTCTTCAAAAATACCCTGCCGGCCGGCGCTCCGTACACTTTGAGCAGCGGCGGTCAGATACCGCTGCTCAATTTCGCCATCGGCGTTAAGGTGGCGGCCGGCCTCTTCGGGGTCTTTCTGACCCTTTCCATGGTGCGGGTCCGCCGAAAAGGAAAAGAGCGCCAGTACTTCTTTTCCGACGAAACAACCGGGGAGAAAAAATAATGGAAGCAAAGTTGCTCTATTTCCTCGTCATGGTTCTTTTCAGCGTCGGCCTTTTTGCCGTCTTTGCCATGAAAAACCTGATTAAGATTATCATCGGGATAGCCATCATGGGTTACGCCGTCAATCTCTTCTTTGTCCTGCTCGGATACCGCAAGGGCGGCCTGGCGCCGATTATGGACGCAAAGATGGACCCGCTCTTCTTCAGCCGGAACGCGGTCGACCCCCTGCCCCAGGCCCTGGTCCTTACCTCCATCGTCATCGGCCTGGCGCTGACGGCCCTGCTGACCGCTTTCGTCCTGCGCCTCTACGAAAAGTACGGGACGTTTGACGTCACTAAAATTCGGAGATTAAAGGGATGACAAACTTCCTTCTGCCGCTCCTGGTCGTCTTGCCCCTCTGCGGGGCGTTCCTGGTAATCCTGATACCGGACAAGAGGTACCGGACAGCCGATTTCCTGACCCCGGCAGTCACCTTCGGACTGTTGATAATTGCAATCCAATTGGAACTGAGCGTAACCGGCGCCGGTACGCAAATCTATCAGGTCGGCGGCTGGCCCCCGCCCATCGGAATCTTCCTGAACCTTGACCCGCTTTCGGGCCTGGTTCTGGTCGCGGTCAATATCCTGGGCTTTGCCGCCGCCATCTACGGCCTGGACTACCTCCGCCACTATTCCGCCGCAAACAGATTCCAGTCTCTCTTTCTCATCCTGATGGCCGGGATGAACGGCGTAATCATATCCGGCGACATCTTCAACATCTACGTCTTTCTGGAGATAACCAGCATCGCCTCGTACGCCCTGGTTGCGTTCGGCATCAAGGCGGAAGAACTTGAAGCCGGCTTTAAGTACGCGGTGATGGGCATCATCGGCTCTTCCTTTATTCTGCTGGGAATCGCTCTCATCTACGGCCTCTTCGGAACGTTGAATTTGGCGCATCTCCAGAGCCTGGCGGCCCAGAACCGGGTCTCCGGACTGGGCGCGGTCTTCGGCCTCCTGCTGACCGGTTTTATGCTCAAAGCGGCCGCGGTACCTTTTCACACCTGGCTGCCGGATGCGCACTCCTCGGCCCCAGCCTCAATCTCCGCGCTCCTTTCCGGAGCCGTGGTAAAGGTGTTGGGCGTCTACCTGGCCGTGCGCATCTTCTTCTCCGTCTTCTACGCGCCGGCCCAGGATTCCTTCCTGATTATTTTGCGTTTATGCGGCGGACTATCAATGGTTCTGGGTGCGGTTATGGCGCTGGCCCAGAAAGACCTGAAACGCATCTTTGCCTATTCCACCATCAGCCAGGTCGGATATATTCTCCTGGCTTTCGGGCTGGGCACCCCCCTGGGAATCGCGGCCGGTTCCTTCCATCTCCTGAACCATGCCATCTCCAAGAGCCTCCTCTTCTTTAATGCAGGCGCGGTGGAAGAACAGACCGGCAGCCGGGACGTGGAAACTTTACGGGGCCTGAGCGAAACGATGCCTCAGACCGCGGCCCTGGGTACGGTCGGCATCCTCTCCACCGCCGGAATACCGCCGTTTGCCGGGTTCTGGAGCAAACTGCTCATCATCACCGCTGCTTTCCAGGCCGGTTTCTTCGGATACGGTACCGCGGCCCTGTTGACCGCCGTGCTGACCCTCTCTTATTTCGTGATTTTACAACAGCGCATCTTCTGGGAAAAACCGAAAGATATGCCGGAACAAAAAAAGGCGGAAACCGGTCCTTTTATGCGGACGGCGATGCTTATCCTGGCCTTGATAGCCATCTTCGGCGGCATCCTCTTTACGCCCAACCTCCGCAACCGGTTCTTTGATTCGGTAAGCCGGGCCATCTTAATCAACCCGGCTGTGGACACAACAGGGCAGGCGTCTCGCCTGCCATCAGATGCAGGAGGTACCCAAGAATGAACCGCGCCACAACCTTCATTTTAAGTTTTGCCCTCTGGCTCCTCCTGACCTGGACCTTTGACCCGGTTACGGTTCTCCTCGGTCTGGGCATGGCCGGAGTCACCTCTTTCATCCTGGCCGATGATTTCCGGGGAAAACCGCACAAGTTCTGGCAGCCGCGGCGCTACGGATACTTCCTGCGCTATATCCCGTTTTTCGCCTACGAATTAGCCAGGGCAAACTTTTTGATGGCTTACCGGATTCTTTCTCCGAAACTTCCCATCAAGCCGGGGCTCGTCAAGGCCCGGACCGGACTGAAGAGCCACACCGGAAGGGCTTTCCTGGCCAATTCCATCACCCTGACACCCGGCACGATGACCGTGGATATGCAAGAGGACACACTCTATATCCACTGGATCTACACGCCGACCACCGACGAAAAAGAGGTCACCCGGAAGATTCCCGGTCCCTTTGAAAAATATCTCCAGGAGGTTTTTGAATGATTCTTCTCTATTTCCTGATGCTGGTCTCCGTCCTGCTCTGCCTGGTGCGCGTCGCCCTGGGACCGACCGCGGCCGACCGGATAATGGCTATCGATATCCTGGGAATCGTTATCGTCTCGTTTTGCGCTTTCTTAACCTTCCAGACCGGCCGCAGCTGGTATCTGGATATCGCCATCTCCTGGTCTTTGCTGAACTTCATCGGCACCATCACCCTGGCCAAATACCTGGAAGGAAGGGGGCTTGACGAATGAACATCCTGGCCTATATCTGTTTCGGAATCGGGGTCTTCTTCAACTTCGTGGGATGCATCGGGCTTATCCGGATGCCCGACCTCTACTGCCGTCTTCAGGCCTCCACCAAGAACGTGACCTTCGGCATCGGCTGGATATTCCTGGGCCTGATACTGGGCACGCATACCCTGCCGGTAGCCGTAAAATCCATCCTCTGCGTCTCGTTCATCTTCTTCACCGCCCCGACCGCCGCCCACGCGCTTGCCCGGGCGGCCCACCTGGCCGGCGTCAAACTCTGGAAAGGAAGCATCAAGGACTCCCTGGAAGAAGATTTCGGCACCAAAGAAAGCCGCTACCGCGAACGCCTGGAGAAGTACGTCTATCACGACGAGGAGACCGAAGAATAAATTACAAAAAATGTAGGGGCGGGGTTGCATCCCCGCCCGCATCCATAAAAAAGGAAAATCTATGCGATACCCTAAATTACGAGAATTAAAAGAGGCCTTGACCTCTCTATTTTCCAAACCTTTTACCAACGGATACCCTTTTCGGCCCCATTACCCGGAGAAACGTTTCCGGGGCAAGCCGGAATATCACAAGGAATACTGCGTCGGCTGCACCGCCTGCGCCCAGGTCTGCCCCTCCAACTGCATTGAATGGGTTGATGACGTCGCCGGCAACCCGCCGGTCCGGCGCTTTATCCTCCGCTACGATACGTGCATTATGTGCGGCCAGTGCCAGGCAAACTGCATCACGGAAAAAGGGATTCAACTATCCAAAATTTTTGAACTGGCCGGGTTTGACCGCAAGAAGATGATTGAAACGCAGGAAAATGAATTATTGCTCTGCGAAGACTGCGGCGAGGTGGCCGGCACCAAAGACCACATCCGTTTCGTCCGGGAGAAGATCGGCGCCCTCTCTCTGGCCGGAGAAAACGGCCTGCTCCTTCTTCAGGAAGAACTGAACCTCACTCCCGGCCTCAAAGGAAAGATAGACCTGCCCCTGAAACGCAATGACCTCTTCCGGGTACTCTGCCCCAAGTGCCGCCGCGACCTGAACCTGACCGACGAGTGGAACCTGAAATAAACTTGTCATTCCAAACATAAAATGTAGGGGGGAGGGGTTACACCCCCTCCCATTGTCATTCTGAACGCAGTGAAGAACCTCCTCTTTGTCGTTCCTGCAAAAAAAACATATGTCATTCCCGCATGTGGTAAGCGGGAATCCTCCTAAATATGTCTCTTTTTAATCTCCGCGAATCGGCCATTCAATGGAGCCGCGGCCGCAATTTTTTCCTGCGCTTGCCGTTGCTGCTCTGGATGATCTATACGCTGGTCCGGCACCTCTCTAACCCCGAGTATCAGAGCATTATCAAACCGCTGAACCTCGGCCTCCACGAACTCGGCCATTTTGCTTTCATGGGGCTGGGACAATTCTGGGGTATCGCCGGCGGAAGCATCGTTCAACTCCTGATTCCAATCTTCGCCATCTTGATGTTCCTGCGCCAGCCGGATTTTTTCGCCATCTCCTTCACCCTGGCCTGGCTCTCCACCAACTTCTTTGACATCGCCGCCTACATCGGTGATGCCGTGGAAATGACCCTGCCGCTTGTTTCGCCGTTCGGCGGGGAAAACACCATCCACGACTGGAACTATCTCCTGACCAGCCTGAACCTCCTGGAACGCTGTCAAGCCATAAGCAACCTGGCAAGATTTTTAGGGGTGATAACGATGCTGGCAGGAATTATCTTCGGTATCTGGCTTCTGGTTCATATGTGGCGGACCAGAGGCGAAGCCCCACCCCTGGATATTAAAAATTATTGAAAATCAGTTCTCATTGCGAGTCCCGTGAGGGCGAATTTTGCCCTTTTACGGGGCGCGGCAATCTCATCCCTTGACGCTCCTTTGACAAAAAACCTAAAAAATCTTAAAGTAACGTTGTGATAAATCAAAACTAAGTTTTACCATCGTAAAAAATGGGGAAAAATGGCAGACAAAAAACTAATTCTATTTGAAATAGCTTTAATAATCGCAAGCGTGTTTATCTTCAGAAGTTTATGGATTTTGCTTGACAGAATATCCTGGATGAACAAAGATTTGGTCCTTTGGATTTTTTTGTTACTGGGAATGATTATATCTTTTTTAACGTTATCTTACATGGCCAAACAAAAAAAAATAAACCTTAATGATTAACGTCAATTATTTTTTAAAAGAAAAACGGCTTGCGAAAAAAACAAAAACCGGCAAATAAAAAACAAGTAAATTTTTGCTTTGCCCGACTTCGCCAAGGATACGGCGGGCAAGACAAGGGATTATTCGATTACTTTGATGGATTTGGTGGGGCATTTCTCGACGCAGACACCGCAGTTGTTGCAGTTTTCGTACTTTATCCGGGCGAGGTTATTCTCCAGCACGATGTCGTGCACCGGACAGTTCTTGACGCAGATGCCGCAGCCGATGCAGCCGGTTTTGCATATCTTGCGGACGAACGCGCCCTTGTCGTGGGATTTGCAGGAGATGTTTACCGTAAACTTATCTTCGATGAGTTCAATGATTTTTTTCGGACACGCGGCCACGCATAGCCCGCAGCCGGTACATTTGTTGATATCTATCACCGGGACTTTTCCGGGTCCGGTATGTTTTATCGCGCCGAAGGGGCACACCTTCACGCAGTCGCCCAGGCTCAGGCAGCCGTAGAGACAGGATTTATGGCCGCCGAAGATCTGATTTGCCGCTTTGCAGGTGTTGACTCCCCGGTAAGTAAAACGGTCGGCGCAGTTTTCCCCGCCCGAACAGACGATAACCGCTTTTTTCCTGGCGGCTGCGGTTACTTCCTTGCCGAATAAGCGGCCGATATCCCTGGCAATGTCAGGCCCGCCCACGGTGCATTTTTCCACGGACGCTTTCTGGTCGCTGACCAGCCAGTCGGCGTATGATTCGCACCCGGCAAACCCGCAGGCGCCGCAGTTTGCCTTGGGGAGCATATCCATAATCTGCAGTTTCAATGGATTTTGCTTGATGCGGAAGATGCGGCTGGCCAGCGCCAGGCCGACGCCGAACAGGCACCCTAAACCGCCCAGGACCAGGATAGACCAGAGTTGAGTATTCATTATATGCCGAATAATCCCTTAAAGCCCAAAAATGCCAGCGACATTAAACTTGCCAGGAAGAAGGCGATGGGGTATCCCTGCAAGGCCCTGGGGACAGGGGCGGTCATAATCCGCTCCCGCAAACCGGCGAAGAGGATGATGGCCAGCGTGAACCCGGAGGCGATGCCGATGCCGTGGATAATGCTCTTGGATAAATTTAGCTCGTAATCGATATTCAGGAAAGTTACCGCCAGGATGGCGCAATTGGTGGTGATGAGGGGCAGGTAGATACCCATGCCGCGATAGAGCGGCTGGACGTATTTTTTGAGAAACATCTCCACCAGTTGGACCAGCGTCGCGATGGTCAGGATGAAGGTTCCGGTGCGCAGGAAAATCAGGTCCAGCGGCGCCAGAACCAGGTGGTAGATAACCCAGGAGACGATAACGGCGATGACGGTTACAAAGGTAACGGCGATGCTCATGCCCAGTGAATTCTTCAGGTTCTTGGAGAGGCCGAAAAAAGAGCACAGCCCGATAAACTTGATTAAGATTATGTTATTTATCAGGCAGGCGCTGATAAAGATTGAGGTGGAACTCATACTATTGTTGACCATATTATTTTTCTTGCTTCTTTAGTTTAAGGTGGTTTAAGATGCCCATCAAAAGGCCGATGGTCACAAACCCGCCCGGGGGCATAATCATAAAGAGAACCGGTTTGTCCATGATGATTTTGGAAAAGAGGCCGCCGTTACCCAGAAATTCGCGGATGACGCTGATGGCAACCATTACGATGAGAAAACCGACGCTCGTTCCAAAGGCGTCAAGCACGGAAGAAACAACCGTGTTCTTGTAGGCGAAGGCCTCGGCGCGGGCGATGATGATGCAGTTGACGACGATGAGCGGCAGGAAGACGCCTAATTGTTTCTGGAGTTCCGGGGAATAGGCCCGGACGAGATAATCGATAATCGTAACGAAGGTGGAGATGACGATGATGAACACGGGAATGCGGATTTCGTCCGGGGTGAATTTACGCAACAGGGATACCGTGAGGTTAGAGAAGAAGAGCACGAACGTAAAGGCGATGCTCATACCCACGGCGTTAAATACCGAAGTGGATACGGCCAGCACCGGGCATAACCCGATCATCAGCACCAGGACCGGGTTGCCGGTCAGGATGCCGTAGAGAAAATCATTTATTAACCTTGGTTTCGCCGCTTTGCTCATATTGTTTGATAGAATCCAGTCCTTTCTTTACGGCTTCGACGCAGGCCCTGGAGGAGATGGTTGCGCCGGTAATGGCGTCTATGCCGACCCCGTCCTTCTTCAATATCAGTTCGGACGCGGCCTTCCGGTTGAACTGCCGCGTAAAGGTTTCCTTGGCTACGCCGTCGCCCAGACCCGGCGTCTCAAAATGTTCCAGGATTTTAACGCCGACCACCCGGTTTTCGTTGTCAATTCCGGCGATAATCTTTATCTGGCCGCCGTAACCCTGCTGGCCGGCTTTGACAATCTTGCCCGCCGGCCTGCCGTCTTTGTCGAAAGCCACGGAATAATCTTCGCTCACTTCTTCAAACCGGTCGGCCGCCGGCAGAACCTCTCTCCGGGCCAGGTCTTCAATCTTTTTGGCCTGCGCTTCAATCATCGGCTCCGTCTTCCCGTAGACCACAGCCAGGCCGAAGGCCGCGATGACGCAGAGTATTGTCAGCCGCAGCGTATAATTGATCAGTTTGGTAAACATTTTCAGGTTGCTCCGAACTTTTTGATTACGGTCATCTTATCGATAAACGGCGTCAGCATATTCATAATCAGGATGGAGTAACAGACGCCTTCGGGAAAACCGCCTTTGAGTCGGATGAGCATAGTCAATACGCCGCACCCGATGCCGAAGATTATCTTACCGTTCCGGCTCAAGGGCGTGGTGACCGGGTCAGTCGCCATAAAGAACGCGCCCAGGATAAGGCCGCCGGTCAGAAGGTGAAATACCGGGCTTTCGCGGAAGAGCAAAGCCAGGGCCGCGGCGGTTATGATGTAACTTAACGGCGTGTAGAGTTTGATATGCCTGCGGTAGAGCAGGTAGAGCGCGCCCAGCAGGAGCATCAGTTTGGGGGTTTCGCCCAGGGAACCGGCAAAGTTACCGAAGAAGAGCATCCAGGTGTCCGGCAAAATTCCCGGAAGGTTAAGTTTCGTAATGCCCAGCGGCGTCGCGGTGGTTAAAGCGTCGTAGGGTTGTATCCACAGAGACATATCCTTGGGCCAGGATACCTGCAGGAAGGCCCGGCCGACAAGCGCCGGGTTAAAAGGGTTGTGTCCCAGCCCGCCGAAGATTGCCTTGCCGACCAGGATGGCGAATAACCCGCCGGCGGCCGCTATCCAGAGCGGTATCGCCGGCGGCAGACAAAAGGCCAGCAACAAGCCCGTAACGATTGCGCTCAGGTCGGAAACCGTCTCCTTCCTCTTCGTTGCCTTGGCGAACAGATATTCCGCCAGGCAACAACTGGCCACGCAGGTTATGAGCAGGAATAAGCCCTTGTAGCGATAGAACCATATTGCCGTCAGCGCCGCAGGCGTAAGGGCAATTATTACGTCCCGCATTACCTGCCGGATATCCTGCCCGGATTTGATGTGGGGGGAAACGGCTACGGTTAAGTTCATTTTCGGTTACCCCCTCACCCCTTCCCTCTCCCCGCGGGGAGAGGATTAAGAGGAGTATTCAGTTTAACCAATTTTATGTGCTGAACCAGAGGCCGCTTGGCAACGCAGACATAGGCGCAGCAGCCGCATTCCATGCAATCTTTCGGGCTGTATGTGCCGGCTTTGTCCCAGAATTCATTTTCCGCATAAATGCTGAGCATATTGGGCATCAGTTTCATCGGACAGGCGTCAATACACTTGCCGCACCGGATACAGGGAGAAAAAGTAGGGTCGCACTCCGCCTCCCGCAGGACCAGTATGCTGGAGGTGCCTTTGATGACCGGCACGTCCAGGGTGGCCTGGGCTATGCCCATCATCGGTCCGCCCAGGATAATTTTTTGCCCGTCGGCGGGCGCGTAGCCGCACTCAGCCAATATTTCACTCAATAGCGTCCCAAGTCTGGCATCATAATTACCCGGTCTGGAAATATCGTCTCCCGTAACGGTTATGGAACGGCCGGTCAGGGGCGAACCGTTGACCACGGCGTTGTAGATTGTCCGGCAGGTACCCACGTTGTGCACCAGCACTCCGACGTCAAAAGGCAGTTTGCCGGAAGGGACTGTTCGGTTGAGCACGGTCTTGATGAGTTGTTTTTCCGCACCCTGGGGATATTTCGTTTTAAGCACTCTCAGTTTCAGGGTAGGCTCGTTGCGGATAATTTTTTTGATGCTGTTTATGGCGGCGGGTTTATTGTCCTCAACCGCAATTATGCCGGCGGGAGAACCGACGATATACATCGCTATCTTCAGCCCGTCAACCACCTCCTGCATATGTTCCTGCAGGAGCCGGTCGTCACAGGTCAGGTAGGGTTCGCATTCACAGCCGTTGGCGATTACCGTATCAATGTCTTTGGACGAAGATAGTTTGACGTGGGTCGGGAAGGCCGCGCCCCCCAGTCCCACAACGCCCGCTTCCTTGACCGCGGCGCGCAGTTCCTCGGGCGAATGTTTTTGGTAATCGGGGTAGGTTTTGCCGGGCTCAACGCTCTTGTCCTGTCCGTCGGAATCGACGATAACCGCGGTCACCGACTGGTTCACCACCGGGTGGTTGTACAAGCAAACATCAAATACCGTACCGGAGACGCTGGCGTGGACCGGAACGGAAACGTTGCCGACGCTCTCCCCCACCTTCTGCCCCCGGATAACGTAATCGCCTTTCTTAACAATCGGATTGGCCGGGGCCCCGGCGTGCTGGTTCATCGGAAGAACAACACGCTTAGGCAAAGGCAGTCCCATGATGGAACAACTGGCCGCCGCATCCTTGCAGTAATCCGGCAGATGTATTCCGCCCGCAAAACTACCCCTGGTTTTTGTCAACATGGCTTGGACTAAAATCTAAATTACACTAAAATTTGAATATTTTACCACTTTTTGCCGCTTAAAAACAACCCGCGCCGCGAAGATTCGTCATAATGGTATAATATCTTTGATGCTGAACTCTGACGCTGTCAAAAAAAGGCCTGGCTGGCGGCCGGCAATTATCCTTTTGACTATCCTGCTTGTTTCGTGCGGCGCAAAAGAAGAAAAAGCGTCCTATTCCAACCTGATTATGGGAACCTTTTGCGACCTTGCTTTTACTCCGGTTCCCAATACTGATAGCAGTGAAATCGCCGCTAAAGTTTTTAACCGGCTCCGCTATCTGGAAAGTCTCTGGTCAACTTATCAAAAAGAGAGCGAGGTCTCGCAACTGAACACGAAAGGCCGGCTTAAGCCTTCTCCGGAAACCCTGGCCCTTCTGAAAAAATCTTTAGAGGTTTCCCGTATTTCAAACGGCGCTTTTGATATCACGGTCGCGCCTTTAATGACCGCCTGGCGCCAATCGGAAAAAAGAGGGAAATTACCCGATTTCAAATCGCTCGTTCCGCTAATCGGCTACCAGAAGTTAGTAATTGAAAAAGGCGGAACGGTCCGGTTTTTGCAAAAAGGGATGGCTGTTGATTTGGGTGGAATTGGAAAAGGGGCGGCGGTTGATGAGGCGGCCTCGCTTCTAAAATCCGCCGGGGTGAAATCGGGCATCGTCAACCTGGGCGGCAACCTCTATGCCTTCGGAGACGGGCCCCACCGGGGCCAATGGAAGGTTGGAATTCAAAATCCGCGCGGGAGCGGCGCTCTCGGCGCCATCTCCGTAAAGAATCAGGGTGTTTCTACCAGCGGTGATTACCAAAGATATTTTGAGGTCGATGGTAAGCGATACAGCCATATCCTGAATCCCCGAACCGGTTCTTTGACGGATTATCCGGAAAGCGTCACGGTGATTGCGCCCGACGCTGCGCTGGCGGACGGACTTTCCACGGCGTTTACCGTTATGGGTCCAACAGACGCAATTTCGTTGGCCGATACGATTCCCGGCGTTGAAGCGCTAATTATCATGCCGGGTCCGAAATCCTACCGGACAAAAGGTTTCCCGCAATAATTCTGCCGGTCATTGCACCCGTCAAAGGAAAAGGAGTTACAGGAGTTTTTCGAGGAGGGGTTTGAGGTTTGGGAAATCTTTTAAAACGCTCTTGCCTGTCAAGTCGCAGACGCCGATGACTTTGCCGTCCCTGCTTTCCACCGCATCCGCAAACTCTTTCATCGCCTTTCCGGGACCACCGCCGTGGGTAGCAAAGATAAAAACATTTTTGCCGGACAGCGGAACGGTTTCCAGAAAACCTCTGATTGCCGGAGCGACGTTAAACGCCCAGACAGGCGAACCGAGGAAGAGCGTGTCGTAACCGGAGATGTCGGGCAGTTCCTTGAGCGCGGCCTTTCTCCTGGTCAGGGCGTCGCGGCAGTTTTTCAAGAAGAAACCCGGGTGTTCGGGGAGAAGTCTGAAGTAGTCCGAGGTCTTGCCTTTCTCTTTCAAAAAATCGCCGATAAGATGCGCCAGCAGTTTGGTGTTGCCGGTGAGAGAAAAATAGATAATGATTATTTTGTCCATGATTACCTACAAATGCGCCCCCCTTTCTTCCTCTCCCCGCCGGGGAGAGGAAGAAAGGGTGCGAATAAATAAAGGCCCTAACCGGAGATGGTGAGGGCCTTTATTTAATTCAATTACCTTTCTTTAATCAGCTACCGGGAGATTATCCGATACTGAACTTTCCGGGCAGAAGGATAGTTGGCTACACTTACTTCCATCTCGCCTTCAGCTGTAATAGAAATGGAATCCTCCGGTATCCCGTTCTTTACCATATAGTTCTTGACCGATTGGGCTCTTCTTCCGGATAATTTCCTGTTGTAATCGGTCGGACCCTCAGGAGAGGCATACCCCATCAAAACCATCTTCGCCTTCGGATTTTCTTTTAGAACTTTTACGTTGGCGTCAAGAATTTTCCTGGCGGAAGGCGTCAATTCTGCGCTGTCAAAAAGGAAGTAGATGTCCTGAAGCGACGACTTCTTAACAACCGCCTTTCCGGGGGATTTTTTTGCAACTGCCTTTTTCGGTGCTTTTTCCGCTTCTGCCAGATAGACGTAACCCCTGTTTCCCCAGACAGTGCTGCCTTTTCCAGCCGGCGCTTCATCCGGCATCCACCAGGAACCTTTCTTGGCCGCAGTTGCGGTCGGGTTTGACGTCTCTTCCGTTGTATTTACATCCTTTACCGGCGCAGACAGAGCCCCTGACTTACCGTACCAGGACGTATCCATAGAAGAGGACTTCAGTATCGGTGTAGCACACCCGGCCAGGATTGAAACTGCAAAAATACAGAGAAGCAAACCGACAAAATTCAATCTTTTCATCTATTTCACCTCCTTTTTTTGGAATTAGCGATTAAATATTACCACCCAACGAAAAGATAGTCAAGGCAGCGGCACCGCGCAAACTTTCAGAAACCTTACCGGCTTTTACCCCGCACCGGAATCCCCCGGGTTCTTAACTCGTCGGTCTTCTCCTTGGAACACTTCTGGCACAGGAAGACCGGTTTGGCATCGCTCTTGTCGTAACCAATTGCCTTGACCAGTCTCCAGAGGTGCGACTCTTCGCCGCAATTATCGCACCTGCCCTCCTTGATGTGCCAGATTTCCGGTATCGGCGAAGTAAAAATAAACCGGTCCACCCAAAAAAAGATGGCTCCGCCGATGAGGTTGGCGATGATGGTGGATGTAAGGCTCCCGCCTAATTGCCGGACAACCAGCCAGAGAATGGGCGTACTCAACTGCCAGCGGATAAGATAGAGAATGAACCGTTTCATTAATACCTCCGTAAATTTGTTAATATTATAACATCTGGGGTAAAATATGGGATAAAATATCTGAAGGGTTGCTAAACAAATGCATGAATTCTCTATCTGCCGGGGACTGGTGAATGCAATTCTCTCCGAACTGGAAAAACTGGACCCGCCCAACCTGAAGATACTTAAGGCAACCGTCGTAATAGGCCGCCTGCGGCAGATTATACCGGAAACGCTTCAATTCGCTTACGAAACGCTGACCAAAGAAACAACCATAGCCGGTTCTAAAATTGAAATCATAAGCGCACCCATCCTGGCAAAATGTCCAAAGTGCGGCTGGGAAGACGAGATTAAAGAGAACAATTTCCGGTGCGGCAAATGCGGTTCCGGGGAGATTGAGCTGTCCGGCGGAATGGAACTGTATTTGAATAATTTAACGGTGGAGAAGAATGAGCAACCAGGAGATTAAGGTGTATCGGAACTTGATGGGCGAGAACGAAAAATGGGCAGTCAAGACCCGGCAGTTACTGGCGGAAAATAACTGCGTGATGTTCAACCTCATCGGCGGACCGGGTTGCGGAAAGACAACGCTGTTGGAAAAGATGGCCGGACAATTGGAAAAAAAGTTGCGTTTTGCGGTCCTGGAAGGCGACATTGAAACGACCCGGGATGCAAAACGGCTTGCCGCTTTGAAGGTTCCGGTCAGCCAGTTATTAACCGGCGGCGCCTGCCACCTGGAAGCCAAGATGGTACACCACGCCCTGGCTGATTTTGACCTTAGGGAACTGGATATAGTCATCGTGGAAAACGTTGGAAACCTAGTCTGCCCGGCTGAGTTTGACGTCGGCGAAAAATCGAAGATTGCGGTCCTCAGCGTTACGGAAGGAGAGGACAAACCGCTCAAATATCCCCTGCTCTTCCGGGAGGCGGCGGCCGTGGCGCTCACCAAAACAGATTTGCTGCCTCACCTCAGTTTCGAGAAAGAGACCTGCCTGGAGAACATCCGCAGGATAAACGCCAACCTGCCGATCTTCCCGGTCTCCGCGATTAAAAATGAAGGCGTTGAAAAATTTGTGGAATGGTTGATTAATAAACTGTAGGGGCTTGATGAATCAAGCCCCGGCACAAAACAACACCCCTTTCCCTCGCCTCTCCCGCCGGGGGGGGTAATGAAAATAATGAGCGCTTGCCGGATTAAGGTAACTGGCCTGGTGCAGGGCGTCGGATTCCGGCCCTTTGTCTACCGGCTTGCCTCCCGGCTCGCCCTTTCCGGATTTGTCCGCAACCAGCGGGATGGCGTTAGCATCCTGGCGGAAGGCCGGAAGAATATTCTTAAGAAGTTCCTTGACCGGTTGGAGCGCGAGGCGCCGCCGGCCAGCCAAATATTCCGGGTTGAAGTTAAGGAAGTCAGGCCGGTTGGGCGCCCTTCATTTAAAATAGAGGAAAGCCGCGGCAAAAAAGAGGGCAAACTGTTCGTGCCGCCGGATATCGCCGCCTGCCAAAACTGCCTGTCGGAAATGGCCGACCCAACTGACCGGCGCTACCGATACCCTTTCATCAACTGCACCAATTGCGGACCCCGTTACTCCATCATCAAAGACCTGCCTTACGACCGCCCCAGAACCGTAATGGCTCAATTCCGGCTCTGCCAAAACTGCGGCCGCGAGTACCGGGACCCGGCTGACCGGCGCTACCACGCTGAGCCGGTTGCCTGTCCGGTCTGCGGCCCGGAAATATCTCTCCGGCATAAAAACAGAACGGTCGCAACCGGGGATGCGGCAACCAGGAAAGCGCTCGCGCTGATTAAGCAAGGCAAAATAATCGCGGTCAAGGGCATCGGCGGTTTTCACCTGATTTGCGACGCCGCAAATGAAGCGGCGGTAAAGCGGCTGCGCCGGCGGAAGAAGCGCCCGTTCAAACCCCTGGCTCTGATGGCCGAATCTGCGAAAACGGTCAGGCGGTATGCCCTCCTTTCTGCCGAAGCGGAAAAGTTGCTGACCGGTCCTTGCCGACCTATTTTGCTTCTGCGGAAGAGACCCGGCCAGAATGACTTACCGGAATCGTTATCTCCGGATAATAATTATTACGGTTTTTTCCTCGCTTATGCACCGCTCCATTTTCTGCTCCTGGAAATCGGGCCAAAGGTGTTGGTCGCAACCAGCGCCAACCTGTCCGAGGAGCCGGTTACCTGCGACGATAAAGAAGCAGAAGAGAAACTGGCCGGAATTGCCGACTATTTCCTGACGCATAATCGGAAGATTGTCAACCGGTCGGATGATTCGATAATATTACCGGTAAACTCCCCCTTCCCTCGCCCCTCCCGCCAGGGGAGGGAAATCACTCAAACTTTGCGGGGAAGGGTGCCCTTTCCAAAGCTCTGGAAAGGGGATGTATGCAGGTGGGGGAGCATATTTATCCGGCGGAGCCGCGGCTACGCTCCCCTGCCCATTATCACCGGGGTTAAATTTCCGGCCAGCCTTGCTTTCGGCGCAGAGGAGAAGGGAACTTTTGCCTTTGCGTCCGGACATACGGTCTTTCCCTCGCCTTATCTCGGCGACCTGAAGAACTACGAAAACCTCCAATTTTTTGAAAAAACACTGGATTGTTACGGGCGCTTCTTCCGCATTAAACCGGAGTTTTTGGTTGCGGACCTGCATCCGGATTATCAGAGCCGGCGCAGCGCCGAGAAGACGGCGAAGAAAAAAAAATTACCGCTCTTTCTGGTTCAGCATCACCAGGCGCACGTCGCTTCGGTTCTGGCGGAATATAACCTTAAAGAACCGGTTATCGGCGTCGTCTTTGACGGCACCGGATACGGCACAGACAAAACGCTCTGGGGCGGCGAATTCTTCTGCGGAAATCAGCAGAAGATGAAACGGGTCGGCCGCCTTCTTCCTTTTCCCCTGCCCGGCGGAGACCAAGCGGTATTGCAGCCCTGGCGCATTGCGCTCAGCCTGCTTCATTCCGCTTTCGGGTCAAAAATACCGGATTTAAAATCTTTGAAAAAGATAGACCGGAATCAAAAAATTGCTGTCCTGGAAACGCTGAATAATGACTATCCGTTCATCGAAACTTCCAGCGCGGGCCGGCTTTTTGACGCCGTCTCCAGTCTCCTGGGACTTTGCCACCAGCAGACTTATGACGCCCAGGCGCCGATACGCCTGCAGACTGCGGCCGAAAAAGCAGAGTCCCGATTAACACAGCTTAAACCGTACCCTTTTACCCTGGAAAAGGACGAGGTTCTTCGCGTTGATTGGAAACCGATAATTACGGAAATAGCCGGAGAATTAGAGACGGAAAAAAGTACGGAAATAATTGCGGCGCGGTTTCATCTGACCGTTGCGGAAATTATCGAATCAGTTTGTCTTAGACTCTCCCGAAAGGGTAAAATAAATAAAGTTGTCCTGGCCGGCGGCGTATTTCAAAATCAACTGCTCTTAAAACTGACCCGGGAAAAACTTTCAGCCGTCGGGTTTTCCGTATTCGTGCCGGAAAAACTGCCCATTAACGACGCGGGAATCTGTCTGGGGCAGTTGTTAATCGCAAAAAACCTATGTGCCTCGCGATAATTGGCAAAGTGATTGAAATACAAGAGCCGATCGGACCGGGCGCTTTTCCGCAGGGATTAGTGGACGTATTAGGCATCCGGCGCACGGTCAGTTTCGGCCTGCTGCCTTCGGCGATAAAAGGCGATTATGTCCTGATTCACGCCGGCTTTGCCATCCAGAAACTGGAACCGAAAGACGCGAAAAAAACGTTGAAGTTGTTAAAAATGTAGGGGCTTGATTCATCAAGCCAGGGGCCGAATGTCGTAGATCCGCCTCAGGCGGGAATCCGACCCCTGCAAAAATTATGATTAAAAAAATCCTGACAGAAATCCGGGCGCTGGCCGGCCAAAGACCAATCTCCATTATGGAGGTCTGCGGCACGCACACCGTTGCGGTTTACCGCAGCGGAATCGCCGGTCTGCTGCCCAAAAACCTGCGGCTTATCTCCGGACCAGGCTGCCCGGTTTGCGTAACTTCCGAATCGGACTTTTACCGCTTCTTCGTCTTAAGCCGGAAAAAGGGAGTGATCATCACCACCTTCGGAGACCTGTTGCGCGTACCCTTTACCCCCTTACCCGTCCCTCTCCCCCAGGGGGAGATGATTAATGTGAGGGGAAAAAAGGAAATTTCCATGCAATCAAGTCTGGAAAAAGAGAGGGCAAAAGGCGCTGACATCCGTATCGTTTACAGCCCGATGGATGCGCTCACAATCGCGGGAGAAAACCCCGGGAAAAACGTTATCTTCCTGGGGGTCGGATTCGAAACGACTGCGCCGGCGATTGCGGGTGCGGTTCTGGAGGCAAAACGAAACGGGTTGAAAAATTTTTTCCTTATTTCAGCGCTCAAAACGATTCCGGCGGCAATGGAAGCGCTCTTGAATTTTCCCGGGATACGGATTGACGGCTATCTCTGCCCGGGCCACGTGAGCGTAATTATCGGCTCCCGCCCCTACCGGTTTATATCGGAAAAGTACCTTCGGCCGGCGGTCATCGCCGGTTTTCAGCCGGAAGATATCCTGGAAGGATTACTGCTTGTCTTGAAGCAGATTAAAAGCGGTAAACCAAAAGTGGAGATACAATACCGCGCGGCGGTGCGTCCGGAAGGAAACGAGGTTGCCCGGAATCTTATCCAACGGGTCTTTGCAGAGGGACCGGCTTCCTGGCGCGGTCTGGGCGTAATTCCGAAGACCGGCTTGAAATTAAGAGCGGAATTTCAGCAATTTGACGGGCAAAAACATTTCCGGCTGGCTGAAGGCAAAATCGTCAGGCCAAACCCGGCCTGCCGGTGCGGAGAAGTAATCACCGGAGCCATCACGCCGGAAGACTGCCGGCAGTTCCGCCGGAAATGCACGCCGGAGAAACCGCTGGGACCATGCATGGTCAGCGTGGAAGGAACCTGCGCCGCGCATTATAAATATAATAAATAATATGGCGGATACGATAACTCTGGGACACGGAAGCGGCGGTAAGCTCAGCGCCGAATTAATCCGGGAATTTCTCAAACCGCTGGGCAACCCGATTCTCAACCGGCTTGAGGACAGCGCCGTCTTTTCGCTCTGCGGAAAGACGGCCTTCACCACCGATTCGTTTGTGGTCCAGCCGCTCTTCTTTCCCGGAGGCGATATCGGCTCTCTTTCCGTCTCCGGTACCATAAACGACCTGGTCAGCGTCGGCGCTTCACCGCTCTACCTCTCCCTGGCGCTCATCATTGAAGAAGATTTCAGCCGGACGGACCTGAAGAAAATTATCTATTCCGCAGCCCGGACCGCAGAGCAGGCAGGCGTTAAGATAGTTACCGGCGATACCAAGGTGGTGGACAGGGGCAAAGCCCACGGACTCTTTATCACCACCAGCGGCTGCGGCCTTATTCCGGATAATGTCGTTCTCGGACGCAGCAAGATAAAGACTGGAGACGCGGTGCTGGTCAACGGACCAGTCGGCGACCACGCGGCCGCAGTGATGCTGGCACGAAACGAGTTTTCTTTTTCCGGCAAGATCAAGAGCGATGCGGCGCCGTTAAACGGCCTGGTCAGCCGTCTCCTCTCCCGGCTTAAGACTACCCGCTTTATCCGGGATATCACCCGGGGCGGCCTGGCCACAATCCTCTCGGAGGTTTCCGATGAGATGGACTGGGGAATCGAATTAAACGAAATGGAGATACCTTTACGCCGGGAAGTTGTCGGCGTTGCCGAAATACTGGGATTGGACCCGCTTTACTTCGCCTGCGAAGGAAAAATGGCGTTCTTTGTAGCCGAAGAAGAAGCAAAAGAAGCATTACGTTTACTGCGGAAAGACCCGCTGGGAAAAAGCGCGGCCATTATCGGAAAGGTTGTGGCGGAACCAGCCGGACGGACTATCCTGCGCACGCGGATTTCCGGAACGCGTCTGCTGGAACCATTTTCCGGCGACCAATTACCAAGGATTTGTTGACAAACATTCATCCCCTCCCTTGGCTGAGCGGGCTTTGCCCGCCGAAGCTTTCGCGAAGGCGGGAGGGGTAAGGGAAGGGTGTAATGTTTAAAATATTAGAGAAGCAACTCCTGGGTCCCAAAATTCAATGCATCGTTCTGGACGCGCCGCTGGTCGCCCAAAAAGCAGAACCGGGTCAGTTTGTAATCATCAGGGTGCATAAAAAGGGCAAGCGGATTCCGCTCTCCTTGGCCGACTTCAACCCCCAGCAGAATACTATTACCATTGTCTTTCAAGAAGTTGGTAAGACCACGCACCGGTTGGGGGTATTGAATAAGGGCGATTCCATTCCCGACCTGCTGGGCCCACAAGGCAATCCCACCGAAATAGATAAGTTTGGAAATGTGGTGTTGGTCGGCGGAGGCATCGGCGTGGCGCCGGTATTTCCCCTGGCCCGAAAACTGAAGGAAGCAGGCAACCGCGTAACATCTGTCCTTGGTTACCGTTCAAAAGAATATCTCTTCTGGGAAGAAAAACTGCGTTCGGTTTCAGACGAGACGCTCATCGCCACCAACGATGGCTTGTACGGGCAAAAAGGGTTCGTCACCGACATCCTGGCGAAGATGATGGCGTCGGACAGAAAGATAGACCGGATTCTGGCCATCGGACCGGCCGTAATGATGAAAGCGGTCGCAGACCTTACCCGGACAAGCGGAATCAAGACGATTGTCAGTCTCAATTCCCTGATGGTCTGCGGGATGGGGATGTGCGGCGCCTGCCGGGTAACCGTAAATAATAAAACCCGCTTCACCTGCATGGACGGGCCTGATTTTGACGGACACCAGGTTGATTTTGAAGAGTTGATGAAACGGCTTGACACCTATAAAGAAGAAGAGAGGGTTGTTTTTGAAAAGTGGCAAAAGGAAATCGAAGGGGTTGCGAAATGAAAGCAGAAAAAAAAACCGTCCCCATGCAGGAACAACCGGCCCGGGACCGCATCAAGAACTTCAACGAAGTACCGCTGGGCTACACCGAAGAAGAAGCCGTCCGGGAAGCCAGCCGCTGCCTGCAATGCATTAAGAAGCCCTGCATCGCCGGCTGCCCGGTCCTGATGGACATCCCCGGGTTTATCCAAGCGATAAAGAAAAGAGATTTCGAAGAGGCGCTCCGGATTATCCGCAATACAAACTGTCTGCCGGCGATCACCGGAAGAGTCTGCCCCCAGGAGGACCAGTGCCAGAAGGTTTGCGTCATGGCCAGGGTGGGCGACCCGATATCTATCGGCGCCCTGGAGAGGTTCGCGGCCGACCGGCACCGCCTCAATTCCTCCTCACCTTCGTCCTCTCCCCGCCGGGGAGAGGGTTCTCCCTTTACTTTCTCACCCCCGGCAGAAAATGACAAAGGTGAGGGGCCAGTCAAAATTGCCGTCGTCGGTTCCGGGCCCGCGGGCCTCACCTGCGCCGCAGAACTGGCCGTAATGGGCTACGCCGTAACTATATTTGAAGGTTTCCACGAACCGGGCGGCGTACTCGTCTACGGCATCCCGGAATTCCGTCTGCCCAAAGCGATTGTCGCCGGTGAAGTTGATTACCTTAAATCGCTTGGCGTCAAGATAGCAACCAACGTCCTGATTGGCAGAGCGTTAACCATTGCCGACCTTTTCCGCGAAGGGCATAAAGCCGTCTTTATCGGTACCGGCGCCGGCCTGCCACAGTTTATGGGCATTCCCGGGGAAAATCTGAACGGCGTCTATTCTGCCAACGAATTTTTAACCCGGGTCAACCTGATGAAAGCGCACAAATTTCCGGAATACGATACGCCGGTTAAGGTGGGGAAAAAGGTTGCGGTAATCGGCGGCGGAAACGTGGCGATGGATGCGGCCCGGATTGCAAAACGGCTCGGCGCGGAACACGTTTATCTCATCTACCGCAGAACCGAAAATGAGATGCCGGCCCGCATCGAAGAGATTCTCCGGGCAAAGGAAGAGGGCATAGAATTCCAGCTTTTAACCGCTCCGGTCCGCTACATCGGAAACGAAAAAGGGTTTCTCAAACAGGCGGAATGCATCCGGATGGAATTAGGCGAGCCGGACTCTTCGGGCAGAAGGAGACCGGTGCCAATCAAAGGTTCCGAATTTAAAATTGAGATTGACCAGATAGTAGTCGCCATCGGCAGTACGCCCAACCCCATTATCCGACGCACCACACCGAAATTAAAGGTAAAAAAACGGGGCGAAATTGAAGCGGATGAAAACGGCGCCACTTCCATCCCCGGAGTCTTCGCCGGCGGAGATATTGTAACCGGCTCGGCAACCGTTATCACCGCGATGGGCGCCGGGCGCAAAGCCGCGGCTGCCATCGACAAATATTTAAAGTCAATGTTATAATATAAAAATCCACTTTCGCGCATTACGGATGCCTCGTAAATGGGCGGCTTATCCGCCGCTCGGCATCCGGGCTATGGCGGGCATAAGGAGGTTTTATGAAAAAGAATCTTTTCTGGGTTGCGGTTGTGCTGCTTTACGCCGTTATCCTTGCCGGCTGTTCCGTCGGCTGGTCAATCGGCAAGTAATTTTATCATCACGCAAAAAATAGTCCGGAGTGATGACGCTATGGAGCAAAAAGAGATTAAGAGCGAAGAATTGGATACGGATAAATTTATTGCGGAAAAGGTTGAGGAAATCTCCGGAACGGTTGGAGACGGAATTGCCATTACCGCCCTTTCCGGCGGAGTTGATTCGGCGGTGGTCACTGTTCTGGGACATAAAGCCCTGGACGTCAAACTCAAAACCTATTTTGTGGAAAATGGTTTAATGCGGCAGGATGAAGCCCGGAGGATCACTGAACTTTTTAAAGAATTTGGAATTCCCGTTGAGACAGTCGATGCGAAAAAAGAATTTTTTGACGCCCTGAAAGGTAACGTTGACCCGGAAGAAAAGAGAGAAGCGATTACCCAGACTTTCTACAAAAAGGTCTTTGGACGGCTGGTCGCGGAAAGCGGAGCAAAACATCTCTTACAGGGAACCATCTTGACCGACATAGACGAAACAGTAGCCGGAGTTAAACGACAGCATAATGTCTTTGAGCAGTTGGGCATAGACCCCCGGAAAGCATTCGGTTACCAGATTCTGGAACCCCTGCGGCAAATCCGTAAAGACGGGGTAAGAAAGGTTGCCCGGGCGCTTAGCCTGCCGGAATCAATTTATAACCGGATGCCCTTCCCCGGTCCGGCTCTGGCGGCGCGGGTAATTGGAGAAGTTACACTGGAAAAGGTAGAACTGGTCAGAAAAGCGACCGTTGTCGTTGAAGAAGAACTGGCCGGCACGGAAGCGTTCCAGTATCTGGCGATTTTACACCAGGACAAAGTTACCGGAATGCGTAATGGAAAAAGAGATTTCGGCCTGCAGATTGAAATCAGGTGCTGGAGCAGCCTTGACGCAAGAACAGCGGCGCCAACCAGATTGGCCTGGGAGAAACTGGAGAAGCTTGGAAGCAGAATGACGACCGAGGTACCCGGTGTGGTTAGTGTGACATATAATATAGCGGCAAAACCGCCGTCAACGATGGAAGCAATTTAAAGCAGGAAAAATTAGATTATGTGAGAGGGAAGGTTGTAACCGGGCTTGAAGAACTCCTTGATTGAAAACTGGCCGTGTTTGACCGAGGAAAAGACAAGGAGGGCAAGCAGGATTGCGGTCAAGGCAAAAAAGATTGATTTCACGTCCGGCCGGATATTCAACGCCGCGATTCCCAGGAGAATGAGCAGGAGCGGCCAGAGCCGTGAAATTATATCCCAGTTAAAGTTCAGAGACCGGAGGTTGTCCAGAAAAAAAAGGCTCCCGAGAAAAAGAAGGAAAAGACCGAGAATAAGATGTTTGGGTTTCATTTTTTGCCGGATTTCCAGAGAATGGCGAGGCCGACAATAATCAAGAGCAGGGGCCAGAATCTATTGAGCCGGCAAACCGGCAGAAAGTTCTCCGCCAGAAAAATAACGCCCAGGCCGAGCAGGATAATCCCGCCAAAGAGGTTGTGTTTCTTCATTACTCTGACTGATTCCTCTGTTTTTGACGGTTCGCTCACTACCTCTTCCCGGCCACCCGGAGTAATAACCTCAACAGTACCCTCCTCTTTTTTCCTTACCGGCAGTACCAGCCAGAGGATAATGTAGGCCAGCAACCCGATACCGCTCAAGAGGAAGAGGACGACGAAGATGACCCGCACCAGAACCGGGTCAACGTTGAAATATTCGGCCAGACCGCCGCAAATTCCGGCGATGCGGCGTTCCGTGGGAGAACGGTAAAGACGTTTTTCCATAAGAATCTGGATTCCCACTTAATACATGCGGGAATGACAACCTTTAGAAGTTTTCGGCGAGGAGCTCGTAGTACGCCTGCGGGTGTTTGCAGGCCGGGCATTCTTTCGGCGCTTGGGCGCCCTCAAAAACATAACCGCAGTTGGCACAGTGCCATTTTACCGGAGCCGGTTTCCGGAAAACCTCGCCTTTCTCTATATTCTCAATTAGTTTCCGGTACCGTGCTTCGTGAAACCTTTCCACTTTGGCAATCTCGGCAAAAGAACGTGCGACCTCCGGAAATCCCTCGTCCCCGGCAATCTTGCCAAAATCTGCGTAGAGGGTGGTCCATTCCAGTCTTTCGCCGGACGCAGCCGCTTCCAGATTTGTTTTGGTATCCTTAATCATTCCGGCCGGATAGGCCGCGGTGATTTCGACATCGCCGCCTTCCAGGTGCTTGAAGAATACCTTGGCGTGTTCTTTCTCGTTGTTGGCTGTTTCGATAAATATGTTGGCTATCTGTTCATAACCTTCCTTGCGGGCGACACCGGCGAAATAGGTATACCGGTTGCGCGCCTGGGATTCACCGGCAAACGCCTTAAGCAAGTTCTTCTCCGTCTGTGTTCCTTTAAGTAATGCCATAGGGCCTCCATTAATCTTTCGGGTCGGATAAATCCGACCCCACATTTCAGGATAAGTATTTTACCATTATTCCGGCTAAATTGCAAGTATATTTGGCGATAAGGTATAATATAAAACTAAATGGAAGAAAAAATGAAACGGGTTTTCAGCGGCATGCGGCCGACCGGAAAATTACACCTGGGGCACCTGGCCGGCGCACTTACCAATTGGATAAATCTTCAGGACAGGTACGAGTGTTTTTACGAAATGGCGGACCTGCACGCCCTGACAACCGACTATCAGAATCCGTTCGGCATCCGGGAAAACATGACCGAAATGCTCCTGGACTTCTTCGCCTTCGGCCTGAATCCGAAAAAGGCAACCGTCTTTGTCCAATCAAAGATACCGGAGATTTCAGAACTGCATCTTTTGCTGTCGATGTTTACACCGCTGGGCTGGCTGGAGCGCTGTCCGACTTATAAAGAACAGGTGACCCAGTTAAAGGACAAAGAAATAACCAATTACGGTTTTCTGGGTTATCCGGTTCTGCAGACCGCCGACATCATCTCGGTAAAGGCGGAAAAGGTACCGGTGGGCGAAGACCAGATACCGCACCTGGAACTGGCGCGGGAGATTGTCCGCCGTTTTAATCATCTTTACGGAGAGCTCTTCCCGGAACCGGAAGCGATCCTGACCGCCACTCCGAAACTGCTGGGAACCGACGGCCGAAAGATGAGCAAGTCATACGAAAACGCAATCTTTCTTTCCGATGCGCCGGAGGATATCAGGAAGAAATTAGCGACGATGTTTACCGACCCGTTACGGCCATACCGCAAGGACCCGGGCCATCCGGACGCCTGCCCGGTCTTCGGTATCCATCTTTTATATAATCAGGCAAACAGCCTGAGTATCAAAAACGACTGTGTATCTGCAAAATTAGGCTGCACCGAATGCAAAAAAAACCTGACTGAGGTCCTGATTCAATATCTGGCCCCCTATCAGAAGGAGCGTGAGAAGTTAATAAAAGATACGGCGGGATTTAGCAGAATTATTGAACGGGGCAACGAAAAAACCCGGCAGATAGTTTCGGAAGTCCTGGCGGAAGCAAAAAGAAAGATGGGTCTTTATGGATTTGTCTCGTGACAAACCCCATGGATACTAAAAACCTTGTCAAGCAGCAGGTAAGGGGAATCTGTCCTTACCGCCCCGGAAAACCGATTGCGGTTCTCCTGAAGGAGAAGGGACTGGAGCGGGCGTTCAAACTTGCCTCAAATGAAAATCCGCTGGGGTCTTCCCCGCTTGCGCTGAAAGCGGTCAGGGAGGGTCTTTCCCAACTTAACCGTTACCCGGAAGGCAGCGGGCCGGCTTTACGCGGAAAACTGGCGCAGATTCACGGCGTCAGGCCCGAAGAGACCATCCTGGGCAACGGCAGCAGCGAGGTTTTATCCCTGGCGCTCTTGACCTTCCTGAACCCGGGTGAAGAAGTAATCCTGCCGGAACCGACCTTTACCATTTATGAAATTTTAGTCCTGATGTGCTGCGGTGTACCGATAAAGGTACCGCTTAACTCTGATTTCAGTTACAACCCGGACCGGATGGCGAAAGCGGTTACCGGAAAGACCAAGTTCCTCTTCCTGACCAGTCCCAATAACCCGACCGGCACCATTATCAAAAAGAATGAGTTGACCGGACTTTTGAATGAACTGCCGAAAGAGGTAATCGTCGTCCTTGATGAAGCATACGCCGAATACGTTGAGAGCCTGGATTTTACAAGCGGAATCTCGCTCTTTTCCGGAAGACACCTGATTGTAGCCCGAACTTTCTCCAAATTGTACGGCCTGGCCGGCCTGCGCATCGGATACGGTATCGCTGCCGCCGCCATCATTGAAGAAATGAATAAAATTCGGCCGCCGTTCAATACTACTATCCCCGGCCAGCTGGCCGCAGCCGCAGCCCTGGAGGATAAAGAATTTGTAGCCAGAAGCCTGGAGAACAACCGGACGGGCAAGAAATACCTGTACCAGAGCCTTTCCAAACTAAAAGTGGCTTACGTTCCGACTGAAGCAAATTTCATCCTGATTGACCTGGCAAAGGATGCGCCGAAGATCTGCAGCCAGCTTGAAGACAAGGGAGTTATCGTCCGGCCGGTTGATAACCCGGCAATGAAAGAACGATATGTCCGGCTCACCATTGGTACGCCGGAAGAGAACACGCTGTTTTTGAAATCGCTGACGGAAATATTAAACGGGTAAGCAATATGGGTAATACCGGACTTGGTTTCGATTTTCACTGGCTTGACCTCTTGGACATTGCGCTCCTTTCCGTCCTGTTTTACTATCTCTTCCTGATTATTCGGGGCACCAAAAGCGTCCAATTGCTGAAAGGCCTGATTCTCCTTTTTCTGGCAACCTTTCTCTCGCGGATGCTGGACCTGCGCACCTTAAACTGGATTCTGGAAAAAGTCCTGGCATTCGGCGCCCTGGCTCTTCTAATTATCTTCCACCCGGAACTCCGAAATGCCCTGGTCAAGATCGGTGAAAGCAGCTCATTCGAAAAAACCGCCGGATTAAGCAAGGAAAAGGTGGATGAAATTGTCCGGGCAATCTTTAAGTTGGCCAAGGAACGCCACGGAGCACTGATTGCCCTGGAAGGAAAAGTGGGACTGGCTGACTATGTTCCGTCCGGAAAGACGATTAACGGAGAGATCAGCAAAGAATTACTGCTCTCCATTTTTCACCCGACCAGTCCGCTGCATGACGGCGCAGTTATTATTGCGCAAAATAAGATTCTGGCGGCCGGATGTATTCTGCCCCTCTCGGAAAAGATGACTTTCAACCCCCTGGTAGGCACCAGGCACCGGGCCGGCCTGGGTCTTTCCGAACAGACCGACAGCTTAGTCTTAATCGTCTCCGAAGAAAAGGGCTTTGTTTCTGCGGCCCAAAACGGGAATATCTCCTACAACATTTCCGCGGAGGAGACAACCGGCATGTTAAACGAAGCGTTGGGAACGGCCGCGAAAGAATTAAAAGGATGAAAATAAACAGAGAGCATCTTAACAATTTAGTTAAAAATAACCTGGAATTGAAAATTCTGGCTTTGGTGGTCGCCATATTGGTCTGGCTTTACGTCTATCATGTGGAAATATATCTACCGCAAATGAGAGACAAGCCGACCCATGAATCGAGAAGATAAAATGAAATTGGGGATTAATATTGACCACGTCGCCACTTTAAGACAACAGCGCCGCGGCAAAGAACCTGACCCGGTTTCAGCCGCATTACTGGCCGAAACAGCCGGCGCCGACAGCATCGTCTGCCACCTGCGGGAAGACCGGCGCCATATCCAGGAACAGGATCTCTCCCGCTTGCGCCGCACCATTAAAACGAAACTCAACCTGGAGATGGCGGCCAGCCCGGAAATTATCAAGATCGCCTGCCGGGAAAAACCGGACTGGGTAACCCTGGTGCCGGAAAAAAGGGCTGAACTGACAACCGAGGGCGGACTGGACGTTGAAAAACAGGCAGGTTACCTGAAGGACGTGGTCTCGGAATTCAGAAAGTCCGGCATCCCGGTGAGTCTTTTCATTGATGCGGATGCAAACCGGATTGAAGCCGCTGTCAAAACCGGTGCGCAAATCGTGGAACTTCATACCGGAAGATATGCGGACGCCGTACCCCAAAAAGAAAGAGACTCGGAATTGAAAAAGATTGTCGCCGCTTCCAATATGGCAAAAAGTTTAGGGTTGAAGGTCGCGGCCGGCCACGGCCTGGATTACCATAACGTTCTGTCGATAATCCGGATACCGGAAATTGAAGAGTTGAACATCGGATACTCCATCATTGGCCGCGCCGTCTTTGTCGGCCTGGAAGAAGCGGTCCGGGAAATGATAAGATTATTAAAGGGTTGCTCAACAATTAAATTGACTATTTGCCAGAAATGATTTTGGAGCGAGACAAGGAGCGAAGAAGATTGCATAGTCACTGTACTATGCAATCAATGAGCGACGCAAGTCGCAGCCCAAAAGCACCTGGCCTTTCGGGGAGTCCCGTATTTGAGGTCATTGCGGCGTTGCTCCTCCTCTCCATACCACGGAGGGTATGTTTCGTCGTCGCGCCTTGCACTGACCTCAAATACGGGACTCCAAATAGTCAATTTAATTGTTGAGCAACCCCCAGGGAGGAAGAAATGTTAACTGGACAGAGGGTGCGTTTGGTCTTATGGAGAACCGGCTCCGATGGCGAAGGTGCCGTAATTGTGGTCCGGGGAATGGTAACCTCTGAGAGCGAAGCGATTCTAAAAGTTGAGGGGAGGCTCTACCAGCAGGTTTTCGACGAATCCGGCGAAACGATTGAACGGCCCATCGGCATTGAAAATAAGCCGCTCATAATTCCGCTGAGTACGGTGCGCTACGGCGAGGTGATTGAATCGGGTAGCCCGGCCGAGGAGTTGGACCGGAAGGTTCGTCTTCTGAAACCGCTAGGCAAAGGTGAGATACGGAAGATAGGGGGCCTGACATAGTGTCACCCTGAACAAAGTGAAGGGTCTGGTTTTTTAATGCGAGATTCTTCGCTTGCGCTCAGAATGACAAACATTATATGAACGGACAACAGCCGGAGATGGAACAGGACAAGCGGCCGGCCCTGGAGCGTTTCACCCGGGACCTGACCGCGCTTGCCCGCCAGGACAAACTGGACCCGGTTATCGGCCGGGACGAGGAGATCCGGCGGGTCATCCAGATACTCTCGCGGCGCACCAAGAATAACCCGGTGCTTATCGGCGAAGCCGGCGTGGGCAAAACCGCCATCGTGGAAGGACTGGCGCAGCGGGTAGCTTCCGGCGACGTGCCGGAAACCTTGAAAAATCGCCGGGTTCTGGCCCTGGATATCGGAGCCCTGATCGCCGGCAGCGTCTTCCGCGGCCAGTTTGAGGAAAGGATAAAATCGCTTCTGAAGGAGATTGAAAAAGAACAGGGAAAAATTATCCTCTTCATTGATGAACTCCATACCCTGGTCGGCGCCGGAGCCGCGGAAGGAGCGATGGATGCATCAAATATGCTTAAACCGGCCCTGGCGCGCGGGGAACTGCGGTCGGTCGGCGCCACCACCCTGAACGAATACCGGAAATTTATTGAGAAAGATCGGGCCCTGGAACGGCGGTTTCAAACGGTTCTGGTTAAAGAACCTTCGGCGACAGATACTGTCTCCATCCTGCGCGGTCTGCGCGAAAAATACGAGATGCACCACGGCGTGACGATTAAGGATTCGGCGCTGGTTGCCGCCGCCAACCTTTCCAATCGCTATATTACCGAGCGATTTCTGCCGGATAAAGCGATTGACCTGATTGACGAAGCCGCCAGCCGGCTCCGCATGGCCATCGACAGCAAACCGAGTCAGCTGGATGAGATAGACCGCAAAATAGCCCAGTTGAAAATTGAGCGCGAGGCTCTGAAAAAAGAAGAAGATAAAGACGTGAAACAACGGTTTAAAAACGTTGAACTGGAACTCCAGGGATTGGAAAAAGAAAGCCAGAAATTAAATACCCAGCAACAGAAAGAAAAGACCTTTATCCGGGAAATCCAGCGCCTCCGCGGGGAGATTGAAAAAGGGAGGAGCGAAGCGGAACACGCCACCCAGGAAGGAAACCTGGCCAAAGCCGCGGAACTTCAGTACGGCAAGATGCCCGGACTCCGGCAAAAACTGGAGGAAGCCGGCGCCAAACTAACCGAAATACAAAAAGATATACAACTCCTGAAGGAAAGCGTGGACGAAGAGGATATCGCGGAAATCGTCTCCCGCTGGACCGGAATTCCCCTCTCCCGGATGATAGAGACGGAAACGGAAAAACTGCTCCACATGGAGGAACGGATTCACCGGAGGATGGTGGACCAGGACGAAGCGGTCTCCGCGGTTTCCGACGCCATCCGGCGCAGCCGCTCCGGGCTTTCGGACCCGAACCGGCCCCTGGGCTCTTTTATCTTTCTAGGTCCGACCGGCGTAGGTAAAACAGAACTGGCGCGCAGCCTGGCGCAGTTCCTCTTTGACAGCGAAAAAGCGCTGGTGCGCCTGGATATGTCGGAATATATGGAACGCCACACGGTCAGCCGTTTAATCGGCGCGCCGCCCGGCTACGTCGGGTACGAGGAAGGCGGACAGTTGACCGAAATAATCAGGCGCCGGCCCTATTCGGTAATCCTTCTGGACGAAATTGAAAAAGCGCACCAGGACGTCTTCAACGTTCTCCTGCAGGTCCTGGACGCCGGCAGACTGACCGACGGACAGGGCCGCGCGGTTGATTTCCGAAACAGCATTCTGATTATGACCAGCAACATCGGCGGCGAATATATCCAGGAGATGGGCGGCGTGGAGGAAAAATCCCGCAGCCTGGTCCTGGAAAAGATGCAGCGCACTT
Organism: Candidatus Omnitrophota bacterium; assembly: GCA_043826355.1. GTDB lineage: Bacteria > Ratteibacteria > UBA8468 > MWAK01 > MWAK01 > JAHJUB01. The sequence goes on from JBDRQI010000036.1 coordinate 94,258, forward strand.
TCCGTCCGGAATTCCTCAACCGGATTGACGAAATCATCCTCTTTCACCCGCTGGGTCCGAACGAAATAAAAGGAATCGTGGAACTGCAGTTAGGATACCTAAAGGAGCGTCTGGCCGGCAGAGATATTATGGTTGAAATCAAGCCGAAGGCGGAAAATTATCTTGCCCAAAAAGGATTTGACCCGGTCTTCGGCGCCAGACCCGTCAAACGGCTTATCCAGAGGGAAATGGAGAACGTCCTGGCCAAGCAGTTGATTTCCGGCGAGATTAAGCGCGGGGAGAAAATTATCGTCGATTCCGACGGTAAAGAACTAACATTCACTTAATGTCATTGCGCACCTATTCGCTTGCAATGACCGATGATGCCTATGGAATTTAAAAATAAGGTTGCAGTGGTTACCGGTGCGGCCCAGGGATTAGGCGAACACCTGGCCCGACGCCTGGCAAAAGAGGACGCTTCCGTCGCGCTCTGGGACATCAGCGACGCAGTACTTACAACCGCGGAAAGAATCGCCGCGGAATTTCCGGGCCGGGCTTCGGGTTACGTCGTAAACGTCGCCAAAGAAAAAGAGGTTGACGACACTGCGCAAGAAGTGGTGAAAAAATACAAACGGCTGGACATTATGGTGGCAAATGCGGGAATCGTAAGAGCATACGAGATAACCGATTTTCCGCTGGCCGAATGGCAACAGACCATTGAAGTTAACCTTACCGGATATTTTCTCTGCGCCCGGGCAGCGGCCCGGATAATGAAAAAACAGAAATCGGGCGTCATTATTGAAATCAACTCCAAGAGCGGCAAAAAAGGCAGTTATAAAAACTGCGCCTACGCGGCCAGCAAATTTGGCGGCCTCGGCCTGACCCAGTCCATCGCCCTGGACCTGGCCCCGTACGGAATCCGGGTAAACGCAGTCTGCCCGGGAAACCTGCTGGACTCCCCCCTCTGGGTAAACAGCCTATTTGACCAGTACGCTAAAAAGTGGGGAATCAGCAAAGAGGAAGTGCGCAAAAAATACATTGACCAGGTCCCGCTGGGAAGGTCCTGTGCCTACGAAGACATCGCCAACGTGGTCGTCTTCCTGGCCAGCGAACAATCTTCCTATATGACGGGACAAGCCATCAATGTGACGGGCGGTCAGGAGATGCGCTAACGCTCGGCGCTCGGGTGTCTGGTTCATAAAACGCCCTGCGTGTCAGACAAAACTTACGCGACTCCGGCTTGAGCCTCGCCGTGTTTCCGCCAAGACAACCGACGGACCACGGATACTTAAGCCTCCGTACTGCTTGTTTTGTGGCTGACACTCCGTGAAGTTTTACGGACCAGAACACCCTCGCTGACTGGTAATAAAATAAATACATAAAACAGCAAGGAAGTGGTACGTGAAGTGAAGAAAGGTTAAATGAACAAAAAACAGAATATTGTGCTTTGCATAATGCTTATTGTTTTACCTTGTATATTCTTCAGTTATGTTTTTGAAAATCCGGACAAGTTTTTAGCCTTGAGTATATGGGTATTTTTAATAGGCTTGTTTCTCTTATTTATCCTAAAAGACAAAAAGGGGAATAAATTAAGAAAAACACAGGTATAGGAGAAAATAATATGAAAATCAATGACGGGAATTTGGGGAAGCTGGAAAAGGAATACGCCGGGTATCTGGAAGGCGAGAAGGTCAGCCGGTTTTTTCATGATTTTGAAATCAAGTTCGCGGCCGGTCACTGGTGCGCCGGAGGATTTTCGGACCGGTTTGCCACCGGCGGGTACAACCCGGACTTGAAATCGGACATCACCAGCCAGTTGCAGAGGGTTAAAGCCGCCGGGATTTATGGCGTGGAATTCCACGAAAATATCTTTATAGATGAAAGAAGAAAAAAGGTCACCAGCCGGATTGCCGAAGTTAAAAAAACATTGAAGAAATTAAAGATGACGCCGACTAACATGAATACCAACCTCTGGACCGACCCGCACTGGAAGTTCGGCGGCCTGACCAACCCGGACAAGGCAATTCGGAAAGAAGCCCTGGCCATTGCTTTTCAGGGCGCGGAAATTGCCGCGGAACTCGGCTGCGGATCGATTGCGCTCTGGCCCGGATCCGACGGATGGGACTATAATTTTGAGGCAAACTACGGTACCTTGCTCTCCCGGTTTATCGAAGGGTGCGTAGCGGTCAACCGGAAAGCAAAATCGCTGGGCCTGCGATTCGGAGTTGAAGCCAAACCGAAAGAACCGCGGGAAGGTCATATGATTATCCCGACCACCCATTGCGCCATCCTGATGGCCCGAAAGGTAAACGAAGCCTGCCAAGGCAATAATATGGGCGTGGCGGTTGATTACGGTCACGAGATGATGGCTGGTATCGAACCCGCGTTCAGCCTCTACCTCGCCCGGGAGTTTCGGGTACCGGTGGTCAACTTCCATGTCAACGCGGCCAAATGGCGCTCCAACGATGAAGACCGGGTTGCCGGCACGTCAAACCTGTGGGAATTAGTTGACTTTTGTTATGCGGCCCTGGATATCGGCTACCGGGGCTGGTTCGGCGAAGACCAGTTTACCTACCGGATGGAACCGGTGCAGGCGATGTCCTTATCACGGGAATTCTTCGCCAACGCGATGAAGAAAGCGCTTCTCATCTGGCAGAACCGGCAAAGGTTGCTTGCGGCCCAAGAAACCGGAAACGCCGGGGCCACCCTGGAAGTGGTTAAAAAGGTAATCTTTTAAAAAGCGGTCTGTTCACCCCCGCCTCGCCTCCCCCTCAAAAAAAGGGGGGGGAAGGAAGTAGAGTATGAAAAAACAATATAGCCTGGGGCTTGATTTCGGAACCAACTCGGTAAGAGCGCTGCTGGTAGAACTTTCCGGAGGAAAAGAGACCGCAACCTTCATCTGGAATTACCGCCGCGGGAAGAACGGAGTGATCGTCTCTGCAAATGACCCGCTCTTCGCCCGGCAGCACCCGGCCGATTACGTGGAGGGCACCGGAGATGTCGTCAAAGGCGTCATTAAAGAAGCCAAAAAGAACGACCCGGATTTTACGCCGGATAAGATTATCGGCATCGGCGTTGACACAACCGGCAGCACGCCGATTCCGGTCGATAAATCCGGCCGGCCGCTCGCGTTTAACAAACAGTTCAGCGGCAACCCCAACAGTTACGCCTGGCTCTGGAAGGACCATACCTCTGCCGAAGAAGCCGAGGAGATTACCTCAAAAGCGAAGAAGAACCACCCGGAATACCTGCGGCGCTGCGGCGGCCGTTACTCTTCGGAATGGTTCTTCGCCAAGATACTCCACCTGAGCCGGGTTGACAAAAAAGTTTTCCGGGCGGCCGAAAGTTTCGTGGAACTGGAAGATTTCATACCGGCGCTGTTAGCCGATAACCTGGCGCCCAAAAAACTAAAGCGCGGCATCTGCGCCGCCGGACACAAAGCGCTCTATTGCAGCCGATGGAATGGGTTGCCTTCGGAGGCTTTCCTTGTTTCTCTCAGCCCGAATTTCAAAGGTCTGCGAAACCGACTTTACGAAGAAGCATATCCGGCCGGAGACCGGGCCGGCAGAGTCTCCCGAAGATGGGCGCAGGAACTCGGACTGAAAGAGGGAATTGCCGTCAGCGTGGGCGCTTTTGACGCCCACCTGGGCGCCGTCGGCGCCGGCATCGAAAAGAACGGGCTGGTTAAAGTAATCGGCACCTCAACCTGCGACCTGATGGTCTTCCCGGCAGACAACGAACGCCGGCTGGAAAAGATAGAAGGGATGTGCGGCCTGGCCGAAAGTTCCATCATTCCCGGCTCCATCGGTCTGGAAGCAGGCCAGTCCGCGGTGGGCGATATCTTCGCCTGGTTTGCGGAAAACTGCGTACCGGCAAATTACTCGGCCGCCGCAGAGAAGAGCGGAAAAGACATCCAGGCGTACCTGAGCGAAAAGGCGGCCCGGCTGGCGCCCGGGGAGAGCGGTCTGCTCGCTCTGGACTGGAACAACGGAAACCGCTCCGTTTTAGTCGACCAGAAACTTTCCGGGCTGCTCCTGGGTCAGACGCTGGCCACCCGGCCGGAAGAAATTTACCGGGCTTTGATTGAGGCCACCGGCTTCGGCGCCAGGACCATCATCGACCGGATTGAAAAATCCGGAGAAAATATCAAGAAAGTGATTACCTGCGGCGGCATACCCAAAAAAAATCCGCTTCTGATGCAGACTTACAGTAATATCCTCAACCGGCCGCTTAAGATTGCCGCTTCGGAGCAGACCTGCGCGCTGGGTGCGGCCCTGGTCGGCGCGGTTGCGGCCGGCCGGGAAGCCGGCGGTTTTTCCAGCGTTGAGGAAGGCCAAAAAGTCCTCTGCCGGTTTGAAGCCAAAGAATACCGGCCGGACAAAAAATCAGTTGCCGCCTATCAGAAATTATACCGGCTTTACGGCCAATTGCACGATGCGTTCGGACGGCCGGACAGCGCTCTCTTTTCGGTAATGAAGGAATTAATGCAAATTAAATAGTAAATAATACTTGCGATCCGCCTTCGCTAAGGCTACGGCAAGATGAAGTAAATCGTACCGCTACTTTTCCATAAGAGAGATTAAAATATGGATAAAAAGATCGGTTTTTTCGTCAATAACTGGATCTTCGGGTCAACCGCGCTGAAAGAAGTTATTGCCCGGATATCCAAAATCGGCTACGATGGAATTGAACTGGTCGGCGAGCCGGAAGAGTACGACCTGAAGGAAGTAAATCTGATGTGCCGGAATCACGGAATCAGAATCGCATCCATCTGCGGGATGCACCCGGGACCAAAAAAGGGAGACCTGCGGGCTTTATGCCATCCGGAAACCGCGGAAAGAAAAAAAGCGGTTGACTACGTAAAAAGATGCGTGGATATGGCCAAAACGCTTGGCACCAGGAGCGTTCTGGTAGTGCCCAGCCTGGTAGGCGAACCAGCCTTTTTTGTCAACAGAAAAGAAGATTTAAACCGCGCCGCGGAATCGCTGGCCCAGGCAGGTAAATACGCCGAGAAGATGAAGATAATGCTGATGATTGAACCGATCAACCGCTACGAAGTGGGACTGGTCAACTCCCTGGAAGAAGCGGTCTTAATGGCCGGGGAGATTAACAATCCCTGCGTGCGGGTCATGGGCGACACCTTCCACATGCAGATTGAAGAAGGAGACGGCATCCCCAACGCTATCCGCCGGGCCGGCAATTATTGGTTCAACCACCTGCACTGCGCCGACAACACGCGGCAGGCGCCCGGCAAAGGCACGATGGACTGGAAGGAAATTATCCGGGCGCTGTACGATATTGATTACCGGGGAGTGATGTCACTGGAACCGCTGCCAAAGGGCGCTTCCCCTTACGACGCCAGAAAAGGCAACATTCCGAAGGAAAAGATGGACGCGGAACTTTCCTTCGCCTTAAAACACCTCCGGGGCGAAGAAGGAAGAATCGTAGCCAAATCATTTTGAGGAGTTTTTATGGCCCCCTTAAAAGCAAAGATTATCCTGGACAAGGATTTTCGTATCGGCGAAATTGACCCGCGAATCTACGGTTCTTTCATCGAACATCTGGGTCGGGCGGTTTACGGAGGCATCTATGAACCCGGCCACCCGACCGCGGACAAGATGGGATTCCGCCGGGATGTCTTAAAACTGGTAAAAGAACTGAATGTCCCCATCGTCCGGTATCCGGGCGGCAATTTCGTATCCGGCTACAACTGGGAAGACGGTATTGGTCCAAAAGAAAAACGGCCGAAAAGACTGGAACTTGCCTGGAAAGCAACCGAGACAAACCAGTTTGGCGTAAATGAATTTGCCGCCTGGGCAAAAAGCACGAATACCGAAATCATTATGGCCGTCAATCTGGGTACCAAGGGAACTGATTCCGCCTGTAACCTGCTGGAATACTGCAACCATCCCGAAAGCAGTTACTGGAGCGACCTGCGCATTACACACGGGTTCAAAGAACCGCACAAAATTAAGGTCTGGTGCCTGGGTAACGAGATGGACGGTCCCTGGCAAATCGGCCACAAGACCGCCGAGGAATACGGCCGGCTTGCCTGCGAAACAGCCAAGGCAATGAAATTAATGGACCCAACCATAGAACTGGTGGCCTGCGGCAGTTCTTTCCGGGGAATGCCGACTTTTCCCTTGTGGGAATCAACTGTTCTGCAACATACAAACGACTACGTAAATTACGTTTCCCTCCATACTTATTACGGAAACCCGAATAAAGATTTGGGTGACTTTTTAGCCCGGTCTTTGGATATGGGAATTTACATTGACTCTGTTGTTTCTGCGTGCGACTACGTCAAAGCAAAACTTCGAAGTAAAAAAACAATTAATCTCTCCTTCGATGAATGGAACGTCTGGTATCACTCCCGAGAAAATAAATCAAAAGATTGGTCAATCGCCCCGCCCCAACTCGAAGACATTTACAACCTTGAAGATGCACTGGTAGTGGGCTGTATGCTCATCACTCTTTTAAAACATGCCGACCGGGTTAAAATTGCCTGCCTCGCTCAACTGGTAAACGTAATCGCGCCGATTATGACGGTTAACCGAGGTCCTGCCTGGCGCCAGACAATCTTCTATCCTTTACTGCATGCTTCCGCCTACGGAAGAGGCGCGGCGTTAAACGTACAGGTTAATTCCCCAACGTATGAAAATAAAGAATTCGGAGCGGTCCCTTTCCTGGAAACCGTGGCGGTATTGAATGAAACGAAAGAAGAATTGACTATCTTTGCCGTTAACCGAAACCAGAAAGAGTCCCTTCTTTTGGAAGGAGACCTGAGGTCGTTACCGAACTATTATTTTGTCGAGCAAATCATCCTGGGAAGCACGGACCCGAAAGCATTCAATACCGCCGAGCAACCAAACAAAATTGCACCCCACTCTAAAAATAACGCTAAAATGGAAGAGGGGCGGCTCACCGCCGTTCTGCCCAAACTTTCCTGGAACGTAATCCGCTTGTCCAAAAAACGTTAAATATAAAGACAAAACATGATGAATCCGATAAAATCCAGTGATGTCGTAATCACAGACCGATTCTGGACACCGCGTATACGAACCAATCGCGAAAAGACGATTCTGTACGAATATAAACAATGCAAAAAGACCGGCCGGATTGATGCATACCGCCTGGAGCCGGATACTCCGAGTATGACCTGGAAACAATTGTGGATGGGCGATGCGGCCAAGTGGATCGAGGCGGCTTCTTACAGTCTGGCTGCGCATCCGGACGCACAACTCAAACGGCACGTGGACGAGGCCGTCAACAGCATCGTTCGCGGACAAAAGAAGGACGGATATTTGCATTGCAGACCTTTTGCCCCCGAAAAACGCTGGACCAACCTGCGGGATTATCATGAACTATATGACTCCGGACACTTAATGGAAGCAGCCGTGGCGTATTTCCAAGCCACCGGAAAATGCACGCTCCTGAAAGCGATGTGCCGGAATGCAGACCTGATTAGCCGGGTGTTTGGCCCGGGGAAGGAACAGAAACCGGGTTATTGCGGGCATCCGGAGATTGAGTTGGCCTTAGTAAAACTTTACCGGGTAACCGGTGAGAAGCGGTATTTAAATCTGAGCCAATATTTTGTTGACCAGAGGGGACAAAAGCCCAACTACTTTGACCGGGAAGCAGTGGCGCGGGGTGAAGACCCTGCAAAACACCCCTATCCGCACGAACAGTATCTGGCGCACACTCCGGTTCGGAAACAAAAAGAAGCTGTGGGACACTCAGTCCGAGCGATGTACTTATATTCCGCCATGGCAGACCTGGCTCTGGAAAATAAGGATAAAAACCTTTTTTTAACGTGTCAGCGACTCTGGGAAAGTGTCTGCACCAAAAAAATGTATATTACCGGCGGTATCGGTTTCGGTGTTGGCGCCGAAAAGTTTATCTCCAATTATGACCTGCCTAACGAAACCGCCTACGCCGAAACCTGTGCGGCCATCGGACTTGTCTTCTGGAACCACCGCATGCTGCAGATTACCGGAGACAATCAGTACGCGGATGTGATGGAACGAGCCCTTTACAACGGAATCCTCAGCGGTGTTTCCCTGGACGGTGAAAAATTCTTTTACGTCAACCCGCTGGCCAGTTCCGGTAATCATCATCGTCAGGGATGGTTCGATTGCGCCTGTTGCCCGCCCAACCTGGCCCGGCTTCTGGCCTCCCTGGGGCAATATATTTACTCCCGTAATGAAAACGGTCTTGCGGTCCATCTTTATATCGGCGGAACCGTCCGGTTCCAGGTTAATAATCAACCTATCACCCTCAAACAGGAAACCGATTACCCCTGGGACGGTCGAATCCGGTTTAGCCTGAAAACCGAAAAACCGATAACCTTTTGTCTAAGTCTGCGTATTCCCGGATGGTGCCAAGAATCCCGTTTAAAAATTAACGGCCAGCCGTTAAATATTTCTTCGAAACCGGCTAAAGGATATATCCGACTGAAACGGCCCTGGAAAACAAACGACCGGCTGGAACTGGATTTGGCGATGCCGGTCGAACAACTCCGGGCTCATCCTGACGTACGCCAAGACGCAGGATGCGTTGCCCTGCAAAGAGGCCCCCTGGTATACTGTTTGGAAGAAGTTGACCACAATATTCCCATTCACCGGATTCTCTTGGCGGAAGATACGAAACTGACTCACTCTTTCCAAAAGAACCTTCTGGGCGGTGTGGTTGCAATTACGGGCCAGGCCAGAATGGTTGACGATGCAGGCTGGAAGAACAAACTTTACCAACCCGGCGCCAAAAGACTAAAAGCATGCCGGATTTTCGCCGTTCCCTATTATGCCTGGGATAACCGCCAACCCGGAACAATGCAGGTGTGGCTAAGAAAAAATGACTAAGATGAGTAATTTAAAAAATGAGGTGTTAAAAGCAAATCTCCTTCTGCCAAAATGGGGGCTGGTGGTCACCACCCAGGGCAACGTCAGCGGGTTTGACCGGGAAAAAAAACTGGTCATCATCAAACCCAGCGGTGTCTCCTACTCCAACCTGAAATTGTCAGACTTGGTGACGTTAAATGTTGACGGCGAAAAAATTTCCGGCGTAAAGAAACCGTCGGTGGACTGGCCGCACCACATCTATCTTTACCGAAATATTCCGGGTATAGGCGGCGTCGTGCACACTCACTCGCCTTACGCCACCGCTTTTGCCGCGGCCGGGATTCCGGTATCCTGCCTGACAACCGGACAGGCGGATATCTTCGGCGGCGAAATCCCGGTGACACCATATACGGATAACCGGGCGGATAATATCGGAAAAGCGATTATCAAGGCGTATCGTCCGGGCTGTCCGGCAATCGTCCTCGGACAGCACGGCGTATTCGCTTTTGCGGAAAGTCCGGAAAAGGCGGTCCTGGCGGCAAGGTTGACCGAATACTTCGCCCAGATAAATCTCTTTGGCCTGTTCCTGGGAAAAGCGGCCGGCCGAAACGTCCGGCCGCTGCCGGAAAAAGAGGTTGAGAAATGGTACCGGCGCTATCACGGCGGGGGATACGGCCAGAGGTGAAAAGGTAAAAAGATGGAAAAGATGAAAAAAGTCAGGGTCGGGATTATCGGCGGAGCCGGTTATACCGGCGGGGAACTTTTGCGCTTGCTGGTAAATCATGCCGGAGTTAAAATTACCTGCGTCACTTCCGAGACGTTCCCGGGTAAAAAAATAACTGAAAAATACCCCAAACTAAAAGGGCTGAACAAACTCACCTTCCAACCTTACCGGAAAAAGCGGGTGATTGAAGACTGCGATTTCGTCTTTCTGGCCAAGCCGCATCCAAACTCATTTTTAATGGTGCGGGAACTTTTCGGAAAGGTGCGAATTATTGACCTTTCCGCAGACTTTCGTTTTCCGAAGGCCCGGGCCTTTGAGCGCGCCTACCAGACCAAACACCTGGCCCCGGAATTCTTGAAGGAAAGTGTTTACGGCCTGCCGGAAATTTTCCCAAAACAGATAAAAAAAGCAAAATTAATAGCCAACCCCGGCTGCTATCCTACCGGCATTATTCTCGGGCTATTTCCGCTGTTTAAAACAAGCGCCGTGGAACCGGAAATCAGCGTAAGCGCAGTCTCCGGTTTTTCCGGAGCCGGCCGTTCATTTTCACCCAATAACCCGGCCTGTTCGGTTATGGATAATATTCGTCCTTACAAAGTCGGAGTCCACCCCCACAGCGCCGAGATGGAAAATAAGATAAAAGCAGCCACCGGCAAAGAAGTAAGCATTAACTTCATACCGCAGGTAGCCGGGTTTGAAAGAGGTATTTTAAGTGTTATCTTCACCCGCCTGAAGAAAAAAACTTCCTCAAAAACGCTTGTTTCGCTCTACCAAAAAACTTATCAAAAATGCCCGTTCGTCCGGCTCTGCCCCCAGGGTCAGTATCCGGAAATAACAAACGTGGTGATGACCAATTTCTGCGACCTTGGCGTTCAAATACTCAAAGACAACGGTCTGGTTATCATTGCGGCAATCGACAACCTGCTTAAGGGAGCGGCCGGACAAGCCGTCCAGAACCTCAACATCATGGCCGGATTCCCGGAAAAAGAGGCACTCGGGTGATTAAGGAATTGCCAAAAAATAAGCCGGGAACAAAAGTCGTCGCTCTCTTCGGCTGTCCAATTAAACATACCCTCTCGCCCCTTTTCCAGAATGCCGCTTTTCAAGCCTTAAAAATGAATACCATTTATCTTGCCCTTGAGGTGACTCCGGAAGAACTTCAAGGCGCAATTAAAGCAATCCGCTCCCTGAAATTCCTGGGCGCCAACCTGACCATTCCGCATAAAGAAACGGTGATTCCGTTTTTGGACGAAATCTCGTCAATGGCAAAAAAATGCGGTTCGGTAAATACCATTATTAATCACGGCGGGAAATTGAGAGGTGAAACGACCGATGGCCCTGGTTTTATCCTCTCCCTGAAAGAAGAGGCGGGGATTACACCGAAGGGAAAAAGGGTTCTCCTGGTTGGCGCCGGCGGCGCGGCCCGAGCGGTAGCTTTCGCTCTCGCCGAAGTAAAAGCCGACGTTTATTTGACCAACCGAACCGCCGAAAAAGGGGAAAAGTTGGTTTCGGATTTAAAAAATTACTATCCGCAGAATACGATTGCCTACATTCCGTTTTTGGAAAAATCAGAAGCGCTGCGCCGAAAAAAGATTGACGTTCTCATTAACGCCACTTCGGTGGGGTTGAAAACAGAAGAGGAATTATTCCGGCCTGAGGACCTGACCGGCAAACCGGTCGTCTGCGATTTGATTTACAACCGTAAAACACTGCTCCTGCAATCGGCGCAAAAATTGGGTCTAAAAACAATTGACGGACTGGGAATGCTCATCCACCAGGGCGCACTCTCCTTCCAACTCTGGACCGGAAAAACCGCTCCGATAAAAACGATGTTCGCTGCCGTAAAAAACGGGACGCAGATGTACACAGAAACTACCGAATAATGCTAAACAATGTTTCCTTAAAGTATTTCTATAAAAATTCTTACTTGTATTTCTTTGGAGTAATTCTGAGTAATTCTCTAAAGTGAAGAACCCCGCCCACAGGACGGGGCATTCTGGCATTTTCCGTAATCCTTAATCCGTATCTGCGGCTATCAGCGGTCATCTGCGTCCAAATGATTTGCGCTCATATGCTTGACCATGCTGAATTTCGTCTACCGTGAAATTTAACCTTAAAGCGTTTTCCGCCCTGCGCCACCGGAACTTCCGCATCTTCTGGTTCGGCCAGTTTCTCTCCCTCTGCGGCACCTGGATGCAGAACGTGGTCCTAGGCTGGCTGGTTCTCAACATCACTAATTCCACATTCCTGCTGGGATTAACCGGCGCCATTGCCGGCCTGCCTGTCCTCGCCTTCTCGCTGGTCGGCGGAGTGGTGGCCGATCACGTCAACAAACGTTCTTTTTTAATCCTTACCCAGGCGCTGGCCGCACTCCTGGCCCTTAGCCTGGCCGTGCTCATCTCCCTGAAGATAGTCACCTTCTGGCAAATTGCGCTGATTGCCGGATTTTCCGGCCTGGTAATGGCATTTGACAGCCCAACCCGTCAATCTTTTTTTGCGGAGATTGTGCCCAAGAAAGACCTCACTAACGCAATTGCCATAAACTCCGCGGTCTTTAGCGCTACCCGAATCCTCGGACCGGTCCTGGCCGCTTTCGCCATCGCCGGCCTGGGCATGGCCAGCGCTTTTTACCTTAACAGTTTCAGTTTTCTGCCGGCGATTATTGCGCTCTATCTTATCCGGGGAAATTTCCGGCCTCAAGCCAAAACGAAACGGACAATCATGTCCTCTCTTTTCCAAGGCGCAAGTTACGTCTGGAAAAATAAACACATCCGCATCCTGATTATCCAGATATCGCTCATCAGCATCTTTGGAATGTCCGCCCAGGTCTTGATGCCGGTCTTCGCCCGCGACATCCTGCATTTAGGAGTCCGCGGACTGGGACGCCTGATGGCCTTCTTCGGACTGGGCTCCCTGCTCGGCGCGGTCTCTGTGGTCCTCTTAAGCCACTTTCCGCGGCGGGAAATTTTTGTTTCCACCGGCGGGCTGGTGATGTCCCTGTCCCTGATTTTATTCGCTTTATCCCAAAACGCTACTCTTTCTTATCTCCTGCTGATTCCAAGCGGCTGGGGCCTCATCACGCAGGCGGTAACCATCAACTCCCTGCTGCAACACTATGCACCGGATACTTTACGCGGGAGGGTGATGGGCTTCTATACCTTCACCTTTCTGGGGATGATGCCCATCGGCAGTTTTCAAGCCGGTCTGCTTGCCCACCTGTGGGGAACTCCGGCAACCGTAGTAATCGGCGGGATAATCTGTCTCGGCGCCAGCCTCTATCTCCTGTTCAATTACCGTTTACTTTCAGAACCTGCTCTGCCATAAACCCTCAAGGATTGTCAAAGAGAGACCGGCATAAAAAAAGGAAGGCGCCGGCCAGGATAACTACCTGGGGCAGGAAAGCGGCCAGAGCCGGCGGGAGATAACCCTGGTTTCCGAGGGCCAGCCCGAAAGAAAAAAGCCAGTAGGCAAGCATCGCCAGCAGGAATCCCAGCGTAACCAATACCGGCCGGGAAAAACGCCGACTGAACGCCAGGGGCAAGGTCAGAAAGACCACAAAAACATTGAGCAACGGATAACTGAAATGACTGAGGAACGCGGTCCGAATGGCAACCGGGGCCATACCAGCCCGGTTTAACCTTTCCAGGTAACCGGTTAACTGGCGCAGGGAAAGCGCCTGGACCGGCCTAAACAAAGGTTGCAGGTCTTCCCGGTCCAGCTGGAAATCAAATGAACGTTGGATAAAAGAAACCTCCTCCAGAACCTCACCCTCAGTTGAAAACCTGACCTGCAGACCGGATTTTATCAACCATTGGCCGTCTTTTTCAATCCGGCACCAATTTCCCCGGTAAATCTCTTTCAGGTTCCCATCCGGGTAAAAGATAAGGATGTTGGGCTTTTCAAAGAGGTTTTCGGCTGTTTGGAAACTATCCGCGTAAAAGAAAAATTGCGGCAGGGCAAGCGTCGGGTCGAATATCTCCGACTGGGGTTTAATCCGGCTGAAAGAAGCCGGAACCGCGGTTTCGTTAACCAGAAAAACAAGCGGAATCAAGAGTCCGCCCAGAATGAAGAAAGGCGCCAGGAAACGGAGCGGGAAAAGCCCGGAACCCTCCAGAACAAGCATCTCCCGGTGTTTTCCCATCAGCCCCAGGGTAACCAGAACCGAAACCAGCGCCGCTAACGGTGAAAACTGGACAAAAATACCCGGAATCATCCAGAGGAATATACGCGTTACCGCAGCCGGGGAATATCCGCCGTGCAGATAATCGGCTAAATTATCCACGATGGCGCCGACCAGGCCGATAACGATGAGGGCAATTATGGCCAAGAGGTAGAGTTTAACGAATTCCCCGACGAGGTATTTATCCAGTCGTTTCATAATCACATCTTTATTAGACGCAGATTATTACAAATTACCGCAGAGAACGCGTAGCACGCAGAGAATTACCTAAAGATTACTAGCCATTCTTACAATTCCATCTCTTAATACCCTAACATTGAAATTAATCAACAACCCGATTTTGTAACCAGACAGTTTCAAATAAGATATTAACTGAACTTTATGAATTGGTAATAGTTTCTCAATCGATTTTACCTCCAAGATGATACTATCCTCTGCTACCAAATCTAACCGAAAAGTGGTTTCTGTTGTTCCACTTTTAATCCTGTTTGTACAAGATCATATACCATGCAGATTTCATAGGCAGATTCAAGAAGTCCCGGACCCAAATTGCGATAAATATTTATAGCTGCCCCTATAATTGTTTTCGTTGTCTTGTTAAGTTCTTCTTTTTTCATTTCTCTCTACGGTCTCTGCGCACTCCGCGGTCCATTTTCTATCATTTTATTCTATCCTTTTAAAAAAATAGATTCCCGTCAATAAAATGACTGCATCCGGTAAGAAATATAGTCCGGCTAACTGCGGCTTAACCCGCATCAGCGCCTCAATTCCGGTCAAGGCGAAATAATAGCTCAAAACCAAACCGCAGGAGGCCGTAATACCCCAGAGACTGCGGGGCAAGGCGATGCCCAGGGGTATGCCGACCAACAAGAAGAGAAGCGGCGCAAGAGCAAAAGAAAACCGGCGCATCTGTTCTGCCCTCGCCCCGGCCGTGCCGGAACGCCACAACTGAAAACTGCTCCTTTCGTAAATCTTCGGCTCCGGCCGTTCTCTGCTTCCGGCAATTTCGGGCAGGGGAAAGATATAGGTTTGAAAAGAGAGCCGCTGGTATGTTTTTGCCTTCCGGGATTCGTAGGTTTGCAGAACGCCGTCCTGAAGGTAAAGGTACGGCTTCCCGGAACGGAAGACCAGCTTCACCCTGTGGGCCGATATGGTGCGTACCGTCTCTCCTTCCTTCTGGTAGAGCGTAACCATCCCCTTCTTCCCTTTGCTGGGAATGAAGAGCACGATGTTGGGAAATTCGGTAACGACCGAACCGGGCCGGACCAGGTTGGCGGTCGGATTCACCCGGACGCCTGAAAAAACGATGCGGTTCTGGTAGAGTGCGTACGGCTGGACGCAGCAGAGCAGACAGAGGTTGACCAGGGACAGCAGGAGCCCCAGAAAGAGAAGCGGCCTGACCGCATTCGTCAGGGAAATTCCCAAACTTTTGATGGCCAGGAATTCCCGGTCCTGGCTGAAACGGCTGAAGGTAAGCGTGGAGCCGATAAGGACGGCCAGAACCAGGCCGTACGGCATAAGGGAAAAGAGCAGCAGAAAAAAGTAACGGAACAGGATGACGCCGGAAACCAGGTTTTTCACCAGAAGGTCAACAACCTGGAAAAGGGCGCCCAAGGAGAGCAGGAAAAGGATAAAAGCGAAAGAGAGGAAGAACGGCGGGCCGAATTCCGCAATCAGGTAACGGCTGATGCGTTTCATTTTAGGCGGCGTAACACCGGTTGTTTGCAGTAGCGCAGCAGGACAGGCGTCCCGCCTGTCCTGCTGCGGCAGGGGACACAGCCCTTTCCCTGCAGATCGGCGACCCTGAAATGGTCGCACTACATAAGACAAATGCACGGGCGGGGTTACAGCCCCGCCCGTGTTTTCAGGTATTTTCTTATTTCGCCATGACTGCCGATCAAAACAAAGGTGATTAATTCGGGACTGAGCAGGAATAAAACTCTCGTTTTGATGTCAACCCTGACTTCCCAGAGATTTTTTCGTAATTTCTTCAATCCCAGGCCGCCGGAAGGACGAATTTTATTTTCCAAAAATTCCAACAAGTCAGAAATAGTCCGTGTTGTTTTTGCCCGGTCCTGATTGGCAAGCGATTCAAAAGCCCGGACGAATGAATCCAGGTATCTAACCTTCATTCTTTTTTCTTTAAGAAGTTAACCGCCTTTTTGGAATCGGAAAATTCAACATACTTGCCTGTTTTTACCTGTTTTTTAATGATTTTTTCCAGAGCATCAAGTTCGTCCGGGCACCAGACCTCATTCCTATCAACCACCATAACCGGTTTCATCAGTATGCCTTCTTCCGTGTACGAAAAACTAACCATGTCGTGCGGCCGGATATGTAATCTTTTCACCAGTTCAACCGGAATAGTAACCTGATTCCTCGGGCCTATGGGTCTTATCTGAGTTGTCCTCATTTTAAACCTCCTCTATTGTATTACTTACAATAAGCATAGCATACTTTTATAAACTACGTCAACTCTCTGCGGGTTACTGCGTGCGATGAATCGTACCGCTGTATTTTCAGGGATTTAAAAAAGGGATTGCCGCGCCCGTTTAAATAGACAGACGGGCTTTGCCCGCCGAAGCTTTAGCGAAGGCGGGACGCCTGTCCTACCCCCCCCACTTCTCCTCCCCCTCAAGGGAGAAGGAATAGGAGGGGGCTCGCAATGGCGCTACATCAACGCATAACCTCTTTAATGCGCATCAGGCGCAGCAGGTTGCCCCGTTCAAATTCATTCAACTTGTCGGTTATGGCGCGTATCGTTTCGGAAATTGAAGGGATGAGCAGATATTCCAGGGCGTTGACCCGGCGGCGCGTGCGCTCAATATCAAAAGAGAGCAACTGGCAACTCTTGAACAGTTCCCCCAGGCGAATCAGCTCCGGCAGTAAATCCCTGAATTCGTTCAGCGCAACATCCAGTTGCGGGCTTACCCTGAAAAATTCATAATTTAGATTCAGCGCGGGCTCTTTTAAACTGAACCGCGGCACCGGCACGTTCATAATCCGGGCCGAGACGGATTGAAAACCCGTCTCAATCCGGGCCGTCTTTATCGCCTGATAAAAATCCTTTTCCCGCATCAGGCCGCGGCTGATAACCAGATGCAGGAAAACCTGCTTTATCTTTTTATTTACCTCTTTGCCCAGAGCCCTGGTTTCCTTGATAAGGCTCAAGAACTGATACATCATCTGCTCTAGTTTATCCTGGAGCAGTCGGTGCCCGCGCCGGGCCAGGGCCAGCCTGCGTTTCAGGCGCAACAACTCCATCCGGTTCGGACTAACTCTAAGTTGCATTCTGGTAATATTTATTCAAATATTCTTCCCTGATGCGTTTTAGTTCCGGCCGCGGTATCCGGGAAAGCAACCGCCAGCCGATATTCAGCGTCTCTTCAATGCGGCGCACCCGGTCTTCTCCCTGGCGCACAAACTCGTTTTCAAAACTTTCCGAAAATTTAAGGTAGATTTTATCCTCTTCGCTCAGGGCCGCTTCGCCTAAAATCACCGCCAGTTCCTTTGCTTCTTTGCCGAGTGCATAACAGGCAAAGAGCTGGTTCATCACATCGGCATGGTCCTCCCGGGTCTGACCCCGGCCAATACCCTTATCTTTAAGGCGGGAGAGGCTGGGCAATACGTCAACGGGAGGATAGACGCCTTGCCGGTGCAGTTGTCGGCTTAAGATAATCTGACCTTCGGTTATGTATCCGGTGAGGTCCGGAATGGGGTGCGTTTTGTCGTCTTCGGGCATAGTCAAAACCGGCAGCAGGGTGATTGAACCGGGCTTATCTTTAATCCGTCCGGCGCGTTCATAGATAGTCGCCAGGTCGGTATAGAGATAGCCGGGATACCCTCTTCGTCCGGGAATTTCTTTGCGCGCCGCCGAAACCTGGCGTAGCGCTTCGCAATAAAGGGTCATATCAATCAGGATAACCAGGACGTGCATATCCAACCGGAAAGCAAGATATTCGGCGGCGGTCAGGGCAAGCCGGGGAGTGGCGATACGCTCAATCACCGGTTCATTGGCCAGGTTGACAAAAAGCACCGCCCGTTCAATCGCGCCCGTATTTTTAAAATCATCAATAAAGAAGTTTGCTTCCTCAAAAGTAATACCCATTGCGCCGAAGACCACCGCAAACTTTTCCTCTTTTCCCAAAACCTGTCCCTGCCGGGCAATCTGGGCGGCAAGGCGCGTGTGGGGCAAGCCGTAGGCGGAAAATATCGGAAGCTTCTGTCCCCTGACCAGCGGATTCATTCCGTCAATGGCGGAAATTCCGGTCTGGATGAAATCAACCGGGTAATCGCGCGCCGA
Source organism: Candidatus Omnitrophota bacterium (assembly GCA_043826355.1). Taxonomy (GTDB): domain Bacteria; phylum Ratteibacteria; class UBA8468; order MWAK01; family MWAK01; genus JAHJUB01. The sequence goes on from JBDRQI010000036.1 coordinate 112,281, forward strand.
CGGATTGATCGGACTGCCGTTAATTTCCAGATATTCCCGGGCAATTACCGGAGGCCCGCCATCGCGCGGCCGGCCGGTCCCGTCAAGAATCCGGCCGATTAAATCCGGCGATACTCCCAACTCCTGGGTTTTGCCTAAGAACCTGATCTTGGTTTCAGCGACGTCCAGACCGTTCGTTCCCTCAAATACCTGCACCAGCGCGCGGTCGGAAGAGATGTCCAGAACCTGACCGCGGCGAAGCGTGCCGTCGCCTAACTCAATCTCGGCCAATTCCGCAAACTTCACGTCAGTGGTCTTCTCCACGACCACCAACGGCCCGGAGATACTGGAAACGGTCAGATACTCCTTATATGTTTTATTCACGCGCAACCCCGCTGATAATCAGTTCCTCCAGAAGATCGAATTCCGCTAACCTGTCTTCGGGAATATACTTTGCCCGGCTGATCTTTTCGCGTACCGGTAAATCAAGGACTTCTTTTAAAACCCTGCCCTTTTCCAGCATTGCTTCCGCCTTACGGTGAAAACCGAGAATCAACTTGAGCATCCGGTATTGTTTTTTCAGCGAGGTGTAAGTGTCTATTTCGTGAAACGCATTCTGGTGTAAAAAATCTTCGCGAATCATGCGGGCGGTCTCTAAAGTCAAACGGTCCGGCAGCGAAAGTGTCTCCACGCCTACCAGGCGGGCAATCTCTAATAATTCTGCTTCCGATTCCAACAGCCCCATCGCTTCGGTCTTCAATTCCGGGTAATCTTCCGAAATTGTCCCGGCTAAAAATTGCTTGATATTTTCAGAATAGAGCGAGTAGCTGTTTAACCAGTTAATGGCCGGGAAGTGTCGGCTTGAGGCCAATTTATCATCCAGTCCCCAGAAGGCCTTTACCACGCGCAGCGTATTTTGCACCACCGGATCGGACAAATCTCCGCCCGGAGGCGAAACTGCTCCCATCACGGTCAGCGTCCCGACGCGGCCGTCACTTCCCAGGCACACCGTTTTGCCGGCCCGTTCATAAAATTCGGCCAGGCGAGTGGTCAGATATGCCGGATAACCTTCCTCGCCCGGCATCTCCTCCAGCCTTCCGGAAATCTCCCTTAACGCCTCGGCCCAGCGGGAAGTGGAGTCGGCCATCAGGGCAACGGAATAACCCATGTCGCGAAAATATTCGGCGATGGTAATCGCGGTATAGATTGATGCCTCGCGCGCCGCCACCGGCATGTTTGAGGTATTGGCAATAACCACGGTCTTTTCCATTAAAGGCCGGCCGGTCCTGGGGTCCTGTAATTTGGGAAGCGAAAGCAAAAGGTCGGCCACCTCATTGCCTCTTTCTCCGCAGGCCGCATAAACGATTACATCCGCATCGGCCCACTTGGCGGCGGTATGCAGAAAAACGGTCTTACCGGCGCCAAACGGACCGGGGATACAGGCCGTGCCGCCTTTAGCGATGGGAAAGAGGGCATCAATTACCCGCTGACCGGTAACCAGCGGTTCATCGGGTGAAAGCCGCTCTTTTACCGGACGGGGCTCTCTTACCGGCCAGCGCTGAAACAGCCGAACTTCAATAATCTTACCGGCGGTTTCAATCTTGGCCACCACACCGTCAACCTTAAAATCACCGGCCTGAATTTGAACCACTTTTCCGCTAATCTGCGGCGGGACTAAAATTCTCTGCGTGATTAAACCGGTCTCCGCCACTTCTCCGAGAATATCTCCGCCCGTCACTGCCTGGTCAATCTTTGCCCGGGGAGTAAAATGCCATCGCTTCTGCCGGTCCAAAGCCGGAAGTTCCACCCCTCGCCGGACAAAATCACCCTTCTCTTTGCGTATTACCTCCAGGGGGCGCTGGATACCGTCATAGATTGTGGAGATTAAGCCGGGACCCAACTCTACGCTCAGCGGTTCATCGGTTAAATAGACCGGCTCGTCCGGGCCGATGCCGGTGGTATCCTCGTAAACCTGAATAAAGGCAAGTTCTCCTTTCAGTTCTATAATCTCGCCGATAAGTCTTTCCTGCGATACATACACTACGTCAAACATGTGCGCGCCCCGGCAGCCGGAGGCGACTATCAACGGACCGCTTACCCGTATTATCTTTGGCTGATTCATTTTAGAAAGATTCGGTACCGGTCGCCCGCACGACAACCTCTTTGAGCGATTCGGCGGTTAAACCAAAATCATCCCGGTAATCCGGAAGAAGAACGATTACCGGATAGGTATTCCGGTCCAATTCCCGAATCTGTTCCCTGACCTTGAGCGCGAACCGCTCCAGGATGAAACAGAGGCTGAAATCGTTGCGGACAACCTCATCCAGGGCTGAAGCAATCTTCTCTTTTTTATCCTCGGGAAAAAATACCTGAAAACCGGCGGCCGCGAACCCCTCCACCAAATCCTTGTCTCCGATAATCGCAATCTTGCTTTCCATTGTTTATGTTAACGCTAATAATAACTCATTAGGTACCTGGTTCATCTTTCCCAGAATCACCCAACGCAGCAATCTGGTCTCATTCATTCTGGCAAAATAATAACTAATAATCGGTTCCGGCCCGAAAGTAACGTACTTTGCGGCCGCCAGAAAATCGGCGATAAATCCGGTTTTCAACTTCTCAAACAAAAGCCAGGAATTTTCTGCCTGTTTCTGTTTTGCTTCGCCGGCCGGCCGCGCAACCCGTCCGTAATCCGTCGGAAAGAAACTCGCGGTCTTATCTTTAAGGTTCAACCTCAGGGAATCGGATAATTCCTTCAGGTTTTCCATATGCCGGAGAAGACCGCGGAGAAATTCGAGATTAACCTTGTCAACCTTTATTTGAACCGTCTCCGGGTTATCCGACAAACTAAACAAGGCGCTGTTTAATTCTTCATCGTCCAGGAGCCGGGCAACTATTTCCCGGGACCGAAACGTCCGTTCCTTTAATAACAGTTCTAAATCCTGAGAATTCTTAATTTTCTTTATCGCCTCTTCGCGCGCGGCTTCGGATAATATGTTCAACGCTTCGGTTAAAGAGCCGGCGGCAATGGCGCTGCAAAAAATTGCCGGGGGGATAAGTCCGGTCTCAAGCGCGCGCACCCGGCCAACCGCATAAGCATAATCTTCCCTATTTTTCATCGGTCCCGGAAGCAATTCCTTCAAATAAGATGCCGGCCACCGCGGCTTCATATTCGGGACGCCGGAGTTTCAGATAAATTTCAGGCTCAAGCGCCTCTTTCTTCTCTCCCTCAAACGAAATTACTATCTTGTTGATTACGTCCTTTACCTTAACTTTCCGGTCGGAAAAAACCTGGTTCAGCATTTTTTGCCGGACGACCAGAATTGCTTTTTTTGATTCCAGCCGGGCCAGGCTTATGATGCGCCGCGCCTCCTGGTTGCTTAAATCCCGCCGGGTCCGCACTATTTGCCCGGCCATCTCCTGCGCCCTGACTTCAGCCTCTTTTTTAATCCGCTGGGCAACCTCTCTCCCTTGAGTCAGGATACCCCCGGCTTTCTCCTCCGCCTCAACTAAAATCTTTTTAATTATATCTTCTACGGCCATTTATCCCACCTTAATTCCGTTAAGCAGTAAGATTGTAATCAGCAAACCTAAAACCGCGTAAGTCTCCACCAACGCAGCCAAAATTAGGGGCTTTATAAAATCCTTGGGTTGTTTTGCCACCATCATTACCCCGGCCGCACAGACCTTACCCTGGTGCACGCCGGAAATAAAACCGGCAACTGCTATCGGAAGGCAAGCGCCGAAGATGGCCAGACCCTGGTGCACGGTAACCGGCGAAACGCTACCGCCCAGGAGCCCCAACTTGAGGATTACCAGAAAAGCGGATAAAAATCCATAGATGCCTTGCGTGCCCGGCAGAGCCACCAATAAGAGCAATGTTCCAAACTTGTCCGGGTGTTCGCTCAACACTCCGCAAGAAGCCTGTCCGGCTAAACCGACCCCGATGCTTGAGCCGCCTCCAGCCAAAAACGCCGCTGCGGCCGCGCCCAAAACTCCAAAAGCCAATCCCCATTCCATGTTTACGCCCTCCCGTTTACGAAAGTATTGCCAAGAATCAACTACAAAACCCTGCCACGGAAACCCTGAAAAAAGATTTAATGGTTTGTTTACAGCGGCAAAGCGAAGCTTTGCCCAAACCTGTTTAGCAGAGCTATTGCTCTGCGGCTACAGAATTATCCCGTGTCTCGGTTCTTCCGCGCTTCCGTGGTATTCTTTCTTCTGGTTTTCCTGGAATTTTCAACAACACTGTTCCATTAAGAATATATTTTTTCTTTTTTGAAAGGTATAAACGGCCGCCCGCCTTCTACAAAGAATTTGCCAAAAAATTCGATGTATTGCAAGCGCGCCGAGTGCACAAATCCGCTTAGGATATTAATAGCCAGATTAGCTAAATGCCCGAAAATAAAAATAGCTACCATCACAATACCTCCTACCAGGGGAATGTTCCATGCCTGGCGGCTCAGGGTATTGATTACCATGGCGATCACGGAAGTGGAAAGCCCCAGAGCCAGGAGGCGGGAGTAAGATATTACTTCGGAAAAATATTTGGTAATATCGTAAAGGCTGTACAATCCCGCCGCCAGCCGCGCCAGGATATTCTTAATTCGGCGCTGACTGAATAAAATAATCGAACCGGCAGTAATAAAAACAACATTTTTCGCCCAGGGCAACTTCATAAATATCAAAACTAACGAGGGCAGAAGCAAGATCCAGGCCAATCTCACCAAAAAAGCGTCTGCAAACTGTTTTTGCTTTATATTCTGAACCATCTTAATCAGCAAACCGAACTCAATTTGCGCAAAACCCAGGCCCAGGGCGATTATCAAAAATATTAAGGGGTTTTTCAACGGGTCAAAAAGCATCAGTTGTTTGACCGGCACACCCAAAAATCCTCCCAAAAAACTGCCCAGGATAACGGTCGAAATTCCGCACAGGAGAACCAAATTTAAAATCTTTTTTGCCGGCTTGGCCAATTTTAATCTCCTCAGAAAAATTAGCGCGGTAATTACCATAATCAGTCCGTAGCCCGCATCCGTAAGGCAGAGGCCGAAAAAAATAAAGAAAAAAGGAGCTAAAAATGGTGTGGGGTCAACGGCATACCTCGCCGGCAATCCGTAAAGAGAGGTTATTACCTCAAAGGGCTCAACATACGGCTTATTTTCCAAATCTACCGGCGTATCTTCGGAAGAGAGCGCTTCCCGGCTGAATATCGCCAGCGCGGAAAATTTCTGCAGCCGGGTTTCCAAATCCGCCAATTGGTCGGCTCTAACCCAACCTTCCATCAGAAAAGCCTGGCCCGTTGAACCCAACCGGGGAACAGCAAGCAGGCGGCTGCGCAGATTAAAGAAATAATCATATAAGCCCATCAGTAAAATTCGCTGCGGAATCAAGGCAATAATTTTTTCGGTTACCTTATCTGATTCTAATTTCAAACGCTCATTTTTTTCTTGAAGTAAAATCAGGCCCTGTTTAACTGTGAGGCGCATCAAGTCTTCATTTTTGATTGATTCCGGCAAAATAAAAAAATGAAAATTATGCCGGCGCATTATCTGCTCAACCTCTTCCTGATGCTTAATTAGAGAGATAACTACTAAATAACGCTGTTGCTTTACCCGGTTTACCGGTTCCAAAAAGAGCGGGATATTCTTACTTTCAATCTCCCGGAGGAATCCGGTATAATCAAGCTGGTTGACGGTCCCTAAAAAAAGGCGGGTATGCGCACTACCGGACAGGTCCTGAACGAGCAGGTCAAGTTTACCCCAGGGCTGGAGCGATTCAAAATCGGCCCTTAGCCTCTTTGCCTGGTTTTCCAACTGCTTTATCTCTGCTTCCTTTTCTTTAATTTCAGCTAAAATCGGTTGATAGGTGTTGGTTTCAACAGCCGCCTCAATTTCAGCCGGTTTAACAATTGGACGTACCTTAAGGAATGATTTAAGGAAAGATGTTTTTGGCGCGGCATAAAGACCGAGCCGGTCAATCGCCTCTTTTAAAGAACGCAGGCGGTTATCCAGGTCCGCCAATTTTTCAGCCGGCGGCTGTTCCGGGAGCAGGACTTCAGACGCCCTGGTAACCTCTACCAATCCGGCATCCTGCAGGCAAGCCAGGACCTTTTCCTGGTCGTTCTTATGCCCTAAAATCTGAATTTTCTTAATCTGAGCAATCGCCATATTAGGGGGGTTGCTAAATAATAAAAATGTCTGTTTGGAGTCCCGGATTTGAGGTTAGTGCCAGGCGCGATAAAATCTGTGTGCCCGCTGCGGCACACAGACAAGGAGCAACGCCGCAATAACCCAAAGACGGGACTCCCCAAAAGGCCAGGTGCTTTTGGACTGCGACTCGCCTGGGCGTCGCCTGAGACTTCGGCGCACTCTGACGAGGCG
>JBDRQI010000037.1:0-20976 GCA_043826355.1 Candidatus Omnitrophota bacterium
GCATAATATGAACAGTGATAAGTTGGACCTGATGCGCAACAAAGAATAACACCGGAACCTGGCCTTCCAGATTTTCCGCCATAATCCAGATGAACATAAGCCAAAGGTTTTTGTCCCATAGCCTCAACAGACTCAACACCGGAACCAAAAAGATGCTGGGCCAGGCTGATGGCATGAATATGCCCAGCCATCACATCCCCGCCTCCTTTAATAATCCCAAATTCAAGGTCGCCAAGTTCCGCAAAACGGTTACGAAAACATTTGGCATGGGGAAGCACTCTCAGCATAGAAAGGGACATTATTGGTGTTTTATATTCTTCGGCCGTACTTACTAATTTTCGGGCATCTTTAACATTATAAGCAAAAGGTTTGTCTATGAATGTAGGAACTCCTTTTTTTATCCCCGGTGTAGCCAATTTTAGTTTTTCTGAGCCATCGCCGCTACAATCAGCAATAAAAACCAAATCAACATCATCAGATACTTCTTCAAAGGTATCGCAGACTTTTGCATTTGGACCTAAAATTCGGGCAAGTGCTTCCGCCTGTTTGGAGTTTGCGTCCCAAACTTTGACCAACTGAAAACCGCTGACGGTTGGAACGGTGATTTTCCGCGGGTCGTTGTAGTTCAAGTAGAAATAGAAGTAAGCCGCATATCCTCTGCCCAAAGTATCTTCCCGCAGGGCAATTGGATCGTGTTTAAACATCAAGGCGCCGTAGTAAAATGCGTGCAGGTCACAATTGATTATTCCAACCCTAAACATATTCATTTCCCCTTTCGTTAATATTACTTATTCTTCCCAGATATCTTTAAGGTAGACCCGGCTACCCTTCTTCTGGGCCAGGATTCCGGCTTCAATAACCGCGATGTGCTCAAGAAAGTTTCGATAAGGAACTGGCGGCTTGCCAGTCAGGACCATCTCTTTGAAAACCCTTAGTATCTTTTCGCCACCGCCAATAAACTCCGGGTCGCCGATAGGGTTGGAATGAACTGCTCCGTACTTGCCGTAAACAGAAGCAAAGAAACTGCAGGCTTCCGGAAAAATCTCGGTTGAGGTATTAATAATAATGACCTCCATCCCGCTTTTCAGGTGGAGGTGTATGTATTCCAGCGGTTTTTCACCCATCACTTCAATCCATTCCACGCCGGTACCGAAGAGGTTGAGCGCCAGGGCAATACCGTGAATCAAGTATGCCATCCGCTCCGAAAGTCCGCCGGTGACAGCCGTGCCGGCCGACTCCTGGGAAAAGGCACCGCCTACGCCTTTGATGACGCCCAGCCCGAGCGGCAGTCGGGGTTGGTCTGCCGGAACCGGATAATAGACGTGTTTGATTTCAGCAAATCTTTGTTTGAAATAATCCGCCGCCGGTACATAGCTTAGAATGGAAGCGTTAAAGAGCGGGGCTTTGTGTTTTTCGGCCAGTTTCACGAGCGCCTGAGCGTCTTTGAAAGTAGCGGCAAACGGCTTGTCAACAAAAATCGGGATTCCTTTTTTTAAGAAAGGGGTGGCCAGTTTTAAATGGTCGGAGCCATCCCGCTCGCCGTTTGAGATAAAGATAGCGTCTACCCCTTCGGTCATTTCTTCCAGCCGCTCGCAAACACGGGGTTTATTCCGGAATACCTCGGCAAAGGTCTTTGCCCGCTGTTGATCATAATCCCAGACTTTGACCAGGTCGAAACCCGGGACCTTGGGTATCGTAAGCTTTTTGGGGTTGTAGATGTTGCTGGCATAGTGGTGGACAATGTAATATTTCTCAAGAAGAAGCATCGGGTCGCAAGCAGCAAGCATTACCCCGTAATAATAGCCGTGAATATCACTGCACCGAACCAAACCCAAACGGATTTTCTTCATTTTTACGGTCCTCCCCGTAAAATTTAAATCTTTTGGGAAAATTTCCGGGCCGCCTGCTTGATGTCAGGCCTCAAAATATCTTTGGCGGTCAGGATATTGGCGGCAACAAGATGACCAATATTTTTCATTCTGCGGAACTCGGATAGGCGGCGGTATGCCTCAACAACCAGGTCTGCCCCGTCAAATTCATCGCCGGCCGCCGTTACGACCAAACCGCATCTTTTGCCCTCTAATAACGAAGTGTAACTACCGTCACCGGCAAATTTTTCCATACAATAGGTACGGTCAAGAAACGCCTTAATCTGGCCGGAAAATGACCAGCAGAAAACTGGCGTGGCAATGAATATGCAATCGGCGCTAAGCATCTTCTGATATAATTCCTGCATGTCGTCCTTGATGGAACAACCCGGCTTGTCCATAACCTTCTGGCAGGCAAAACATTCAAGGCAACCGGATATTTTCTTGCCCTGAAGTTGGACCAATTCTGTTTTGTGCCCAAGGTTTCTTGCCTGTTTTAATACCCGGTCCAACAAATAGTAGGTGTTTCCCTTTTTCCTCGGACTGCCCAGAAAAGCGCAGATTTTCATCAGATTACCTCACATTATCCGGTAAATTGCAGTTCAAGCCAATCTTCGTAATGGTGGAAATCAACCTTTGCGAGCGGAGCGCAGGAAGATAGTTCCACCCCTTTCGGCAAGTAGACGGAATAGTCATAGCGGGACAAGTGAAAGAGCCAAACATCATTCTCGACGGGAACCTTTCCTTTCATGGTCGGCAGAGCGGCAAAGGGGATGGCTAATTCCATCTGCCAGTATTCGTCAACATCCTCCCAGTTATTCAGGGTTCCCTGAATCTTCACGGCAACTTTAAGACCCCGGCAATTCCACCTGCTCCAACGGTGGTGGTCTCCGCCGCCGGCGCCCCGCTTGATGTTGAACGCATCATATACCGTGCCGAGCGCGTTGATTTCGAAATTATAATAAGGTTTCTGATTCACGTCGGTCTTAAGGAAAACTTCCAGTACGTCTTCGTCACAGGTCTGAGCGTCTCTTTCGGTGTAATACCCCCAGATATCCTTGTCGTACGCTTTAAATCCAACATAGAGATACTCCCGGTCCCACATAACCTTTCCTTCTGTCTTGCTCTCCGGTTTTGCTCCGGTAACCGGGATGAAAAAATCCAGTACCGCTGCCTTTTGCCAGGCGGACTCGTTAAGTTCACCGTCTACGTTAATCGGCTCCGGCGCGTACCGGCAAAGATAAGGTTTTAAACCGTACTGAGAATCTTTTTTCTTCATGAGCACCGGCAAATTTAGAATATCAAGATTAAAGTCTCAGGAGTTCTTTTTTGGCCCTGGTCAGCATCTTTTCCAATTCTTTTATCTTCTCCGCCGGCCATTCCGGCGGCTGATAACGATTGAGGTTGTCCCGCCAGGACTGCTCGCATTTGTCAAGAAGACTTCTTTCATCAACCGTTTTGAAATCAAAAATTCCGGAAGACCAGAGTTTTCGAAAATTGGCCAGCGTGTGTTCGTGGCTCAAGAATTCTTTATTTTCTCCGGTTACGGTGCAGATTTCCTGGAAAGGCAGTTGGTTTTCGTCAACGGAAATCCTGTCCTTGAGGCTAAACTGCGCTTTCCTGATTTCCATGTCAAGCATAAACTGGGTGGGTGAGCCGATACCGCCGTCTCCCAAGGTACCCATGCCCGGATAAGGAATTTCGGGTCTGTTAAGAATTTTGGCGGTACGCCAGGCACCGAAGAAATTTTCAAAGACTGCGGTAAGTCCCGGTTCTTTGGTAGAAGGACTGATAAGAACCTCCACCCAGCAGTGTCCACCCCAAAATGCGTCGAAAAGTTCCCTGACAGCAAGGTTGACTTCGGCTACCTCTGGACCGGTGCAGACAGAGTTTCCGGTACGCATATCCACAACCATAGAAATCATCCGGCTGCTGAGGTCAGAATCCGGGTCAAGCAAAAAACAGGCAGCCATGCCGCCCAAAAGTTCGGCAGCGCCCATCACCACCGAACCGGCAATGGTGACCGGAGTAGCCACGCCGATGGTGGGCATAGAGGCGATGTGGTATCTTTTAATGCCGCACCTTGACCTCTCCAGAATATCCTCTGCAGAACGCTTTTCCAGGATTAACGGGGAAGTGATGCATTCGGAGCCAGCCAGGTAACTTGAATTACCGGGTATTCCGGTGATTATTTCGCTGGCTTCTTTCAGGTATTTGATTACATTCGGATAGATGGCTTCTATCCCGTCAAGTTTGTCCGTGTATTTAAGCCCGAGCACAAGCGAATCAAGGCGCTCCATCTGGGGCGGCACGTCCTGGCGGTACCAGGTGCTGATGTAACCGATTTCCGGGGTTGCCTGGGCGAACTTTTTTATTTGGGTAAATATCCCGGTATCAACCGGAACCCTTTTCTTCTGGCGATAGTCATAACAGATGGTTGGTCCGCAGTCAAAAGCGGACATCAAAAACTCATTCTTTAATTTTTTTTTGATGGTTTCCTGCTGTCCGTTCCAGATGATGTGGTGCGCCCAGTCTATTCCGCAAAAATAATGGAGATTTTGATCTTCGTTATCTTTTTTTTGGATCTTTTTCTGATAGTCGGACATTTCCGCGATAATTTCCGCGGGTATTCTAACCCGGCCGGTAGCCGCTTCCTGACAGCCCTTCTTCAGCATCACCGATTTTAGTTCGCCGCTTTCAATCTTGATTCCTGTGTTCCAAAGCAGCTCTTCGGTTTTTTCTTTCAGAATGTTCTTATCATACAAACTCATCATGTTTTTATCTCCCGATTTAATGAAACATGTCCATTAATGCAACAAGGTAAACAGCTCCTGGTAGGCGAAGGCAGCGGCCCCCACCAAAACGGCGTCCTCGCCCAATACGCCCTTTATAACATCCACTTTTCTCAAGCCTTCTCCAAGGACTGCTTTTTGAAATGATTCCTGGATAGTTTTTAAAAAAATACCGGTATCTTCTTCCGATACGTAGCCGGTCAGCACAACTAATTCCGGATCTGTATAATTGACCACGCTGGCTATAGCTATCCCTAAATGATACCCTGCATTTTGCACGATTTTGCGAGCAACTTGGTCTCCTTCTTCTGCTGCTTGAAAAATCTTCCTGATAGCTTGCCTATCACTTAACCTGTCCATATTTTCAAGATCAAAATTGCTCTTCTCTCGCGCTGTTAATTCCTTAGCCATTTTCAAAATAGCAGAACCGGAAGCAATTGCTTCCAAACATCCGGTTTTGCCGCAATCGCAAAGAGGTCCGTCGCCAAATGTAATTGTATGCCCTATTTCACCCTCCATCTGATGAGATCCATGGTAAATTTTCCTATCGGAGACTATGGCTGAACCAATGCCCGCATCAATATCCACACAAACCATGTTATTTACGTTTTTGCCCGCGCCAAACCAATATTCTCCTGATGCCATTGCTCGACCGTCACTTTCCACTAAGGTCCGCAAGTTCAGCATCTCTTCAAAGATATTTTTCACCGGGATATCACGCCACCCAAAGTGTAGCGAAAAAACCAATGATCCGGTATCCGCATTCACCAACCCTTCAAAACTGATACAAATGGCGATAATTTTGTCTCTGGGGATTGAAGATTCGGAAGTAAGAACTTCTATCTTGTCCTTGATGTTGTTAAAAACATTTTCTTCGCCTCTTTCCGGCTGGGTGGGAAAGAAAATCTTTTTCAGGATGTTTCCGGCTAAATCTAAAATCGCCACCCTTGTTTCGATGGCAAAAATTGCAACGCTGATTACATATTTTGCTTTAGAATTAAAACAAAAAACCATCGGTTTTCTACCACCGTTAGAATTACCTCGCCCTAAATTTTTGATGAAGCCTTCCTTTTTCAGTTGTCTGGTGATGTTTGCTACAGTTCCAATGCTTAAACCGCTTTTTTTAAAGATTTCAATCTGAGAGGTTGTTTCTTGTTCTCTAATCAAGCCGAGAATGAGTTTTGTGTTCCATTCCCGCATTAATGCACGGTTACCGGTACGCATTGTCTTTTTCTCAATTATAAAATATTGCTACTTATTTCATTGAATTTTATTTTAAATGAAATAACTATTTATAAAATACCCTGAAATCAAAAGTTTGTCAAATTTACGAAATGCCCGTCTGGCGGTCTTTTAACAGACGGGCGAACGAGATTGGCGCGCGAAATACGCTCGCAATGACACAATGTCCCCTTCCCTCGCCCCTCCCGCCGGGGAAGGGGAAGTTGGAAAAATCATTTCTTGTCGGAGATGGCGGCCTGGGCTGCAGCCAACGAAGCAACCGGCACGCGGAAAGGCGAACAACTCACGTAATTCATTCCCACCCGGTGACAGAACTTTACCGATTCCGGTTCGCCGCCGTGTTCGCCGCAGATACCTATCTTCAGGTTGGGACGGGTCGCCCGACCCCTCTTGATTCCAATCTCAACCAACTGGCCGATTCCCTCCTGGTCGATAACCTGGAACGGGTCCGCAGACAGGATATTCTTTTTCAGGTAATCCGGCACGAAACCGCCGATGTCGTCGCGGGAGAAACCGAATCCCATCTGGGTAAGGTCATTGGTGCCGAATGAGAAGAACTCCGCGCTCTGCGCAATCTTGTCCGCGGTCAGGCAGGCGCGCGGGATTTCAATCATGGTGCCGTACAGGTATTCAATTTTGGATACGCTGTACTTAGCGCGGACTTCCCGGTAAACCTTATCAACTATCTTCTTCTGGTCATCAAGTTCCGCGGACAGGCCGACCACCGGAACCATAATCTCCGGGATAACCTTTTTACCTTCTTTGAGCAGTTCAACCGCGGACTCCAGGATAGCCCGCACCTGCATCTCGGTAACTTCTGGATAGGTAACCCCCAGCCGTACCCCGCGGTGGCCCATCATCGGATTTGATTCGTGCAGTCCGCCAACCCGCTTCTTAAACTTGGCCATTGAAATACCCAGACTCTTCGCCAATTTTACCTGTTCGTCTTTCTGTTTAGGCACAAACTCGTGCAGGGGCGGGTCCAGCAAACGGATGGTAACCGGCAAACCGTTCATCACCGCAAGCGTCGCCTTGATGTCCTTCTTGACGTACGGGTACAACTCATCTAAAGCCGCTCTCCGCTCCGCCTCGGTCTTGGAGATTATCATCTTGCGCAGCCGGAAGAGAGGTTCTTCCGAATTCTTACCGTAGAACATATGCTCGGTTCGGAAAAGTCCGATGCCTTCCGCGCCGAATTCCAGCGCCTTCCTGGCATCATCCGGCGTATCCGCATTGGCGCGTACGCCCAACTTGCGGAATCCGTTTGCCAGGTGCATGAACTTTACGAACCTTGGATTTTCCGTGGCATCCACCATCGGTAATTGACCGACGTAAACGTAACCCCTGGTGCCGTTAAGGGTCAGGTAGTCGCCTTCCTTGAACTTCTTGCCTTCAACCGTCATAGTCTTTGAAGTCACATCTATATGGATGGCCGCGCAACCGACAATGCAGCATTTGCCCCAGCCCCGCGCAACCAGAGCCGCATGACTGGTCATACCGCCTCTGCCGGTCAGGATTCCCTGGGCGGCCCGCATCCCCTCCACGTCCTCCGGATTGGTCTCTTCCCTTATCAAAAGTACATTCTTGCCTTCCTTAGCCCACGCAACCGCGTCGTTTGCCGTAAAGACGATCTGGCCGCAGGCGCCACCCGGCCCGGCCGGAAGCCCCTTCGCCAGAATTTCGGCTTTCTTCTCCGCAGACGGGTCAACAATCGGGTGCAAAAGTTCGTCAATCTGTTCCGGGGCAAGCCGCATAACCGCTTCTTCCTTATTAATGAGGCATTCGTCAATCATATCCATCGCCATGTTCAGGGCGGCGGTCCCGGTCCTCTTGCCGATGCGGCACTGCAGCATCCAGAGTTTGCCTTCCTGAATGGTAAATTCAATATCCTGCATATCCCTGAAATGTTTCTCCAGTTTCAAACGAATCGTATCCAGTTCCCGGTAAACTTGCGGCATCGCTTTTTCCAGGGACAGCAGGTGCTTGTTCTGCTCGTTATGGGTGGCTTCGTTCAGGGGATTAGGCGTCCGGGTGCCGGCGACCACATCTTCTCCCTGGGCGTTGGTCAGCCACTCACCGTAGAACCTGTTCTCGCCAGTCGCCGGATTGCGGGAGAATGCCACGCCGGTCGCCGAGGTTTCACCCATGTTTCCGAAGACCATAGATTGGACATTGACCGCAGTCCCCCATTCGTCCGGGATGCCTTCAATCCTCCGGTAGGATACCGCCCGCTTGCCGTTCCAGGAAGAAAAAACCGCCTTAATCCCGCCCAGCAACTGTTCCCAGGGGTCATCCGGAAACTCTTTGCCCAGCACGGCCTTTACCTTCTTTTTAAAACTCCGGCATAGTGTTTTCAGGTCGTCTTCAGTCAGGTCGGTGTCTAATTTATAACCCTTTTGCTTTTTTACCTTATCGTACATCTTCTGCAACTGCACCCGAATCCCTTTGCCTTCCTCCGGCTCTATGCCGGCGGCCTTCTCCATGACAACATCGGAATACATCATAATCAGGCGTCGGTAGGCGTCGTAAACGAAGCGGGGGTTGTTGGTCTTCTTGATTAAACCGGAGATGGTGGCGGGACACAGGCCTACGTTCAGGACCGTTTCCATCATTCCGGGCATCGACTTCCGAGCGCCGGAGCGCACCGAAACGAGAAGCGGGTTCCCGGAATCTCCAAACCGCTGGCTGCCCATCGCCTTTTCCGTCAGCGCCAAGTTTGCCTTAATCTCCTCCTCCAATCCCGGCGGAAAATTTTCCCGGTTCCGGTAAAAATGGGTGCAGACCTCGGTGGTAATGGTGAAGCCGGCCGGAACCGGGATTCCGACACTTACCATCTCCGCCAGCCCGGCTCCCTTCCCACCGAGCAGTTCTTTCATCTTGCCGTTTCCGTCCGCTTTCCCTTCTCCGAAAAAATAGATGTTCTTTGCCATTTGCGTTCTCCTCCAGGTTTGTAAGTAGTCCAGGCAGGGGCTCAATTTATCGAGCCCGCGGGTCGGATGTCGCAGATCCGCCTCAGGCGGGAATCCGACCCCTGCAGTTGAGTTAAATCTTTCTTTATCGCTTTTACCAGTTCGGACCGGTCCTTAAACCTCTTCTGCGGCCTGATTTTACGGAGCAGTTGAAGGTAAAGTCGCATTCCGTAAATATTTCCCTCAAAGCCCGGTATCAGGATTTCCAGGACCGGTTCGGTTAATCTCTTAAACGTCGGATTGGTCCCGTAACTGGCCAGCGCTTTGCTGAATCCTTTGACAACGTCCGGGTTTTCCGGTGCGCTCACCGTCGCCGCATATATCCCTTCGCCGATTAAAAGAGGAATGTCCGGTTTCAGGTTGGCGGTCGGAAAACCGATTCCGGCGCCCCTGCCCTGCCCGGCCACCACCGTCCCGCGTACTTCATAAAGCCTTCCCAGGCAGGCAGCCGCCTCTTCCGTTTTGCCTTTGGCAAGCAGTTCCCGGATGCGGCTGCTGCTTACCGTTTCCCCGGCGACCCGAACCGGCTCCATCACCTTAACCTTAAAACCAAGCAGGCCTCCCCGGCTCCGCAACAGTTCCGCATCACCGGTACGGTTCCTTCCGAACCGAAAATTGAATCCGACTACCACTTCCCGGGCCTTCAGTTTCCGGCCCAGGATGAGGTCTATAAACTTCTCCGCCGAATATTCAAATATATTTTCGTCGTCAATAATGGCAAGATAATCCAACTTCAGTTGAGAAAGAATCTCGGCGCGCTGCTCCGGGGTGCTGATTAAACCAACTTCCCCGCCCCGGATAACCTGGCGCGGATGGTCTCCGAAGGTAAGCAAAACACTCTTCCCTTGAATGCTGCGGCTGGCCGCAACCACCGTTTTCAAAAGCGCCAGATGGCCCAGATGCAGGCCGTCGTAGGCGCCGATGGTAATCACCGTATTCTGCAAACCGGTCAGATTCTTCAAAAAGACAGTTTCCATAATAACAAAAATCAGAATGATTGCTTATATATTTCATAAAAATCTTTTTCCGCGAGCAAAAGCCCGAGGTTGTCCATGGAGCGCCGGCAGTTTGCCGTCGCCTCTTTTGCTATTTTCTTCAAATCTCCCTTCCTGACGCCTGCCTCCCGGAGCGAGACCGGCAGACCGATCTTCCGGCAAAGGTCCCTCCAGCCGGCGGCCGGTTCTTCCCAGCCGGTCACTTCAACGATTTTTTGCCGGTAACCTTTCCCGGCCAGGAATTCAAGAACTGCCGGCATAACCAAACTGCTGGCAGTTCCGTGTTGAACCCCGTAATTGATAGTAAGCGGATAACCCATCCCGTGCGCGATGACGGTGCCGGTCTGGTTGATGACAAACCCCGCCATCACGGCTGCCATACTCATATTTTCCCGGCCTTCCGAGTCGTCCGGATTATCGACAGCCCGGGGGAGCGCCTCCTTGATAATTCTAACGGTCTCCCTGGCGATAGCCAGACTCAGCGGAGTTATCCTTTTCCCCAGAGCGCCTTCCACCGCGTGGCTCAAAGCATCCAACCCGGTGGATGCGGTCAACAACTTCGACAAAGAAAGAGTAAGCGACGGCTGGACCAGGGCTAACCTGGGACAGATGCCGGCGCAGGTTACCGTCTTCTTTTCTTTGCTCTTGGTCTCGACGATTACCGCGTACCGGGTAACCTCGCTGCCGCTCCCGGCGGTGGTGGGAATGACGATAATCGGCAAAGGCGGCCTGAGTGTCTTTTCCACTCCAAAATAGTCCTCCAGCCGGCCGGGGTTTGTGGCCAGGATCGCAACGCTTTTAGCAGTGTCTATCGCGCTGCCGCCGCCGGCAGCGATGATGAAATCACAACCCGCCCTCCGGCAGATTCCGGCGCCCTGCGCGCAGGTTTTGGTATCCGGGTCCGGGACGGCGCCGCTGAAAACCTTAACCTCTATTTCCGCCTCACCCAGCAGAAACTCAATTTCGTCCAGCAGGCCGCTCTCCCGGGCAAAATTTTTACCGGTTACCAGAAAGGCCTTTTTCCCGAATTTCTGCGCCTTTTTCTTCAGGCTGGTAAGCGCATCATCTCCGAAGATTATCTCGGTGGGCAGGTGCCAGCAAAAATTATTAGCCATGTTTTTTTAACTTTATATTATACAATAAAAAGACCGGATGAGGCAATCAGGATTCGGTGAGTTTCTTCAGGGAAAGCGCCTCTCGGAAGAACTCTTCCGGGGTCATCTCGCGCAGGAAATTCAAACCCCGGCAGGCGCGCAGCCGCGGAACGGGATTGGCGTAAAAATAGTCCCGGCCCAGGCAGGTCTTGATAACCGCGTACTGTTCCACCATTATCTTCTGCGCCAGGTCGCAGAAAGGACCGTCGTATTCGTAACTGGGAAAGGAAGCGCTGCGCTGGGAACCGAAACAGGTGTGGAAAGCGCTTCTCATAATCGCCAGCGAGTTCATGGATACCGGCACAAACAGGTTGACCTCCGAGGGGTGGAAACGGAACCAGACGTTGCGGTAACCCCAAACCTTAATCTTCCTGCTCGGCCGCTTCTTCCGGTATGCTTTCAGCGCTTCTGAAATTGCCTGGAGTACCTTGTAGTGGGTATCCGGACCGCTGGCTTCCGGGTCCAGGGCCACCGTTATCACATCCGGCTCCACCTTTTCCATAAGTTGCAGGATCGGTTTGATGTCCCTCTCCCATTCCGGCTGGGGCGTGAAGATATCTCCGGTATAAAAACCAAGCCGCAGATGAAAAATATTGTCGCAGTTAAAACCGAGGTGACCCCAGAGCAGTTCCTCCTCCCATTCCCGAATCATCCCTTTTAAATTTTGGACGAAAGGCGTATCTTTCTTTCCCGGGTAACTGTTTTGAAAATAATCCTTTATCCGCCGCACCTCTTTTTTTAACTCTTTCGCCTCTTCCTTCCCTGTCAATTCCGCCAGGTTACGCAGCATCCGGCGCACCTCCGCTTCCTGCTGCATCTCCCGGCTGCCGGCCGCTACCCCGTCCAGGAACCGGTAAACATCGCGGTTGCGGTTGGTCAGGTTGTCCGGCGAAAAATAACCCTGCTCCATCAGCGGCGCCAGTTCTCCTTTTTCCAAAAAGGTTTCCAGGTTCTCGAGCAGTGAAAGGGTATAGGAGTTGGTAACCGAGGTAAAACCGCTGGTCAACGTGGCAAAATAATGGGTATTTTTAGGCGACCGGACCAGGTGCACGATGTAGGGGAAATAACCCAGCATTATGTCGTCGTGGTGGGGCGCGGTATGAAGGAAAGTAAGGTTCTCGATATTCTGCGCCGCCTTCTCAATCCGCTCCTTCAGCGAATCGGCTGCCCGGGCGGAAAAAGAGGCCAACTCCACCTTCTTTTCCCGCAGCAATTCTCCAAGGCGGTCACCTTTCAGGTCCTCCGGCCTCAAGTCCTTAAGCCGCCTTTTTCTCCGGAAGGAAATATCAATTAAAATGCGCTCGGCAACCGGATAAGTGATTTCGGGAAGTGACGCCAGTTCATTGCATTTTCTTACTGTCAAAAGACTGGCCGCGCCGGAGGTGAGGTAGAACCGGGCGCCGGCCAGTCCCTGAAGCGCGGTGGCCGGATACAAGACCGATGGCGCACTCTCAATCGCGTCCTTCGCCACCTTTGCCTTGCTCTCTCCGGCCGCGGTTATCAGACAGGTGGTCGAGGGATTCCGGGTTATCGTCCTTAAACCGACGGTAATTACCACTTTCTGCCGGGCAAGTTCAATCCCGCCCAAATCAGTGGCGGCCGCTGCCGCCGTCTCGTAATTGATGGGTATCAGCCGGGTCGTGCTGTAGTGGTCCGACCCCCTGATATTAAACCCGATGTGGCCGTCCGGACCGATGCCTCCGAGGAAAAACCCGATACCGCCCATCTCCTCTATCCGGGCTTCGTACTCCATCGCAAACTGGTCGGCCGCAATTATCGCCTGGTACTGCAGCCGCTCCAGATCGCTCGCTGGTTTCCGAAACCGTAAAGAGAGGTCCACCCTGCCCTGCGGGAAAACCCGGCCCAGGTCTTTGCCGGCCGGAGCGCCCAATTTCCAGGTATCCATCAAGAGCGCTCTTTTCGGATTAAAACCAAAACGCCGGATATAGAAGCGGTTGATATAAAAAGCAAAACTGTTCTCCTGCGCCGGGTCCATCGGGAAGAATTCATCAATCTGAACAAAAAAGAACGAGTTGATTGCGGGTTTATTTTTCGGGTCCAGCCCCCATCCGTCCAGCTCCTTCTGAACTTCCTTCCGGTCCCAATTCTGCAGAAAATATTCGGTCCAGTTGATGAAATGTTCCGGGGTCTTGCCGGTCGGCAGGGAAAGAACGCCCTCCGGATTTAACTGGAGCCATTCCAGAAACCGCACGGCGGTAAATTTGCCTAAGGTCGGAAAGTCCGGCACCTCAATCGTCTTTATCTTTTCAACCGGCGGATAGATTATCGTTTTTCCGGACTTTCCGAGGACAACTTTTTCAACGCGGGAGGAATTATCGTATTTTCGCATACTTACTTTCCCCACGCCTTCAAAAATGCGGCGATGGACCGGTCGTATTTTCGTTCCCATTCCGGCGGGAAAAGACAACCGGGTATCTCCCCGCTCCGGCGGTGAAACATGATACACTCGCAGCAGACGCCTTTCCGGCTGCAGGATTCGTAGGTGCAGGTGCAGTTTGCCTTATTAATCGATGCCTTACAGTTCTTTTCCATATTTTTCCCGTCATTCCCGCGGATAGTAAGCGGGAATCCATGTCTATATTTTACCATACTTCAAAGGAGTGGTTATAACTTCATAATCCAGCGAAAAAAAAGAATAACGGGAACAATCACAACGACAACAAAGACCACCGGCGCAGGCAGAACACAAAGAAGATAAATAATGAAAATGATTCCCAGGATTGCCGCCAGAACCAGCCCAAAGACAAGCGGAATTTTTTTAAATTCCGTTTTAACAACGCCCAGGTCTGACCTGGACAACTTCGGCACCATTTCCATCTTCTTCTCTATGAAACGAATCTGTTCAAGAACACCGGGGTCACCCGGCCTTAAAGAAAGCGCTTTCTTGTAATGCGCCAGCGCCTTATCTTTTTCACCCAGTCGTAAATGGAGTTCGCCCATCCGGATATAAGCGCCGGTATGTTCCGGGTCCTTCTGAATCGTATGCTCCCATTTGCCTATCTCCGCGTGGATTTCCGCAACTTCCAGCTCCTCCCCCTGCTTCTTTTCCCAGTATTGGCTGGCCCTCAGGAAGATAAGGGGTAATAACAGAAAAACAGCGAAAATAAGCGGCGGCACCTTCGCGTCGCCAAAAAAAGAGTTGGCTACAACCAACAGAGAAAAGACGGTGAGTAACAATAACACGGCAAACCTCAACCCGCCAATTTCCCCTTCAATTTTCAAACCAACCGCATACCAAACCTGAATACCGAGTATAATCAGGACAAAAACCAAACCCAGTCCGATGAACATTTTATTCCCCGGTTAAAACTTCATCGTCTTTCAGCGGTGTCTTCAGCAACTCCCTCGCTTTCTGAAGGTCGGGTAAACGTACCATTAACTTCGTCCGGGCGCGGCGTTCAACGTCAGCGCCTATGACATAACGACGAAGGTGAAGACCTCTGCCAAATACATAGGACGGTATTCCGCAGGATTCCAGAAATCCCCGGGCGATATGGGCCTCGGTCTCATTGGAAAATTCTTGCAATACCACGAGTTCATTTTCCATCGATTATCTAAAAAAGTATGTGATACAATCAATCAATATAAAGATACCCAGGCAAATTATGACCCACTTCTTATGTTTTCTCAGTTCCAAAAAAGCCATCTTTGCAATTGGCAAATTTATCGGCGGCCCATACTGCTTGGAGATTTGATTAAGGAACACCATCCGGGAAATATTCAATCCCAGATCAACCCCGCAGGAAATGCAAATAGCCGTTTTTCTTCATTTTCTAAATTACATTTCGGGCATTTCATCTTTGTCTCCGTTGAATAAGGTAATTTCGGGTGAGCAAAAAAAGCGCACGGGAACAAAAAATGCAAATTAGTGATGCATAAAAAAGTTCGCGGAAATTAGCGTATCTTCCCATTCCAATAATCAAATAATAACAAATTGCGGGAGGAGCCAGAATTATCCACCCCCAGATTAATATCAGCGGTCTGTCGGAAGTTTTTACTATATTACGAAATATAAATCCGTAAGTGCGAATCCTTTTGATGGGGTCGATTTGAGCGTATGAATTCAACGGGCATCCGCAATTTGTGCAAAAATCTTCCCGGAGAATATTCGGCGTCCCGCAGTTTGTACAGAGAGATTTTTCCTCATCCCCTGCATTAATTTCCGGTTCCTTCGGCACAACAGCTGCCCCGCAGAAAGAACAGGTGTTCTCCTCGCCCTCATTCTCCGCGTTGCATTTCGGACACTGCATCACGGTCTACCTTCATACAAAATTCCATCAGGTATAACTTTTTGGGCTTTCTTGTTCTTCATTAAGTATCTAATCCAGATACGATTCAAGGACTTTCCAGGAGATTTTGTTTCTGCCTGCCACCTGATATTCAAGCAACATCCATCCGCCTATATGCCCATCGTCAAAAGATGCCCGGACTAACCTGGTGGATACCACGTAAATATCTTTTTCCGAATGAAATCCCATTTTACCACCCAAGACGCCCTGGTATGGGATAAGTTCATTATGTTTCAGGAGGTCGGCAATTATGTCATTGACCGGGTTTTTCAGCCCTTTCTTCTTTAAGTCCTGGATTTCCGGCGAAGACAATTTGGGTTGGTGTAAAAACTGTGTCCACCTGCCGATTTTCAAGCCGCTGTTTTCTTTTATCAATTCTTCAACTTTGTCGTTCAGCGCTTTTTCATTTTGCTTCAATTGAATTATTTCTTTCCTGTGGAGGAGTGCACTGAATAAAGAAAGGGTTACTATCAGAAGCAACATGACAAAACTTGCCCAGGAAAGCTGAACTTTGGAGCAGAGAAAAGAAGAAACTTTCTTTTTCATAACGGTTCTATTGTATCATTGAAATTTAGGAATGGCAATTCTTATTTTCAATGATATTTTAACGGATTCCCGACAGAAACATTCGGGAATAACAACGGCTATGTTCCGGAGGAAAGGCGGCTGGCCAGGAAGGCGGGCAGACCAGCGTCAATAATCTTCCGCTGGGTGGCGCGGAAGTCATAATTGACGCGGCGGATGGCAATGGTATTCGCATCCGGGTCAAAAACGCAGTAAGCGGCCCGCGGGTCTTTGTCCCGGGGCTGACCTACCGAACCAACGTTTATTAGATATCCGTTTCCCGATTCTAACTTCGCTTCTTTGTCGATCGGGAGGGAAGAAAACCGGTTGCCTTTCAAGCAATATACTCCGGGTATGTGGGTATGGCCGAAAAAACAGACCTGGCCGGGTTTCAAATAACGAAGGTTCGCCTCCAAATCTTCATCGCTGTTTAGATAATGCCACCTTTCCGGTTCGATAAGGTTGGAATGAAGCAGGATTATATTCCTCTGATTTTTCTTCAGGGGGAAAGCGCGAATCTGCTCCAAGTCATCATCAAAGGCATGCTCCGCCGTCCAGAAGATTGCTTTCCGCGCCTCAGGGTTGAAAACCGCAGTCATACCCGGATGCAGGACCGCGAATTCATGGTTACCCATCAAGGTAAGGGGACTATAATTGCGCATGGCTTTAAAGCACTCGGACGGATTCGGGCCGTAGCCGATAATGTCTCCCAGGCAATAAGCGATTTCACCCTCTTTCTCCGCGGCCAGAAGAACGCTGGTAAGCGCTTCAATGTTGGCGTGGATGTCAGAGAGGATAATTTGTTTCATTGTGCTATTGTTTAATAATTTGGAGGAGGGTGGAAACGAAATCCGGGAAGGAGATGGCGATACATTCTGGATTATTTATGGCGGTTTCGCCCTCGACGGCCAGGCCGGCGACGGCCAGGGACATCGCAATCCGGTGGTCAAAATGAGAATTAACTCCGGCGCCTTTCAATCGCTGCGGCCCGGAAATTAGAAATCCGTCTTCCCGCTCCTCTATCCCGGCGCCCATCTTACGCAACTCCGTAACAATCGCCTTGATGCGGTCACTTTCCTTCACCCGTAATTCTCCGGCATCCTTAACCTCGGTTAATCCTTTCGCGAAAAGAGCGACAACCGCCAGGATTGGTATTTCGTCAATCAGGTTTGGAATGAGGGAACCGGAAACGGTGATACCCTTTAGTTCTCCACCGCCTTTGGCCGTGATGTCGCCAATCGGTTCTCCGTTTTCTTCCCGCTGATTTTGGATTGAAATACGGGCACCCATCTTTTTCAGAATATCCAGAAAAGCGATACGGGTGGGATTAAGGCCGACACCCCGGATGGAGATTTTCGACTTCGGAACGATTGCGGCGGCAGCCAAAAAAAAGGCGGCTGCAGAAAAATCGCCGGGGATTTTAAGAGAGCGGCCAGAGAGACGCTGACCGCCAAGGATGGAGATGGCGTTACCCCCCTCACCTTCATCCTCTCCCCGATGGGGAGAGGATATTTTTGTAGGGGCGCCATTTATGGCGCCCGCGGGCTCGATGAATCGAGCCCCTACAGGCGACCCTAAAAGGGTCGCACTATATTTTGGTGTGGTATTAATTTTTAGGACGGCGCCGAAATAAGCAAGCATCCGTTCGGTGTGGTCCCGGCTCATTGCCGGTTCAATAATGGTGGTATTTCCCTCAGCCAGCAGACCAGCCAGAAGCAGGCAACTCTTGACCTGGGCGCTCGCCATCGGCGTGCGGTAACTAATTCCGGCAAGAGAACCTCCGATGATGGCCAGGGGCGGAAAATCTACTTCGCGTACGGAAATTTTAGCGCCCATCTGCCGTAAGGGTTCAATAACCCTGCGCATCGGCCGGTTCCGCAGGGACTCGTCTCCGGTCAGCCGGGTGGTAAAAGGGAGACCGGCCGCGATTCCGGAAAGAAGGCGCATCGTGGTCCCGGAGTTTCCGCAGTCAATCACCTGGTGCGCTTCCCGGAATCCGGCTGGTCCCCGGCCGTTGACGCGAATCCGGCTACCCTCTTTCCTGATTTCCACTCCGAGGGAAAAAAGCGCCTGGTAGGTGCTGCGGCAGTCTTCACCCTCCTGGAGACCGTCAATCACGGAGATGCCGTCCGCCAGGCTGGAAATAAGGAGAGCCCGGTGCGAAATAGATTTATCGCCGGGCAGGTCTATTTCGCCTTTTAAGCGACGGGCCGGTTTAATGATCAGATTTGACATACTACAACACCCCCACCTCGCCTCCCCCTTTGCGCCAGAGGCGCAAGGGGGGAGGAATAAAATGAATGTTACAGTTGACGGCCAAGGGCGGCGGCCATCGTCTGGATGGAAATCAGCAGTTTATTGAAGTCTTCAAAGTTGAGGGACTGAAACCCGTCTGAAAGGGCCGCCTCCGGTTTCGGGTGCACCTCAATCATTACGCCGTTGCTACCGGCAGCCAGAGCGGCCCTGGACATCGGCATAATCAGGCTGCGCCGACCGGTGCCGTGGCTGGGATCAACCAGAATCGGCAGGTGGCTCAATTCCTTTACCAGCGGAACAGCGGCCAGGTCCAGCGTAAACCGGGTCGCCTCCTCAAAGGTGCGGATGCCGCGCTCGCAGAGAATAACGTTGTAATTTCCCTGGGAAAGAATGTATTCGGCGGACATTAGAAATTCCTCAATTTTAGCCGACATTCCCCTTTTCAAGAGAATCGGTTTCTTGGTGCGGCCCAGTTCTTTCAACAGGTCAAAATTCTGCATGTTCCGGGCGCCCACCTGGATAATGTCGGCATACCGGGAGACCAGTTCCGTCTGCCTGGGATCCATCACTTCGGTTACGGTGGGCATCTTTAATTCCCGGCCAACTTCAGCCAGATACTTCAAGCCCTCTTCTCCCAAACCCTGGAAAGAATAAGGCGAGGTGCGGGGCTTAAAGGCGCCGCCCCTTAATATCTTTGCACCGGCCTTCCGCACCGCCTGCGCGGTCTGATAAAGTTGTTCCCGGTTTTCAATGGCGCAGGGTCCGGCCATCACGACAAATGAATTTCCGCCAATCGCAACGTCTCCCACCCTGACTACCGTATCTTCTTTTTTGAAATCACGACTGACCAGTTTATACGGTTTAGAGATGGGCGTTACCGATTCCACGATGAACATTGCGTCAAAAATCTCGCGGTGCAGAATGGCATTTTCACCGATGACGCCAATTACGGTGCGTTCCTTTCCGGAGGAAACGTGCGGGGTAAAACCCAGTTCTTTAATCTTGTTTAATGCTTCCTGGATACCCTCACGGGTTGTCCCGGGCCTCAGAGTTAAAATCATTTGCTCTCCTCCTTTTCCGAAAGACCTGTAATTGCTTTGCAGATTATCAAGATTAAGATTAAAACCGCCAAATAATTCAAAATCCGGGGGCGGCCGGAGAAAAAATAAGGCAGCGGAAGATTAAAGAGAAAAACCCTCCAGGCCAGAAGAAGCAACAGGAAGTGGAGAAACTGGTCAACTACGTTGAGCGCCTTCTTGTTGATTTCCGGCCGCGTCTTTTTCAGCCGGATTTTAGACCGGTCAACCACAAAATGCGAAATCGCCAACACCGTTATCACCGCAATCGCTTTCCCGCTCCGGTACGGAAGAAAGAACAGGAAAGCGAAGAACCAGACCAGGAATATGTGAGACAGGAAATAAGAATTATTTTTCCGCTTCCAATAAACAAACCTCTTTGACTGACAAAGATAATCGGCGCAGATGTGGCTTAAAAGAAGCAGGTAAAGCGAAAGAAGCGGGCCGGGCAGAAAATTAAGGTTCATCCGCAACCGGGTAGGAACCCAGAATTTTCAAAAAGAGGCAGAGTTTTTCCAGTTCAGCCAGAGCCGTTTTTACCGCCGCATCCTCACGGTAACCCAGGAAATCCACGAAGAACACATATTCCCAGGCGCGTCGCTTGGTGGGCCGGGACTCAATCTTGGTCAGGTTCAATCCATTCTGCCGGAAAGGAACCAGCATATCGTGAAGCGCGCCGACCCGGTCCTTGATGGAAAAAAGAACGCTGGTGCGGTCCCGTCCGCTCCTCTCTGCGTAGTGCCGGCCGACAACCAGAAAACGGGTGAAATTACGGCTGTGGTCCTGGATGTCCCGCTCCAGAATTGGAACCGCATAAAGCATTGAGGCAATCTCAGAAGCGATGGCGGCCGCATCCTTCTTTTTGGCCGCAAGCCGGGCGGCTTCGGCGGTGCTGTCGGCTTCGTGCAGTGCCACGTTGGAAAGGTGCTCCTCCAGCCAGTTCTGGCACTGCGCCAGGGGCTGGGGGTGGGAATAGAGGTCTTTAATCTCCTTCAGGGAACTGTAACTGAGCAGGTGGTGCCGGATGGGAAGCAGTACTTCGTTCACAATCTTCAGGTCGGAATCAAGAAACATATCCAGGGTGTGGTTGACCACGCCTTCGTTTGAATTTTCAACCGGCACCAAGCCGTAATCGGCCTGCTCCTTTTCCACGCAACTGAAGACGGAACTGATGACTTTCTGAGAGATATACTGCGCCTGACTGCCGAAAGTCTTAAGGGCCGCCTGGTGGGTGAAGGTGGCCTCCGGACCGAAATAAGCGATACGCAGAGGAAACTCCAGAAAGCGGCAGGAACTGAATATCTCCTGGAAAATTGCGGAAACCGCTTCCCCGGAGAGCCGGCTCTTGTTCTCTTTCTTGAGCCGCTCCAGAATCTTTTTTTCCCGGGCCGGGTCATAGACCGGCTTGCCGTCTTCTTTCTTAATCTCGCCGATCTTGAGTATCTCCCCTACCCTCTGCTGAAGCAAAGAGAGAACTTCTCCGTCAATGCGGTCGATCTTCCCTCGAATCTTCTCAATATCTTTTTCCTTATCCATAAGTATAGGGGTTGCTAAATAATAAAAATGTCTGTTTGGAGTCCCGGATTTAAGGTTAGTGCCAGGCGCGATGAAATCTGTGTGCCCGCTGCGGCACACAGACAAGGAGCAACGCCGCAATAACCCAAAGACGGGACTCCCCAAAAGGCCAGGTGCTTTTGGACTGCGACTCGCCTGGGCGTCGCCTGAGACTTCGGCGCACTCTGACGAGGCG
>JBDRQI010000038.1:0-14720 GCA_043826355.1 Candidatus Omnitrophota bacterium
GAACCACTTATACCTTTATTTCCGCGGCGTAAATGAACGGGGGTGGGTCTATGTCAACGGCGAGCCTGCTTTTGAAGGAAGCTGGACGCTCAGCTCTGACGTTAAGAGATACCTGAAGCAGGGAAGCAGGAACAGGATAGCAATCGGAGTTACCCATTCCTCGGGCCTGGGCGGAATCAGTTATCCGGCGATGCTCATCGGCACAGACGAGGAATGCACGGCCGCGCAGTTGAACAAATACCGGTTTTAGGAGAGAAAGGGCCAATAACACCGCGAGAAAGATTTGTGGCGGCTCTGGGAAAAAGACCGTTTATTGGCCGGGTGCCGCATTTTGAACTGGTCTATTATCTTACGATGGAGACCTTCGGAAGGGTTCACCCCAGCCACCGTGCCTACGGTCAGTGGGACCAGATGAGTGAAAAGGAACGGTAATTGCACCGCAACGAAATGGTCGGGTTATTTATTGCAACGGCCGAGCGGTTTGAGCACCGCGCCATTTTTCTTCATCCCAATCCGGATAACGCAGAAGAAGAGATACGCCTAATTGACCTGGTGCGGTCGATAGAAAAATCTTTCTCCTGCAAATCGGAGATTTTGATTTAACCGCACTCTTTTTTATGGCAAACCATTTAAGTAGAAATGACGGAAAAGAGAGCCGTTGGTAAGATTGGGATAATCGGTGGTTCGGGGCTGGACGACCCGAAGATACTGAAGGATGCGGGAGAGGTAACGGTGGAGACCCTGTACGGCAAACCTTCATCTCCTCTTTCCGTCGGGAGGGTAGAAGGGGTTGAGGTTGTCATTTTGGCCCGGCACGGCCGGGGCCACACCATCCCGCCCACCCAGGTCAACTACCGGGCAAACATCCAAGCACTGAAAGAACAGGGTTGTACCCACATCCTGGCTACCACCGCCTGCGGTTCGCTGCGGCAGGAAATAGCCAGGGGCGATTTCGTAGTCCTTGACCAGTTCATAGATTTTACCCGGTTCCGCAAGATAACTTTTTTTGAAGAGTTTGAACCAGGGGTGGAGAACGCAAAACATACGCCGATGGCAGACGCTTTTTCGGAAGAATTACGGGCCAAACTGATTCAGTCGGGCACGGAGCTGGGTTTGAGGATTCATCAGAAAGGTACGGTGGTTACGATTGAGGGGCCGAGGTTCTCCACCCGGGCCGAATCCAGGATGTTCCGGACCTGGGGCGCAGACGTAATCAACATGTCCATTGCGCCGGAGGTTGTTCTAGCCAACGAAGCCGGAGTCCCTTATGCGGCGGTGGCAATGTCGACCGATTACGATTGTTGGAAGACCGACGAACCTCCGGTAGATTTGCCGGAAATTCTCAGGGTCTTTGAAAAGAACGCGGAAAATATAAAGCAATTGCTCCTGAGAACAATCCCGAAGATATAGAAATCTATCCGGGCAATAACTATTACTCTATTTCAGTATTCTGGTCTGACTCGGTTAACTCGTATTTAAGAGTGACCGTACCGTCGTAGATAATGTTGTAAGCGTAAAGTTTGTCGGCCGCAAACTCCTTTGTAAACTGCTGCTTCGCCTCGCCGACCTTCTTCTTTGACGCACCGGTGAAGATGGTTATCAAACCGGTATCTGTCTTGTAATGGGTGGCTGTCACCTGGACTTCGTAAGTCCCCTTTTCAACGGTAAACGAAGCTTCTTCGTTAGTTTTAAGCTGAAGTTCCTTCTTCTCCCACGTTTCGGTCCCGGACTTCCGGTACTGAAAGGCAATCACAACCGAATCACTCGAACCCCAAATGGTGGAAGAGCCACTGCTTTGCTGTGTAGTGGTCATTTTCAGATTGATGGTAGCGGGCAGGGCCTGCCGCTTCTGCTCAATCTCTGCCGCTCTGTTCGGCCAACCCCCGGTCCCCCGCGTCCAGGGCCGGTAAGTACCGGCCTTTACTTTTTCAAAATATTCCTGTACGACCAGCGTCTCCTGGTTTTGCAGCGTCAATTCCCGGTAAATGGCGTGGTCTTTGCTGGTCAGGATTAACCAGTGGATTCCGGCCGGTATCTCTTTGATAGTTACCGGTGATTTTTCCTTTCGTTTAACTCCGTCCAGATAAATTTCAGCCGGCTGCCAGTCGGTCAAAATTGTTATATTGCCTTTACCTTTTGATGCTGAAACAGATGTCCAGGCGCTCTTGGAGGACGTTATCTTATCCAACTTGAACTCAATCCGGGTAACTTCACCCTCGTTCACCGCCACTTTCTGGCTTGTTGACCGGTAAGACGTAAGGCTGGCTTCTACAGAATACGTGCCGGCCGGCAAAGAGATTGAAACCGGCGCCGCACCCTGGGTCTTTCCGTCAATCTTAACTATAGCTTTTTCCGGGCTGCTGGTAACGTAAAGAAAGCCATCCGCGCCGGCCGTTCCGGCCATAAACACAAAAAGCGACACCGCAAAGACCAAAAACCTCATTCTGCTGCCCATATTATATCTCCTGACGTTAATGAAACCCCGTATCCGGGGATTTACAGCAACGTTTTTAACCGAATTATATCATGCTTTTATTTGCCGGGCAAATCTTGATCTTTATTTTTTTGGTTTACCAGGCGCCGGTAGTGCTTGCTCGGTTCCAGAATTCCGCCGCTGGAGGTATAAAAGTCATTGTCCAGATGGAATAAGCCGCCGGTGGTTTTTGTCCAGGGGGCATCGTACCGGGTGTGGTAGGAGCGCATCGCTTCCCAGTTCCGGTAATTCTGGTGGCCGTTAGTTTCCAGAAGGCCTATCTTCATTCCCGGCAGGGGAGCCAGCCGTGCCGCCACGTTCTTATTCCAGTCCACTAGGATGGGATTGACCGTCAGGTCCGCGCAGAAGCAGGGAATCTTTTTTTCGCTTGCGATTTTGGCTATCTTCAGGCTCATGCTCATTGTTTTAGCGATGGGTTTGAGAGCGATGGCTCCGTAACCCATTTCAATCCTTTCCAGCGCGTCCTTATCCGAATGGGCACTTTCGTCTGCGGCCAGCCGCACCGGTATGTCCCGCACGTCAATCTGATACTCTTCCGGAAACGGTTCTTCCATAATCATAATTCTTTCCAGGGCGCCGATCTTTTTGGCATGGTCCAGTAAACGCATCAGGCGTTCCTTGCTGTCGTAGCGTCCGTTGGCGTCCAGGTAGTAAGGGATGCGGCCGTCTTGGGTATAAGGAATTTCCCGGTCCTTGACCGCTTCGTGAATGGCGGACAGCCGTTCTTGGTCCCAGCGGACCATCTTTTCCTGGTCGCCGTCCTTGTCCGGGTCGGAGCCGATCTTTATCTTGAGGAAGAAATAACCGTCATCGACCGCGGCAATAATATCCTTGAGCGGCACGCCGTAACTCATCAGCGGGATGCTGGCCAGTTCCCGGTGGCGCGCCGGCAGGCCGGATTTCAGTTCCGGGGGCACCATCCGGTCAAATCCGGTTATCCCTTTTTCGGCGCAGTATAACTGCCAGGCCGCATTGTCCACCGCCACCAGGGCGTTAAGGGCAAAGGTCAGGCGCAGGTTTTTCTTGCCGGTTATTTTTCCCCCGTATTCGTAGGCGAGCGGCGCCAGTTTTTCCAGCAGGTCAATCGGTGTCTCAAACGGAATCTCCCTTGCCAGCCGCAACGCCGCTTCGGTTATCCGGTACATCAATTCGTTGCCGGTCTTTTCCGGGTTTTTCACAAAGATTTCGGCATCAGACCACAAGGTGCTCTGCGTGCCCAGCCCGAGTCCTTGTTTGCCGTTATCGCTCTCCATCAGCGCAACGGTCTGCCACGCACCGTTCATGTAACCGCCCTTGAAACCGAACGGCGCGAGGAACGGCTCGTCCTCAAAAGCAATCTTCGTTTTTTTAACTTTAATCATATTCTCCCTTTTAGTCGGACATTACCTGCCGTGAAATTTCAAACGCCATTTCACGGTTGATTTCTTAAAGTTCAAGAGTAGGGTGATTATATTGTTTTGCCGCATGGTTCCGTGACCAGTCTCTTCCGCCCGGTAACCTTCCGGAACGTAGATGAAGAGGTTTCCTTTTTCGCCTTTCTGCCTCTTGGCAATTCCTTCCAACGCATTGGTTTTGTCATTATAAGCCACCTTTTCCAATTCAACACCTCCCTGGGAAAAATGCATATCGGTGGAAAGTACAACGGGGTGAACGGAAACTTCTTTAATCATAAGGAGTTTGGTGGTTACGGGCTTCAGTTTCATTTTGATGGAATTGTTCTTCTTGCCTAAAAATATTTTCTCCCAGAATTCAAAAACGAGATACTCCTTTTTATCTTCCAGATTTAACGAAGAAAAAACTATCTCCATTTCCGTTTCTTCCTTGCTCAAGTTAAAAAGCGCCACTAAATCCCATTTTCCCCAGGCGGTTTTAACGGGCAAATGCCATATGTGCGGATAGGAAGACGGGTAGGTGTGCTCAAAGAGGTCCACGGGCCGGGCCGCCGTTCCCAAAGGCGGGATACACCGGGAAAGCAGGTTCCATTCTTTGTCCGACAGGGAAGTTAAGTCGTCCCCGAGAAAGACCTGTCCTCCGGCAAAGGCAACCAGTGAAAGCCGGATTTTGGCTTCTTCGAAATCACCGGGTTTGCCAACTTCAACCACATCCGGGTTGAGCAGAATCAATTTCTTGTGGAGGAAATATCTTGAAATAATTTGAGTGGCGTTCAGCCGGAAGAAATCAAGGTCCTCGATTCTTCCCTCTACTTTTTGAGCCAACCGGAAACCAGGATTGCCGATATCACTGCCGGACATGCTGGTGGCGCCCAAGCCAAAACCAAGGTTGATGGGGTTGGAACACCAGTAAAGATAGTCATTTTTCAATACTTCTCTTACCAGGGAAAGCCCCTTGCGGTAAATTTCCGCTCCCTTGACCATGGTCTTATCGTAAAAGACGGCATCCGGTTCGCTGAGCGCAATCCCCCAGGTAAAATCAATCTTCCAGTATCTGACCCCGGCCTTTCTCAAATAAGTGAAAGTGTTCCGGAGAAATTCCCGAGCTCCCGGATGGGTCGGGTCAAGGTAAAAGACACGGTCCTGGGGCGGCCAGGACCAGCGGTAAGGCATGGGTTTTGGATTGCCCTCCCTGTCTTTGATTAAGTATTCGGGGTGTTCCTTGAAAAGGGTCGAGGATTCCAGCACGGTGAAAACGCCCAGCCACAATCCTAATTTAAATCCCGTCTTATTCAGTTTTCCGGCCAGCCATTTGATGCCGTGGGGAAAGCGCTCGTTGGTCTTTGTCCAGTTACCGCAGGTGTTTTGATGCTGCCAGCCGTGGTCGATCTGAATGTAGGAAAAATCATATTCCGGGAACCGCTTCTTGATTAATTTTGCGTTTGCCAGGGTAATCTTTTCAGTGATTTTAAACCGGTAGGCGTACCAGGAACACCAGCCCATGGGAGGGGTTGCCGGGAGTTTTACCTGCATCATCTTCGCCGCTTCTCCGGCGTATTCTTCCAACCCGGCAAAAGGGGAAGAGTAAAAACCCAAAAATAATTTTTCGGAAGAGATACTCTCCCCTGGCTGCAGACGAAACCCGGCAAAATCACAACCGGCCCAACCGCAAAGGGAATTATTCTTCTCCCGGTAGAGCCAGGTTACGTTATTGGCGGTACGGTTGAAAGTGAGAAAACTAACGATGAGGGTTGCTTTATTTTTTGGATTATAGAGCGCGCTGATGCCGCCGGAACTATTATGAAAACCGCGATCGACAGCCTGACCCTTTAATTCCCTGGTCAGGCATTTATCCTCTTCCGGCATTAGTTCCCATTGTTCCTTAAAGGGGGCGCTGCTTTCGGCATCAACCACCCCGGCCCACCAGCCGCCGCCGCTGTCAACGAAGATTTTCGGTGAATCCGTCTTTTTGCCTAAGCCGATACCTTTTTCAACTTCAATAAGATGGAGGGAACCGAGAGTTATGTTCTTCTGTGAATTATTTTTTATCTCCGTCTCCAGGAAAACGGCCGGGAGCTTTTCCGGGAAGTAAAGACGCAGGCGAACGGTAAAATCTTTTCTTTTTTCCTCTATAATTAATCCACCGTCTTTCTGTGAAATTTCTTTAATGATATTTTTCGGCGTCTTTTTAAACAGGGTCAGCCATTGATTGTTAAGGTAAACCTTTGTTTTGATTTTTTTAAGGCTGAAACCGGGGCGATTCGAAGAAATATTCCATTGTCCGCGTTGCAGGTTAAAGTTCAGGGAAAAGTTTTTGGTTGTAAACTTGAGCTTTTCATTCATCCGACATCCTTCATTTGTCCATACAAATTTTTATTTTCGCGGGGGTAACATTATGATAATGTTACGGAAGATGGGCCGAAGATAGCCTCGGCCTCCTTGACGAACGATTCTTCCGGAGCGATTCGGTAATTATTGTTCAATTTCACCAGGGCGGCCCGCTTGCCGGTGAACATCAATTTCAGGTGGAGCGGTGTTTCGCCCGGATATTTCGCAATCAAGTCCTGAAATTTCTTCAGGGTTTTTTCTTCGGTTCCGGCCGGGAAGAAGGTGATTTCCACCTTTTGGGCGTAGCGTTTTATCCCTTCCGAAACCGGTACGATTTCGCCCACCAGTATCTGCGCTGTTTCCTCCCTGATATCAACTTTTCCTTCCAGAAAGACGATGCCGCCGGAATGGATGAACCCGGCAAATTTTTCAAAAGCCTCCGGGAAGACCATCGCTTCAATCTTGGCGGTCAGGTCCTCGAAAGTGAAACTGGCCATGCGCTTATTTTCTCTTTTGGTCACTAATTTTTTGACCTTCTCAATCAGGCCGCCCAACCGCACCGGTGTGCCGGATTTCATTGCGAGGACTTCTTTAACGCTGTTTTTGGCAAACAGCGTCAGAATTTTTTCGTGGTGCCCGAGCGGATGTCCGGAGAGATAAAAACCCAAAACTTCTCTTTCGCCGGCCAGGATCTCCGGTTCCGACCATTCCGGCAAAGCTGTCACTTCTCCGGGCATCCGGAATTTGACGGCGGCGCCGGAATCTCCGAAGAGCGTTTTCTGGCCCCGGCGTTCGTCTTCCTGATAACTTCCGGCTATTTGGAGCGCGTAGGGAATCAGGGCCATTAACTGGCTGCGGTGCAGGCGGAAGAGGTCAAAGGCGCCTGCCTTAATCAGACTTTCCAGAACCTTGCGGTTTACCAGGCGCAAGTCCACCCGTCGGCAGAAATCAAAAAGGTCTTTGAAGTGCCCGTCCTTTTCCCGCGCGCTGACGATCGATTCGATTGCGGAAAATCCGACGTTCTTGATTGCGGCCAGACCGAACCTTATATCGTTGCCGAAGACGGTGAAATAGGCAAAACTATCTTCGACGCAGGGCGGCAGAATCCAGATGTGCATCCGCTCGCATTCCTGGGTATACTCCACAATCTTGTCGCTGTTGCCGGTTTCGCTGTTCAGGAGCGCGGCCATGAATTCCAAGGGGTAGTTGGCTTTCAGGTAGGCGGTCTGATAGGAGATGGTGGCGTAGCCGGCGCTGTGGCTTTTATTAAACCCGTAACCGGCAAACTTCACAATCTGGGCGAAAATTTTCTCCGCAACTTTCTCGGAAAGCCCGTTCTGCCGACCGCCTTTGATGAAGCGTTCCTGGTTCTCCTCCATTATTTCCGGGGTTTTCTTGCCCATCGCCCGGCGGAAGAGGTCGCTTTCCGCCAGCGTAAAATTACCCAGCCGGTGCACAATCTCCATTACCTGTTCCTGGTAGAGGATTATGCCGTGGGTTGAAAGCATGATTTCTTTCAGAACCGGGTGATCATAGCGTATCTTACCCGGATGTTTCTTGCCGGTGATGAAATTCTCTACCATTCCGCTTCCCAGGGGGCCGGGGCGGTACAGGGCAAGGATGGCGATAATATCTTCAAAGACGGTGGGGCTGGTTTTACGCAGGAGGTCGCGCATGCCGGCGCTTTCCAGTTGAAAGATGCCGAAACTGTTGCCGGCGGAGAGCAACTGGTAGGTGCGGCGGTCATCCAGCGGAAAAGTGTCTATGGGCCGGTGATAGCGCTGGTCGATCAGTTTTTTTGCCTGGTAAATTACGGTTAATGTCTTGAGGCCTAACAGGTCAATCTTCAGAAGACCGACCTCACCAAGCGCGTTCATATCATACTGGGTAGTAACCGCATCGTTGGTGCCCAGGAAGAGCGGGGTGTATTCTTCCAGGGGTTTGTCGCCGATGACGATTCCGGCCGCATGGGTGGAAGCGTGTCGGGGTAAGCCCTCAAGGGTTTTAGAGATTTCAAAAAGTTGCCGCATCTCTTCGTTATTGGAGACCAGGCGGGCCAGTTCCGGTTCCCGGTTGAGCGCTTCGGCAAGCGTGATGTGCAGTTCTCCCGGTACCAGTTTGGCGACTTTGTCCACTTCGGCGTACGGCAGACCCATAACGCGGCCTACGTCCCGTATTACCGAGCGGGCGGAAAGAGTTCCGAAGGTAACTATCTGGGCGACCTGGGTAGCGCCGTATTTGCTGCGGACGTAAGTGATTATTTCATCGCGGCGGCTGTCTTCAAAGTCGATGTCAATATCCGGCAGAGAAATTCGGTCCGGGTTGAGGAAACGTTCAAAGATAAGCCCGTATTTCAGGGGGTCGATATCGGTAATTCCAAGCAGGTATGCAACCACGCTTCCGGCCGCGGAGCCCCGGCCGGGACCGACCGCGATGCCGTTTTTTTTCGCAAAATCGACGATATCCTGGATGACCAGGAAATAGCCGGGATACCCCATGTTTTCAATGACTTTTAGTTCCGTCTCAACCCGTTCCACGATCGGTTTTTGTGTTTCGGAAAAGTTTTGCCGGTCAACCCGGTAGCGTTCTTTTAACCCGATTTCCGACAATTGGCGCAGACGTCGGCTCAGGGTTATTCCGGCCGGCGGCACGTAATGGGGCAGTTTCGGCTGACCGAATTCCAATTCCAGGTTACATTTTTCGGCAATGGCCACGGTGTTTTTCAGGGATTCAGGTATCTCTCCGAAGATTGCTTCCATCTCCTGACCACTCCGGAAATAGAACTGGTTTGAGGAGAATCGGAGCCGTTTTTCTTCTTCCAGATGGCTGCCGGTTTGGATGCAGAGCAAAGCATCGTGAGCCGCGCTGTCCTGCTGGTAGAGATAATGACAGTCATTGGTTGCTGCCAGGGGGATTCCCAGTTTTTTACCGAGCGCCACCACCTTAGGGAGGACTTTTTCCTGCTCCGGAAGGCCGTTATTCTGAATTTCCAGGTAAAAATCAGACTTAAAGATGTCGTGGTAATAAGCCGCTGTTTTTTCCGCTTCTTCTTCCCGGTCTTGCAGCAGGAGGGAGTTGATTGCACCTTTCAGACAGCCGCTCAAGAGGACGACACCCTGGTTGTATTTTTCAATCAGTTCCCAGTCGATTCGGGGCCGGTGGTAAAACCCTTCGGTGTGGGCAATCGTGGAAAGGCGCATCAGGTTCCGGTAACCGTCAGCATTTTTGGCAAGCAGGGTCAGGTGGGAATAGGCTTCGCCGGTTTTTTCACCTCTTTTTTCAGAACGGCCGGCCGGCGCCAGATAGAATTCGCTGCCGATGATCGGTTTGATGCCGTGCCTGAGGGCTTCCTGGTAGAAAGGGATTACGCCGAACATCTTCCCGTGATCGGTGATGGCCAGACTCCGCATCCCCCATTTTTTGGCCAACTGGGTTACTTCGGAAATGCGGCACATTCCATCCAGGAGGCTGTATTCGGTGTGCAGGTGAAGGTGGACAAATTCCGCCATAGGAAGGAAAAACTTAGATTAGGATGAACAGTTCCAGTCTATAAAAATATTGTCATTCCCGTATGTTGTTAACGGGAATCTACACCTTAGAAATTTGGATTCCCGCTTACTGTCCGCGGGAATAACAGATTCCTACTTTACCGGGACGCTTGGTGTTGGATTTGGGACCGGGGTTGTTGGGTTAACCGGAACCGGGAATTCCTGAGCGGGAGCCGGCAACGTCTTTAAACTTCGCTTGATAACCGAACGCTGATTTTTTCCGGCAAAGATTGTCAGGGAGATGGAGGTGAAGATAAACATTGCCGCCAGAACCGTGGTAATCCGGTTCAGGATTGACGGTGTGGATGCCCCGAAGACGTTTTCCGCGGCCCGTGCGCCGCCGAAGATATTGGCGGTAGCCGCTCCCCGGCCGCTTTGAATCAAAACCGCGCCGATCAGGAGTATGCTGACAAAGACGTGCAGGACTATTAGTAGATTAAACATAGCGCTTATTTTACCTTTTTCAAATCCTTTCCGTCAAGAAATCAAAGCGCAATTTCAGACGGCAGGGGGTCGTACCGGCAGTGCGGAACTGTCGGGTTGCGGTGGCCGCCGGTCTTGTAGATACATGGCGGTTCCCGTGTCTCGAATTTTAAAACCACCGGCATATCCGAATTGTATTCTTCCGGAAGGCTGGAGACAACCAGCTTCCCGCCGGTCTGAGCGAATTCATATTCTTCCCCGGTTTCCAGATTAACCACCTTTTTTACGGTGCATTCCAGGCCGCAGATGGTAAGCGTGGAACCGGGCCAACTGTGAACGTGCAGATAAAACCGGTTCCCGCGGGCCGAGAATCCCCCGTGAAAAGTCCAATCGGCTTTTTCGCTGCCCCTTTCCCTTAAGTTGTATTCAAACCGGTCGGAATCATATATCGCTTCTCCGTTGACCTTAAGCCAGACGCCGACGCAGTTCAGAACATCCACCGCCGGCTGCGGGATGGAACCGTCTCCCCTGGGGGCCACGTTCAGGAGCAGGTTTCCCCTCCCGGCCGCCGCTTTCCGCAGCATTTCGGCTATTACCTTCGGACTTTTCCAGTTATGGTCGCCTTTGTGGTAGCACCAGTTGTTGTTCATGGGTATGCAGGCTTCCCACATTCCAAGAGATGAAGTTACGTGTTGTTCCGGGGTGACGAAATCTCCGGGTATGCCGCACCGACCGTTGAGTAGTATTCCCGGTTGCAGCGAGCGGGCCATAGCGTTCAGTTTTTCCGCCTGCCAGCCCTTGCTGTCAAAAGGCCACCATCCGTCATACCACAGGATGTCCACCGGACCATATTTGGTGAGGATTTCCCGGAATTGGCCGTGGACATAATCAATAAAGGGCTGATAACACTCTTTTGGCCGTTCCAGAGCGTCTACCGCGTTGGGAGAGGTACTCCAGTCATTCAGGGTTAAATAGAGCCCTATCTTCATCCCGTGTTTACGGCAGGCGGCGATGAATTCCGCCGTCAGGTCCCTTTTTGCCGCAGAATTGGTGACCTTGAAATCCGTCAGTTTGGAGTCGTACAGGCAGAACCCGTCGTGGTGTTTTGTGGTAAAGGTTGCATATTTCATTCCCCAGTCATTCTTTGCTTTGCCGATAAGGGCATCAAAATCACACCCCTCGGCACTAAAGCGATTCGCCAATCTGGCATATTCGGCAACCGGGATCTCTTCTTTGTTCATTACCCACTCGCCCCGTTCGAGAAGCGAGTAAAGCCCGTACTGTATTAGCATTCCGTAGCGTGCATTTTGAAACCATTCCATGTTTGTTTGCATATATTTTTTCCTTTAATGCCGCGATTTGGTTGCAACGTATTTTTTATCTGAAAAGTTTATTATAATAGAAATGAGAGAGAGTGGTCAAAAAATCGATAAACAACTGAAATTTGAATAGCGCGGAATTTAGACTGCGTCGGTGCCGTAAATGTATTTTCCGTAAGATTCACGTATGAAGAAGGACGTAAAACAGGAGGCGGCGGCAAAAAGCAGGCAACCGATGAATATAGTTAAATAGGCCTGGGGCGGATAAATGACGGCCTGGCTGGTGTGAATAGCCGAAGCGCGGAACCGGTCCAGACCGAAACCGGCCAGATTGATAAAAAAAGAAACCAAAAGGTAGCAAATTCCGTTGAGGAAACCGACCGCAGTGGCGGCCGATTCCGCCGGACTAAGTTCTTTCATTGAGGTGGTATAGACCGGTGAAGCGCCCGATGACACTGCCAGGAGGATATAACCAAACAATAACCACCAGACTGTGAAATGATAAATTAGCGCCAGGGTCATAAGCAGAATTGAAAAAAGGGTAACGGAGGTTGCGCAGACCATGATCGGTTTGCGCCGGCCGATAATTCGGGAATAGAACCCGCTGAAAAAAGAACAGCCGATTGCAGTCAGCATCATTATGAAGGTAAAGCCGGCTGCGGTTCTGGAATCCAGGTGGCAGCAATCCTGGAGAAGTTTTTTTCCGAAGGCGGCTTGAATCAAAAAATAGAGGGAGAAGTTGATGGAACCGGAAAAGATTACCGGGATGGATATTCTGTTTTGGATGATGCTCAGGATGACCCGGAAGGAGAATTTTTTGCCCTTTTTTGCAAGGTGTCCGGTTTTTTGCAGCAGCAGGGACATGCAGATTACGGCAAGGCTGCAAAAGATTCCGGCCGCGAACAGGGAGTTGCGCCAACCGAAAAAGTGGACGGTGCGTTCAAACGGCAGCGTCCCGAAAAGTCCGCCGGAATAACCCAGGACAAGCGACACCCCTAAAAAGAAAGGAAAATCGCGGTTGTCAAAGAGGTTGTCGAGTTCTTTGATGATGCTGATGAAGATGAGGCTGGCTCCAAATCCCACCAGGGCGCGGCTTAGATAAAGAGCGGTCAGGGAACGGGATAAAGGAAAGAGTATTGAACCCGCGCTTAAAAGCGCTCCGCCGGTTATGAGTACCCGGCCGGCGCCCAGCCGGTCGGCCATCATCCCGGCCAGAAATTGCATTCCTCCGTAGATATACAGGTAGAGCGTGCCGAGCGTGGCGACCGCCGAAGCAGATAGCAAAAAAGAGGTCTGAAGTTCATTGAATATTGTACCCGGCACCGCCACTCGCTGGAAGAACGAAAAGAAGTAGACGGCGTTTATGGAGAGAAAAATCAGGATTTTGATTTTTTTGTTTTGGGGAAGCATTTTTTCTCTGCTTTGAAATCATTATTATACGTTTAAACAAGAGGTTAAGGCAATTCACGCTATTGCCTTAACCCTGTTCGGTGCAGTATAATTTAAAGATATGGATTTTTTGTTGGAAGTAGTCACAGAAGATCTTCCGGCGGAGTCAATTTCAGACCTCGCGGAACAGTTGTCTGCAAGGTTCGGTCAGTCCCTCATTGAGAACCGGATACCGGCGGAAAAACTAAAAGCGTTTACCACTATCCGGCGCCTGGTTGTGTTCGTTGAAGGTTTGCCGAAGAAACAAGCAGCCCGGGTTGTGGAAGTAGCCGGGCCGCCGGCCGCAAAGGCTTTTCAGCCGGACGGAAAGCCTACGCCGGCCGGGCTTGGTTATTGCCGGGCGCACAAAATAAATCCCAAAGACCTGAAGGTCAAGGACGACGGCAAGAAAAAAGTCTCTTATTATCTCCGGGAAGAGAAGGGGCGGTCTACCCGGGAAATCCTGATAGAATTAACGCCGAAACTGCTCAACGCTCTCTCTTTTAACCTGCCGATGCGCTGGGGCGTCGGTGAGGTATCTTTTATCCGTCCCGTCACCTCAATCCTCGCTTTATTAGATGATAAGGTTCTGCCGGTGGAGTTTGCCGGGGTGAAAGCCCGGTCTTATACCTCTGGCCATCCGATTCTTTCACCCCAAAAGATTAGGATAAGTTCAATCCCCGATTATTTTAAATCTTCTTCCAAAAATTTCATTACGCTTGATGCCGGGGAGAGAGTTAAAAAGCTTACCCGGAAGATAAAATCTTTTGTGCCGCCCGGAGCGAATTATTCCCCGGAAAGTTTGAATAAGATAGCGCTTACCCTTGAATATCCGGAAGCGGCTTTAAGCCGTCTTGATTTGAAAAACATTTCTTACCCGGAAGAGGCGGCCGCGATTATCATCGAAAATCTGAAATGCCTGCCGCTCTTCGGGCCGGAGAAAAAACTGTTGCCGGAATTCATTATCATCACTGACGGTCGGATTACCCAAGAGATTGCCAGGGGGTTCCTCTGGGTTTTGGAGAGCCGGTTGGAGGACGGCCGGTTTTTTTGGCAGGAAGACGTTCAAGTTGCCATTCCGGAACATCTGGATAAATTGAACAAGGTTATCTTCCAGGCGTCAATCGGTTCCCTGGCCGATTACAGCCAGGCCCTGGGAAAAATTACCGCTGATTTTGCCCGGAAGGTGAACTTGAAAGTAGGAGAGGCAGAAATTGTAAGCGCGGCGGCAAAGGTAGCCAAGGTCGATGCGGCGACCAGCATGGTGCGCGAGTTTCCGGAAGTGGCCGGAATAATGGCGGCCAGTCTCCTGAAGCGGTCCGGATACCCGGCCGCGGTTTCAGAGGTTGTGAAAGAACACTTGCTGCCCCGTTATTCCGGAGACCGCCTGCCGGAAAACAGGCTGAGCCGGGTACTCTCTTTTTCGGATAAAATAGTCCATCTCTGCGGTCTCTTCGCGGCCGGGATAGAGCCGTCGGGTTCTTCCGACCCGTTTGGATTGCGCCGGCTGGCGCAGGGAGCGCTGGAAATTGCCTGGAAAGCCGATTTCCGGATTTCGTTGAGCGGTGCGGTTGACGCCGGGCTGGCAGCCTGGGGAAAAGGAAAGGAAGTCAAGGAAAAGGCGGTTAATTTTTTACTCCAGCGCATTGAAAACGGGCTTCAAGCCCGCGGTTTCCGCCCGGACGTTGTAGCCGCGGCCCTTTCCGGAGAAGGAGACAGCATTACCGCCTTTCCGGCCCGGGCCTCGGCCCTGACGGGCCTTGTTAAAAAACCCGGCGGTCCGGAAGAG